>CAJTXM010000035.1 GCA_910583545.1 uncultured Christensenella sp. | reverse complement strand
GGGATATGGTAGTTCCCGACGCCAAGGACCAGTTAAGAGCATCGAAGGTAAAAGTCCTTCGTGAGGTTCCCTTCGACGAAATGGGCGACTGGGGCGCAAGGCATAGTAAGAATATCAATCAGTTACAGGCGGCATAATGGAAACGCAGATTAAAGAATTAAGTCAATATAAGGGCTATTCAGTAAGCAGTGACGGCAACGTTTACAGGAACGGCGAGGCGATAAATCAGCATCAGAACGGCAGAGGCTATTTTAAGGTTCATATTTGGGTGCAAGGTGAAAGAATGTCAAAGCCGGTGCATCGGCTTGTTGCCGAGACGTTTATACCGAATCCCGATAACTTACCCGTTGTAAACCATAAGAACGGTAACAAGCTGGATAACAGAGTAGAAAATCTTGAATGGGTAACTTACAAGGAAAACAGCCGGCAGTATTTGGAAACGGTAGGCAGAGAGACAAAGCCCGTCATTCGGGTAAATCCCAAGACGGGCAAGGTCAAAGAAGTGTTCAGCTCGATAATGGCGGCGTCGAAATGTTACGGCTATGATTACAGAACTTTGTACGACGCGGTGAAGCGCGGATGTTTATATAAAGGTTCGTTATGGAAACACTGTACACTGCAAATTATACAAGACTGAGTAAGTAAAAATGTGCAGTTGACTGCACAAAATTTGAAAAATTTAGGAGTAAAGGAAATGGCAAGCAATCAGAACGGGAAACGGCTTGAACCGATAATCGGCGAGGACGGACGGCTTTATTACAATTACGGCGTGGGCGCGAAATACGTCGTTGAGGATAACGGCGAGGAATACGCGCTTGAAATAAAAGACTGCCGGTATTCCGAAACCAAAGTCGAATATTACAAATGCACTCACAACGGCGAGCCGTTTTGGAATGAGTTTTCAGCTAATCGTCTGCACCACATTTTAAACTATGGGTTGCATAAAACCGTATCTGAGGGCAAGCGGCGCGAATTGCCGTTATTAGTCGAAGAGGTGCAAACCTATTCTTATGCAAAATCAACAGCGAGAGCTGCGGCAGTTCAGAAACTGAAAAGCACGGACTATTTTGCAAAGGACAAAGAGCTGAGAAGCATCGTTATCGATAAGACTTTTGCAGAGGTAAAAGGGCAAACGGAGAAGCTTCACGAATTAATTGAACGTGAAAGTAAACTTCGGGCGAAGCAGGCGCAGATTTTACGGAGCAAGAAAATAGATCCCGAAGTTTTGAAAGAATTAGAATTTTGTTCCGAATGCGGTGAAACAGGTGTAAAAAATAACAAAGTCTGCGCCTGCGCAATCAAGTTGAAAAAAGAAATCAAAGAGTATAACGCAATATTGCGCCGAAAGGCGGAGGCGAAGAAATGAACGGATATTATTTCGTGCTAACCGAATTTATAAGCGGACGGTTCGGATACTCCGAGACGCGCTTTACAACCGAGCAGGCGGCGGAAGCGTGCGCAAGAGCAAAGAGGCGAAAGGTCGGCGTTAAGTCGGCAAGGGTTGAATATCAGTCGGGACAAGCCGACGTCGATATAAAAAAATTTATATAGGTGTAAGAATGAAAAAGAAAGAAGTACTTTTATACGAAGTAACGCCCGAAGAAATCGAAAGACTTCCAGAAAGCTGTCAGGTTCTCAGATTGGACGTTTTAACGGGTTTGTTCGGGCTTATACACGGTGGCAAGCGACCGCTTGAATGTTGGTGCATAAGGTTTTATACGTTCAGTATTCCGTCAAACGACAGAGAGCTTAAAAGCGGCGAACAGAGGGCGGTGCAATGATTTTCTTTATAATAAGAGCATTATTTAAACGGCTGATTTGGCTCGGTATAGGCTTTATTATAGGCGTTTTAGTCGGGTTGGCATTATATAGTTTTTTTTCATAGAGGTGGCAAATGGAAAGATTAAAGACAATTTTAATTGTAATTTTAGC
>CAJTXM010000034.1 GCA_910583545.1 uncultured Christensenella sp. | reverse complement strand
ACTTTTACCTTCGATGCTCTTAACTGGTCCTTGGCGTCGGGAACTACCATATCCCGTATATCGACTTCGAGTTCGAGAATTGCAACGTCGTTCCAAGCATCGCCGTACTTCTGCGCAAATTCAAGCGACGCTACGTGTATGCCCTTGACCGCCACCCTGTCGGGATTTCTGTCCGTTTCCGTTTCAAGCGTTTGACCTATAACGTACTCCGTCTTGTTATCCCACGCACTTATGTATTTACCGTTTATTTTCTTTACCGCCTTGTAATATATAAGCTTCGTTTTCTCCGCTTCTATATTGCTCTTACGGCTGTTGAACCAGCTTGCATACTCTGCAAGAAAAGCATCTACTTCCGCCCTTATCTCAGGCGAAGCGTCCTCGTTCTCAAAACCTCTGCACTGCACTATATCGAGCCTTTTCATTGTCGGTCGGATTTCCATTGTATAAAACGGCTTGTCCTTTTCATTGCTCCGTCTTACGAACAGAATGATATCTTCGCCCTGCGCAACTCTTTTAACGTAGTTTCCTACGCAGTGGCTCTGTACCTTGCCCTCGTAAATGATATCCTCCGAGCAGGTCGGCATTACCACGCAGAGCTTGCCGTTGTCATATTCGCAAAGCTTATTGTAATTCGCATAAGCCTTTTTAACGCCGAGCTCGGTCTTTGCGTCCGTCTTTATCTTTATAAGCGACGCGGTATGTACGTGAGCTTTCAATAGATCCGTAGGATATAAAATGCGTCCGTCCGTCATATTGAAGTCAAGCTCCTCGCATTCGCTTAAATAATCAACGTAGTCCTTGCCGATATTCTCGCTTCCCTTCCTGTTCTGCTGGTTGCGTAAATACTTGAATACCTTTCTTGCGTTTTCTTTTGTAAGCTTAAATATTTTAAGGAACTCCAGCCTTTTCATATCGAGCAACAGATTTATATTCTGCAGCGTCGGACGGAGGTTCAGCGCGTAAAGCTGTCTTGCCGCGAGCAGTTCGGTTATACTTATATCCTCGCCGACTGCGGCAAGTAGCTGATTATAATCGACGCCCAACACCTCCGATATCTTCGTACTGTCCGGGAATACGTCCGCCTTAAAAATCATACTTTCCGCTAAACGCTTAAAGCCGTATTTCATTAGCGTGCGGAAGGCTTTTACTTTAAACGATTTGGTAAGGTAGTACATAAGAGGCTCATCGCCCGGATTATCTTTTAAATCACCGAGATACGGACTGTCGCTTACAGCGTCGTCGTAGTTAAACAGCCAAAAGCTGTCGTCGTCAAGGTATGACGTTTCAACGAACTCCGTTTCGTCATAGTCTTCCGTAGGGTTAAGGAAATACTTTAATTCGCCGTCGTGGTAGTATTCCCTGCCGTATTCAAAGAACCGCATTTCGGGACACCAACCGAGCCTTGTATAATCGTCGTAATCCCTGTAACTGTAATCCGCATAAGCCTTGAACAGCCGTAATACGAATCCGTCCTCATAAGCTTCCATATAGGCTATATCCTGCTCGTTCATTTCTCTTAGCGGTAAGCTTCTGTCCCTGAAATCTGCAAGAGTTCCGTCCCCTTCGCATTTCGGGCATTTCATTCTCTTGCCGTTTTCGGGCTTTTGTTTTAGCTTGAATAGGTTGTCGCAGTGAGGACACAGACAGTACGTCTTTTCTTCGTCTATGTCGCTTTCGTTAAAAGGGTCGTCGTTTATGACTTTGCCGTAGAAGAATATCGGGTTATCCAGTTCAACGAGGTTCCAAAATTCGTCATAGGCTATACGTTCGGCTTCAACGAATGCGTCGCTGTCCGCCGCATCGAAATTTATTTCTTTCATAATCAGCCCCCCATTAAAGGAAATCTTCGAGGTTGAGTTTCTGCGGTTCAGAAGTTCCGCAGAACGTTGCTTTGAGTCTGTCTATCGGTCTTACGTACTCAACGCCGAGTTTCTTTGCTATAAGCTC
>CAJTXM010000033.1 GCA_910583545.1 uncultured Christensenella sp. | reverse complement strand
TAAGCTATGGCGTTATATCGATTCCTTTTACGACCAGACAAAGGACTATATGTTTAAGGGTCGTATGATAAAGAACGTCGGACCGCCCGGCTGCGGCAAGACTTTCACGGGTTCAAATATCGCTTACAGTTTAGCCCTGAAACGCTGGGAAGATTTAAAGACGGATTACTTTACGGCTCGGTCAATGGTCAAAGAATGGGTGAAAAACGCAGATGACGAAAAGCTTATAGCTTACGACGCGTTGAGGGACTCGTACTTATTCTTCAAAGAAAGAGAGGACAAATACGTTCCGTGCCTGTTGACGACCATACCGCTAAGAGAGTATAAGACGGGCAGAATGTCGTATCAGCTCACGCCCGACGTCTATGCAATGGTTAAGCGCATACCTGAATATACGGTAATGTTCAACGACGAAACGGGCGCAAGCTTTAACTGTCACGACTCAATGAGTATAGCGGACGACGTGCAGGATTTTATGCGGTTTATCCGTCAGATGCTCGATGCAGTCGGCATAAATACCGAACAGGGCGACGACGGCGACGCAAAGGCGTTCAGGAAGTCAACGGACTATAACAATTATTTAGGCGGTCAGGAATGGCTAATGAAGCCAAACGCGCTTATAGCTAAGTTTCAGCGCAGAAAGGACAAGTATTTGAAGAAGCTTGAAAACGGCAAGCTTACCGACGAGCAGGCGGTGTATAAGGGGCAGGAGCTTTATTATATTAAGGAATATATAAAGACGATAGGCTTCCGAAGAATACCGCACGAGTTAAAAAGCGCAGGTGCAGGGCTGTACGGTAACATCAAGGAAGATTATATATTTCCTGCCATAGGTTGCGTTCAGTACAGCGACAGGGCGTTCAGAAGCGCATATAAATGCAAAGACCAAACGATAGAGCTTGACGGCTGGACGGGGCTTCTGATAGAAGATTGCGACCTGCACGAGTTCGACAAACTGACAAAAAAGCAACCGAAAGAAAAAGGCAAGGACGAGGGCAACGGCTCGGCGACGGACAAGCCGTGACAAGCGGCGGCGATAATCCGTTTATTTGCTTAAAAAAGCCCGACAAAGCGGAAAAGAGTAGTCAGTTCCGACCGTAGCCGTGAAACGGTGTAACCGAAATGTGCGCCTATGGCGCGCCTTTCGGTTACAGTCGGAACTGTCTGCACCGTAGGGAAATAAAGCAAATAAACGGATACACACGGGGTCAGAATATAGCCCCGTAGGGTGTTTCAGATAATATGGGGTCAGGGCGTAGCCCTGCCGCATATTTCCGTGACGCTACCATTAGGTAAAATATTATGAAATTCATTTGTTTAGATTGTAAGGCAAGTATAGAGGTCGACGCGCCGACAAAGCAGAGCGCAATCGATATTGCAAGGGCTAAAAAATGGGCTGTTGCCCGTGATAGAAAAAAATGCTATTGCCCGAACTGTGCGCCGCTTCGCCGTAACGTTGGTTGTTACGGCAGTAAACGCAACGGGGTTCAGCAAAGCATCGATACCCTGACAAACGGGTAAACGTCCGCAAGTCAGGTCATAGTTTCCTCCTTTAAAACTCTGTCGGGGTTCGCTCCGACGGGGTTGAAGGGTGGAATTAATTTTTTATTCGACACAATAGCACCGCGACGGCGGTGTGAACCTGTTCCAGCATTATAAACTACATAATAAGCGACCGAGCGACAAGTCGATAAAAACTGTCGGGTGCAGGCAGTCCGCCGTTGCGAGTCAAGTCAAAGGGACGCCCCTAAGCCTAAGCAGGTAAGCAAAGGCAGGACGCAGGGCACGATGCGGTTAATACGGTGCGGAGGACAGGTGCGGTTTAATGGTTCCGGTGGGCGCATAGTACGGCGGTTTGAGTTTATCAGACCGAAGTAACCATTGAACGAGGGTAACAAAAGTTGCCTTCTGCATAGCAGGAGGGTAACTGCGCCCTTTTAAGGGCGCGATAAGGAGCATAAAATGAAAGCCCCTTCGGGTTACCTGCAAAGTCCCCGTAAGGTTCCTTGTAAAGTCCCCCGTAAGGGTGCTTTCGGAAACACTTTGCCAAGTTTAAGGCAAGGTGCGCCCGTGCAATTTAAATGCCCGGCGTCGGGCTTATTTATTCGGTATTTTGTGCAGTTGACTGCACAAAAATTATTGAAATAAGCTGATAAAATGGGATTGTATAGTCCCGACTTTTTCAGCTTGAATTTACTTATAGGGAGAATGAAATGAGAATTGAAATTGATAACTGTTATAATATGGACTGCCGTCAGGGAATGATGCAGATGCAGGCGCAAGGGCTCAAAGCCGACTGGTGTGTAGCTGATCCGCCTTACGGCATAAGAGCGGATAAGCAAATGTGCAAACGAA
>CAJTXM010000032.1 GCA_910583545.1 uncultured Christensenella sp. | reverse complement strand
TAAATGTTTGGAATAATAGGCAGTGGCGTATTGTTTTTGATTTCAATAATTCTTAGGATAACGCTCGGAAGCCTAACGGACAAGTTTGAGTTTCTTGAAAGCTGGCTTCGTTGGTTCAATTACGCGATAATCGGCTTTGCGGTTATATTCGTAATTTTCGTAATAGTAGTACTTATTAAAACGATAAAAAAGTAAAAGTCCCGAAAGGGCAAAAAAATAAAAATAAATTTCAGAGGTGAAAAAATGAAAAAGACACAAACCAAGACAAAAAAGACAAATAAGTTTAAGGGAATTGCAGTAATTGCGCTTAGTGCAATAATGCTTATCGGGGGCTGCGTTGTCGGCTACGGTGCAGGCACGCACTGGACGTATAAGAGGGGTGCAGTGCAAACAACGACGCCTGACGGCGATTCCGAAATAAGCAACTCGCAGAACCCGATGCAGCTTACTAATGGCGAAAACAACGGCGCCAAGTTCAAAGTCCGTTCGATTAACGCAGACGAATATCAGGACTATGAAATCGACGCGCAAAGAGTAGAAAGCGCATATACGGCAACCGTAACGCTTGCGAACCATAGCGAAGCTATGGACAAATCAATTACGCTCACGGCAGAATTTGCGGACGGAAAGAGCGCGGCGGAATACATAAGTTTTTCGTCAAATACGGTTCAGTCGGGCGAACAGTTTACAATTTCCTGTCTTAAAGCGTTTGGACAGCCTATCACTATAAAGGCAACGGCGAATGGTGTACAGGAAGGTGTAAAGCCTTCTTGCTCAATCAAGGCAGATTACGTTCGTAGGTTTAAAGCGGTTTATATGACCGGCGGCGAAATTTATCGTGAAGGTGATAATTTTGGAAATGAAAATAGCCGTCCTTATTTTAAAGATTTACGTCTTAGCACAGACGACGGAAAGGGTGAAATGATTGTTGTTGGTCAAGATACACCTGCTTCAATTTATATTAAAACTGATTTGAGCTCAACAACCGATATGTCAGTCGGCACTATAACAGAGGGCATAAAGGACGTAAAAATATCCTGTACTATTACAAGTCAAGATGCGGGAAGTATTCAATGGGGAAGCACGCATACCGAAACAAACTTTTTAGACAATGACCCCTCAGCCAATTCTTCGGACCTCTTTTATTATTACGACGAAGATAATGACTATATGGCAAGTTTAGGCACTATTGTTGACTTTGCTAAACGTGAAGCAGGTAATTATACAGAGGCATTAAATAAGTATAACAGGCAAGAGGCGTCTTTGATTATCGCAGTGCAGTTTACCGGTAAAATAACCAACATAACTTACACGTTCTGGTCGAACGTTATTGTAAACCCTGCAGGTCTGTATGTGCCGGCGCAGAACCCGTCATTTGATCCTGATACAAGCGGCGGAATAATCTTCTGATAAGGCGGTGCTGTTATGCGCAGGAAATTAAGGATATTCCGAATGATAGCAACCGAAATAATCATAATGTCGCTTGGAGTATTGTGCTGCGTAATGCCGCTGCCGTGGCGGTTGGTGGTTCCGATAGTAATCGGCACACGTTCGATACTGCTTCGAGCACGGGCGAAATTAAAGGAAAATACGTCGGAATTAACGGAACAGAAAAACAATAATATAAAGGATAAAAAAATCAATGCAGAGAAAAAACAGCGGAAAGCCAAAAAAGACGACAGGTCAGCCGAAAAAACGGGCGGTAAAAAAACCGCCCGTCAAGGCGGCTCCAAAAAGACAGACAAAGCGCAAAAAGGTTAAAGCCAAAACTTCATTATTCAAATTCAGACGCTATAAAAAAGAAGAGGGTGGCAAAGTTAAAAGAGCAAAGCATCCTAAGCTTATAGTCGACGAAAAGAAAGATAATTATGGATTTATGGGTTTAACTGAATCGCAAAAACGCGGACATCACAGAAATCTCGAATTGAAAAAAAATCCGCAAAAAGGCAAGACGAAAACTGCTTATCTACGCGACGAAGTTAGATACGACAATAAACAAAATTTCGGCAAAATCCTCGAAGATTATAATTTATCCAACGAAGATAAAAAAGCAGTACTTCAATACTTAAAAAGGCGTAAAAAAAAGAAGTAGCCTATTGGCGGTAGTCATTAGCTACCACAGGTCCACTTCTATAAAAGATTATACACATATTTTAAATCGAAGTCAAGCAAAATTTCAGGTGATTTAATATGCAGAAGGTACATAACGACAAGTGGTTCAAAAAGCAGGAAGCGCGGCTTGAAGAGCCGTTCAGGAATACAAAGCTATATCACGGCAGAAAAGCTCTGCTGATGCTCACCGTCGGCTTGCCGACAATATTCCTGCCGATATGGGGAGTTATAAAGCTTATTAAGCTATGGCGTTATATCGATTCCTTTTACGACCAGACAAAGGACTATATGTTT
>CAJTXM010000031.1 GCA_910583545.1 uncultured Christensenella sp. | reverse complement strand
CCGCTCCGGAACCGCCTGATCTTAAACAGAAGAAACGGAGCTAAAATCTGCAATATGCTAATTGCAAGTTGTGTGAGGATATCTTTAACAATTTCATTTTTAATGTGATACAGAGTACTTGCGACAAAGTAACATACACCGATAGAAAAAATAAAAAAAGCTATTGATATTGCAAATGCAATAATGTTTACCATAACCGTTTCCTGAATCGGTCTTTTGAAACGCATATACAGAAAGGCTGAAGATAATATCAGCATACCTGTCGGCACGAATATTTTTATATGCACGGTTGTAAAATGTAAAACTGCGGATAAAGCAATAAACAGCGGAATTGCGGCTAAGTCTGATACTTTCAGCTTTAAATGCGACAGCTTGGTGTATGTGTATAAAACACATATCAGGATAGAGGTGTACTTAAATAATGATAGTATAAATTCGTTCATAAACGTATTATATAACAAATTAAGTAAAATTTCGATTATTTCTCCTAAAATTTTACAGGCTTTTCCTTTTTATAATCAAAGAAAAAAAGGAGGGCATACATATATGTGGAATTTCTTTAAAAGTGTTTGGAGCTGGTATAGAAAATTTTTAGGTATCTAATTAAAATAAAAGAGGATTGCTACCAAAGCAATCCTCTTTTATTTTATCCGTTCATAAGATTCAGAATTTTATTTCTGTAATAGAACACGAACTCGCAAGTCGTCGGCGATATGCCGTTTGCAGGCGTTGCGGTATAATGTTTTTGCAATTCGGTTATATCCGCTTTCGCCCAGGTGCGGTTTATTGCGTACTGCATTGCGTGCGTTACGCTGTCTTCTTTTTTACCGATTTTATTGCCGATAGTTTTGCCCCACTGATGGGTATCGCCCTTGATTGCAAGTATTACCGCGTCTACTAAATACCCGTAGCCTGCGTTCTTTACGCTTACTCCTATCTTATTGAATTCGTCCTGCGCTAAACGGCGCAGTTTGTTTTCTATCTGGGCTTCCGTCTGCTGTACGGCAGGCTCGGCTTCCGTTCCCAGAATTATCGGCATTACGTTAAGAAGCTGATTGACTACAAGTTCCGTTTTATATCCTATTTGCCATTTCACAAACGTGTAATCCGCGCCCAGCCGCTTCGCCAAATCTAACGTCGTTTTGCTCGGGTTGTTCGTATTGACTACAACGTACGGTCTCTGCTTCAGTACCGTTGAGCGGATCCTTTTCAAGAGCTCAAGTCCGTCGCCCCTGCCCGTCTGTAATTCCAAATCAAGTATCACTGCGTGAGGGTTATGGTTACAGATAAACGCGAACGCGTCGTCCGAATTTTTTGACACGCCCACTATGTTCAGTTCGTCCGGATGCTCTTTTATCGACGCCGTAAGCTCCGTTACGTCGCCGGCTTCGTCCTCGACTATCATTACGTTCAGTTTATTTCTCATTCGCTTTTTTCCTCGCTTCTTTTTTTTCTTACGTTCTGCCTCTCCATTATAATATATCTTCCCTTTCTTTCACAATAGTTTTTAGTCGGGTTCGTAAAAATTTTCAGCCGTTTTCGGCATAAAAAAAGACCCCTTTCAGTGTATTTCGCAGAGAATTTTCAGAAACATTAAGTTTAATATAAATACACCGTAAGCCCATTATAGCGTTCATAACCACTACGTCGAAGCCTTGCGTTTCTACCGCAAATTCACGGAACATAGCCGTTTGCAGGGCAAGGATAGAAACAAAAGCGTAAAAACTTGGGTTACCTTTTTAATACAATCTTCTTTACAGCGCGGATAAATATGTTGCTCAAAAATAAACGCACGCTTGTTATGCTCGAAATAATAATGAATTATATCTTCCTTACGCTTTAAGTAACGGTAAAAAGTCGCTCTTCCTACTCCCGCTTTTTCCGCAATGTCCGTTACGCTTATTTTTTCGTATTCGTAAGAGTTCATCAACTTGAAAAGAGCTTGAACGATATAATGCCTTGTGTATTCTTCGGGCGCATATTCCACGATACAGTTTCCGTATGGGCGGGGCACGCCGCGGACAACACGCAGACGAGCAACGTATATACGCACTTTTCGAAAGATTTTTTAAAACGCGAGGGCGAAAAGGTTGACTATATTATATAATTGCCGCCGCCTACACGCAAGTTACACGCAAATTTCGCCGTTTTCGGCATAAAAAAAGCGCGATAAATCGTTTACATTTCGCTAAAAATGAACGAAAAACCGCGTTTTTGGCTGGGGTAGCTGGATTTGAACCTAAAAAAACAATATTTTGATTTATAAAAAATTAATATTTATTCAAAATTTTAATTGATATTTATAAAATAACAATCAAAATATACATAAAAATCAAGATTTATGCACGCTTGATTTTACACCCCATTTCACACCCCGTAAATACAGTTTATATAGGTGGTCAACGACGTTTTATATAAAGCCCCTTTCGCAATGAAAAGGGCTTTATTTTGTGCAGTCAACTGCACAAAATTACATATCGAAAATACTAATCTGCGCCGCTTCGGAATTGAACCACTCCACGCCTTTATTGTAATAATCGGTTTCAAGTTCAAAGCCTATATAATGACGTTGCAGTTTGTGACAGGCCACTCTGAGCGACTGACTGCCGGCAAACGGGTCCAAAATCAAATCGCCTTCCTTTGTATAATAATTTAATAGCTGCACCCATTCGTTTGCACATTTGCTTATCCGCTCTTATGCCGTAAGGCGGATCAGCTACACA
>CAJTXM010000030.1 GCA_910583545.1 uncultured Christensenella sp. | reverse complement strand
CACATCTCTGCAAAGCTGACCTATATCCCCCTTGTTGTCAGACTTGAATGTGTTGAAATGTTAAAAATGTCCTAAAATCAGTACATTATACTATTTACAAGCCTACCATTTTTTGGTATAATAAAATGGCAAAATTCTAAAAAGGAGGTGTCTATATGTTTGGATTAAGACGGCATAAGTCGTACATTACAAAAGAAGGCTATGTCCAAAAGTACAAGCCCAGAAGTCCAGAGGCCCGTGAAGACGGTTATGTGGCTGTTCATCGTGATGTTGCAAGCAGAAAAATTGGCAGACCTTTGCGCGCCAATGAAGTAGTACATCACCGTGACGGAAATAAGCTCAACAATCGTCCGAGCAACTTACAAGTAATGACGCGCAAACAGCATTGGCGAGTCCACCACCCTAAAAATATATAATAGGTAAAGAAATGAACGGGTCGAATTCAAGAAAAATAAAGCTCTTAAAAATATGGGATATACTTACGCAGCATACCGACGAGTCGCACCCTATGTCCACGCCCGTGCTGATACAAAAACTTGCGGAGTACGGAATTGAAGTAGACCGCAAGATTTTATACAGCGATATAAAACTGCTGAATGATTTTGGTTACGAAGTTATGTGCCACCGTTCTTCCAGTAACGAATACTATGTGGCTGACCGTAAATTTGACATACCCGAGATACATATCTTGATGGATGCGGTCAAGGCCGCTGGTTTTATTACGGAAAAGAAAACCGATGAGCTGGTAAATAAAATTGCCCAGCTTGCAGGTAGCCAACGTGCTGAGGTGCTGACGCGGAACGTCGTGGAATTTAATACAACGAAAAGTGTCAACGAAAATATTTATTATTCGGTATATGAAATAGCGTCGGCGATTGAGGAAGAGAAAAAAATAATCTTCACCTATTTCGACTATGATACGAAACGACGGAAGGTTTATCGTAAAAAAAAGAGCGACCCGAGTCAAAACAGGAAATACACCGTGAATCCGCTTGCAACGGTCTTCTCAAACGACAATTACTATTTGATTTGTTATGACGATTGGGTTGGTAAACTCTCGCATTACCGCATTGACCGTATGGACGAGGTAACGATGCGCGATATGCCTCTCTCGGAAGCGGCGCAATTTAAGAAAGCCGATATTGTAAAGCACAAACAGCAACTGTTCGGCATGTTTGGCGGGGAAACCGAGAAAGTTTCGTTTGAAGCCGATAAGGGGCTTTTAGATGTCGTGTTTGACTTTTTTAAATCGAATTTATGTGTCAGCGAAACGGCGGAGAATAAAATCGTATTTACCGCTGACGTGCAAGTCAGTAAGCCATTTATTGCGTGGTGCTGTTCCTTTGGAACAGGGATGAAAGTAACCGCCCCTCAAACTGTTGTGGCGACAGTTAAAGAATACTTGACAGAAACGCTGGGACAGTATTGAAAAGGTTATTATGAAGAATTTATCAGAAATGAAATTTAGTGATGCGATGATGTATGTTCGTAAAAAGTGTAAAGGCTGTAGCTCACGGTCGATACTTGCAGTAAGAACAAGAATATCATC
Source organism: uncultured Christensenella sp. (assembly GCA_910583545.1). Lineage (GTDB taxonomy): Bacteria > Bacillota > Clostridia > Christensenellales > Borkfalkiaceae > Coproplasma. The sequence goes on along the minus strand of CAJTXM010000030.1, from coordinate 3,428 downwards.
CTGGCAAATCGCAGCGTTTGAAAAAGGCGAGAGTTTGCCTACATTAAAAGAGCTTGCTCTTATTTGTGAAGCATTGGGGAGTCCGCAGCTCAAGGAAATAGGTGAGCGCGAAATAGAGTATAAAAGAACGCATCCCGATGTAAAAATCTGTTTTGCCGATAATACCACATGCTGGAAATGCGGTCAGAAGATGTGTTCCGTTTATGGGTTAATAGACGGAAGTCCAATGTCGCCCGATTTTTTTAACGAAAGCATGCTAAAAATATCCAGGGAAAAAGGCGTGGTACTCGAAGACCGTGTAAGCGGGGTAACGGGCGAAACACACTTGGTAAATGTTTGCCCTCATTGTGGCACATTTATTGGCGAATTCTATTTGCATGATTTATGGTATGGTGAAACGGAAACCATACAAGTGGATGATGTGGCAGAATTTATACGAGAGAAAGAATAAATGACAATTTTTATTGAAGTAATATCAACGATGTGGCAAATTATATGGGGCTTGCTGTCGGGAATTGGTAAAGCGGTGTTTGATAATTTGTCCGCTTTAATAGAGCTGAAAAAAATCATGGGCTACTTTACTCCGTTGGGAATGATAGCACTCTATATCGGTGTGCCGACGTTTGTTGTAAGCGTAGCTTACAAACTTATCAAAAAGTTTTTGCGCAGCAGATAAATGTGCTGGGCAGAACTTTGCTTCCTTTGACTTTTGTGTAAAAATTTTATATAATATTGTCTGTCGGCGAGGTGGCCGTGGTTGAAACAGGAGATAAGCAATGAATAAACAGCAGCTTGCATCTAAAATCTGGGAATCAGCAAACAAAATGCGTTCCAAAATCGAGGCTAACGAATATAAGGATTATATCCTCGGTTTTATGTTTTATAAATTCCTTTCAGATAAGGAAGTAGAAAGGCTAACTAAGGTGGACGGCTGGGCAGTTGAAGACCTCCCGTACCTTTCCGAAGAACATGCAGATGCGGTTTCTCATTGCCAGGCTAATCTCGGTTATTTTATCGCATACGACAATTTATTCTCTACTTGGCTGAACAAGGGAAAGGATTTTGACGTTTCCAACGTCAGGGATGCATTGTCGGCATTTAGCAGACTGATAAGCGATAAGTGCAAAAAACTGTTTGAAAACATATTCAAGACGCTGGAAACAGGACTAAGCAAGCTCGGCGACAGCTCTGGTACGCAGACAAAGGCTATCAGCGAACTCATACAATTAATCAAAGTAATTCCTATGGACGGCAAGCAGGACTACGATGTGCTTGGGTTCATTTATGAATATCTTATAAGCATGTTTGCTGCCAACGCTGGCAAGAAAGCAGGCGAATTCTATACGCCGCACGAAGTGTCTTTGCTTATGTCCGAAATCGTTGCCGACCATTTGAAAGACAGAGAGAGCATACAAATTTACGACCCCACCAGCGGTTCGGGTTCGTTGCTTATAAATATCGGTCATTCGGTAGCAAAGCGAATGAGGAATAAAAACAACATAAAATACTTCGCCCAGGAACTGAAAGAGAATACATATAATTTGACGAGAATGAACCTAGTAATGAGGGGCATTCTCCCCGATAATATTTGCACCCGAAACGGTGATACTCTCGAAGAAGACTGGCCCTATTTCGATGAATCCGATCCGAATAAAACCTACGAACCGTTATATGTTGATGCTGTCGTGTCAAATCCTCCGTATTCGCAGGCTTGGGACCCGTCGGATAAAGATTCAGACCCGAGATATAAGCGGTACGGCTTAGCCCCGAAGACGAAAGCGGACTACGCCTTTTTGTTGCACGATTTATATCACATTAAACCAGACGGAATTATGACCATAGTATTGCCGCACGGTGTATTGTTCCGTGGTGGTGAAGAGGAAAAAATCCGCACCAACCTTATTGAAAATAACAATATCGATGCAATCATCGGGTTGCCCGCCAACATATTCTTCGGCACGGGTATCCCCACTATTATTATGGTGTTAAAGCAAAAACGCACGAATACCGACGTGCTTATTATTGACGCATCGAAAGGATATACGAAAGAAGGAAAGAACAATAAACTCAGAGCGTCCGATATAAAAAGAATTGTGGATGCGGTCGTTGCGCGTGAAGATATACCTAAATTCTGTAAGAAGGTATCGAGGGACACTATCCGAGCCAACGAATATAACTTGAACATTCCCAGATATGTCGATTCGTCGGATAAGGGTGAATCCTGGGATATATATGCCACCATATTCGGCGGTATCCCTCATTCGGAGATTGAAGAACTCGCAGAATATTGGACAGCTTTTCCGTCTCTTAAAAAGCAACTCTTCTCCGATGTGAATGGCTCATATGCTACCGTGGCGACGGGTGACGTTATAAAAACTATAAAAGAGAATGCTGATGTGCAAGCCTTTGTTACAAAATATAAAGCGGCTTTCGATGGTTTTGATGAACAGCTTAATTGCAGGCTTATTGAGCAAACTATAGAGATAGTGATACCGAATGAGGAGTCGAGCATTTCAAGTGAAATATTCGCCCGGTTGTCTGGCATTCCTCTCGTTGACAAATACCACGCATATCAACTGCTCGATGACGAGTGGTCAAAAATTGCAACCGATTTGGAAATTATCCAAACCGAGGGTTTCAATGCCGTAAAGAAAACCGATGCTAAAATGGTGTTAAAAAAGAAAGACGGAAAAGATATCGAAGTTCAGGACGGTCATGTGGGGCATGTAATTCCGTTTGAATTAGTACAGCGGGAAATGTTGGCTGACAAAAAGGACGAACTGTCGCAGATGGAAAATCGTCTGACGGAAATAGTCTCAGCGTACGACGAGTTTTTTGAATCTCTTACTGAGGAGGAAAAATCGGAGAACCCCGAAATATTGAGCGAAGAAGGCGACGCACTGGTATTTGCTGGAATAGCCAAGAAAGCAAAGCAATATCAAAAGACCAGGGAACATTATGACGAGGAAAGCATCGAGGCTCGGATAATAAAAATTTCAGCGATGCTGGACGAGGAAAAAGAACTCAAACGCAATATTAAAGTTAAGACTGAAAAATTACTTGCTTTGACAAAGCAGACAATAGAAAATTTGACCGACGAGCAGGCGAAACTTATGCTTAATCACAAATGGATTAAGCCTCTTTGCGATGCGCTAACCGTTATACCCGATTCCATCGTAAGTGCATTAGAAAGTAAGATAAATGCACTTACAAAGAAGTACAGCGTAACGATGCTTGAAGTCGAAGACGAAATTGCTCAATCCGAGAAGGCGGTCGCAGCCATGATAGACGATTTGGAAGGCGACGAATTTGATATGAAAGGGTTAAAAGAGCTGCAAAAATTGCTCAAGGGGGAGTAAAATGGCGGAAAATAGTATGAAACCCCGAATTCGTTTCAAGGGCTACACCGATGCTTGGGAACAGCGTAA
>CAJTXM010000029.1 GCA_910583545.1 uncultured Christensenella sp. | reverse complement strand
CCGTTCAGTTTTTTTCCTGTTCTGAAATTACGTTTTTTCATTGTTTTCTCCTTTTAAATAATTTTGTTTAGTCAATAATTAATTACTATTTAGGTATAAATTTGTACCAAAATATGTAATAAAATATTCCCATAAGGGAACAATATGAGTATTAATGATAAAATTAAGAATGAAATGGATAGTCGCGGTTGGAGTATTTATCAATTATCCAAACGCTCTAAAATAAGTAAAACAGCTATTAGCGGTTGGTTTAAAGATATACCAACCAAGCCGAGTTACAGTTCGCTTAAACAAATAGCAAAAGTATTCGGTATGTCTATTGAAGAGCTGGTATCTGAAAATAAAGAGGCGGACAGCCAAAAACAGCGTATGCTTGAATTATGGAACAGGCTCGAAGTTGAAGAAAAAGAAAATGTTATAAATATTATAAAAACAATTTTAAGTCATAATAAATAATGTTTACCGCTTTTTTAAAGCGGTTTTTTTAAAAAATAAAAGTGTGCTTCAAATGAAGCACACTCGGAAATGCACGTCATTTGAAATTTTTGCAACAAAACTCAAATAAATAAATCGCTTAAAGGCTATCGTGCATATCCTACAATGTAGAATATGCCTCTAAGCAATTTTTTATTAGAAAAGTTTTGTTGCGGTTTTATTTTAACACAGGCAAATTAAAAAAGCAAGTCCTGTTTAAATAAAAAAAGGTGCCTTTCCCTGCGGAAACGGCACCGCAGAACATACCGGATTACTGAGTTGTCAGACTAATTACAATTTCGCTAATGGGATTTGTAAACAGCAACTTGGGTATAGTTCTACCTAAACTATGCCCATTAGCGAAAAATTTTATTAATTTTGTCTGACGGTTTCTATTTTAGCAAAAAGTGTAAAGGTTGTCAAATTTACAAAGCAATTTCTTACAGCTTTATTGTTTAAATTAAGTTCGGAATGGTGGAGGGCTTTGCCTTCGGTATTATGTTACGCTCGGCGAATGCCGACTCGGTTCAAATCCGAACAACTACAAAACAGCGGACAGGCAAAAACCTGTCCGCTGTTTTGGTGCAGCTTCAGGGACTCGAACCCTGGGCCCACTGATTAAGAGTCAGTTGCTCTACCAACTGAGCTAAAGCTGCAAAGATATTAAACCGCGTTTGCGGCGTTTTGTTTTAGTGGTGGTCCATCCGGGATTCGAACCCGGGACACCTTGATTAAAAGTCAAGTGCTCTACCATCTGAGCTAATGGGCCTTAATGCTGTAACGCTATTTCGGTATGTCCGAAGAAAAACATTTCAAAAAAACAAAATATGTTTCTTAAATGTTTGGCTGGGGTGGCAGGATTCGAACCTACGGGTGCGGGAATCAAAATCCCGTGCCTTACCGCTTGGCGACACCCCAGTAAAAGTAAATGGGGCGGGCGACAAGTTTCGAACTTGCTACCTCCAGAGCCACAATCTGGCGCTCTACCGATTGAGCTACGCCCGCCATATATCTGGTGCGCCCGGAGAGACTCGAACCCCCGACACACGGCTTAGAAGGCCGTTGCTCTATCCTGCTGAGCTACGGGCGCATAAGCATTCTGTTGCGCGTTTTAAGCATTTGGAGCGGGTGATGGGAATCGGACCCACGCAACCAGCTTGGAAGGCTAGTGTTCTACCATTGAACTACACCCGCATTACTTACAAGGTTCGCACAACTCAATGCAACGAAAATTATAACAAATCAAAATTTTGCTGTCAACTCATTTTAAAGCTTATTATAAAAAATATAAAAATAGCTTACGGTTAATTTCCGTAAGCTATTTTTTATTCTTCCTTATTCTTATCTTTCTTTTTATTCTTTTTATTTTTTTTGTTTGAACTTAAATGAACGACGTAAGCTAACACCGCCAGAACCAAAACCACGACCGCAAATATAATGAGTATTGTCTTCGTGTCGCTGTTTTCGGAATATTCGGGATCGCGGACTTCTTCCGGCTTTTTATTGTCCTCGGCAATATACGGAGTCAAAAAACCTTCGGTGACGTAGCCTCTGGCTTTCATACCCGCGACTTCGTATTCCACCTCGTAAAACGGTGTATCCAAAATGTCGGCGCATTCTAATCTTGCGAGTACGGTCACGACCATACTCATAGCGCTGTTGTAACAAGCTGTTCCGCCCGTGACGAAGGGAGAGGCGTAAATCATATTGTTCGTCATCTGCGCCGTTTCAAAAGGTTTTTCGGTGCTGTATTCGATTTCGGTTTCGCTTGTCTTGGACTTTAATAATATATAAGAGCTTTCGCCTATCGAAACAACTGCGGCGTTGCCGGTATAGCAAAGGAGGAGCGCGGTCGTGTTTTCTTTTGCCCTGACGGTTTTCAAGGGAACGAAATACTGTCCGCTGACCGTTTCGAGATCGACTGCGGTCATAAACGCGCCTTCGGCTATCTGAACGAAATTTGCCGGTCTGTAAGTTTTCAAAGCGACGGAAGCCTGTCCGATATATATCTGACTTGTTTCGGAATAGTCTGCGTATTCGAGTGAAATCTGATTTTTCTCGCTACCGTTCAGTTCATAGAGTGAATTATCGTTGACCGCGAAAACCCTGTCGTTGTAAGTTTTTAGGTTTTCAAATCCCGTTCCTAACTGGTAAGTGGCGACTTCCCCCATATCGTAGGCAACGAGTCCGCCGTTTTTATCGAAGCTGTAAACGAAGTTTCCGCAAGTGACGGGATAGGGGGCGACAGGAAAGGCGTGCTCGGCTTCCGTCTGCGAAAGAACAGTATAAGTCTTTTCTCCGCACTGCGCAAAAATTTCGCCTTCGGATATATCGACTTTCGTTACGGCGTCTCCGAATGCATATTCGAAATATTCGCCGTTCTCATAGACCTTCACGCTCTTGCCGTCGGCAAACGCGTATTTCTCCCCGTCTACGGCATAGTCGCCGAGGGAGTCGAAGGCGAGAACTTTTATGAATTTTTCGTCCTCGGGATATATCGTGCCGCCGTCCGCCGCGTTCGCGGACGCGCCTCCGCCCATAAGAGAGACGGCAAGCAGAGCGGCAGTTGTAAAAGTCGCTAATTTTTTCACAATTAAAATTATACCACACCGATTTTTTATTGTAAAGATAATTGAGTAAGACAAATTACATAAAAATTGACTAAAATTTATCAATTTAATTTTTAATTTGTACGTTATCTGTCATATTTAGGGGTTATAATACAAACAGAATACAAACAAATGTTTGTTTAAATGGTGAAAAAGTGAAGATAAAGGGAATTCTGCGCTTTTATTTTTCGGTTGAAAGTCTTGAAAGCGCATTTGAAAAGCTGATACTCGCAAGAGCGTCCCTGCCGTTTGCCGACGCGGATAAGAACGCGGAGAAAATACTTGCGATAATAGAGAGTAAAAAGGAAATAGGCAGACTGTGGCTGTACGTCGACTCCGTTATATGCGGTTTGCGCGCGGAGGAAAGAGCGCGTCTGTGCGCTTTCGCGGAGCGGAGAGCGGACGGGGAACGCGTGACGAACGCCGAAAAGCACGCGGTCGTAAAATTTACGCGCCGCGCGTCGCGCCTTAAAGAATTTTATAAAAATATAGAGACGCTGAAAGATTACTACGCGCTTATAAGCGAAGCGCGGAATTACTGAACGCAGACTGTCACGGTTTGAAATATCGCTTTCTGCCTGTGAGATAAAGAATTATCAGGGCGGCGCCGGCAACTGCGGTGAGTACGAGTACGGTGATGAGTTTTGCGTTCGGTTTGTTCCCCGAAACGGTCTGTTCGGTCGGAGGTTCTGGCTCGGGTATCTCGTTTAAAGGATAGTCGTCGTTCGCGCCGTAAATGTATCCGAATTCGCCGTTGTAAAGCACGTACGAGTATGCCGTTGCGCCCGAATAATACGTTCCGTAAAACGCTACGGTGACATCTATTTCGCCGAGTACGGGAAGTGACCCAGACGGTGCGTCGGGGCGGAATTTTACGGTTACGGGTCGGTTAAGGTAGATATTTTCGGGCGGTTCGTCTACGGGTGTGAGATTGGATTTCAGACAGTAACCGTACAGAGCCTTGTAGAGCGAAGCGTCCTCGCCGTACTTTACGTAATACCAGTCGCCGTCGGCGGAAAGAATTTCCACACAGTAAGTGTAAGGGATTGTAAACAGGGCGTAACTTAAATCCTTCCTCTCGCAAAAATAGATATCTTTGGCGTCGGCGCGCGCATATCTCGCTCCGACCGCGCTTGCGGTAATTGAAGAAGACGGACTTATTCCCGTGAAAATCAGTGCTGAAAAAAGACAGCACACAAGCGTTTTAAAGAGTTTCATATTCGCAATTATAAACTTAAAAAAATTAAAAAATAAATATAATTTTGTCATAAAAGGTCTATGCAGAAAGAAGTTATCTTATCGCGCCTTGCCGCAATCGAGAAAGAGCTGAAAAAGCGCAGGGAGGGCGAGCGCAACATTGCGCAGTACAATAAAACCAAAAAGCACGCAAAACAGCTTGCCTTCCACCGCTGTAAAAAGCGCAACCGCTGGGTTTTCGGCGGTAACCGTTCTGGCAAGACGGAGTGCGGAGCGGTAGAATGTCTGTGGATTTTAAGGGGAATACATCCTTACCGCAAAAACAGAAAAGATACGTTCGGCTGGGCGGTCTCGCTGTCGACTCAGGTCCAGCGCGACGTCGCGCAGGCGAAAATTCTCAAATATCTGCCGAAGAGCTGGATATCTGAAATAGTTATGCTTTCGGGCAGACGCGACAGTCCGTCTTCGGGAGTGATAGATCAGATAAAGATTAAAAACGTGTTCGGCGGAATTTCTACGCTGGGCTTCAAAAGCTGCGATCAGGGCAGGGAAAAATTTCAGGGCTCGTCGCTCGATTTCGTGTGGTTTGACGAAGAACCGCCCAAAGATATATACGAGGAGTGCCTTCTGCGCGTTATGGACAGGCGCGGAGATATATTCGGAACGATGACTCCGCTCAAAGGCAAAACGTTTATCTATAACGAAATTTATCTCAACCGCCGCAATAACAAAGAGATATGGCACGAGTTTATGACCTGGGCGGACAACCCGTATCTTCCTAAAAAGGAAGCGCGTCTTCTGGAAAGTTCCCTCGATAAATCGGTGCTCGACGCGAGAAAGTACGGCAGATTTTCCGACGGGGAGGGGCTTGTCTATCCCGAGTTCGACGAGGCGGTTCACGTAATAAAGCCCTTT
>CAJTXM010000028.1 GCA_910583545.1 uncultured Christensenella sp. | reverse complement strand
CCGCTCCGGAACCGCCTGATCTTAAACAGAAGAAACGGAGCTAAAATCTGCAATACGCTTATTATGGAATTTGCAAGTATAATGCTTACATCGTCGTTTTTGATAAATTCACACGTCGCCGTAACGGGTGCAGACAGCGTAAAAACAAAAACGTATATAGCTATTGATACTGCAAACGCAATAATGCTTACCGTAACCGTTTCCGAAACCGGTCTTTTAAAACGCAGATATAAAAAGACCGTAACGAACAACAGAATACCTGTCGGCACGAGTATTTTTATATGCACGGTTGCAAAATGCAAAACTGCGGATAAAGCAATAAACAGCGGAATTGCCGATAAATCCAAAACTTTCAGCTTCAGACGCAGCAGCTTGGCGTATGTGTATAAAACACATATCAGGATAGAGGTGTACTTAAATAATGATAGTATAAATTCGTTCATAAACGTATTATATAACAAATTAAGTAAAATTTCGATTATTTCTCCTAAAATTTTACAGGCTTTTCCTTTTTATAATCAAAGAAAAAAAGGAGGGCATACATATATGTGGAGTTTCCTGAAAAGTTTTTGGAGCTGGTATAGAACTTTGTTAGGCGTTTAACCAAATCTAAAAGAGGATTGCTACCAAAGCAATCCTCTTTTATTTTTAGTTTTCAGAACAAAAAATAAAAGCAGATGTAACAAAAGTTACCTCTGCTTTTATGGTTGAGGCAGTCGTACCGAAGGTGTTAGCCTTACGAGATTTGAACCGCTGAAAAATTTCAAAGACGGGATTTGCGCCTTGGGCGGCGCGCACGGTTGACAGCAAAAGCCGATTGCTGTCAAGTCGGCGGTGGAGATCGCCGACCTACGCAAAACAAGTTTTGCTTGCCTCCCCACAAACCCCGTATCGCCCAACCAAAGAAATAAAAAAGAGAGCAACGGTAGGTTGCTCTCTTTTTTATGGTTGAGGCGACGGGATTTGAACCCACGACCTTATGGTCCCGAACCATACGCGCTACCAACTGCGCTACGCCTCAATACAGTTGATATTATATATTTATTTTGATTTTCCGTCAAACGATTTTCGTGCTCTTTTTTAAATTAAAAATTTTCAGGTTATCCGATTACGGTTAAACCGTTAAAAGAAAATTTATATCAGATTTTTAAAATGATTAACACACAGTTCAGGCTATTTTGTTGACAAGAAACAGTTTGTGTGATAAAATAAAAATAATCAAATCAAACGGAAAAATTTTTTATCCTACGGTTAAAAAGGACAGCGTGTTTCACACGCTGTCCGATAATAATAAACTTTATCAGGTCGGAATGCTTTGAATTATTGAACCGTAGTTTTTAACCTTTTTCTGTAATAATGGAGGAAATTGAATGAAAAAATGGACCAAGGTTTTGTCCGCATTCGTTGTCGCTACGGTAATGAGTACGGGTATTTCGGCAATTGCCGGTTGCAGCGGTTGCGGTGATGACGAGCATCAACACGCTTACAAAGCGGAATGGTCGAAAGACAAGGACGGACACTGGAAAGAATCCGATTGCGGACACGAACCGTCTGATAAAGAGGTACATATCGACGAATACGTCAACGGCACCGAAACCAAGACTCCCGACGGCAAGTGCGACGTCTGCGAATGGGCTATGTCCGTTCCCGTTGTGAAAGTTACCGTAACCTTCAACTCCGACGGCGGCAGCGCTGTCGAAGCGCAGGAAATAGATAAGGGCGGAAAAGCAACCAAGCCGAATAATCCTACGAAAGAGGATCACACGTTTGCAGGTTGGTTTTTAGACGGCGCAACGACGGCGTTCGATTTTAATACGGTAATAAATGAAAGTATAACTTTGACGGCGCATTGGACGCCCGACGGTGAAACGCCTCCTACGCCCGAAGGAAAGGTAACTGTAACTTTCGTAACGCCCGACGGCGCAACGGCAGTGGAGGCACAGGAAATCGACAAGGGCGGAAAAGCTACGCGCCCCGAAACCGATCCGACTATGCCCGATCATACTTTTGTCGGTTGGTTCACGGAAGAGGGCGGTGCGACCGAATTTGATTTCGATGCAGTAATAAACGCAAACGTTTCTGTCTACGCTAAATTTACTCCGAACGAAGTGCCCCCTCAGCCCGTAGAAAAAATTACGGTAACTTTTGTCACCGGCGAAGGGGCAACAACGGTTGAACCGCAGGAAATCGACAAGGGCTCTTCGGTGTTAATTCCCGAAACTCCCAAAAAGACAGGTTTTGTGTTCGGCGGTTGGTACGTCGACAATGAAACGTTTTCACAGCCTTTCGATTTCGGCACTGCTGTAAACGAAAGCATTACCCTTTATGCCAAGTGGAAAACGCCTGAAACCGTGTACGAGATTCTTTCCACAAGAGAAGACAATATAATTGCCGAAGATTTTTCAAACGTTACAACGGAAAACGTTCCCGTTCACGGCGGAGTTTACGGCAATGCTGGCGTTTATGTGGCAGGTGAGAAATCGGCTTTGACCGAAGGAAGCTACAAAGTGGAAAACGGCGCTCTGACCGTAGGCGGTGCGGTGAAGGGCACACAGAACGTGCTTGCCGTGACCGATTTCGGTGTTGTTTCTTCCGTTGAAGGCTATTTCGAGTTTACGATGAGCAAATCCGCCAAGAAAGACGGTTTCTATAACAGTATAAATTTTAAAAATCAGAATAAGACCGTCCTTCAGATAATGGCTGTCGGAGAGGGCAATTTCAGATATATTTTAAACGGCACTATAGGTACGGGCGGATTATCCGCAGGCGCTACCGAATTGACGCCCGCGGCCGCGGTTGCGTCTTCGGCAGGCACGCTTTACAAAATAGAATTTAAGCTTGACGAAAACAAGAAATTTACCTTAAAAATCAACGGTACGGCAGTGCTTACCGAAGCTGATGGAATTGAATCTTTGACGGGATTCACGGCTCTGACTTCTAACGGCGGCGAGCGCAATAACGTCGTTGATAATATTGCGGTCTGCGGAACGGCGGTTTCATTAGACGGATACAAGACGGAACTCGTCGAAAAACTTTCCGCAAAACTTTCAGAAATGACCGATACCGAAAACGGCACTCATAAAACCAACGCGGACAGCGTTAAAAAGGCTTACGACGCAGGCAAAACCGTATTAAATGCCACGGACGACTTCGTTTCGGCTTATACTGCGTATAACGAAGCCGTAACGGCAATGAATACTGTCGCAAGCGATGTTCAGCAGTCGGCTATTGATTACGTCAACGGGCAGTTCCCCTCGGCAAATTACACCCAGAGCGTTGAAGAGTACGCGGAACAGATAGCTAAAATTCTGAATGAAAAAGACGCGTCGAAACTCGTCCTTCCCGACGATACCGCCGAGCCGACGGTTACGGCGGGCGCAACTTTAAAAGCCGTCCTCGATGCGTTTACCGCAGTCGACGAAAACGGAGAGGGGAAAGAACATATTTTATCCGATAAGGAAATATGTTACAATTATTTTGCTTCGGAAGGAGGTAATATATTAAAAGAGTTTCCCCCCGAAAATTATCAGATTTTTAAAACACAGTATGACGAAGCAATGAAAGTCGAATTCGATTACGATTCGTATGACAGTTATGAAAAGGCTAAGGAAGCGGCAGGCGCGATAGTTGCAAATGTTAAATCCGCATTATCTGATCTTGCAACCGACGCCGAAATTATTCTGCGTGAAACTAAAAAAGAAATTGAAAAGCAGGATATCGCAAATTACAGAAACGACGACATCGCCGCTTTGGAACAGGCTTTACAGGACGTAATAAACGCCGAAAAAACAAACGCAGTCAATACTGTTGCAGACGGTATAACCGACCTTGACGGTTTTGCCGATGATACGAGTGAAAACTTCTTCCTGACGGTAATTACCGCAAGAGTTAACGCGGTCAAAGCTTCTATCGATTCGAAGATAGCTACGGCAGGCAAGACCGTCGAAGAAATGAAGGTAATCATCAAGGAAGATTATAAAAAATTTATTGAAGCAAATCACGCGTTTATCGACGTAACCGAAAAGGACAGTGCGTTCGCGGCAGAGCTTAAAACGGAAACTCTTGCTGCTTACGACACCGCAGTTCAGGGCATAACCGAAGAAGACGGCGTTGACGACGTTTACAATGCGCAGAAAGCTCTGCAAGACGGCTTTGCCGAGTGGCTTGCAGGTGAGCTCGATAAAAAGACCTATACTATTACTCTCAATGGCACGCTTTTGGACGTTACCGTCAAGTACGGCGCAAGCGTCGCTGTCGAAAAGCTTTCCGACCCTACGGACGGAAATTCTGCTTTGATGATTGACCCCGACGACGGCAATTATTATACGGACGAAAACTTTACCGTTAAATATGACGGCGAAGAAGTTTACTCAAACGTAACGCTCTACGTCAGAACCGTCGAAGCGGTAATGGTTGAAGCTAAGACTAATAATTTCAGTTACGGCGCTATTCCCAAAAAGGCGGACAACGCGGTTCTCGTTCAGGCTGATTTCGAAGGAACGGTCAATTCGTTTCTGCAAATACAGGGAACGGATCTTGTCACTTACAGAACGAGCAATAACTGCATTCAGAATAAAGACGACGGTTTGAAAGTTTATTTTGCCGCAGGCGGTTCGCTGTCGGTCAAATTTGCGTCAACAGGCGGAAGCAATAAATCAAGACTTGGTTTAAAGGATGAAAATGGTAACTGGATAGCAGGCGCAACCTCGGCAACCGAAGTAAAGGATGGTATTGAAGACGGTACTTACGAGATGACTGGAACTACCGTCGTTGAAATAGTCTTCCAGGTAATGAAAGAAGGCTGGTACACGATTTCGTGCCCTTCGTCCGTTACGACGCGCGGTGCAAGAATTACCGTAATAAATCAGACTGTCAACGCTTATAAAGTTAAAGCAATCCCCGTTACGGGCGTTGAAATCAGCAAGGACGGCGAAGCCGTAACCGAAGCAAACGTACACGTCAATTCAACCGTTCAGCTTGATGCCGTAGCAGAGCCTGTCGAGGCAAATAACGTTAAGTCCGTCGTCTGGTCGTCAAGCAACGACGAAACGGCAACCGTTGACCAAAGCGGTTTGGTTACGGGCAAGGCGGCAGGCACGGCGGAAATAACTGTTACCGTAACCGATAATTCGGGTAAAGTTTATACAAAGTCCGTAAACGTTACCGTAATAGCCGTTCCCGTTGAAAGCGTTTCAATCGAAAGAGCCGACGGCGTTGAAATCGGCGCCGCTCCTATCGAAATCCCCGCAGGCACTGCGTTGGAGTTCGTCTACGTTATAAATCCTTCGGACGCAACCGACGTTTACAATGTGGAGTGGTCTTCGAGTAACGATACCGTCGCAACGGTTAAAGACGGAATTGTAACCGCGATAGGCGCAGGTGAAGCAATTATTACCGTTACGGTATATAACAACAACCTTGAAGAGTTTACCGCTTCGGTCACAGTCGCCGTTCCCGAAAAACAGGCAACTGCAATTTATTTTGAAAAGGATGAATACTCTATCGTTATCGGTGACGACGGCGTAATGCTTGAAGTTTTGTTCGACGAAGGTGCAACCGCTCACGGTGCAATCACTTGGAGCTATGTTTACAGCGACAATGACAGCACTATAGCAAGCGTAGAAGACGATGATACGGTTTGTATGATAGAAGGTCTTAAAGCAGGCACGGTAACAGTAACTGCAACTCTTGCAGCCGAAGCAGGTGACGTCAGCGCAACCTGCACTGTAACAATTTCCGAACCTCCTCAAACAGTAGAAGTAACGCATACGCTTGATGTGGCAAATTTAACTGCGGCAGGTTTGGCAGTTGGTTCAGGAGGAGCAATTAATACTACAATCGACGGCTTTACAAACGGCAGTGTCAAGTTATCTAATAAGGTAGACGGTTATATTTCTTCCAACGGAGGAACTATCACTTTTACAACTCAATCAGATAACGCAGTATTCAAAATTAAATTCCAAGCCAAAGCATCTACGAGAGGAATAACAATTTCTGGACCCGAGGGTTTCAGTGCATCTCAATATGAAACTGCGGCAAATACCGAATTTACTATTGAGCTCGGAAAGGCAGGAACATATACTATTAACACTGTCGGCGGTGAAGTTAAATTCTTTTATATGAGTTATACTCATATGGAGCCGATAGTTAATTAATTAAATACAAAAAAAGAAGTCCCGAAAGGGGCTTCTTTTTTTGACTTTAACAAGTTAATGGGTTATAATTCTTTTATGACAATTCATCACGATAAATTAGCTTACGGCAAATTACAGCCGACTTCCGAAGAACTCAGCGAGGAAGAAATTTTAAAAATGCTCGCAGAGATAGAGGAAGGGGGCGACGGCGAGACGAAGAAAGAAGAAGATAAAAATAATAAAAATTTATAATAAAATACGCAAGAAAATACTTGACAAAAATTTTAGCGTATATTATTATATTTAAGCATTGTGCGCTAAGTACAAGGGCCTTTAGCTCAGTTGGTTAGAGCGGTCGGCTCATAACCGATTGGTCCGCGGTTCGAGTCCGTGAAGGCCCACCAAAAATTTTGTTATAAGCGGTCGTCACAAAGAGTTGATAACGCGAGTGGAAGTCCGCCAAAGCAATTTAATAAATTTATGGCCCGATAGCTCAGTTGGTTAGAGCGCCAGCCTGTCACGCTGGAGGTCGACGGTTCGAGCCCGTTTCGGGTCGCCATATTTTTTTAAAGCGGTTTTAACCGCTTACGCCTTGGTAGCTCAGTTGGTAGAGCGCCGGACTGAAAATCCGTATGTCGGCGGTTCGATTCCACCCCAAGGCACCACCGCACGGCGGTTTGCTGGTGTAGCTCAACTGGCAGAGCAGCTGATTTGTAATCAGCAGGTTGTGGGTTCGATTCCAATCACCAGCTCCAAAAATGTTACCCCGTTTTTACGGGGTAAAAAACTAAATACGGGCGGATTGCAGAGTGGCCAAATGCATCAGACTGTAAATCTGACGTCTCCGACTTCGGTGGTTCGAATCCACCTCCTCCCACCA
>CAJTXM010000027.1 GCA_910583545.1 uncultured Christensenella sp. | reverse complement strand
TATTGCCGAAAAGCTGACGTTGACGGCGGTAAAACGCTTGTAAAGACAAACGTTACTAATTGGGGTAAGGGTGATATTAACGCCTATGTTTCGCAAGAAACGGTTTATCTTGACTTTGACATAATTTCGCTTTGGTTTACCGCTGATGGGGTAGAAACGGAAATACCTGTTGTAGGCTCGCCTATGGATATAATATCGGGAATTACTCCGCCGCTCGAAGAAGATTATCATAATCAAAAGCAAAAAAATATACTTGCATTGATATTAGGCTTGATTATCGTCGTAGTATTGTTTGTTCTTTTTTATCCGATATTATTGCCTGTTCTCATCGTGATAGTAAATGGCGTTGTGTGGATTATATGCTTGCCGTTCAAGTGCATAAGAGTACTATTCAAGTCGATTGGCAAAAACCGTCTTCGTGTAAGGGAACGGAAACAAAAAGAAAGCGGTGAATTACCCGATAACGTCTGGACGGACGACAAAAGCGTTAAGCCGAAACGTAAGAAAAAGTCTGTAAAACCGCCGGAACTCAACGGTAACGTAACGCCCAAAGAAGTGGATGCTTATTTAGACAGCATAGATTGGGACAGTGTGGATTGGACGAAGTTAGACGGTAAGGGAGGCTAACACAAAACGGATGCCGAGAGAATTTCTTTCGGCATCTTATTTTTTAATACTTTTTTAAGGAGATTTATAATGAAAATTTTTAAACGAATATTGGTAATTGCGACTCTCGTCGTAATTGCGCTTTTAATAAGTTACCTCATATTCACAAAAAATAACGTTGCAAGCAAAAATCACACTTTTTGCGAAGCAGACACAATTTGCGGAAACTTCCGCCTCAGCAGTGTGAATGCCCGCAATTATGAATTGTTTGCCCTTAAAGATTGCGGGCAGAGCGGCAGAGCCGCTGGAAATCACGAAATTTCGCAGGCGCAGAATAGCCGAGAAATTTGTGAAAGCATTCGGGAGGGTAACGTCAATGCGTAAAGTTTTAAACATTATATTCACCGTATTGATTACGGTTGGGTTTGCGCTCTTGGGTGCGTTCGTGTTCCGCTCGTCCTTTATACGGCTCGGATATGCGTGTAAGGATTTCGGACTTTCGGTTGCGTTTTACTTTTGCGAAATGTTCGGAATAAGTCATAGCATAACGCCTACGGTCAATACTATTCCCGAAGTTCAGCTGCCGCAGGTAACGTTGCCGATAGACTTTGACGGGTTTAAGGACAATTCGGTGCAGTATTTCAGTTTGCTGTTCAGTTCGTACAATTTTAACGGTTGGCTCTCACATATATCGGGGGTAATGGCTGATTTTGCAAAGATTTTAGTCATTATTCTGCCGTGTATTGTCGCTTTTATATTCATTATTAAGGCATTGTATAAGAGGGAGAACAACAACCACGGCAAAGATACAGTTCCGCTAAGGGTATTTAAGCGTGTAGCAAAATATACTTATCTGCCTGTAAAAGGATTCGTTAAGGGATATGCGGTGTTTATTCGTGAAAACAGGTGGATATTGATATGCTGGATTATTATGTCGGCATTGAACTTAAACCTTGCAACGATAGCTGTTGAGTTCTTTGCTTACTACTTTTTCTTCGCCGTAGCTTTTGAGTTCGGCACTGTGTATACGCAGTTCGTAAAGCTGTTCGCAGATTTTAAAACACCGTTTATCTACTTCCCGTATTGGACGCTTTTATTCCTCATTTATCCGCTTTTCGATAGGTTCCGTAAACGTATTGCAACTGCAAGGCTCAGACACTACGAAGCTCGTAATTGCGGGTTTATAAACGAACTGCCTATTGTGTCGCTGACGTGCGGATCAATGGGTAAGAAAAAGACTACGGCTATTACGGATATGGCTCTGTCGCAGGAAGTAATGTTCCGTCAGAAAGCGTTTGACATATTGCAGAAAAACGATATGAAATTCCCGCATTTCCCATGGATACTTTTTGAAAAGGCAATGCAGGCAGAAATAGAAAGCGGCAGAATTTATAACCTTGCAACGGTAAAGTGCTGGGTTATTAGTCTGGAAGAAAGGGGAGAGCTGTTCGGTTATGACGGTGGGCGTTACGGTTTGGTGTATGATAACGGTCTGAAAGAGGAAGGAATTTATGAAGTGCTTTCCACTTATGCGCAGGCATATTTCATTTACATAATAGAAAGCAGTCTTATAGTTTCCAACTATTCCATAAGAGAGGACAACCTGTTGTTAGACAGCGGTAATTTTCCTATGTGGCTTACGGACTTCTTCCCGACGAATTTCAGACGGAACAGCCGACACGCTCATATTCTGGATTTCGATATTTTAAGGCTTGGGAAAAAGGTTTTGGAAAACAATCCTAACGCAGGAAGCTTTGAGTTCGGTGTTATAGGTATAACCGAAATAGGCAAGGAACGCGGCAACAACCTTGAATTGCAGGAAAAGAAAAAGTCTGCCGACGAAGCTAACCAGAAGAATGACAAATTCAACTCTTGGCTTAAAATGTGCAGGCATTCGGCAACGGTAGATAACTTCCCTTTCATTAAAGTTTTTGCGGATGAACAACGACCGGAAAGCTGGGGCGCGGACGCAAGAGATTTATGCGATATAGTAAACATAGCTTCGTCATCTGAACAGAAGCTTGCTATGCCGTTCTACACGATAGGCGATATGGTAGCGGAATGGGCGTTCAATAGGTTCATAGGTCTTTATTATGATTTCCGTTTTCGTAGGGGCGATAACACGCTTTTAGTTCACGTACTCAAAAGCGTTACGGCGTGGCTGTGGAAACGCAATATCCGCATTTACAACAGGTACGGTTATTCCGTTCTAAATATAGAGAAAGAGCGCGGAACAATGGACGGGAAAGTGAGTAAGAAGAAGTATTATCTTATGAACGCAAAGATTTACCGTAAGCGATTTGCTACGGACTGTTTTGCGGACTATTTCAACGATATGGCTATGCGAACGAACGTAGGCTTAAACGATTACCGTGAGTATTTAGCTGAGTGTGCAAGCGTTGACGAATTGCAGGCGCAGAACAGTTACTTTATAAATGCGTTGTACGGGTTAGGGGGTGAAAGTTAATGGAAGAAAGCGAGCAGTTTGACGAGTGGTATCCCGAAGCGAAAGTTTACTTCGACGGCTCTCACTACATAGCGATTCCGCACACGACTAATTCCGCTCGGCGCCGAAAGCATAAGCAGGAAATTATTATCGTTTCGGAGCAGGACGGGAAGTTAAAGTTAGAAAAAATGCCGCCAGTTTTAATACCTGACGACGAGGAAGAAATTGAGCCGTTAGAGCCTGAACAGGTTACGCTTGAAGAAGTTGTCGAGGAAGCGGCGAAAAGCGAAAATAAGCCCGTTCAAGAATCGGGGAAGGCGGTTAAAGTTAAACGGAGAACTACACGCAAAGAAATCTTTGAAGAACTGTACAAGAAGTATTTATATTATAGCCGTAGGGCAAGAATAAAAGCTATCTATGAAGATATGCTTCCGTTATTTAAAACGGCTGACGCTTGCAGAAGTTACGTTGAAAGCAATGCTGACAGAAAGCGTAAAAACCTTATCCGCCGACGTATGCGGTTTGTGCGTAAAGCGTTAAATCAGGAGTTTAACTATTTCGTAACTCTGACTTATGACGATAAAAAGCATACAGAAGATAGTTTCAAAAAAGCTGTGAAATATCAGTTGCAGAACTTTGCCACGAGAAAAGGCTGGCGGTATATGGGTGTATGGGAACGCGGTAAGAAAACGAACCGTCTGCACTTTCACGGATTGTTTTATATTCCGAAAGGAACACTGTCCGGTGAGTTTGTAGTAACGAGGGATTATAACTTTAAAAAGCACACCGTAAGAGAGGTGCAGCAAAGCAGTTTCTTTCTCGATAGGTTCGGGCGCAATGAAATGGAAGAACTTGACGGTGGGCCGCTGTTCGGGTATGCGCTTGCATATATACTTAAATACTTGGAAAAGACGGGTGAGCGGATAACTTGCTCGAAAGGGCTGTTTATGTATTTCTATTCAGATATACAGGGCGACGAAGTTATCTGCAAGTTAAGTAACGACGAACACGATAATAAGCTCGTGCTTTCGGATAAATTCACTTGCTGGGACGAGGGTTGCAAGGTGGGAACGGTGTCACCTCGGACAATAGCGAGCTTACGGAAAGCGAATTGACGAAGCAATATAAAAGCAAACAAATTGAGCAGGACGGCAGGCAGCGGGGGCTTGCAAGCGGTTCAGCGGCAAACCCCGCTCCGCCGCTCTTTGTTTATTTTATTTGTTTGTCAATCCAAGTACGGTCGCTTGTCTCGGCGGCGGCGCAAGCCGCCGCCGCTTGTATCAAGACAAGCGACCGTAAATCTGTCATCTGTTAGTTTTTAACAAGTTTTTATACGGAAACAGTAATGGCAAAATTACGAAAATATGTTTAAAAATAGATATATTCGCATTAGCTGAAATATTAAATTGCACAAGTTGAAGAAAATCAGCTATTGTTGAATTAATATATAACGCAGGTGGAAATATGATAAGCTCTCAAGAATTATACGATAAAGTTGATAAATTAAGACGTGAAAGAGGTTTGACTCAAAACAAATTAAGTGATTTGGCAGGAATATCGCACGGTACGTTGAACTCTTGGAGAAGTAGAGGGACAATGCCTAAATTGGAAGTTATAGAAGGACTGTGCGATGCTTTAGAAGTTTCTCCTACTTATTTATTGTTTGGCAATGATTTTGAAAATTTGTCGGATGAGGAAGTGGAGCTTCTGAATTTATGGAAAAATATTTCTTCAGATAAGCGTAAAGCTATATTACCTTTATTAAGGACATTAAGCGTTTAAATATGCAACGTATTGATACAAAAGACAAAAAATATTTTAATAAATTAATTCTGAAAATAGCAGATAAAGGCAAATATGCTTTGGAAGAATTTCATATAGCGTACGGTAGAATGATCAAGGTAGTAGCTAAGCTTATAGTACATAGCAAAGACTTAGTTGACGAAGTTATAAATGATGTATTGGTTAAGGTATGGTTGTTTTCTGCTAAAAGGCAATACTTGGACAAGCCGTTAGGCTGGCTTTATACTGTCATATCTAATTGCGCAAAGGATAAATTGAAAGAATGTGAAATTTATTCTGAGTTGCACGAAAATATTGCAGTATCGAAATCTGTGGAATCAATAGAAGACAATGATGAGTTTATAAGAAGAATCGAATTTTTGAATGAAGAAGAACAAAAAATTCTGATCTTAAAATTTGCTAACGGTTTAACGTTTAAAGAAATTGCCAACGAATTAGATTTAAGTACAAGTACCGTTAGTTCAACGTATTATCGCTCCTTAGAAAAAATTAAAAATAATTTATAAATTTTGCGTAAATTATATTGCCGAATTCCGTTATATATGTATAAAACAATAATGAGGTGATATAATGATCAAACAAATTTCCACTCTACTATTATCTGTAGGTATGGCTGCGTGTTGTTGCGTTGTTGGTCGGTTTGGGACGAAAACGGCTGAAGCGGAAGAACAAAAGTATTTAGTAACAGATTATTACGGCGGTGGCGAACAGTTTGCCAGCGAAGAAACGATAAGCTATGCGTATAAGAAAACTATGGCCGAGGGTGCAATTGAAAGTAAAATTCCCGATTTTCACGCTATGGAAGGCGGCGGTTCGTGTGCAAACGTTGCCGGTGCGATAATGATAACTTATTATGATAGGTTTTGTGAAAATTTAGTTCCTGACTATACGAGCTACAGAGTTTTTCTTGGTAATATAGTATATAGAGGTATTTCAAGTCAGACGTTGGCGGTTATGAGCAGCCTGTATGAGCTTATGGGTACGGATTCAGAGGGTACAACATTTAACGGATATCAGGACGGAATGCGCAAATATGTACAAAATAGCGGATATACTTATAATTATACGGACGTAGGAAATATAAATTGGGATTCGTATAAATCTTCTATTAACAACGAACGACCGGTAGCCCTATTCTTAAGCAAATACACTTTTTTAAGTGTATTGAAAACAGAAAATAACGTTGACTCAATTCTTACAAATACGACTTACGTCGGACACGTAGTGATAGGATACGGATATAAAATTGAAGAATATTATAATTCGAATAATCAGCTTATAGCAACAAGAAATTATTTGAAAGTGGCGAGCGGATTTAGCGAAGAAGGACTTGCTTTGTTGTGTTTAGACGGCAAGTCAACCGTTGACAGAGCTATCTCCACTTATATTTATTGAGGAGCAAATGAAAAATAAAGGATTAGAGGAACAGTTAAAATCCAGTATAGAAAAAATTGAATTAAATGATTTTTCGACCGTTTGGGAAAATATAGAAGACAGGTTAGAGCCGGAAGCGGCTTTAGCGGGTTCTGCTGTTTCTGTGGAATCGGTTGTCTTAGCTAACGATATCGGCACCGTAAAAAATAAAGTCAAAAACATTTCACTTTTTATTTTATGCGGTCTTATTTTAATCGGAGTAGTGCTGGCGATAGTTCTGCCGCTTGTTTTAAAAAACTCGGCAGATTCTATTAAATATCATAATGAAGAAGAATTAAGTTTTCGTTACGTCGCAGAAGAAGAATTTTATGGTAAAAGCGAAATTTCCAAATTAAATTCTTTGGCATTTCCATTTGAGAAAGAGGCGTTTGAATTAATTATTGCGAAAGACGACATTATTAAGGGCGGAAGATTTAGCTTTTTTGATGAAAGTACGGGTTCTGAAGGGAAGTTGGGGTTTTACGATAAATCAGTTATTTTTACTACAGATTATAAAGAATTCCAAAGTAATATAGTCATTGAAAACGCAAAAGTATATTATAACGAAAAAGAAATTACAAACGAGTTTAAGAGCTATGAAGCCGTAATTGAAATGAATAATGCAAATTATAAGTTGGATATTATTCTTTATAGTGAAACGAATTTATTGCAATTTATAGAAAAGTATTTTGTTTAAAACTTCATATAAAAATATTAAAGTTCGCTAATGTTTATAGCGAACTTTTTATTTTTCTTTCAACAGTAATCCTGAATTTTATAGAAGTCAGGTTATGTTTAATCTGTTCTATGCGTAAAATCGACATAATTCGACAGTTATATATTCTAATTATGACTGTTGAATTATTTAATGAATTATTACAAAATATCAGACAAAAAGAATGTTTTGAACAGCTTTATGCCGAGTATTATTCACAGCTGATAAAAATATGTATGCACTTATACGGCAATTTAAACGACGCCGAAGATATAGCGCAAGAAATTTTTACATACCTTCTTTCACATAAGGTTAAGGCTAATATTGAAAATCCTAATGCGTGGTTTTATGCCTTATGCAAATATAACGGAAAAAAGCTTTTTAAAAAAGAAGCGCCGTTATATGACAACGCCGATTATTATGAGCCTATTAATCAATTCATATCTTTGGATATACAAAACGCATTGTCTGAGCTGACAGCCGAAGAATCTGACATAATTATTTTGTTCTGGTATTACGGCTATTCGCTTGACGAAGTGGCACAAATTTTACATAAATCTTATGCGTCAGTTGCAAAACAGCACGAAAGAATTAAAGAAAAGTTGAAAACACTTCTGTCTTAATAATTATAAAATACATAATAAAAAATGCGGTCAAAACAACCGCATTTTTTGCTAATCCCTAATTATATTTAATTTTTTAAGTTCATTCATTAAAAAGTCAGAATAAATTTTTAATATTTGCTCTATGTTTTTAACTTCGGTATTATTAATATCTATTTTCAATTTTTCGCGATTAGCTTTATCAAACAAATCAAAATATAATATGTTAGCTTTTTTATATTTATGTTGAATAACAATTGAAATCATATAAACAGAATTTTTTAATAACTCATCGATATCTAAATGGTTTGAATTGGGGATATAATTGCTCTTAAGGCTCAATTCACCACTAACTTCAATAATAAAATCCGCTTTTTTCTTTGAATAAGTTATATAATAATCTCCGTTTCTAAACAAACTTTTACTTTTAAAACCATA
>CAJTXM010000026.1 GCA_910583545.1 uncultured Christensenella sp. | reverse complement strand
AAAAAGCCGTTAGAACGCAAAATACGCAGTCTGAGAGCATTAGGCAGTATTTTCTTAACTGCAAAAGAGGCTGTATGAAGAAAGCAACTATTGAATTAACAAGAATGGAGATATACGAATTACCCGGAATAATAGGGGCTAATGTTCGAGAAAAAACAAACATTAATAGGGACAGCGCAATAGAGCAGACTACGGTTGAGCTTTGCAGGAAAGAACTAAAAAAGGTATTAAAAGATATACGAGCAAAAATAGTTGAAGAAACTAAAATTTTAAGTAGAGTCGCCGAAAAGCCTGAAAGTGGATTGTTTGAGCGTTTTCTTGCTTCGGTAAACAGAAAAACAGAGCTTTATACAAAACTGCATAAAGCTCTGAATAATAGGTATTTAGATTAAAAGAATGTTATTCTAATGGCAATTTGTATTTTAAAGCAATTTCGCCGCGGTTTACAGCGTTTATAAATTTTTCTTGTTTATCAGTATTTGCCCAAATTTTCTGCTTCCGTTCTTCTAACAATGAACTAATATTTTTATTAAAGCATTTTTTTACGTTCTTGTCATAATAAAAATGGTCGTATATAAACCAATAATTGCAGTCTTGCTGTAAGTGCATACGGTAAGTTTCTGGCGCAGTAATTTCGGCTTCGCATTTAAAGTTTGCGTTGACATTCCTTTGATACCAATAATTATCGTCTTCGTCGCAACAGTAGAAATCTAAGCATTTATCTTCAAGTGCTGGCGCTATCTTTGGGAAATAAATAATTATTTTAATTTTTTCATTAGGACAAATAGGGGTTGAAATTAAATTTTCATCGCTGTAATAATTAAAAAAATATGCTTCTTGCCAAGACTTTAATTCTATTTTTCCGTAAATGTTAAATCCACTTTTATAAGGAATATGCAAGAAAGCGGAAACTATTGTTCTTTTACCAGTATTTTGTAATACAATTTCGTATTTATTCCAGTAATCTTCCTTGAAAATATCTTCGGAATAACCAAATAGAATAGTTTTTTCGTCAAATAATTCCGGTTTTATATAAGGCAACAAACAAATCTCTTCTACGTATTTTATCGATTTATTGTTTTTTGTGATTGTCATTTCCGGTCTGGTGAGAATTATTCGTTTATTACGTTCAATAGTTTTTTCAATTTCTTGTTTGTGTTGTTCTGCTTGCTTAATTTTTAAGTCAGTTTCGTGGGTTTTTCTCTCGTGTGATAATGTCATTTTAACGCCCAAGAAAGTAAATAATCCAGCGATTAAACCGCCTAATAAAGACGTAAAAATTGGAACTACAACATTATAAACAATGTCCATTACTTTATCACCTTTGTTTGATTTTGTTAAATAAATTTTATCACACATAGGGGGCAAAGTCAACAATTCAATAAAAAACCGCCGAACCTAAGTTCGACGGCAAGCCAAGAAAATTAAGTTTTGTTCTACAATTTATAATGTACTTCTTGTACTACCTCGCGCCTTCCGTCGGTAGAACAAGGCTTAAAATTCTCAACTTAAAAAAAACTAAAAAAAACGACTCAAAAAGACGGAGTGGCGCGGTTCTATAAATATTCTACACTAAACAATTTGCATTGTCAATGCAGAGTTTGTGTTATAAATCATAAAAGTATCAGCCAGAGGCAAAGAGGAGCGAAAAATGAACAAACACGGTAATATCAAATGCGAGGGTTGCGGAAGTTACAACATAACAATGCACGTCGGATATGACGGTGCCGACTATTTATCGGAAGCAGGGGACGGTAGCGGCTTTAAGTGGGAAGTAAAACTTGTGTGTGAAAATTGCGGACGTATCTATCCCGTATGCAGGGTAAAGAATTTCAACGCAGTCAGCGGTATTATACCAATTCATCAGTATTCCGAAGAAAAGAGAAAGGAGCGAAAATGAAGAACGAAGAACTTATTGAACCTCTTGAACGGTTGGAGCAATTCATATCTGAATTGCAGGTTTTAGGCGAAATATCGGAAAAGATACTCGGCGCGGAATTAAGCGAATATTCGCCCGTAGAAGAAGTGCATACGGTGACGGTGGAAGCTATTAAAATTTTAAGCTCAACAATTTCAAGCTTATCGGGCGAAATATTGCAGGAGTTAAAAGACGGTCAACAAACGTAGTCAACGTTCTGCGATTTAGCAGGTTTGTAATGAGAAGTATTAAAAATTTGTTAGTAACGCAATGCGAATTAGATAAACAAGTGCATATCGGTTTTTTTGATACCCACGAAGATGCAGAAAAAGCCGCAACCGACTTTCGTCGGTTCTGTTCAGGTTATCCCTGCGGACTAATAACCTGCGCAATGTTCGAGGTCGAGATAGATGAAAATCCAGAATTAATAAACAGTACGAAACGAAAACGCCGCCCTCGGACGGAAAAGGAGCAAGAATGACACAACAACAATATGAGGAAGTTTGCAAAATATTAGGTAAAAGACCTACCGATAAAGAACTTAAAGAAATGTATTTTTCCCCTGTTGACGGCGAATTTGACGAAGCCCTGGACTGTGATATCGGAATGTACAAATTTGAAGAATATAAGAGATACCTATGGAAAAAGAAAGAGAAATGACGGAAATCGAGCTTGACAAAGTATACGACGAACTTGTAAAAGCGTTAGGTTTTTGAGGTAATCACAATGAAAAAGTTACTAATAAGCTTATACGCAATATTGCTTGCGGCAATGGTTGCAGGGATATTGACGTTAATATTTTTGAAACCGTCTTCGGCAGAAACGGTTTGCTTACATACCGAAACGGAATCGCTTTCGGGCTATTCCGCGACTTGTACAGAAAGCGGAAAGACAGCCGGCTTGAAATGCGCCGACTGCGGCGAGGTTCTGAAATCGCAAGAGACGATTCCTGCATTAGGGCACAACGAGCGAGTGATCGCAGGCAAACCTGCAACCTGCACCGAAAGCGGAGTTACAGACGGAATTGAATGCAGCCGTTGTAATGCGGTACTGCAAGAACAATCAGAGATCCTCGCACTCGGACACAACGAGAGAGTGATCGCAGGTACTTCGGCAACGTGTACCGAACCGGGCAAAACAGACGGAATCGAATGCAGTCGTTGCAATGCGATACTGCAAGAGCAGTCAGAGATCCTCGCACTCGGACACAACGAGAGGGTGATCGCAGGCACTTCGGCAACCTGCACCGAAAGCGGAGTTACAGACGGAATCGAATGCAGCCGCTGCAATGCGGTACTGCAAGAGCAGTCAGAGATCCTCGCACTCGGACACAACGAGCGAGTGATCGCAGGCACTTCGGCAACCTGCACCGAAAGCGGAGTTACAGACGGAATCGAATGCAGCCGCTGCAATGCGGTACTGCAAGAACAGTCAGAGATCCTTGCGCTCGGACACAACGAGAGGGTGATCGCAGGCACTTCGGCAACGTGTACTGAACCGGGCAAGACAGACGGAATCGAATGCGGCCGCTGCAATGCGGTACTAAAAGAACAGACGGAGCTCCTTGCGCTCGGACATATCGAAGGGGTGATTGTAGGAATAGAGGCAAATTGCACGGAAGCCGGACTGACGGACGGCAAAGAGTGCAGACGCTGCAATGTAGTTCTTGAAAGACAGCAGCTTATTCCAGCATACGGTCATAAAGTGGGCACTGTTGGATCGTTGGCTCCGACTTGTACAGAAAGCGGATATACCGAATCGAAAATATGCTTGATATGTTTTGCGGATATCGTCCCTGAAATAGTGTTGCCTGCACTCGGTCATAACGAGGTAGTGATTGCAGGTACTTCGGCGACTTGTACAGAAAGCGGAGTTACAGACGGAATCGAATGCAGCCGTTGCAATACGGTTTTAAAAGAACAAACTCCGATTCAGGCACAGGGACATTTTGAAGTCACCGTTCACGAAGAAGTATTACCGACGTGTACGGAGAAGGGTTCGACTTCGGAAACACGTTGCTTACGCTGTGAAACGGTATTAACCGAATCGGAAGAGCTCGCCGCATTAGGTCATAACGAAACGGAAATATCAGCAGTATCGCCGACGTGTACGACAGCAGGGCTTACGCGAGGGAAAGAGTGCTTACGTTGCGGAGAAACGCTTGTAAGACAAAATGAAATATCGGCAACCGGTCATAATTATAATTTTAAAAGTTTTCCTTGTGAAGGCAGGGAAACCAAAGAATGCAGAGTATGCGGACATTTCGAAGAGACAATTACGCAGAAACAAGACCACTGTCAAGTCGGGGAAAACGACTATGATTGCAGATATTGCGGTAAAAGTGTAATTAAGGCAGACAGCAGCGGATTCATTTTGGGCTGTGCAGACAATCTTGAAGAGCTGATAATAACTAACGGTGTTGCAGATTACGCGTTTTTCGGCAAGAACCTGAGAAAAGTATTCTTGAAAAGCGGTGTAGATTACGTCGGAACGCTTGCGTTCGGAAACTGCGCCGAAGACTTGGTTATAGTAGTAGAATCGGGTATAGATACTTCCACGTGGGCAGAGGACTGGTTCTACGGCAACGGCGACAGGGAAACGCCGTTCACTGTGATCTTTCAGTAACAGTATACACTAATCAATTACCTCCTTAAACGTTACCGAAGTAAGCGGCGAGCGGATAGGCATACGCCGCCGAAAAGGTAACGAAGGGAGAACGCGAGGAAAAAAATGAACGAAAAAATATACAACGAAATAAAAGACAGGTTAAACGCGTTATCGGAAGAAATCAAGTCATTGCCTGAAAGCACGGGCAACGGACAGCTTATAGACGCGGTAAGTCATATACAGAGCAGTCAAGAGCATTTACGCAGGTACTTTATGCAGTGCGGAGCGAATCAATGAGCGGATATTACTTTATACTGACAGAATTTACGGACGGCAGATACGGCTATTCGGAGCGCAGGTATACGAGTTATGAAGAAGCGGAGACGCGCGCGGAGATAAAGCGAAGCAAGGCAGGCGTTAAGACTGCGAGGGTCAAATATCAAACGGGGGAAAACCCGATAGATATAAAAAAATTCATATAAGGGGGCGGAAAAGCTCCCGAAGGAGAACAAGAAAAAATGTCAAACAAAAACAACAACGCCCGTAAGTATCAGCAAAGCGAAAAGCAAGCTGAAAAACACTGGGGCAAGTTCTGGATCGGCTTAATTTGTTTCGTGCTTGTTTTGGCGGTGCTTTTTGGCGTAACAGTCTGGCGCACGAAAGGTTTAAAAGACTGGACTTTCGGATTCGGCACAGAGCATACCGAAACGAGAGATCCTGCGGACAACGACAGCAACAGCGAGGACAAAGACCCGTCGGACGACGAACTCGTCAACTCTGGCGAAAACAAAGGCATACTTTTAAAGTCAAGACATCTTGACGCAACGGAGTACGACGAGTACGGCATAGAGGCACAGGCAAATACTGCGTACAGCGTAACGGCAACGGTCAACGAGGATGCAGTAGACAAAAGCGTTATAGGCAGCGTTTTTTGGAAGAACGGTTCGAGCACTTGGGCAAGCGGAAAGAATATTAACGACTACGTAACGCTCAATCAGACGGTAGAATACGGGCTTGACTTCACTCTCACAGTAAAGCAGGCGTTCGGTGAACCGGTAATGATAAAGGTCGCGTCGTGTATGGACAGCGAAGTTTACGGAACAGCTCAGGTAGACTATTTAAGAGAGCTTATTTCGTTTACCGGTGGAATGAGCATAGAAGTGCAGGGCTCAGGTCACATACTTCTTGACGGTAGAAAAAATGTTTATCGTATTTCGCCTGAATGGGGCGTCGGTACTATTGACGGCGTATTTTCAAAAATGACGTTACATTTTTATTTGAATCAGTATACGGTAGATACTTTGAATGCGCGTCTGAGGCAAAACAGCAATACTTCGGGTTACACTGTTAAATCTCGTTTACTTATTACGGTTGATCCTGAAGGTGACGGTTTTATTATACCGATGAATGCGGAAACCTTTTTGGACGGTACGGGAAATGCAGATTATGCAAAAATCATAATTAACAATTTTATGGCAGAAAAAGGCATTGTGCCGGGAGAGTCATACGGTTCTTCTGCGGTTAAAGCCGGCGTTATAAATATAATTTGCTTTTTAACGTATTCGTTCGGCGAAGATTACAGCGTTCGAAAAACGTATTCAGATGAAAAAACAACTCTTTTCCGCAAAGACAATCTGACTTTAATGTCCACAATCGACGATATAAACTTGAACCCTGACCATATAGTCGCTTTACCTAATCAAACGGAGTAAACAAAATGAAACAGGCAGGCAAAAAAACATATTACGCAGTAATATTGCTAATAGCGATATTCTTCATTTTTTTCCAAACGGGCGGCGGTGCGGTTTACCGTACCGCCGTTTCCGCCCGTGCGGATACTTCAAACTTTTCAAGCGTATTAGCTGATTTGCAAAAGGACGGCAACTTTAAACTTTCGGACTATCCCGAAAATTCAAAAGATTACAGTATAAAAGTTATACAGATAGCCGAAAGCGAAAGCGGCAATTTGTTTTTGTATACATATCAGCCGTGCCAGAACACAAGGAATTTGACCGCAACTAAAATCAATATGTCGCTGTCCGAAACAGCGGACGATACAGGCACTTACGGTTTAGAGCAGGTCAGCACTTGGAGCGTGTTTTGTAAGTACGAAGTTAACGGTGTAAAAGTAAGTTCGGCAGCAATGCGTTATTACAACATAACGAGCATATACCGCGATTTTATTAAGGATATAGACAAAGAAACAGGCAACGGAAATATAACGAACGGAAAAGCTTACGGTGTCGGTCAGTGCTGGAAAGTATCGACGCAGGGCGAAACCCTAATGTATGAAATGTTACAGGTCGAAACCGTTGAAATAATCAACCCGTTTACAAGCTATGTCAGACGCAATAAAAATCAGTCGCATAACTATTATTTTCAAGACAATTATTACGTTGCTTTCAGAACCAACAGAAATATAGAAGAGCTTTTGTCGGCGACGGTTGAGTATCGGATACAGGATTATTTCTACAAGGAAAATAACGTACTCGGTTTTGGTGATACTGCCTTTTGGGATAAGGCAACTTTCAGCAACGAAAGACGAACGAAGAAAGACGTATATTGCGACGAAGTAAACGAGCTTAATCAAGACGGCTTTAATTTGTTCGGAATATTCGATTTAAATAAAAAATTCAGTTGGAAGCGTATACAGTCAAGCGAGGACTTTGTAAATAATGCAGGCGCTTCCGACTCGGATAACGAGCAAATTAAAAAATTGCAATGGGTATTAATGTTTGACGAAACTTCCGTATACCGCTATGAAGGTGGCGGACTGATTGTAAGATATGAAGAAACAGGACAAATAATAGACGAAGTAACTATTTTGCGCCTTGAATTTGTTGAAAACGGTATAACTTACAATTTGGGCGCGGTATCTGATACGGTATCCAAAGACCACGATTTCAGCGACAAAAACGACGGTTCAAGCAATAACTCTAAAAAACAGGGCTTTTTCGCCTATATCTGGAACTGTATCGTAAAGTTGTTCACTGGCAAAGCAGGCGTAGTAGAAACAATAGTTGCTGTTTCAACCTTGTTCGGTGTTGTGATCGCGGTCGTGTTGGCTGTTAAGTTTAGCAAGTGGGTATACAGCAGCTTATTCAAGTAGGACGGCGAATAAATGATAACAATATTTATCGTCATACGTTCGATACTTGTAAAAGCGCATATGCAATTAAAAGGGCGGAATCGGGCGGAATTGCCGACAGATATTCAGATAGACGCGAAAGGGCAGGAAAGAAATGCAAAAAGACAGACAAACAAAAACAAAACCGTCTCAAAAACAGACGTTAAAAAAACCGCCGAAAAAGACGGTAAATACAAAGGAAGTAAAACCGGCAACAAAAAAGCCGCCTGAAAAGGCGACTATAAAATTAAACGACGACGTTGCACTTGAAATAGTAGTAGTACCGTTAAAAAGGCATAAAGATAAAAACGATTCACATTATCACGTAATCGTAGATAATATCGACGAAAATCACGTTAGCGTAGGCTTTACGACTAAGCCTAAGAAGGGCAAAAACAGTCCTAATTATAAGTTGGAAAAAAGTCCGCTTGACGACGGAAAAACTTCGTTTATGCGCCGTCAAGGCACGGTTGCTCCCAAAGGTGAATATAAGAATCCGCGTAAAGGCACAATGACGTCCAAAGATTATAGTCAAGCACAAGTATACGCCGAGCGTGCAAAGCAAAAGTATTTATCGAAAAAAACGACAAAAAAAAGTAACGACTAAGTGTTTAGATAAACACTGTGCCAAACACTCATAGAGCATCAGCCGTGACTTCAAAGAAGTCGTCGTTACTGCAACTATAATAACACAACACAAAAAAACAGTCAAGCAAAAAGGAGCGAAAAAATATGTCAGACAAGAAAAAGAAGAAAGCTGAACCTAAAAAGAGTAAGAGTCAGCCGCTCGCAAAGAAAACGCAGACCTCGAAAATAAAGCGAGCCGAAGAAAAAAAGAACCCGAAATTACCGAAAGATACGAAGATACCGAAAGGCGTATCGAGGACGGTTATTTCGGATCAGGGCAACATAATTATAACGATTACGGAACGCGATCTGACAGGCAAGAAAACTGCGAAGCGAACGGTCGGCAAGCCTGAGCAGAATAAAACGGCTAAAACAAAAAAGCCGATAAAACCGAAGTCCGCGAAGAAGCCTGCGCCTAAAAAAGCTGCGAAGCCTGAAACAAGCAGGTTAAAAGCAATCAAGCACGACAGCAAATTCGAGCTTGGAACGGACGAGGACAGGATAATAGTAATCGGATCAAAAGCAAAGAAGCCGCCGCGCCGCGGAAAAAGGCAGTTAAAGCGAGTAGCAAATCTTGGCGGATATACGGCTTGGGACGGCAGGACGGGCAAGACGTTCGCCACAAAAAAGGAAGCGAATGCTTATGCGCTCGACGTTCTTGCGCGAACGGGTGAATTGATTCCCGTAACGCATACACAGCGAACCATTTCGCACACATTCAATCCGGAAAGCGAATCGGAAAGTAAATGACGGACTGGACAGGTAATAAAAACTCAATATATAAAACTCTCGGCGCGAGCAACCACACGCCGAAGGACAGAGAACAGGACGACTATTATGCGACCGATCCGAAAGCAATCGACGCGTTAATTAAGTCGGAGAAATTGAATAACCGTATATGGGAATGCGCTTGCGGCGCCGGACATCTTTCTGAGCGGTTAATAGAAAAAGGCTATTTCGTTTACAGTTCGGATATAAAAGACAGGGGCTATAAACGTCTAAACGCGTTAAAAGACTTTCTGGAAGCAGAGCGTGCGCCGTACGACGCAAAGTTTGATATCGTAACGAATCCGCCGTATAAGTACGCGAAAGAATTTGTATTAAAATCTTTGGATCTCTTACCGCAGGGCAGTAAGTGCTGTATGTTTCTGAAAATACAGTTCTTAGAAGGCAAAACAAGATACAAAGAGCTTTACAGCAAATTTTCGCCTAAAACGGTACACGTGTTTTCTGAGCGGATAACGTGTGCTAAGAACGCCGATTTTGAGGGCGTGAGAGCCGGCGGCGGATCTGCGGTAGCGTATGCGTGGTACGTCTGGCAGAAAGG
>CAJTXM010000025.1 GCA_910583545.1 uncultured Christensenella sp. | reverse complement strand
GAAAACGCCGTAAATAAATATTTTGAAACAAAACAAAATCCATCTCGCATTCTGTTTGCAATAATGAAAAATGGGAAACCGATTGGAGAGTTGCAATTAAAAGACATAAATCGAACAAGTCGGGAATGTACATTGAGCATACATTTGCAAAATGATAGTGTGAAAGGTAAAGGATATGGCACACGTGCAGAGCAGTTGGCAATACAATATGCCTTTGAAGTGTTGAATATGGTTGCTGTAAATGCTGATACGATTATAAAAAATACTCGTAGTCAACACGTGCTTGAACGAGTCGGATTTAAGTTTATTAGAGAAGAATACGGTTTCAAATATTTTAGATTTGAACGTTAAATTTCAATTTAGCTTACTTAATTACTCGCAGAAAGAACTCTCGAACAATTTGTTCGAGAGTTCTTTCTTGCTATTCGTTTTTATTCCCTACGGGAATTGTGCTTAAAGCAGCTCTTTTTAGTTTACAGATAATATTTTGTTTCGGAAGCTTTGCTGACGAGGGTTACAAATTCCTTTTTGTGCTCGTCGTCGCCGATATATCCGCTCAGCGCGTCGAGTCTTTCAATGACTGCTGTCAGCGAGGCAGTGCCCCTGTATTCCGATTTTCTTAAAATAAGTCCGAATTCGGCGACGCAGCTTATGAAAGACAGGTCGTCCGAGGACTGGTCGTTTAAATTTACCGCACGGGTCACGCTGTCGCTCTTTTCGGCTTCGCCCGTCACGTCCTTGTATCTGACCTCTACGTCGGCAAGCTTGCCTTCGGCGCTGTCGGAAAGTATTATTTCATAGAGTGCGGATACGCAGAGGGAGGAACCTATTTCGCCTGCGTCGGCTTTTTCGTTATTGAAATCGTCCTCCGAAATGAGTTTCGTGTCGTAGCCTATAAGCCTGTATTTATTTACGGCGGAGGTGAACGTTACGCCTGCCTTTGCGTCCTTCGCAACGGTGAAGAGGTTGCTTTTCAGCTCTTCTATGAAAATTTTTCTCGCCTCTTTTTCGTCGTCGCAGTAGGCGTAATTTCCGTTTCCGCTCTTTGCGAGAGTCTCTAATAAATCGTCTCTCGTGTTGCCCATCCCCACGCCTATAACCGAGAGGTAGATATTCGTTTTCGCCTTGTCCTGAATAAACTCTTTGAGCGCGTCGGTCGAGCTCATTCCCACATTGAAGTCACCGTCGGAAATGATTATCACTCTGTTGTTTCCGTCCGTTATGAAGTGCTTTTGCGCAATGGCGTAAGCTCTTTCGATTCCTCCGCTTCCGTAAGTGGAGCCCGAAGCCGTCAGCGAAGATATCGCGCTTTCGATTTTCGCTTTGCCCTTAGCGGAACATTCTCCGCCGTCAAGCACGGTGTCTACTCCGCTCGCGTACGTTACTACCGAAACAAGGTCGCGTTCGCCCAGCTCGTTCAAAAGCATTTTAAGTCCCTTTTTCGCAAGACCAAGTCTGCTGTCGCCCGACATCGAACCCGAAACGTCGATGAGGAAAACGTAGTTCGCGTTGACGTATTCTGTGTTGTATTCCGCGGTTTTAAGCCCTACGGACAGGAGCGTTCCGTCTTCGTTCCAGGGGCAGGGGGAGAGCGCTGTCGTCAGCGCGACGGCTTTGTCTTCGGGCTCGTCGAAGCCGTAGTCGAAGTAATTTATCATCTCTTCTATGCGCACGCCTTTC
The DNA here is from genome assembly GCA_910583545.1 of uncultured Christensenella sp. Lineage (GTDB taxonomy): Bacteria > Bacillota > Clostridia > Christensenellales > Borkfalkiaceae > Coproplasma. Next base: position 8,461 of record CAJTXM010000025.1, on the reverse strand, counting down.
GCCTCTACTTCTACACCGCGTTCAATCTGGTTTCTTACAAGCGAATACGAAGCCGTGTTTCTGTCAAGCGAGAAGTAGGAGGACGCCTGATCGGAAACGCTTGTGAAATCCTGTTCTTTGACAGCGTCGTAAACGTAATTTCCGCCTTCGGTGTTTGCGTCCGGAATTTCAAACCAAAAACCGCCGTTCGGCGCTCCGCTGTTGTCGGGAGCCCGTGAAAAGCATCCGCTTATCAAAGTGCAGGAGACTGCAAGGACCGCAATGCAGGATAACAATTTTTTCATAATTTCACCTCTTAAAATATTTTCTGACAATAAAACGATTTGACTTGTGCGTTTGTCCCGCATTTTTCAAAAATTTTCCAAAAAAATTTATTTTACTATCAGGTAGAGGTATTTTATATACGCCTCTTCGTCGGGTGACGAGATAAAAAAGTAATATTTTACGCCGTTGTACGATATGTGAAGTTTGAACTCCGGTTCGCCGTTTTCACCCTTTTGTTCGGTGAGGTAATATTCGGCTCCGTTAAAGTAATATTTACTTCCCCCGTAATAGTCTTTAAGCTCGCTGTAAACGAGATTTTCTTCCGTAAATTCGACGTAAATTTTTGTTCTGTCGCGGTTAAGCCCGTATCTTAGCTCGCTATCTGCTTCCACGAGGAAGAGTTTACCGTCCTTATATCCGGCTTTACAGCCGCTTACCTGTGCGTTGTCGGCTACCGCTAAGTTCTGTAAAAATATCAGCGACTTATCCAAGGACGAAACGGAATAGGCGTCGGCGTTCCTCGATTCGAGTTCGCTGTCGGAGTAGAATCTGAAAATGCTTTCCGACGGCGGAGAAGCGCCGCTGTCCGTCGAGCCGTCCGTCTTTTTAAATAAATCGGTTTTTAATATTACGGTGAGCGAAAGTGCAAACACCAGCAAAAAGCTTGCCGCAACCGAAGCGAACTTCAAAAATTTCGGCATAGCTCTTTTTTCGGTGCGGACGTATTTTTTCGCGTCGCCCGTTATATTGTCGGGAGTATTTACGCCTTTGAAATACTCTTCGAACTCTTTTTCAAGTTTATCATCTTTCATTCGACACCTAATAAACGATTTAAACTATTCGTTTGTCCCGCCGTACAGCAATTCTCTGAGCCGTGCTTCGGCTTTTTCTTTTAACCGCTGTACTGCGGATTTGCTCATTTCAAGTTCCGAAGCGGCTTCTCTCACCGTCATATCGAGATAGTAAATCAGATAAAGTATCTTCCTTTCTTCGGGTTCGAGCTTTGACATCGCCTGTTCAAGCATAATCGCGTTTTCGCGCTTTTCGGGCGAGTAGCCGAGCGAGGAGAGCGAGTAAAAGGCTTCTTCGCTCACTTCGTTTCTTATTTTTTTCGCTTTGATAAAATCGAGCGCGGTATTGCGCACGATTTTTATAAGCCAACCGCAGGGATTATCGCACCAACTGTATTTTTTTGCAAACCGCGCGATCTTGATGAAGCTGTCGTGAAGAACGTCTTCGGCGTAATCCCTGCCGACAAGGCTGAAAGCCACGGCGTACATCTTTCCGCCTGCCAGAGCGTAAATACCGTCAAGACAGTCGGCGTTGCCCTTTGCCACGGCGAAAATGAGTCTATTAAGTTTTTCGCCGTCATTCGTCTGCATAGTTATATTGTGTAATATTAATGTCCGTTTGTCAATAATTTACTTGCAAAAACAGCTTAAAAAGAATATAATAGCGGTGATGAAGTTTTATAAAATGCACGGAATAGGAAACGATTACATATATTTCGATTGTTTCAAGGATAAAATTTTCGATCCCGAAAAACTTGCCGTCCGCCTTTCAGACAGGCATTTCGGCATAGGCGGAGACGGAATAATACTTCTCTGCCCGTCGGATAAAGCCGATATCAGAATGCGTATGTTCAACTCCGACGGCTCTGAGGGCAGAATGTGCGGAAACGGCATACGCTGTTTAAGCAAGCTTGCCTATATTTTAGGCTACGTCAAGGGCAGAAATTGTACCGTGGAGACGCTCTCGGGCATAAAGAAAGCCGAATTTATTATTTCGGGGAACGATGTCGAAGCCGTCCGCGTCGATATGGGCGTGCCGAAACTTAACGGAAATGAAATACCCTCGCTCTTTACGGATGAAACCGTCGTAGATAAGCCTCTGAATGTCGGGGGCAGGCAGTACGGGGTAACGCTCGTCAATATGGGCAATCCGCACTGCGTCGTGTTCGAAGACCCCGACACAACGGATATCGAAACGGTGGGAAAACTTTTCGAAAACCATACCGCTTTCCCCGACAGGGTCAATACCGAATTCGTTAAGGTTATCGATAAAAACAAGCTTAAAATGCGCGTCTGGGAGAGGGGCAGCGGAGAAACGTTCGCCTGCGGAACGGGCGCGTGCGCCTCGGCGGTTGCTTCCGTTTTAAACAGACTTTGCGACAGGGACGCGGATATTACCGTCTGCCTTCTCGGCGGAGAGCTGAAAATACGCTTCGCCGATACGGTATATATGACGGGCGGAGCTACGCTCGTATACACGGGCGAGATAAGAATTTAAAACAAGATTACATAGAGTTAAAACGCCGATAAATTTGTGAGGTATTTATTTTGGTAAAATACGTTTTCGTAACGGGCGGCGTCGTTTCGGGGTTAGGCAAGGGCATAACCGCGGCGTCGCTCGGCAGACTTTTAAAATGCAGGGGATACAAGGTAGCCTGCCAGAAGCTCGACCCGTATATCAATATCGATCCGGGCACTATGAGCCCCTTTCAGCACGGAGAAGTGTTCGTCACCGAGGACGGCGCGGAAACCGACCTCGATTTAGGACATTACGAAAGGTTTACGGATGAAAACTTAAATAAATTTTCCAACCTCACAACGGGCAAAGTTTACTGGAACGTTTTAAACAAAGAGCGCAACGGCGAATATCTCGGTCAGACTGTGCAGGTTATTCCGCATATAACGAACGAGATAAAGTCGTTCATTTACAACGTCGGGAAGACGGCAGGCGCGGACGTGGTTATAACCGAAATCGGCGGAACGATAGGCGACATAGAGGGACAGCCTTTTATCGAGGCGATAAGGCAGGTTGCGCGTGAAGTCGGCAGGGAAAACTACTGCTTTATCCACGTCACTCTCGTGCCCTATATTTCGGGTTCGGAGGAGTTTAAATCCAAGCCTACTCAGCACTCGGTAAAAGAATTGCAGGGTCTGGGAATCAATCCCGATATAATTATCGCAAGAGTCGATAAGGCAATGCCTCGGGACGTGCGTGAAAAAATTGCACTGTTTTGCAACGTGGACGAGGGTTGCGTTATAGAAAACCTGACACAGCCCGTATTGTACGAATGTCCCGTTATGCTTGAAAAATGCAATTTTTCGTCAATCGTTTTAAAAAGGCTCAATCTCGTTCGGGGTAAGATAGACCTTACGGAATGGAACGCTATGCTTAAACGCATAAAGGAGAGGAACAGGACGGTAAAAATTGCGCTATGCGGTAAATACGTTCAGCTTCACGACGCATATCTGTCCGTAGCCGAAGCGCTTGCGCACGGCGGTTACGAAAACGGCGCGAACGTAGAGATAAGCTGGATAGACACGGAGCAAGTCAATTCGCAAAACGCAGACAGGCTTTTAGGCGGAGCCGACGGTATAATAGTGCCGGGAGGCTTCGGCGAAAGAGGTATAGAAGGTATGCTCGAATGCGCACGTTACGCACGCGAGCGGAACGTGCCGTATCTGGGCATATGTTTAGGAATGCAGACGGCGGTAATCGAGTTTGCAAGAAACGTTTTAGGCTTTAAAGACGCCAACTCCGCGGAGTTCGATTCGGGTTCGGAACATATGGTCATCGACGTCATTGCGGACAACTGCGCAAAGAAAGTCGGAGGAACTATGCGTTTAGGCGCATATGAATGTAAAATCACAGGCGAAAAACTTAAATCGGTTTACGGTGCGGACACGGTATGCGAACGCCACCGCCACCGCTACGGCTTCAATTCCGCTTACGGAGAAGCGTTCGAAAAGGCGGGGATGAAAATTTCCGCCGTTTCTGCGGACGGCAAGACGGAAGCCGTCGAACTGCCCGAAAATAAATTCTTCATAGGCGTGCAGTTTCATCCCGAATTTAAGTCCAGACCGCAGTCGGCGCACCCTCTGTTCCGTGAATTTATAAAAGCAAGTCTTGCTCCCTCCGAACTTCGCAAATAGAGTATGTATACAAGGTATAAAAATATATGAAATTCAATGAAAACTTTAAAAATATAGCAGAAAATTATCTGTTCGCGGAGGTCGCGGACAGAACGAAGAAATATGCTTCGGCTAATCCCGATAAAAAGATTATAAAGCTCGGCATAGGCGACGTGACGCTTCCGCTCGCGCCTGCCGTTATAAAAGCTATGCACGGCGCCGTGGACGAAATGGCGGACGCAAAAACTTTTAAAGGCTACGGCCCCTACGAGGGGTATTCTTGCCTGCGTGAAAAAATTCAGAGCTATTACCGCTCTTTCGGCGTGGAAGTCGGAGTTGACGAAATTTTCGTCTCAGACGGTGCGAAGTCGGATCTTGGCAATATTTTAGATATCTTTGCAAAGGACAATACGGTGCTCGTCACCGATCCCGTTTATCCCGTTTACGTCGATACCAACTTAATGGCAGGGCGCAAGGTAATTCTTGCCGACGCGACGGAAGAAAACGGTTTTCTGCCTATGCCCGATAAAAAGGTAAAGGCGGATATAATTTATATATGTTCGCCTAATAACCCGACGGGCGCCGCTTACACCAAGGCGCAGCTTAAAGAGTGGGTCGATTATGCAAACGGCATAGGCGCGGTAATTCTCTACGACGCGGCTTACGAGTGCTTTATAGAGGATAATTCGCTTGCGCGTTCGGTTTATTCGGTGGACGGTGCAAAGAGCTGTGCTATAGAGTTTTGCTCGTTTTCGAAGATGGCGGGTTTCACGGGCACGCGTTGCGGTTATACCGTAGTTCCCAAAGCGCTCGGCGACGCAAATAAAATCTGGTACCGCAGACAGGCTACCAAATTCAACGGCGCTTCGTACGTCGTTCAGAAGGGCGCGGAGGCAGTCTTTTCGCAGGAGGGACAACGGCAGATAAAGGCAAATATCGGCTTTTACAAGGAAAACGCAAAGCTGATTTCCGAATGTATGGACAGACTCAAAATAAAGTACACGGGCGGTAAAAATTCGCCGTATATCTGGCTGAAATGCCCCGACGGAATGAACAGCTGGCAGTTTTTCGACTGCCTTTTGGAAAACGCGCAGGTGGTCGGAACGCCCGGTTCGGGCTTCGGCAGAAACGGCGAGGGCTTTTTCCGTCTTACGGCGTTCGGCGGAAGGGAAGAAACGGAAGAAGCGCTTGAAAGAATAGAAAAACTTTTTGCAAAGTAAGGTGTTTTATGATAGGAATATACGAAAGGGGAGCAGGCGTGCTTTGCGCGATTTCTTCGCTTCCGAACGAGTACGGAATAGGTTCGCTCGGCGACGAGGCTTACGAATTTGCACGGCTTTTGAAAAAGGCGGGCGTTAAATACTGGCAGATTCTGCCCACCGTTCAGACGGGCTACGGCGACAGTCCCTATCAGTCGGTTTGCTGTTTTTCGGGCAATCCGTATTTTATCGATTTGAAAGCTCTGCACAGAAACGGGCTTCTGGATGAAGAGGAACTGCAATCGGCTGTAATGCCCGAGGGCGATATCGACTACGCGAAGCTGTACGAGTGCAGGTTCAATCTTCTGCGCCTTGCCTATGCAAGGTTCAACGTCAGGGATAAGGAATTCACCGCGTTTGTCGAGAGCAGGGAATTCGACGACTACGCGCTGTTTATGTCCTTGAAATCGCGCTACGGCGGTACTTTCGATACTCTGCCCGACGCGTACAAATACAGAGAAAAGCTTGCAATGCTCGAATTCAGACGTTCGGTAATGAAGAGCGACTTTTTATTCTGGCAGTTCGTGCAGTTTGTTTACAGACAGCAGTGGAACAAGTTGAAGGCTTACGTCAATTCGCTGGGCATAAAGATAATCGGCGATATTCCGCTTTACGTCGCGTACGACTCGTCCGACGTGTGGTCGCACCCCGAACTTTTCAAGCTCGATAAAAATCTCCGCCCGACTCTTGTGGCAGGCGTTCCGCCCGATTATTTTTCAAAGAGCGGTCAGCTTTGGGGCAATCCCATTTACAACTGGGAAGTTATGTTCGAGGACGGCTTCGACTGGTTCGTAAAGCGCATAGAAAAGGCGAAGAATCAGTTCGATATCGTAAGGATAGACCATTTCAGAGGGCTTGACAGATATTACGCCGTTCCTGCGGACAAAGAGGACGCGACGGAGGGCGAATGGATGCAGGGTCCTTCCGTGAGGCTTTTCTACGAAATAAGAAGAAAGATAGGCGACGTGAATATCATTGCCGAAGATCTGGGTATTACCGATGCGGGCGTGACAAGGCTTATAGAAAGAACGGGCTTCCCCGGAATGAAAGTTTTGCAGTTCGCGTTCGATAACAATCCATTCAACGCATACCTTCCCGAAAACATAAGGGAAAACAGCGTAGTCTATACGGGCACGCACGACAACGATACGACGCTGGGCTATCTCAACGCAATGACGGATGAAGAATTTAAAGACTTCAAAACACAGCTCCGCGCCGCGCTGAAAAGCGAAAACGCAGTTTATCCTTTCGTGACGAGAGAACAGGCTGTATGGGCAATGAACGTCTGCGCGCTTGCGTCAAACGCAAATATCGCAATTCTGCCCGTGCAGGACGTAACGGGACTTGACGGCAAGGCAAGAATGAACGTGCCTTCCACTCCCGACGGAAACTGGAAATTCCGTATGGATAAAATGCCTTCGCGCCGAAGCATAGCTCTCTTAAAGCGCGCGATAGAGGAATATAACAGATAGTAAAAAAAGTTGAAAGTATCGGCTTTCAACTTTTTTTAAAACAATGCGTTGTTTATAAGAAAAAAAGTATCTTATTAAGCGAAGATATCTTTACGGTAATAAAATGAGTTTAGAAAGAAAATTAAAATCGGCAATAAAGGCGAACGATGCTTCAAAAATCAAAAGCGTTTTTGAAGAGATTTACTATGAGTACGGTAAATTAGTCGGTTTTATAATTTCAAAATACGTTTCGAACAGAGCGGATATAGAAGAAATAATAAACGACGTCTTTATTTCGTTTTCTTTAAGAATGTTCAAAACGGAAATAAAAAATATAAAATTTTATCTTGCCGTTATTGCTAAAAACGCTACGCTGAAATTTATACGCAGACAGGGCAGATTCGAGACGGTAGAGTATTGCGAGGAATACGGGCGCGTAAATGAAAATGAAAGCCTTTTCTACGATGATTTTTTATCCTGTGCGTATAAAAATTTGAAGGAAAACGAAATCAATATCCTGTTGTTGCATTTAGTTCACGGTTACACCTTCGTTGAAATTGCTCAACGATATAATACGCCTGTTTCTACGGTAAGTTCGATTTATCACCGTTCTATAAAAAAATTAAGGAAGAGTTTAAGATGATATGAAAAAATTCAATAATTTTAAAGACAATAATTCGATTTCACTTGATTTTAAAAAAATAGATAACGAAGTGAGCGAAATTATAAGCGATGCAACGAAAAGCAAACAAAGTAAATTCAAAAGTTTAAAAATCAGAACTTGTCTTAAATACGCAATTTGCGTTATGCTAACCTGTGCGGTATCTGTCGGCGCAACCGTTTTGGTTATGGGCAGTACGATGAAAACGAAAAGCACGCAGGGTACGATAGATAAGCCGATCGGCGATATAGCAGGCAACATAAGCCCTGCAAAGGACAGTTTCTATACAGAAAATTACTTTGACAGTTTTATAGCTTTTTCCGGCGGAAGTATTGAATTTTTGCACACGGACGAATTGCTTAAAACAAATTTAATCGACGAAGAAAGCAAACAGGAAATAAAGGCATATAGCGATCGGAATCCTCATAATCCGTTCTTTAACGTTTATCTGGGAATTAAGGACGGCAAAGATACCGTGGTTTTAACTCATATGGATGCGCCCTATGAAGTTTTTGTCTATGAAAGTAAACTCGGATATTCTCTGTCCGATATCGTAAACAAGTTCGAAATATTAAGCGGTAAAAAACTTTCGCAGGAATTTTTGAAATCTTCCGTATTTTACGAGGGCTTCAATTATGAGATGGGCGGAATAACAATGCGGTTTGTACAGGGCTATTCCGACGGATTTACCAAAAGATTTCTGGTCGAGTACTATTCGGCAATTATAGACGGAATGCTTTACGTCTTGCCGAGCAGTCAGATAAAATAATAACGTTAAAATAAAAGCCGTTCGGCAGATTGCCGAACGGTTTTTATTTTTAGAGTTCGAGAAGATCGATTATTTCAATAATTTTCCCCTGTTTTTCAGCATAGCTTAAAGTGTAGAAAGTCCCGCCTTTCTTTTCA
>CAJTXM010000024.1 GCA_910583545.1 uncultured Christensenella sp. | reverse complement strand
TGGTGCCCGAGGCCGGACTTGAACCGGCACGGTATTTCTACCGAGGGATTTTAAGTCTATTGCAACAGCAAAATACACAATATATAGTGGTTTTATAATTTAAATTTCACTATATATTGTGTATATTTTTGTGTTCAACAAATTTCAACAAACAGAAAATCAATATTAATTCAATTCTTCTATTGATTTTGAAAGAATGATTTCCCAATCTTTATCTGGGAAACCCATAAAAGCAGGATTAACGCAAGGAAAATCTTCTACCAGCAAACTAACTTTAACAATAAATTTTTGCCAATGCTCATCATTTGGCAGTAGGTGTTTAAGACAAATTAACGATGCAAAAACACGCAATGAACTTACTCCTAATTCTGTATATTGCTTATATAGAATGGGCCTTATACTTAAATTACTGTTATATAGTCTGCCGTAATGTGCGCAAATATTTCTCACAAATGCCAAATGTTCAAACCAACTTTCCAAAAACGTATAACCGATGCCGTATGATTTAGCAATTTCTTTCTTATCGCTATTCTTCATATTTTTAAAGAATTTTGACAGCATTCCAAAGCTGAACAACTCTACAAGAGCGTAGAAAGGCAAATCGCCACCCTCATAATTATCTTTGAAATTTCTTACGAACGCCGCCTTATTATTGCGCTTAATTTCTATTTCAATATCAGCCAAAAACTTTGCGTGATATTCAGGCACCCTGAAATTGTTTGCGTCTTTGTATCCGAAAATGCCGTACTTGCAAGAGAAATAATTTGCTATTCTGCAACGCAAATTAACCTCTACCTTTTCCAACTGTGCAAAGAGCAAGTGCCGTAGTTTTGCGTTAAATATGTACAGACCTTTAATATTTTCAAAAGTTATTCCCTCGGGGAAATTAGAATTTTTTTCTTTTATCCCGAAGGCTTTTATCAACCGAAAATAGGAAACATTATTTAAAAATTCTATAGCCCTTTCTTCATCGTCGATTTTAAGACCGAGATTTTTCAGATTCTCAACCTGCTGCAAAACGCCTAACGGTTCTTGATGCTTTTTTACCATTCGTAAATTGTCCTGATAATTAAATGACCTCGCGTGGTACGCATTGTAAAGAGGCGTGCGAGGTTCTGTTAATATTATTATATGCCAAAATGAGATAAAAGTCAATTCCCCACAGGCATATTTTTTAGAAATTTTTTACAAGTTTTATATACACTGTTTTACCTATTTGTCTTGCAACCTTCAATATAAATGGTTACTCATTCGTACAATTTTTCCAAATAACCCAAAACTATTCCCACACATTTTTCCAAAAATAATTTATTGCTTATTCACAAAATTCCAAAACCTAAATCTATCTAACCTTTCCCCTAACTGTTCACATTAGGTTTCCAGCCTATGAACCGTTGGGGGAAGTTCATTTTCTAAAATAATATTACGCAAAGATTTTTTCTTTCGGGGGCTGTAGCCTAAACGAAAACCCACTCTATTGCAAGGGTAAAATGCACTACTGACGTAGCCCTTGCAGCAGAGCATTTTTACTATTAAATCATAAATATAATGGCTTTCCGTTTGCGGCTGGCCCGTCGAAAGACAAAAAAAACGAAAGGAGTTTTAGCAAATGAACAAAGTAGTTTTTTCGGTTTCAAAGGCTGGAAGAAGTGAAAGTAAAGTGTCGGGTGTCGGTTATATAGACGATAAAAATTTATATATACCGAGCATAAGCAAAAAAGGAAATCCTTATATCAGGGTTTTCGAAGATTGTATAAAGCGCCCTATAACCGAAGGCGAATACTCAACAACTTATTACGAATTTCACACAGTCGAGTTTGAAGTAATGAACGCTTCAAAGACAGACAAAGTAGGTATAGAAACCCGTGAAATCTGTGTTACCTATTTTATCTGGTTCAAACTTATTTAAGGGAGTAAATGTCAATGTGTAAAGAATTTATGTATGAAAACAAAGCATTTATCAACGACTGTTACGTTACTTTCAATATCATAGAGCTCAATAGAGAAGAAGGAAAGATAACCGTAAATATCTGTTGTCAAGGTCATCATACGATAGATACCTTTGATCTTTTTGACTTAGACGGTTGGACTTACTTCGAGTACGGCAGACCGATACCCGAAAAGATTTATATAGACGATTTTACGGAGGTTGTATAACTATGAGAATAGTTATTATTACTAAACAAAACAAGGAGGTTAAGTTATGAGTATATGCGATACCTGTATCTTAAACGGCAGATGTGACGGACGTTGCGGTGACACTGACCCGTTGTTCTACACGTTCGAAGAAGAAAACGATTATTACAACAATAATGAATTTAAGGAGGATTAAACAATGAACGTAACTATCGAAAAAAAGAAAGAAAAAGCTGTGGATATTCTTAAAACTATGAATATCTTCAAACCCTACATAGACGGTTTCAAAGAAAACGATCAAGTATGTTTCTATGAAAACTATGCAGGCTTCTGGGTTTATCAGGAACCCGAAATAGAAAAGAAGATGCGTGAAATCGAGCAAAAGTATAACTGCAAAGTTTACGCTATTACCCACGAATACACCGAATTCGGTGAACTGTATGATTTCGTGTTTGTCAGCGACTATCCCGACGAATGGGAATATTTAATTTATTCGCAAGGCAATATGCACACAATACTTGCTTAAGTCTGGAACATAGACGACGACTGTTGCAGTGAATTAGGCAGCATAACCGTTAAAAGCTTCGGCGGCGGAATTAAAAGAATAGGTTAAGGTGAACGCTATGGCTAAATTAAGCGAATTAAAGAAATACTTAAACTATGAATTCAGCACAGGCGTTTATACGGGCGAAGACTATAAAACCTTTCAGACGAAATACATTAACTACTTGAAATCGCTCTGCAAGGAAAATGGTTGGACGTTCGTTAGCGCACTCAGAAACCACTACTGCTTTTCGGCGTTCATAAAGAGCAGCGACGGTAATTTTATTTACCTATCCATAAGCGACGTACGGTTTTTCCGTAACGAATGGTATAACAGCGTGCTTATAAGAACAGCTAAAAATGAAAAAGACTATACGGGTGGAAGTAGTAAATATTACTCTCTGCCCGTTTTACAATTTGCTATTCATCAATTATTAAAAGGAGCTTAAAAAAATGAAAGACAAAAACACAATTTACGTAGTTATGCTCGAATGGACGACCGAGGACGGTAACGGCATAGACTACTACCTTTACAAATCTTACTCTGCCGCAAAAGAAAAATATAATAGGTTAATCGAAGACGAATGCGACGCAGATATAAGCTGGGTAGGCTCTGAAGTCTTTGACGAGAACGGCGAAGTAAACGAGGGCTTTACCCTTGAATGTAATACAAATATAAAAGATAACGGCGAACGTGATTTATACTGGAAAGTCAGTGATGATTACGGGTGCCGTTATTCATCTATTACCTTGACCAAAAAAGAAATTATAGGAGATTAAAACATTGAAAGATATTAATTTTTATATCCATTACGATAACGAAGTTTATAACTTTAAATTCGGTTCACAAGCTTATATATTCCATACCGGACTGTATAACGGCTTAGATAAAAGATTTGGAATTACCGAACTTTTAAATTACGTCGCAGTAGTCCAAAACTGCTATTTAAGCGATGATAACCGAACCCCTCTCGGCTCACTCTGCGACCACGTTGCAAAGCACTGGAATAATCTTAAAAACAAAAGTAAGTACGATATCTTAGACGAATTTTATTTAACTATACAAGGAAAGTAATCAAATGACTATTTTAGAACTTTATCAAAAAGGCTTTAATGCCGCAGTCGAAGAACTTATGCAAACCCACGACGATATAACGACTTATGAAACACTGAAAGAGTTTATCAAGTCCAAAATCGACGACGACAGCTTATATTTAGCGGCACATTTGACAAACGCATTAAACACCTGCGCTTATGCGGAATATTACAATTACGACTATTCTATGGGAACGCTTGAAACACCTACGCCTTTAAAGGACATATCAGACCTTGAACATTTTTGCGACGGTAAAGCTTTTACGGCAATGGCGCATATCAATTCTTTGGACGGTGATATAGACGAAATAACAGTGTTGGAAGAACGGCAAAAAGGCGGTCAGAAATATTATATCGTCAAATACAAGGATATCTTATGTTCAGCAATATTCAACGGCTTTACCTGTTCCTACTATGCAGACGATAAATACGGAGTAATAAAATGAAAGACGAAAACTTTAAAATGTGTTTATCCATATCAAAAGAATTAGACGACGTAGTTGAAGGCAAGTTACATAAATGCCCTTATTGCAGAAATACTTTCAATATAGACGACGCCGAAGAAATTGAAACCGACGACGGCGATAATATTTATATATGTCCCCACTGTAAAGAACTTATAGACGAATACGACCTTGAACAAATAGACCTTTACGAATATTTGTCGGACGCTTATGATATCGAATACATAATAAACAGCCGTAAGGAATATCAGTCCGTAAGGATAACCGTAGCAACGGGCGGCCCTGCGATATGGATAGACACGGATAAACGAGCCGTCTGCCTTGCCTGGTGGGGCGAAACCGCACAAGCAAGCATATTACTGCAAACCTGCAACTGTATAGATGCTTACGGAGAACAACTATATGCGGGATACTGATTACGGCTATAAAGTCTGTTACCGAAAACACGGCAAAAGTAAGTTGAAAATCTTTATAGTAACGAACGCTTACGAGCTTGCCGCCTTTCATATCCGTTGGTACGAAACCCACTCTCCGCCGGATAAAACCTTACTTAACGTTACTTGGGTTATCGTGCCTATTAAAACCTATACCGAATATAAACGCTTATGGCGTGATTGCCCGTTCTAAAAAAGGAACGTGGCTTTTTTTATTTGCAGAAAAAAATTATAAACCTATAAGGAGAAATACAGAAATGGTCACTTTAAATCTTGAAACTAAAAGCGATACACAAGAGCGGTTGAAAACGTTTTTAGAACAAAACGCAAGCGAAGTCCTTGCAGAAAAAATCAACAACGGCGTATTTATCGAAAAGGACGGCAAACGGCTTTTGAATAAAAAGGACTTGTCGGGCTTTGTCAAGTACGCTACCGAGCAAGCTAAGCAGCAAGCCGCAAAAGGTGAAACTGGTGCGTTCGTTGAAGACGATATCGTGTTCGGTTGGTTGATCCATTACTTCGAAGAAAACGATATTATAGGCAAGCTCTATGACAAAAACGGCATGGAATATCAGCCGACGAAACCTAAATCAGCCACCGCTACCTCAGCTTCTTACACTCCGCCTAAACCCACTCCCAAGCCGCAACTTAATATTTTCGATATGCTTACAGGCGAAACGACAGAAAATAACGATAATTCGCCGCAAACGGAAGTTATAGCGGATACGGCAAAACCGACCGAAAAGGCAATTAGCCCCGTAATATCTGCCAACAAACCGAACAAACAGCCATCTGTCTTTTATCAGACTTACTTAAAGCTGATAGACCGATACGAGGGTTTTTTAATTCTCTTACGGCTTGGCGATTTCTACGAAGCCTTTAACGATCACGCTACCACTCTTGCAAACGAATTGAACTTAACGCTTACAGGCAGAGATTGCGGACTTGACGAGCGCGTGCCTATCGTCGGCATCCCTGAACACGCCGTATATGACTACATCAATAAAATCGTAGAACACGGCTACAAGGTTATTCTTGCCGAAGATTTGGATACTGTGCTTGAATTTGAAAACATTGACGAGTGCGAAGAACCCGAAGAACTGTCCGAAGAAGAAATGCGTAAGTTTGACAGTTGCGTTGACGAAAGCTCGGACGAGTTGCCTACCGTTTCTAAAATCGTAGGCACGACAGATGATGACGAAGACTGCACCGAACTGCTTAACGCAGAAGCGGCTAAGGCTTTCGACCAAGAAGTGATTTGCATTATTTCCGACCTGTTGGACGGACAAATTACTTTAGCATAAACGGCGTGTCGCCGCCACAGGTATCTTAATTACTTAACCGAAAAACACATTTATCACTAATCAAACAGGAGTTAAAAAATGATAGAACCAAAAGATATTAACCCTATACCCAAGTATATTGAAAAACGCATTCGTGAATTAGATAAAATGCGTTGTCCTAAACAGACGGGCTTACGGTTTTATTCCTATCTAACCACTATAAACAAAGAACTTGTTAAAATCACCGTCGCTATACGCAACAAAGGCAAGAAAACACAGCTCATAAAACAAGTTGCCGTTCACGGGGTGTATTCGGATATATGTCTTGTGCGTGATTTGGAATACTGCTATCTCGGCATTTATGCTTACCGCGTCGGCTGGTACGACGAAGGGATAAAATACTGCTACGGACAGAGACCGTTTTATAACGACGGCATTTGGTATCCGGCACATTTCAAATATTATAATCCGTATGCGGAAGTAGTAAATCTTGATTTAGCCTTAAAACTCTTCCCATATTCGGCTGTTGATATTCTTAACCCTGCCTGTCCTATAACCTATCTCCGCACGTATGTGAAATATCCGCAGGCGGAATATCTCATTAAAGCAGGGCTCGGAAAATTCGTTAGTTCTAAAATGATTTTAGAGCTTACAGGGAAAGACAGAAAGTTTTGTAAATGGCTGATTGCAAACAAACAAGTTTTGTCCGTAAATCCGTATTACGTAAACGTCATTATACGTTCTTACAAAACAGGTAAATCACTCAACGTACTTCAAGCCCGAGCGGAAGCAATAATAATACTGAAAAGGCAACAACGCTTATCTACATTGCAACAAGCGTTCAAAGGTGAGTTGGATAAACTTATAGACTACGTTTCCGTACAGCAGACAGGCGTAACCACATATAACGACTATTTCAACGCTTGCACCTATCTCGGCTTGGATATGAGCATTCCTAAAAACCGTTATCCGCATAAGTTTAAATACTGGCACGATATGCGTATAGACCAATACGCAACGGCCAAAGCTTTAATGGACGCAGAAGAACGCAAAGAGTTATATGCACAATTTGCAGTCGTTGCAGAAAAATATTTACCGCTTCAAAGAAACTTAAAAGACAATTATATTGTAATCATTGCGAAAAATCCGTTTGAACTAATAAAAGAAGGTAATACTCTCCACCACTGCGTAGGACGGATGAATTACGACCAGAAGTTCGTCAGGGAAGAAACGCTTATTTTCTTTATACGAAACGTAGCCGAGCCCGATAAACCGTTCGTTACGGTGGAATACTCTCTATCCCAAAAGAAAGTGTTGCAATGCTACGGCGATAACGATTTACCGCCCAACGATAACGTAAAGAATTTCGTAAACGATATTTGGCTGCCGTTCGCAAACAAACAACTTAATAAAATTAAAAAAGCCGTAACGAAAGCGGCGTAAAAGGAGAATTAAAATGGATAATTTTTTAAGTAATTACGTTAACGCTGTTACGACAGTTGAAGAATTTAAAAAGAGCTATCCGGAGCTTGCCGAAAAAGCCGAGTCCGCAAAAGAATATCTGAAAGGCTTTTATGAACAGCTCAAGGAAGACGATTTCATTATAATCGAAGTGGAAAGCTATTATTGCGTAGCCGTTGTGCTGGATTACACTTTACCGTACATAGTAGGCGACCACATTGCCCCGTTTGACAAAAACAGAACTTATCCTCTACAAGGGCTTGAAACAATATTTATTTTTAAAAGATATAACGGAGGAATAAAACAATGAACAACTATTTCAGAATTACAGGTTATTACCCCCAAGCCGACGTATGGTTATTACCCCCAAGCCGACGTATGTTTTATAATAGACTGTTACGGCAAGTTTAACGAGCTGTACGACTTCTCTTCCTATCTGATAGACAAGGGTGTAAAAGTCGTTAAAGCAAGAGCCGAAGGGCGTTTCGATTACGGTAATATTCCAAAAGCTCCGCCCGATAAAGCATACTTAATTCTTCGCGCCTGCTGTAAAGGACAGCCCATATTAAACGGCAATACGATAGAAGTCAACGGCAAATCGTATTCTACAAGGAGTTAATACTATGCCGCCTTTCACTTTCGATTTCACTCTTAAAATACCCAATATGAAATACGTTCCCGAACAGGAACATAATATTGCCCGTACCTCAGAAGGTACGGGCAATAATTGTCCTTATCCTATTCCCACAGTAGAGGAAATTATAAAAATGATAGACAGCTCGTCTTATCGTGTGAACAAGAGTAAACTCATTTCCGACGTGTTTGAATGCGGCGCTTTGGCTATTTCAAATGCGGTTGATTTTACACAATACGACGAACGGGAACAACGGTATCTGGAAATAATTAAAACGTACAAGCCAGATGAACAGAAATTGATCGCTGACATATTCACTAAAATATTCTGCCTATGCTCTTCCGTAGTTTATGACGACGGTTGCTTTGACGATTATCTCGGCGAGCTTTTTATGAAATGCAATCAGGGTAATAAGAAAGCAGGGCAGTATTTTACGCCTTATAACGTATCTAAAATGATGGCGAAAATTACTATTACTGACGATAAAATAGATAAAGACGAAATACTAACTATTAACGACTGCTGTTGCGGCGGTGGCGGAATGCTTATTGCTGCGCTTGACGTTCTTAAAAATAATTACGGTGTAAACTATGCCCGTAACTGTTTTATAGACGCAGGCGATATTGATATTCGTTGCGTGCATATGACTTATCTGCAGTTATCTCTTGCAGGTGTTCCTGCGATAGTAAAACACCAAGACGCTTTATGTCGTAAGCTTTGGAGTATCTGGAAAACGCCGGCGTTTATTTTTCAATATCATAGGTTTTATAAATATTTGAATTTGAATTGAAAAAGTTTAAAGGCAGAGCTACCTGCCCTGCCGTTTATGCTTAATTATAAATAAGATATAATTTTATTCTTCCCGATAGATTTAAATACTTAATGTGGCAACCACATTTGATTGCGCAACCTGTGTACTGCGTTTCCCGACGTTAACTTCTTTACTCAACGCTACTAAATCTTCTACTTTATCACTTACAAGTTGTTCGTCAAAAGGTATTTTATTTTTAATAGCGTATCTGTTCGCCTTCGTCATAACGTATTCTTTCTTTTCCGTTCCGGTGAAATTAGTAAACTCTTCCGCTTCAATGATTAAAGTTTGTAACGTCGAAGTCAATTTGTTTAATGCCACAAGTTTATTTTTTGCTTTTACGTTTTTTACAAGCGGAATTAAAAAACCTGTAAACGTAGCGAGTAACCCCAAACAGTTAGCCGCTATAATTATGATTTGTTCTATTTTTTCCATAATATTCTCCTTATCTTATATACTATTTCTACTATAAAACAAATCCATCATTTTCTATCTTGCAAAATTAGCAAGATTGGAATTTTGTCGAAAAAGTCAGAAACCTGAATAATAAACACACACATAAACGTAAATCTTTTCAGAGGGTAATACAATGCACAAAAGAACTGATTTTATAGATATGGTGAAACAAAATCAGGACCACCCTCAATGCCGCCACTTATTAGATAATATGTACGAATATTACAAAATGCTTGATATGGACACCGGCGGAATACACGGTGAAATTTTTAACGCGCTGTATAATGAACAACACGAAACTTATGATGAAATAACGGAAATGTATTTTGTATCAATAGATACTATCAACAGATGCAGAATTCGTTTTAATAGGTTGGCGATAAAGCTGGCGTCTAAAGAATTAAAAAGCAATTTCAATCTTGCAAAAACTGCAAGATAGGTTTTTGAAAATGTATGATATACTAAAATCACAAAGGCAGTGAGCGAGCAAAACTCACAGCAAAACATAGGCGCAAAGCCTATATTAAATTTTTGAGTGGTCATCTTCGCAAAAGCGACCGCAAATCGCTTAAATTCGTAAACAGGCGTATGCAAAACGCTGTCGTTTATGGATAAAATTGAAGTCCGATAAATCTGGGCGTGATAATTGAAAGGGGTCTTCGAGTGAATAGTTACCTAAATTTGGTGGTTAACGAACAGCCGTCGCATTGCAATCAGTTATCCGTTTATGTGCGAGTTCCGTAAGGAATAAGCACGGGTGGAGAGTCGTAATCGCTGTTTGGCGACCTACAGTATTTATGCGCAGATTTCCATGTAGCCCTCGGCTCGCAAAGCTGGGGGCTATTTTTATGAAACTTACAGTTGTTTGACTGTCGGTAATAAATTTTTGGAGAACACTAATGGCAGAAAAATTATTTACGAAAGCATTAAAATTCAACTCAAACGGAAACGTAATCGAGATTGACGAAAAAAAGATATATTCTTTCGGCATATCTTCGGCAAGAATTACAAACGCGTGTCTTATAGCGGAAGTAAAAGGTTGTGAACGCAGTAAAAGCACGGCGGTAATGGTAAAATACAACAGTCAAAAGCCGCAAATAATCGACGTTATTGCACCCGAGCAAGACAATAAAATTTCGATTAATATAACGGAAGAACTAAATTGTCTTATTAAATTTGCATTCCGGTATTCCGGCAACCCCGAACACGACGATAAAATTTCTGTAATATTTGATAAAAGCCTAACACTCGGCGACATCGACCTTTATGCAGAGTATGTTCCCGAACAAATAATGCACGAAAACAGCGCATACGTCGATTACGACGTCCGTCAGGCAGGCAGCGGAAAAATTAATCTTGCAACGGGCGCCTTGCGTTTTAATCATCAGTGCGGGAATGAAGTCGCGCTTGTTTACAACGACGGACAAACCGAAAAGCGTTCGACTGCCGTTTACGATGCCGAAGGCAAAAAAACCAAGTTCCGCCACGGCGTCGGCAAGGGCTTTAAACTCAATTTAGAGCAGTTCCTTATAAAAAGGAAAGGCACGGAAAACCAATCCGTTTACACTTATGTTGACGGAGAGGGAAATTACCACGAGTTTTCCGAAAAATATTATTATACAACAGAGGGCGCAATCGGCAAAAAACATAAGATTTACGTTCCCAAATCAAAAGTTCAAGTTGATTTAAACGGTCATTTAAAATATGTCATTAAAGAACACGACGAAAAAGAAATTCTGATTGAACGCAAAACGACTAACGGATTACGGCTCGAACAGGACTATTCGGGCTTTAAAGGTGCAAAATATCTTGAACAGCGCCAACAGGAACAAATCGAGCTTGAAGAAAACATAGATGCGCTAAAAAAACAATTAAAAAATTATGTTATTATCGACAAGCACACCGGCAAAATAGTAGATAAGGGCAACTTAAAAGATAAGTTCAACAAAAATGATGAATTGTCAGTCGCTGCTTACGAAAATTTTCTTATAGCACTTAATAAAAGTTCATCTAAAACCCCACTCAATAATGCACTTAATACAATTCAAAATAATCCTTTTTTAAATGGTACAATTGGCGGTTTCATTGGTACAATTGGCGGTTTCATTGGTACAATTGGCAGCAACGTTTTGAATGGCGCAATTAGTGTAATAGATAATAGTAGAATTCTATTGACTGAATCTGAAGCTATACAATATCAGTCTCTTTTATTACAGCAAACGGTAGTTTCGGATAAGCTAACATCTAAATTATTTGTTAACTCTACTTATAAAGATACGGAATATTACTCAGATGAACAGAATATAAAGAAAAATATATTCAAAAAAGGCGAATACAATAAAACACTAATTATGTTGCGTAGGCTCGTGCACGATTTGCGCAAAGATTATGCTACGCTTACACGAAAATTAAATTATTCTTATACTTATAGCCCTGCTATTTACAACAATCCACTTCACGCCGCAATTGATAGTGCTATCAGCGGCGCAATCAACACTCCCCTTGTCAAAAACCAAGATCATTATCAATATGAAGCTTATGTAGATTATTTAAACCGACACAACTATAAAGAAAGCGAAAGCACTTGCTGTATAGACATTAACAGAATTAAAGATGACTATAATCTGAATAAAAACATTCATTACCTCGAGTCAAATAAAAATCTTACGATTGATATAGGACATATTCAGGGAAAGTATTGCGATTTGAAGCTGGAATTAGAACGCATCAACGACCATTTAGACTCTTATTATAGAAATTTGGACACAAAAGACGCTAAAGACACAAGGGATATGAAAGTTCGTCAAAAGGTTGTCGAACAGCGTTTAAGGCTGTTCCAGCAGGAATTTTCAGACCGCACGGATAAGTTACAAGCAAATATAAATAAATTCGAAGCGGAAATCAATGATTTTATAGAACAGGCGCAGGGCGAGCTTATCAACAGACAGATTGTTATGCTGCTTGAAACCTCCGAAAACAACAAGGCTGACCTTGAAAAATATTTTAAGCAGTACTATAACGCCAAGCATCAGCTTACGCAAATGAATTGGCAGACGCCGACTTATTTTATTACAGGCAACGGCGACGCCACGATGGGCTTTAATAAAGACGGTTATCTCGTTGCGCTCTTCGATAACTACGAAAATCAAACGGCTATTCTTTACGAGAAAGGCCGCATCTCGTCCGTTCAGGATACGGACAATAACGTCATATCCTTCGAATACGACAAGGGTA
>CAJTXM010000023.1 GCA_910583545.1 uncultured Christensenella sp. | reverse complement strand
GACTGTAAATCTGACGTCTCCGACTTCGGTGGTTCGAATCCACCTCCTCCCACCACGGAATTAGCACCCATTCGGGTGCTTTTTTCGTGGTGGGAGGAGGTGTTAGCAGAAGAAGCAAAACCGTTCGACTGAGCGAAGCGAAGGTTTGCCGAAGGCTACCGCTTGAGGGAAACGGCAATACACACCTCCTCACAATAACGACCTAAATCGAACCACTTTCGGTTAGGTCGTTATTTCTTTTAATGCGCTTTTTTTTCATGTCTGCGCGGCCAGCCGCGCGCTTGTCAAGACAAGCTCACGCCTATCTGCCATTAGATAGTTAATAGTTGCTTTTTCTATTATATTATGATATAATTTCTCTACGATAAACAGTAATTTAGCGGAGAAAACGAGAAATGGAATATATAAAACTCACACTTGAAAACTTGGAAACAGAGCATATATGTTGCGCTATTTCTAACAATAAGGACATACAAGTTGCAAGCAAGAAAGCGTGGCTCAAAGAAAGAATAAAAGACGGATTGGTATTTTTGAAATCTGTTGAACGCGGTAAATGCTTTATTGAATACATACCTGCCGAAAATGCTTGGTGTCCTATTAAAGCAGATGGCTATATTCACATAAATTGTTTTTGGGTATCGGGTTCTTTCAAAGGACACGGATATGCGAACGATTTATTAAATGCTTGTATTGCCGACGCGAAAGTGCAAGGCAAGCACGGAATTACTGTTATATCTTCGCCGAAGAAAATGCCCTTTTTGTCTGATCCGAAATATCTTGCTTATAAAGGGTTTAAGGTTGCAGACAAAGCCGAACCTAATTTTACTTTAATGTATTTACCGTTCGATAACAATGCACCCGTTCCGAAATTTAAGGAAACCGCCAAATTGCCTCATATAGAAAAGCAAGGTTTTGTCGTGTGTTATACGCACGGTTGCCCGTTTACTGCAAAATACGTTCCGATAGTCGAGCAAGTAGCAAGAGAAAAAGAAATACCGTTTGAAAGCATATTTATAGACAGCAAGGATAAAGCTCAAAACGCACCTATGGCTTGGACAAATTACGCCGTATTTTATAATGGGCAATACGTGTCAAATGAAGTTCTGAATGAGAAGAAGTTCCTTGAACTTGTTGAGCGTTACAATAAACAGTAATATAATTTTCAATTTAGCGGTTCGATGTAGGTCAATGATTTTCCACCAAGAAATTAGCACCCATTCGGGGTGCTTTTTTCGTGGTGGGAGGAGGTGTTAGCAGAAGAAGCAAACCGTTCGACTGAGCGAAGCGAAGGTTTGCCGAAGGCTACCGCTTGAGGGAAACGGCAATACACACCTCCTCACAATAACGACCTAAATCGAACCACTTTCAATTAGGTCGTTATTTCTTTTTTAATACGCTTTTTTTTCATGTCTGCGTGGCCAGCCGCGCGCTTGTCAAGACAAGCTCACGCCTATCTGCCATTTACTGAAAAGTTAGCTTTTATAAGCATTATACTGTTTACTTTTTTTGAATAATTTGCTATATTATTTCTGCTACACATTTTAATAGTCCGTATAAGGGAATACTATTTGGTAAAAATTTATTCTCTCGCCTTTATATGGACAATGTGTAGCAACATTGAGAGGTGCGTTTTTCGGCGTGTTTCTCAATGGAACGCGCTTTTTTTACGGAGGCTAAAATGACTAAAAGAAACAATTTAGTTGAATTGGCGAGATTTCTATTCAGTATTTTAGTTGTCGGCTATCATATTCAAATGACTTTTTTAGGCGACGACATTAATTTTTTTGAGAACGGCGCACTTGCCGTTGAGTTCTTCTTTCTGATTTCGGGTTATTTCCTTGCAAGGTCTATTGAAAAAATAAGCGCAAAGGAAAATTATAACCCTGCGCTTGAAAGTTGCCGTTTTATGGGTAATAAGATTAAAGGAATCTTACCCACTCATTTAACGGCTATTATAGTAATTATTGTCGTATTATTGACTTATAATTTTGCTAATTCTGGCAATATAATTCTGAACGGCTTGCCGAGTATATTTTTAGTGCAAATGGCCGGCGTATGGACGAACGCCTATGCAAGCGCGCTCATCGTTCCCGAATGGTATTTGTCGTCAATGCTCTTATGTATGCTGTTTATAGTACCCGTTGCATTGCTGTTAAGAAAGAAAATCAAGAAAGGAATTTTAGTAATTCCTATTTTGCTTGGCGTTTTAGGCGTTATAGCTGTTATTTATGGACTTTGTACGAATTGGGCATTTACAACGACTTTTGTCTATGATTTAAGAGCTTGGGGCGAAATGTGCGTAGGTATGTTTACTTATTATCTTTCTACCGTCATAACAAAAAAAGACTTAAAAGCCGCACCGTCGGTAATTTTGAAAGTTGTTGAAATGATTTGTTATTGTGCACCGATAATTCTCGGTTTTATTCCTATAAATAAAAGTTTGGAACCCGTTTGTATGGTTGTCACCGTAGTATGTATATTTGTTGCAATCTCGATTACGTTTGCAGGCAAGGGCGTAGCTGTTACAAATTCAAAGGTAAATAAAGCGTTCGGTTATCTCGGCAGTTTATCGTTAGCAATATATTTGTTTCACCCCGTAATAATAACTCTGTTGGAATATGTCGGCGGTCTCGAAATATGGGCTATTTATTTAATTGTTTTTGCCGTATCTATTGTATCAGCAGTCATTTTCAATATCGTTGTTATGCTTATCAAAAGGCTAATAAAATCAATTAAAAGCCGCAAAGCAGAGAATACTGAAATTGCAAATTAAACTTGATATGATAATAATTACTTTTTTAGTTCTTCGGTTCGATGTAGGTCAACAATTTTCCACCACGAAATTAGCACCCATTCGGGTGCTTTTTTAGTGGTGGGAGGAGGGATAAATAAAAGCTGAGATATACTTGTGTTGATGGAAGTTGTAAGTCGGAATGAATAACCTGTTAATACGCTTGAAATATGTCTGTGCCTGTGATATAATTTTTCTATGTCTTGGTTTAATTATTATTCGCTGTTCAGCGGAATAATGCCGTTAAACGTACCGTTGACGGCGTTTGCGATAGTTTCGCTTTAAATCATATTTATATAAGCTATAAGTGAAAAATGGATACACAAACGATGATGGACTATCTTTCAGATCTTTTAAACAATAACGACCGCGAATGGTATCACGCTCATAAGAGGGAAAACAAACTCGCAACGGAGCAGTTCGAACAGTTAGTGCAAAAGCTTATTTTGGGCATAGGAACTTTTGATGAAAGCGTTCTTAACAACGATCCGAAATCGCTTACCTTCAAGCTTGTGCGCGATAACCGTTTCAGTCCCTATAAGGCGCACGCCGAACAGGAGCCTTGCGATTTACAGCTCGAATTTGATTTGAAAAATATCTGACTTACAAAAACCGATACGGCGTAATCTTGCCGTTTCAAAATAAAATAATTTTATCAGGGAGAAATTTATGGAAGAGGCAAAAACTCAGGATAAAGCAAAGACGTCGGATTTTAAAAGGTATCTCATTGTTTCCACCGTATTTTTGGCGCTGGGAATAATTTTCGGCGTGTTCTACCGCGAATTTTCCAAAGCTTTCGGCGTGGTAAACGTCTATACTCCGCTCGGACTCGTACATACGCATTTTCTTGTTCTGGGCGTTGCGTTCGTGCTTATCATCGGACTCGTTTCCGACAAGATGGGAAAAGGCGGAAGCAAACTTTTCAAATACGCGTTTATAACGTATATTGTCGGTGTAACGGGTGCAGGGCTTTTGATGACGGCGAGGGGAGTTTTGGACGTGCTTTCACAGTCTGAGAAGTTGGTCTACACCGTTCAGGACGGCGCAAACGGTGCAATCTCCGGTATTTCGGGATTGTTCCACGCAGTGCTCGGCACGGGTATGGTTCTGATTTTCGTTTCCTGGTTTTTAAATGAAAAGAAAGTTTCCCCTAAAGAAACAAATGAAGAGTAAAATTTACAAAGCCGAAAATAAAGAAGATTATTTCGATCTTCTGCTTATCGCCGACGAACAGCGCGAAATGATTGAACGCTATCTCAAAGACGGTACTATGTTCGTTCTGGACAATGACGGAGTGAAGGGCGAGATCGTCGTCTGCGACGCAGGGAGCGGAGTTCTCGAAATAAAGAATTTGGCAGTTTTTCCCGAGTACAGGCATTGCGGTTACGGCAGAGAGCTTATCGCCTTTGTCTGCAACGAATATAAAAACCGCTTTTCGTCCGTTCTGGTCGGAACGGGCGACAGCCCTCTGACTGTCCCGTTCTACGAAAAATGCGGGTTTATTCGTTCGCATACCGTTAAAAATTTTTTTACCGATAATTACGACCATATTATAGTCGAGGACGGCGTCATTTTAAAAGATATGATATATCTTAAACGTAAATTATAAAAAATTAAAACCTCCTCTGCCCGACGGGCAGAGGAGGTTTATTAAGTATTAATTTTTGAACGTAACCGTTATAGTCGCCTGCTCCGCCGAAACGCTGTCTATCGATATTTCGAAGTTGACCGTGTCGCCGTTGTTGCGCGTATAATTCTCAAACACACTGCCGAGCGTTGAACCCGTTTTCCATAAATCGCTTTCAGTCGCAACGGTTGCGTAACCGTCGCTGTCTGTAAATTTACTGTCGCCTCCGTCGGCTTCGACGAGTTTTATCAGCGCGTTTGCGGTGTCGGAATTGTTGCAGTCCGTAAACGAACCGTAATTATTGTTGTAAGGATTGTTTGCGGAAGAAGAGATGTGATAAATTCTCACTCCGTATTCTGCACCTCCGTACAGGACGGTTGAACCGTGTTCCGATCTCAATTCGTTCAGTCCCTGCGCCGAATATAAATCGATAAGCAGGTATTCGCAGAAATACGAATTGTCAAAGCTGAGAGGAATCAAAATGACGTCGCCCTGTTTCTGCAAACTCTTAATCGTTATCGTCTGCGTTTCGTTGACTACCGCAGCGTCCGTCCAACCCATCATTATCTTTGAATAAGCGTCGTGGTCGCCGATATTCCAGTCCATCATAGCGCAACCGCCCAGGCCTTCGTTGCAACCCGCATTTGAGTCGTAATCGTAATAGTCGTCAAGTGCCAGAAGATGCCCCGTTTCGTGAATAAATGTTTCGGTGTTTATCGTCATACTGCCGTTATTTGCCGAGCCCTCGTCCATAAAGTCAAGACCCGTAAACATATAGTAGTAGGCGTATTTATTGTCGTACTGATTATCCGTACCGTCCCAGGTCACGTACGCCCAGAAGAAACTGTCGTTGCTGTAATCAACCGGAGCAGAGTAGATGAGGTAAACAGCGTCTATACATCCGTCATTGTTGGTATCGTATTTTGAAAAGTCGATAGCCGAGTCAAGCTTTGCAAGCGCTTCGTGCAAAATTACGTTATCGCCGTTTTTGTAATCCTGTCCGCTTTGCTCGTCGGTTGCGGTAAGGTTTTCGTAATAAGAAGAGGAGTACTGCATTCTGCATACGGGCTGAACGTCGAAAGTAATATTCAATTTCCCGTAAGAAGCTTTCTGATAATAGGTCTTAACGCTTTCCCAGCCGGTATCGGCGCTCGTTCCGTTAAAAGCTTTATTGAGTTTGTCAAGTTGCGTCTGAGTAATCGTATCTCCGCTGAACTGTACGGGTATTACCAGCGCGTTATACGTTCCCGTCGAAGGCAGCCCTATCGCGTTTCCCTCACTGCTCGTGTCGCCGGGTTCCTTGTACTGCGAAAGTCTGTCCTGTAAGTTTCTGTTATCGAAGGTCTCGGCGTCGTAAGTCTGTTTCTCCATCATTTCGCCCGTAGGCTCTACGGGGTCGGTCGTTCCGCCGCCTTCGGTTGCATTCGGCAGAGTGAAGTTGATCTGTCCGTATTTGCTTATTTCGAACGTCATAATATAGTCGTCGGACATAGTGCCTTCTATCTTAGTTACTTTTCCGTTCGCAATATATACCGCAAGCTTTGTCCAGGTAAGAGAGTTGCCGCTGTCGTCTACATATGCTCCGATAACTGCGTTTCCGGCGTCGTTTGCATTGCTTGCAATGAAATAGTCGCCCGATTTCGTAAACGATAAATCGTTGAGTTGCGACAAATTAATTAAACTTAAATCTTTATAGGTTTCGTCAAATTCGTCTGTGGTTTCATCGTATTTAGTATATGTACCGTCGCCGTTATCCATATAGAAATAGTACGGATTAGCCGTGCCCATAGTGAAGTAATCAGTCCAGGTTTCATTGTTTATATCGAGGTATTTGTTCAGAATATTGTTGCCTGAATACTCATAGTAGTCCTCAACACCGACGCTGTCTGTAAAGCTTACTGCAAAGTTCCATTTCGAAACATTTGTATATTGACTGAATACTTCGCTCAAATCAACCGTTTCGGACGAACTTCCGTTTTCCTTTACGGTAAACGTGGCCGAAACGGACTTACCGTCGTAATTCAAAGTAACGGTGAAAGTGCCTGCTTTCGAAGTGTCGACTTTGCTCAAATCAAGCATAGAGGAGGTGACGGGAACCGTCGTGCCGTTGCTTGCCGAAATTTTAAAGTACTGCGTAAAGTCGATATTCGTATCGCCTACGGTGAGCGTTCTTGATTTCGTATTATCTACCGAAAGCGTGTAAGTGACGGTAGGCGTTTCTTCATTTTCTTTTACCGTGAACCACAGTGCGCCCGAAGAGCCGTTATAATTCAGATAGACCATAAAACCGCCTGTCTTGGAAGTGTCTACGTAGGATAAATCGAGCATATCCGCGGTAACGGGAATAACGTTTCCGTCGGAATCTTTTAAAATAAAGTACTGCGTAAAATCCACGTCGCTGTCGCCGACGTTCAGCGTCAAGCTTTTACTCGTGTCGGGCGTGACGGTGTAAGTTTTTACTCCGTCCGAATCCGAACCGTTGCAGTTGCAGGCGCTGAGTCCCGCAATAAGCGTTGCAATAAGCGTGATGAACAAAAGAAGTTTAAATTTTTTCATCGGTTTTCCTTTTTACAAAATATTTGCTTTTCAGCTATTACATTATATATTAATATTCCTTAAATTGCAATACTAATCGATAAATTTTTCTCTATACATTTTTATCGCTTAGTGCACCCGATGCGTTTCCGCTTTTGACAAAAAACGCGCTATTTTTATCAATACATACAAAATCCGTATCATAAATTTTAGTAATATCGATATAAGCCTTTTTTAAGGAGCCTATGGTTATGAACGTTACGGGATATTTGCGTGAAAAAATACTTTACATAAATTTATCGGGCGAAATGGACGAATACTCGGCGCAGTCCGCGCGCGTGAAATGCGATAAGCTTATCGAAGAAAACGCTTCCGTCAGAAAAATTATAATCAACTTGTCCGAAGTCGCGTTTATGGATTCGACCGGTATAGGTTTTTTGATTGGCAGGTATAAAAAAGCGGCGCGCATTTCCGTTCCGCTGTACATAGAAAAGCCTAATTTTTCAGCCGATAAAATTTTGAATTTAAGCGGAATATATTCTCTCATTCCCAAGGCGGAATAAGTTTGAAGGCGACGGTTGACCTGTGTGTCAATGCTTTCAGATTGTTTTCAGGAGGTCGTACTTTTTTATATGACAAAAAATTATTTAAAGCTTCAATTTTATTCATTACCACAGAATCAGGCTTTTGCACGCGACGCAGTCGCGGCTTTCTGTCTTGAACTGAATCCGTCGCTTTCGGATATTTCCGACGTCAAGACCGCCGTTTCGGAGGCGGTCACTAACTGTACCGTTCACGCATACAGGGGGGAAGTAGGCATAGTTACGGTTGAATGCGAGATAGAGGACGCCACTCTACATATCAGGGTAAGCGATACGGGAAAGGGTATTGCCGATATCGATCAGGCGGTTCAGCCCTTTTACACGACGCTTCCCTCCGACGAACGCTCCGGTATGGGTTTTACCATAATGCAAACGTTTATGGACGGCTTTTCGGTCAACTCGGTTTCGGGCGAAGGTACGGTGGTGAGTATGTCGAAAAAGTTTGAAGCGGAAGTAATGGAGAATGCTTGACGTCGAACAGACGAATTTATTAATACGAAAGGCAAAGGACGGCGACGCCGACGCAAAAGAACGGCTTTTGACGGCGAACAACAATTTAATAAAAAGTATAGTCAGGCGTTATCTCAATAAAGGCGTAGAGTACGACGATCTGTATCAGCTTGCAAGTATGGGACTTTTAAAGGCAATTTCGGGCTTTGACGAAAGTTTCGGCGTCCGCTTTTCAACGTACGCCGTGCCTATGATAGCCGGCGAAATCAAACGCTTTATGCGCGACGACGGCAGTATAAAGGTTTCAAGGGCGATAAAAAGTCTTGCCAAACGCATTAACATTTTTATCGAAGAATATTCCGTGGTGCACGGCGAACAGCCAACCGTCAAGGCAATTTCAGAAGAATTCGAAATTCCCGAAAGCGAAGTGGTATTCACTCTGGGCTCGACGCATATGCCCGTTTCCATATATTCGCAGGGCGAGTATAAGGACAAGAAAACGCAGGAGCTTTTGGATAAACTCCCCGTCGAGGACAGACAGGAGGACATCGTAGAAAGCCTGCAGCTGAAAACTGCGATAGAAGGACTGCCCGAACGCGAGAAAAAGGTCATAATGCTTCGCTATTTCAGGGATATGACGCAGAGCGAAGTCGCCTCGATGCTCGGCGTTTCACAGGTGCAGGTTTCGAGGATAGAAAATAAAATTATAGAAGCTTTCAGGAAAGAGCTGACAGGCTGAAAGAGCGGAGCGGGAATGACGGCTCCGCTTAATTATTTGACTTTTTTTGCGCCTGATGCTATTATAATGCTATGTTGAATAAAGAAAACGTACGCCTCGGACAGGTTCGTTCGGGCATAAGGGAACTGTTTGAATACGGCAAAAAAAGAAAGGCGGAAATCGGAGAAGAGAACGTCTTTGATTTTTCGATAGGCAACCCAAGCGTTCCTCCGCCCGAAAGCGTGAGGGAAGCGCTTAGCGACCTCGTTAAAAATTCCGATCCCGTCGCGCTGCACGGCTACACTTCGGCGCAGGGCGATCTTTCGGTAAGAGAGTCCGTCGCGGACGATCTTAACCGCCGCTTCGGCGCAGGCTTGAACGCTGATTTCATTTATATGACCTGCGGAGCTTCGGCGTCGCTTACAATAACTTTAAACGCACTTTTGAACGTCGGCGACGAGGTCATCGTCTTTTCGCCTTTCTTCCCCGAATACAAGGTGTTCTGCGAGCACGCCGGCGGTAAGCTTGTCGTCGTCCCTTCGGATAAAAATTTTCAGCCCGATCTGAAAAAATTCTCGTCTGCACTGAACGCTCGCACGAAAGCCGTAATAATAAATTCGCCCAACAATCCGAGCGGAGCGGTATACGGCGAACAAACTATTAAATCGCTCGTCGATATTATCGCCCGCCAAAAACAGCCCGTGTATCTCATTTCCGACGAGCCGTACAGGGAACTTGTATATAACGGACAAAAAATTCCGTTTGTTACGAACTATTATAAACGCAGTATTGTCTGCTATTCGTACAGCAAATCGCTTTCGCTCCCCGGTGAGAGGATAGGCTATGTTGCAGTCAATCCTGCAATGGAAGAAGCCGATGAAGTTTATGCGGGAGTATGCGGCGCAGGCAGGGCGTTGGGCTTCGTCTGTGCGCCGAGCCTTTTGCAGCAGCTTGTAAAAAGGTGCGCGAATCAAACCTCCGACTTTTCGGTATATGTAAAGAACCGCGATCTTCTTATGCGCAAGCTCGGCGAATACGGCTTTGAATTCGTTCCGCCCGACGGTGCGTTTTACCTCTTTGTAAAATCTCCCGACGGATGCGGAGCGTCGTTTGCCGAACGCGCGAAAAGTTTTGAAATTCTTCTCGTCGACGGCGCAGGCTTCGGCTGTAAGGAGTACGTCCGCCTGTCTTACTGTGTGTCGGAAGAAATGTTGGAACGCTCGCTTCCCGCGTTCAAAGCTCTGGCGGAAAGTTACGTTTAATTATGTTTTACCCCCGTCATATTATCCGACGGGGGAGTTTCCTGTTCGGGCGAGGGGCTAATTTAATTGACATAACCGCTCAATTAATTTAGAATAATATAGAAATGATAATTTTAGGTCTTGACCCCGGACTTGCAACGGTCGGCTACGGAGTCGTCGAGAAAGAAAAAAACGACAATACCAGAGCCGTCGACTTCGGCGTTATTCTTACGCCCAAGGACGAAAGCCTGCCTGTGAGGCTTGCTATGATAGAAGAGGGGATAAACAATTTACTCAATAAATTCAAACCCGAAGAAATAGCCGTCGAGGAACTGTTTTTTTCAAAGAATATAACGACGGGTATTCCCGTTGCTCACGCAAGGGGCGTTATGCTTCTTACCTGCATAAAATACTGCGGACGGCTGTACGAGTATACGCCAAATCAGATAAAGCAGTCTTTGACGGGCTACGGCAAGGCAGATAAAATTCAGATGCAGCACGTCGTTACTTCGCTTCTGCATCTTAGCAAAATTCCCCGTCCCGACGACGCCGCGGACGCGCTTGCTGTCGCGCTTTGCCACGCTCACACTTCGCGGTTCGGAAAATTATTCGGAATAAGATAATCAACTTTTCGGTGTTAATATGATAGGTTATGTAAAAGGTAAAATTCTGAACGTCTCGCCGGACAGCGTTCTTATAGAAACTGCCGGCGGAATAGGTTTTGAAATAATTTGTTCGTATTCGGCTTTTTCCCTTCTTTCGGGAAAGAGCGAAGGCGCGCTGTACACGTATTTGCAGGTCAGTGAAAACGGCACCGCGCTGTACGGGTTTTCTTCGCAGGAAGAGAAAAATATGTTTTTAAAATTAATCACCGTTTCCGGCGTCGGTCCCAAATCGGGTATTTCGGTATTATCGGGACTTAACGCGGCGGATCTTGCGGCGGCTATCGCAACTTCGGACGTCGCCCGTCTTTCTCAGGTCAAAGGCTTAGGCAAAAAGACGGCTGAGCGCATAATTTTAGAACTTAGGGAAAAGGTGTCTGCACCGTCCGTATCGGGTTCCGTCAAGGGCGCGCCGGTAATAGCCGTATCCCACGGCGACGAGGACGCCGTCGTCGCGCTGATGACGCTCGGCTTCACCCGCGCGGAGAGCGAAAGAGCTATTGCAAAAGCGCGCGCGCAGGGCGCGGATACTATCGAAGAGATTATCGGAACAGCGCTTAAAAGTATGTAAAAAGGGGTAAAGATGTTTTACGACGACGAGGAAGAATTTGACTCGTCTGACGACAGGCTTGTAAAGAGCACCAAGGGCGAATACGACGTTGAAGAAAACGTCCTGCGCCCGAAGACGCTCGACGCTTACGTCGGACAGAGCAAAGTCAAAGAAAATTTAAAAGTATATATGAACGCCGCAAAAAAGAGGGGCGAGGTTCTCGAACACGTCCTTTTATACGGCGCGCCCGGACTCGGTAAAACTACGCTTGCCCACATTATCGCAAACGAAATGAACGGCCAGCTCAAAATGACGAGCGCGCCTGCAATCGAGCGCAGCGGCGACCTTGCGGCAATTCTCACCAACCTTAACGAAGGCGATATTCTCTTTATCGACGAAATTCACCGTCTCAACCACAGCGTCGAGGAAATTCTGTATTCGGCTATGGAGGATTACGCACTCGATATCATCGTAGGTAAAGGTCCGAGCGCGAGGAATATCCGCTTTTCGTTAAAGAAGTTCACTTTGATAGGCGCAACCACGAGGGCGGGTATGATAGCCAACCCTTTGAGGGACAGATTCGGCATAATCTGCCGTCTGGAGATGTACACGCCGGCCGAACTCAAAGACATAGTCCTGCGCAGTGCAAAGACTTTGAATATACAGGCGGATGAAGACGCCGCGGAAGAAATTGCGCGCCGTTCGCGCGGTACGCCGAGAATTGCAAACAGACTTTTAAAGAGAGTCAGGGATTTTTCGACGATGAGCGGAAATCCCTCCGTCACGGTAAAGGACGCGAAATTCGCGCTCGGCAAAATGGAGATAGACTCTCTGGGTTTAGACGAAATCGACAGAAGCCTTTTAAGAGCAATGATAGAAAAATTTGACGGAAAACCCGTCGGGCTCGAAACGCTTGCCGCAACAATCAACGAAGACGCAGGCACGATAGAGGACGTATACGAACCGTATCTTTTGCAGCTCGGCTTCATTGCAAGAACGCCGAGGGGCAGAATGATTTTAAGGGGCGGCTACGAACATCTCGGCTATAAACTGACCGAAAAACAGCAGTCCCAGCTATCGCTCTTCGATAAAGATTAACTCACTGTATTCTGTAACCGAGACGAAAATTATTATTATGAAATACTTGAAAAGTGACTTTTATTACGATTTGCCAGAAGAGCTTATCGCTCAGACGCCTGCCGAACCCCGCGATTCGTCAAGACTTTTAGTCTATAACAGGGCGACGGGAGAGATGGAACACAGGGTATTCAAGGACGTAACCGAATATCTGAAAAGGGGCGACGTTCTCGTCGTCAACAATACCAAAGTTTTACCTGCAAGACTGTATGCTCATACCGCAAACGGCGGTGCGGTTGAAGTTCTCTTGCTGAAAAGGGAGGATAAAGACCGGTGGCAGACTCTCGTAAAACCGGGCAAAAAATGCCGTATCGGTACAAAGCTTTCCGTCAACGACAGGCTGTCTCTCGAAGTTGAGGGAATAACCGACAGCGGCGAGAGGATAGTCAGGTTTATTTACGACGGCGTATTTGAAGAAATTTTAGACGAAGCAGGCAATATGCCTCTTCCGCCGTATATAAAGAAAAAGCTCGAAGATAAAAACAGATATCAGACGGTGTACGCAAAGCGCGACGGCTCGGCGGCGGCGCCGACGGCAGGGCTTCATTTTACTCCCGAACTTTTAAAAACCATAAAAGATATGGGAGTGGAAGTTGCGGAGGTTTTGCTTCACGTCGGGCTCGGCACGTTCCGTCCAGTCAAAGAAGATATAATCACCGACCACAAAATGCACTCCGAATACTATGAAGTAAACGCTCAGTCGGCAGAGATCATAAACAGAGCAAAGCGTGATGGCAGGCGTATAATCGCCGTAGGAACGACTTCCGTAAGAACGCTTGAAAGCGCCTGCGATGAAAACGGAAACTTAAAAGAGTGCAGCGGAAACACACAGATTTTTATATATCCTCCGTATAAATTCAAGTGCGTCGACGCATTGATAACGAATTTCCATCTCCCCGAAAGCACGCTCATAATGCTTGTTGCGGCAATGTGCGGAAGAGAGGAGATTCTTAACGTTTATAAAACCGCGGTTAATGAGCGGTATCGTTTTTTCTCCTTCGGCGACGCGATGCT
>CAJTXM010000022.1 GCA_910583545.1 uncultured Christensenella sp. | reverse complement strand
CGAAATTGGCAGACGCGCAGGTTTCAGGTTCCTGTGGGCAACCGTGGGGGTTCAAATCCCTTCGTCCGCACCAAAACTCAGAAAAAGCGGTAAAAAACGGCGTAATTGTGCTATTTTTACCGCTTTTTTATTATTTCTAATTAATTGAACTTACTCAGCTTTTTATTAAGTTTTAGTTCTTTTTTTCATTTAACCCAACTTTTACCCAACCTATTTTTTGCTGATTTTTCCTTTAATTCTTAAAAGTTAAATAAATTTTTTTCGGTTCGCAATTTTATACTGCGGACTTTTTTGTTTCCCGACGTCGGGAAAGGGGGTGCACTCTTTCTCTTTTTTTCTATAAGGGGCGTTGCGGAGGGGACACGCGAAACTGCTTTGTCCCCCTCCGCAATCGCCCCTTTATTTTCTTTTCCTGTTTCACACTTTTATTCGGTGAAAAGCATTTTAATTAAAATGCAAAGAATGCTTAAAAAAACCCCGATACTTACTTCTTCCCTTTTTACTACTTACGTTATCGGGCGGTTGTATTTTTTTGCCTGAACTATTATCTGAAACTTAATAGGATATGGCAAAAAAATCTCCACCGTCTGGTAAGATTTTTTTAATTCCTCTTTGCATTTTAATCTTGCACTCTGTGCGCCCTGCGTAAGGAGTTGAAGGCACGCCTCCAACCCCTTATCAGTGTTTTACAGAGTGAATAACGGGTCGTGCGGTAATTTTGCAAAGTCGATAGGCGCAAGCCGAAATTTTTAAAAGGCAGGTAAAAAGGAATGGATAAACTGAGAAAAGACGAATTTAAAAAGCTCGTCGAGCTTCTCAAAAAGTTAGGTTTCACAGGCGACGAAATCGTTGAAATCTTACTTATTATAGAGAGCTAAACGAGCTTACTGCTACAAAGGCAAAGCCGAACGGGTAAACACTTGAAACACTTTCCCCGAACGGCTAACCAAGGCAAAGGGCGAAACCTGCCCGTCCTTTGCTGAACTTATTTCAATTTTACCATAGCGAAACGAAAAGCGCAAGCGTTTTTCAAAAATTTCAAAAAAAGCTTATATATCAGCTAATCTATATTTTTTAAAAGGGGCTACATCCCAAAGGAGTTTTTATGAAAATTACTAAACACGGCTATCAGACCAGAGAACAAAAAGTATACCCTATGTCTATGGGGGAACTCAAACTATCCATTATTCAAACAATAGTAGAAAATGAATTGCAAGATATAAAAATAAGAATAGTCAGTTCTACTCTCGGCGAAGTTGACGAATACAAAAATCTTAATGATTTTATACTAACTGATTTTAACAATGGATACGAAATCAATGTAATAGGCGCTAAAATAACACATTTCAATACTACCAACGAAGATATAATGATTATTCATATTGAAGAAATTTAAAAACAAAAGCTGTGCTATCGGCTATACGGGCAAATAATTTTTTAAAGGAGTTATATCAATGAAAAAAGCAACAATATCAGAAATCAGAAAACGTTTCAGAGAATTCAACAAAGAAAACGGAATTAGTTACGGAGATTACGACGTTCAAGAAATTACGGCAGTTATCGTTTACAAGCAATCTAATTTTAATAAACCCTATACAGAAACCGAACGAAGTTACCGCATAAGCAACCTTTCCGGAAAAGCATTTTTTGACTTACCAAGCGGAAGCAACTCAATGACAGGGGACTGCCTTGACGGGAAAGACTTAGGCGTAAGGCTTGACGCTTATCCTTGGAATATCGAATACTGTTACTTTGAATAATACCAATTTCAAAATTACACAAAAATCAAAAGCTGTGCTATCGGCTATACGGGCAAATTATTTTTTAAGAGGAAAATTATGAAAAGCGTAAAAGAAGAAATCAAAGATATTTTAACACACGACATACAATTCCGTTATATGATGCTTGACCGCCTGCGCCTTGATTGTAAATACTTTTTAGGCAATGGAAATCGACTTAACAAATATTTATGGGCGGGAAATGTTAAAGACCATATCGCCATTATGAAAGGCATTTACAATGGTTTCACAGACGAACAAAAACCCGAATGGCTAACAATGAAACAGATAGAAAAATTTAAAAGTGAAATGATAACAACAATTTAAAATTAAATAATCTTTAACGACAAGGGGGAACGGGCGTTCCCGTTTCCCCGAACATTTCAACAATGGTTTTACACCATATCAGCCAAGAAGATGCCGAAAGCTTAATAAAGACAATTATCAAAGCAAATGGAAAGCAAATTACAAAAAGGAGTTAATAAAAATGAATAAACAACGTAGAAAACGAATATCTGAATTAATGCAAAAAATATCAGACTTAAAAGAAGAACTTGACGAGGTATTGCAAGAAGAACAGGATTATTATGGCAATATGCCCGAAAACCTACAATATAACCAAAAGGGCGAAAGTTCAGAAGAAGCGATATGTAACATAGAAGAGGCTTGCAGTTGTCTTGACGATTGTATATCGAACCTTGAAAGTTCTATTGAAAATTAAAAGGAGTTAATTTATGAAAACAAGTTCCAAAGCAAAAGAACAATTAAAATTACGATATAAATCACTAAATAATTACATTGAAATTCTAAAAGAAATTCAACAAAACTACTGTATAGAAGATTTTGCCAATTATGAACTAACTGTGATAATAAACGATTTAGAAACAATTGCAATGAAATTAAAAAGAGATGTTATTCACCACGGAGAATAGCCGTTCCGCCCGATTTTTCGGGCGGACTTCCCCACGCCCGAAGTCCCAACCCACTGCAAAGGCGATAAAAAAATAAGATTATCAAAACAACAACCTTATTTTTAATTGACATTTAATTTTTAATAATATATACTATTTACATAGAGTTGCTTTAAACTTGTTTTAACAAGGCACTAAGCCGTAAGGGCGCTACTGCAACTCTTTTTTTTATGCCTGTTTATTCCCCGTCATTATTGTCGGGGTTTTCTTTTTTATAATTATTTTTATCGTAACGTTGCCGTAAATCTTCAGGCATATCTAAATTTTTATTATGAGGTTCAAATAATCGCTTCCGATGTTTATGTGGACGTTTTAAATACATAGGATTTTTATCTGTTTTATCAGGATTAGGAGATATTTTTTCATAATCACCACTTAACACATATCTATTATCCTCAGTACAATGAATTGCTTCTCTATGTACAAAATAATCATCTTCAACATCTGAATTATTGCGCTTTAATTGTATTTCGTCAATAACAAGCGTAGTCCGACCTTTATTTGGCTTAAATCTTGCCCAAAACGGGAATTTATCAGGAAACTTTTTTTCCGTTACCTTTACAGACGGAGAAATCTTAGTGGCGGCAGCTTTACGGGCATAGTTCGCCCTTATAGCCCGCTTTTGAGCTTCGTTTTTACAATGAAATTTTGGTTTATTTTTCTTAGCCATACTCTACCTTTAATCTGCGCTGTTAAGCGCATTTATTTCTGTTTGGAAGTGGGCATTCTGTAAGCCCAATTCCGCACTTGTCGCCATAATGTCGGCGTATTCTCGTAAATCGTCTATACCGATATAGTTGCACGTCGCACGGTTCTCAAATATACCGCTCAGACAGTCCGTTGAAAAACGTTTACTGTAAATCTTTTTCGGCATACGATAATACTTAGCCTGTTTTATTTCACCCTCACGGGAGCCACGCTCAACTTCCAAATGCAAAGTCTGAGAGCTGAACGTATTATGTATTCCCTCGCAATACTTGTTTAACTTTGCCGTTATACTTTTATACAGGTATAAAAGTAACGTATTGTCTGCACGGTTAAATCTGTACTGCATATAGAATTTATCGAATCTATTTTTCAGCCAACCAAACAGAAAATCGAAAATGCGAAACGGAGCAAAAAACGGCAGTAACAACAACATTTCGCCTTTGTCCTTGATATCTACAATTTCGCCCAAATCAAGCGCGTCAGCGCCTAAACTTGACGGACGTTGTAAATCAGCGTAGACCTTCACAAATACTCGATTAGCGACAACGCAGGCGTGACGGCTCATTTTGAGCAATACGTTAAATAAATCGTTTTTTTGATTGCACTCGTCGGAGCTTGCTTTGATTTCCTTTAATTCGGGCGTGTTTTTACGTTCTTTATCAATTTCAGATACGATATAAACCCCAAACCCGAAAGCGTTCCTGTTCGGGTTATTTTCAAGCATCTGACGACCCAAGCGAAGCATATCAAAATCGAGGATATGAGCGTGCCGGCTGTAACTGTCGATAAGACGGCTATCGCGTTTAAAAAAGTCTGTATCCCATAACGGAAAGTTGCCTAAATCTGCTTTTAAGCTATCTACGCGAACACTGTAATTTGATATTAGCAATGAACTTTGAACAGTGTAAATAAAATAAGCACAAGCGTAATCTTCCAAAGCTGACCAAATATCCGTAACTTTGAGTTTATCGTCATATGTTAAGCCGTAACGCTCGTAATCGTAATTAAAAATTAACGTCTTATCATAAGGATCGTTAAACCACATATCGCGTATCTGACGAACAAATTTACGACAAGACGGTAAATCATAAACTGTATGAACCTGCATAGCCCATTTAAAGCGTATCTCGAACTCTATCCAAGG
The DNA here is from genome assembly GCA_910583545.1 of uncultured Christensenella sp. GTDB lineage: Bacteria > Bacillota > Clostridia > Christensenellales > Borkfalkiaceae > Coproplasma. Next base: position 13,671 of record CAJTXM010000022.1, on the reverse strand, counting down.
GAAATTCGGGAATTTCATATCGGTTTCAAGAATAATTTCAAACGCCATATTTCGGAACTGTACTTCCGTTGAAAGTGCCATATCGGTTATCTGCATTGTTTTTCCTACGCCCATTGCACCGTAACAGATTGTGACGACACCGCGCTCGTTTATGAATCCGCAATTACGCCATTCATTGTGATAAAGCCGTAAATACGCAATCTTGATGCTGACTGCGTTCAATACCAAATAGCCTATTATGAACCACACCCACAACGGAATAAAATCAATTACTGCCCATAAATCGAGCGCAAGTTTGTAAAACTGTATATACAGGTTTACGACGTCGAAAGACATTGCAAAATAGAAATAGTAAGCTATAAATTCAATAAGTATCGTCAAGGCGTTGAAATTATACAGCCATACGAACAACCAAACCTTTTTGTAAAACCTGTTTTCACGGATAAAATATATTAAATCACTAAACCATAATTTTAAAGGACAGTAAGTATAATTATTGATTTTCTTAAATATTTTCAAAGGTTTACTGTCTGTATTGTAATCGTTGTTTTGGTGCTTTAAATACCGCCTGAAAATTAATACGGCAATTATTATAAAAGGTACTAATACGGTTACTATCAAAGCTACTTTGTACAATACGTTGCCTACGACCGCTAAATAGCCGAAAAAATTATCCTCGTTTATCCATAGTTGCCAATACAGCACGAAGTTCGATTTAAAGCCGGTAAACGTTTCCGGAAGAGTAGTTGTCGGACTGTCACCGCTGTACGACGGGAAGAACGGAAATTTCGGAAGCTCTGTTACCGTCGGAGTAAAGCCGTATTCGATACCGAACATTTCGCAGAAGTAGAAAGCGACAGAAAGACCGAGGTCCCTTCCACCCTCGATAATTCTACCGAGAGCGTTCGGGAACACAAACACACTGCAAGCAATAAAGCAAAGCGTTATACCTATACAAATTATATGGCGATAATTAAATCGTCCTTTTTCATTCGTCGTTTTCGTTTTCATTTTCTTTCCGTTCCTCGAATGCCGTCATTTCAAAGCAAGTGCCACCGCTTATACATAGCCACGGGCAATGCGCAATACTTTTACAACTTTTACAAAATTTCTCATATAAAAACACTTCATACTCTTTCATACGTTAAACCCCGTATATACGAAATAGCCTATCGTAAATGCGACCGCAAGAATTAATACAAAAATCAGTAACCGTTTAATAGTTTTCATAGTCAACACCCAAACGTCCCACAATTCCACCGCAAAAAAATTCTTTCGGGAAATATTCCTTTTCGCGCAAATAAAATCTGTTATTAAACAAATAAGCGAAACCAATCTCTTTAACAGCAGGAGCATTAAGCCAATAAACGATTACGCATTCACGACCTTTAACTTCTAACGTTCTGAAATATTCAGTTATTTTACGGCGGAACAGTCCAAAGCGAAACGTACCGTTGTTTATATAACACATAGTTGAATTATCGAAGTCTTTATACTTTTCACCTGCGCATAAAGCAAAGCCCGTTTGTATATCGATTAATAAATACCTGCAAAACGTTTTCATTCACCTTACCGTTTATTCCTTTTTCTTTTTAAATAGCGCACCTATCGCCCTGAACGGAAGCGTTACAAGCCAAATTACTGCGTCAAGGACGTATCCTATTAAATGACTCCATAACGGATAGGTTAATATCAGAACGACTACAAGTACTACAACGCCGAAAATGAGTTTCCAATTCACTCCGTTACAGCCACTGCCGTCGCTCGTTGGATCTTTCAGCGGCGGAGTTAAATCGCCTGCTATATCCATAGGCGACATTACCACAGGAATTATCGTTTCCACGTCGTCATTCGTATAAGTCAGAGAGATTATATCGAAATCGAGATATACAGTTTCCTGCACCGTGTAACAGTTCCAATTTTTATCTTTCCAAAGATAATAGCAATCGTTAGCAAGTATTTCACCGTCCGAGGTTCCGCTGTCTATTTCAGAGCCATCACAGCGAGCAAACACACTAGGAGCACACATATATTTCGTGGTACTGTAACGGAATAAAACAAGCCTTTCTTTTTTCAGTTTTGCCTTAGCGTATTCAGCCGAAAGCTTTGTTACGTCACCTTTATTGATACGCAGGTTTTCCGAAATCTCGTCGTTTGAACCCGTTAAGTCCTTATCTTCTATGACCTTTATTGCTTCAAGCTCTTCATAATGAGTATCGACTTCAACGTCACTACCGAACATTTTCTGCCAAAGCGATTTCGTTTTAAGTGTATTCCAAAAAATTTCCATTTTATCCGTATTCTTTATAGACTTGTAGTTATAGCCGCGATTATATCCGTCCTGAACGTATTTTTCAAACATAACTTCACAATATCTGTCAAGAATTTTACCACCTTCCCAATGCTCGCTATGTTCTCTTAAACGTTCTAATACTGTATCACCCGAAACAGCATTATCAACGCTGTTTAAATCTAAATTTTTTGAGTAAAACGCCGCGGCATAGCCAGGAAAGAAATTGCTGTCATTAAAATCTATTTCTCCACCCCACAAGAAATCAAATTTATACCATTTGCCCGTATAATCGTAATTTGATGTAACGGTATCTTGTTGAGAGTACTGAAACCAATTTGATTTCAAATTTTCCCAAAATACCATAAACAAGTAGTATTCGTCTGTCGGTAACATACGGGTTACGCGTCCATACAAAGAATTTATTGCATCAACAGTATGTTTGTCGTTGGATACGAGCAATGGTCTTGTAAAATATTCATACCATTCACAGGCTATTTCGGTAAGCTCGCCATAGTCCGTGAAGAACTTTTCGGGGACTCGGAAATATACACTGTTTAACTGCGACTGTTCGCCGTTGTAATAATCGCCCTCAGGTCGGTATTCCGTATGTTTGACGTCCAACTCTATGTATCTCTCGAAATTATCCACTACACAGCAAAGCGTATCACTTGTTGCAAGCTCCGAACCATAGCCTTCGGCAAAGCCCGAATACGTATATTTTTGCGCCACAGGATATGCCGTTGCCGTGTTTTTGTATGAAAGAGTTATTTCACCTATTTCATATACACGGTTTGTTTTATGCTCGCTTAATATATCGTTTTTAGCTTCGTCCGAAAGAGTTATTTCAAACTTATAGAATCTGCCCTCATAGCCTGCCGCATTCGAATAGTTTAAAAACCTTAATCTGTAATGCCGCCACTGCTCGCCACCGTTTATAAGCAAAGAAACATTGTTGCGTTCGCTATCCGTATCCAACGCTATTTGCTGAGGGTTATATACGTAAACGTATAGCCCGAAATCCGCTTGCTTGTTTGCATAGTATGAATACCCGAACTCTATAAACGATATCGCCTGCGGCTTGCCGTTCTCGCTGTACGGATAGTCCTTGATATCAAAGGCGTTGCCGGCAATGGTTGAGCCTTGAAGATTATCCCAAACGTTTGTTGCTTCATACGCTTCCTTAGCGGAAGTGGCGGCGTGAACTATTGCCGCACCGCCACCCACAAAGGAGGAAATGAAAAATACTATAACGGCTATTATTGCCGCAAGTGTGTACGTGAATTTTTTTGTCTTTTTCATATAGCACCTACTTTAATGCTGTATTCCGTCCGGCGAAATTATTATTTCGTTCGGGAGTACTATAAGCTTGAAACTTATACTTATCGAAACGGTTTTATCTTCGTTGTAAATCACAAGCTTTAAAAGGCTTTTATTGCTCAGATCTGGAATACCCGAAACGTTATCTCCGTGATACATTTCAGCCAAAATTCTGTCTATATCGTCCCACATAGTAAAAGTGAAATAATCGTCGTACTTCTCGATTCTGTAAAACTCCGTAAAGTCCGTAAGTTCGGAAAACTTATAATTCTTACCGTTCACCTGATACTCGAAGTCCGTTTCGTCGGTTACGTTCGGCAAGACTTCAACGGTGTAATTGCCTTTTTCCTTATTCAGAAAGCCCAATGAATATCCGACGTTGATTCTATTTGGTTCTGCGCGGATAAAACTTATATCCGACTTATCCGAAGTTATAGTCTTACCGTCGTACCCGACGTAAAACGTCTTGAAATCGGAAGTAAAGTTATTTGTAAACTTCGCTATAAAACCTCCGGCTAAGAGCAACAAAGCCAAAACCGCAACAACGATAAGTATATAAGTTATTTTTGCAGTTTTACGCTTCCTCATATCCCGTCACCGCCTTAATGTTTTACCTGCGTCTGGTTGACCGATACCGAGTTTGCAACTATGTAAATGTCGATATCCAAATGTGCAGGATATTCTTTTTCGCCGGTCACCGTCTGTCCGTCTATCGTATAGGTATAATTAAGCGTATACGTCAAAAAATTCCTTTTAACGCCGTTACCGTATTTGTCGTAAACCGCTTTATGAAAAATATTCATTGCACGAAGTCTGTCAGATGTTGAAATATCAGAAGGCACTTGCATTATATCAGTCCAATAAGGGCTAAAGCCCTCTGTCTGAGCTGAACCGTAAGGATAAATTTCGTCCACGCCGTACATTATATCACTGCCGAAATAATCACTGAACAAACCGTCCGGAGCGGAAGAATAAGTATTTGAAGCCAACTCTTCAATCTCATAAGGGAAAGACAAAACTAAGCTTCTGAATGTAAGTGTGCCGTTTGTTATCGTGCCTATTGAATAATTTGCTCTGTACAAAAATTCATAACTTCCGTAATTACCGAGCTCATAAGGCGGAGCATTAAACTCTATATCCAACAGCTTTGCAAGGTAGTCCGCCTTGACCGTTGCGTAAATATCAGCTTTTCTTAATTTGCATTTGATAATCACCGGTTCGGCAAATGCCTGCTTACATACCGCGTTTGCCGTACACGAACCGTCCGACGTGGGCGTTATGCTGTAATAGTCGTTGACGCTCTTTCCGCTCGCCCAGCTACTGCCTGAGTTCTGCCAAGCGACAGACCAATCTACGGACTTGTCAAAGGCTTCTTCGGGAAGCACGGTCGCCGTGAGCGTGAACGCCGTTTCTGCCTGCGCCGAAATTCCGTTTGCGGCGTATTCGTCACGCGTAAGCTTCCTTGACTTGATTTTTACACCGTCGCTCACGTCCTCGCCGTCCGTTATGACTGCGCCGCCGTTGTCCGTTCCAGGGCCATCGGGGGTTGTCTGCTCGGTCTTTTTGAACCAATTCGAGGGCTGTAACTTGCCCGTACCGAATAACTGCATACACAGTCCTGCAATGAATACGAACAAAAGACCGAACGCCACCGCCGTGGCTATCCATTTGATTTTGTCGCTTTTTTTATGTTTGTTTAATTCGTAGTTTTTCATATTTTTTCACCTCTCGATTTATTTATTTCCACCGCTTTTTCGGGCGTTCTTTTTTGCATTAAATTTGTACTGTTGAGCGCTGATTGAACGCTCGTTCAGAACGCCACTGCGAAACGTTCGCTGTCCTGTTGTAAGCTTTGCGCCTGTAATTTCGCTTTTACCGTTTTTTAATTCGCGTGCATAGCGTTTCGAGCGCGCTGTTAAGTTTTCACCTTTTTTCAAAAAATTTTTTTTGTCTGCCATTTTTTTACCTCTCAAAAATTTATTTACTTATCGGCTTTGGCTTGCCGTTTAAGCCGTTTTTACGAGGCATTCACCTTTTCGCCTTTTTACTTTCCCGACGTCGGGAAACGGGGTGCACACTACTACTCTTCTTTTAACCCCTCTAAATCGTCTTTTAAATCTTTTGCACTGATATATATTTCGTGATTTTTTACTATGTTTTCAATTACTGTTGCAAGCTTTTCGGACACAAATTCGTCCGGTTCGTATTTTCTTAATTCGCTGATAATAGCCCTTATCTCTTCGTTCGTCTTATCGCTATCGTTTAAAACAGTTTCGTCTAATTTTAAACCTTGAAAGCAACCGTAAGCCTGCATTGCACGCCTGCACTCCAACGCGAAGAACAATGCACGAAATTCTTCATAGGTCAGACCGTTGTCTATTCTGCCGGTTTTCGCCCTTCGCTGTTGCTCGTGCTTGTCGTCCAACAGCCCCTTGACTACGTACTTGAATATCTGGTGATAATTTCCGTTTGCCCTATTTACCATACAGGAATATCCGTCCGAATACTCGATAGCTGATTTCGTAACACGCTCACCCGTATAACAGAGTTTCCAAAGCTTTTGAATAAACACTTCAAACGCGCTCCATTGACTTGTACGCCTGCCGTTACTGAATGAAAATGCGTTTGTAAATATTTTCGGTTGGTCTAAGTTCAAGCCTTTTTTTAAAACGAAAATGCAGTGTAAATGAGGGTGATAATCGTCGCGTTTGAAGTTATGAGTTATCTCCAGGGAACGGATCGCGCCGACATAACCGAAGCCGCCGAAATTGATACCTTTGATTTTTTTATCGCCCTTAACGTATTTAATCAATTTCGCAAAAGCTTTGATTATATCCTCGACCGCTTTCGGCAAAGACAGTTCGGGAACGTTCGGAACGGTCAGCACGACGTGATATACGTCACATAAACGTTCGAGTTCTTTTAACAGCGGCGTATATTTCCGTTCACGCTCGTTAGCCAAACGTTTCTGACAGTTACCGCAAAATTTATCACCGCAAAGCTTAATAGCGTTTATTTTATGAATACCGAGTTCTTTAAACCGCGTTGTATCAATAAACCGTCCGCAACGAAGCAACCTACCGGCTCGTTTACTTGTCAAAGGTTTAAATTCCTTAGTTATTCCGCCACGTGTTTTTAATAAGTCCTCATATTCCTCGCCTAAGCGTTCATAATATTCGGCGATTACGGCATTGATTCGTACACGACGTGAAATAGTTACGAAGCTTTTACCGTCGGCTTTGTGCTTATTTAGTTTTTCGTGAAATTCTAAATCCATAAACAGCCCCCGACTGACCGTTTTGTGGGTCAAGTTAATTGTAAGAGTTCAAGAGTTCGTTCCCAACCCGCCTGCGGCGGGCTGGGAACTCTCTTAAATTCTTAGTTCTGATTATACGGCGAAGTCTGTATGACTTCCAAACCCGTCAACGACGGTCTGCCACCGGGTATATCAGATTCCCTATACGAAGGTTTTACAACGTCGCCGAATCGCAAAGCGTCCTGATTTGACAATACCGCGCCTCCGTCCGTGAACAAATCCACAACACGCACGGTTCCGTCGTCTTTCACGTCTGCAACAGTTACCTTGTTGAAAGGTTTCTGTTTGTCCTTGCTTTTACCTGCAAATGCGTTAATAAATACAACTTTACTCATTTTTTACCTCTCTTGCCGGACGAGTAATATCCGGACTTAAAATTTTTATATAAAACCGCTACGGGAAGCGTTTCACTGTCGGGAAGTTTTACAACTCCCCGCAGCAAAGTTTTATCCTTTTAGTTCTTTTCGAATAAATCTTTTAAACTTTCATATCTGCGACAGCAACGGCACTTGTTTAAATTCGTATCTTTATACTTACAGCCGTCGCAGTTGCCGATATTTACAGCCTTTTTCGATAGCTCGAATATTTTCCGATACTCTTCGCGCTGAATAATCATTTCGTCTGTCGCTGGGAGTATTTTTTTGCTTTTATCCTCTTTTGCTACCGTCTGAACTCCGCTTAACGTATTTTCAAGCTTTTTCATTTCCGCTTTCTGAACTAAGTCGTTATACTCTTTCAGCACGTCGGGCAATGATTTTTTCTTTAATTCAGCCCTTTCAGAATACAAGCATTTTTCAAACAGACCGCCACCCCAACAGTTAAGCTCTTTCAATGCTTTGCGGTATAAGCGTATATCGTCTATCGTGGTATCCGACGGAATAAGCTCCGCCAACTCCTTTAAACAGCGCAAACTCGTGTCGTATTTATCACAAGCGCAGGAATAAATCTCGGACAATAAAGATATAGAATAGCCTTGAAATTCGGCATAAAATTCGTTAGTGTTTTCGTCCACGAAAACCGCCAAATCTTTATATCGATACGCTGACGTACTCGATACGCCCAACTTTTCGATTATCTTTGCAAAGCCTTCCTTCGCGCCGTTTGCGTTCAATGACGGCTTATATGTAAATCCGCCATAATGCGAAAACGGTTGCGCCGTGCTGTCCTCTATGTAAGACAAGCCGTCCCATATTCGACGTAAAGCTAAACAGAATTTAGGCGTACCACGAGATATGCTTTCACTAAACGAAAAGACGTCGCGGACGGCACTTTTAAATTCTTCTAAATGTTTTTTATCGTCCTCGATCCTTTTTGCGGACTTGTTTATTTCATATTTTTTTGTTTCACTATTCCACGTTACCGAAGTAACAGGTTTGAGTTCAGAGAGAAACCCCTCTATGCCTTTCGGCAGTTGTACTAATTCAAAATCGCTCATCTTAATTCACCTTTGCCTTTTAATTTCACCTTCGGCCAAACGGATACAGCTTTACCGCCGTATCCGCAAGGCCAAGGTGATGCCTTTGCCCGATTACAGATTTCCCTGCTTTCGGGCGTTACCGATTAATTGCTTTACAGTTTTATAATCTTCGTCAAAAACGAATGAAGAATAATTAACAGAGGAATCAAAATACACTTGTGTTTTATTATCCCTGGGAAAAAACCTTGTGATTTTATCTGTATTGATTGAATACGGATAACCGTCAGAATGTAATTCAATAAACATTATTCACCGCCTTTCAGACTACAACCGTTTAGCTTTAACGACGGCAACGGAGGAGCGTCGAATACGAAAAAGACGTATCTCTTACCCTCTTGTCTGAAACGATCCACCCCTGCCGTCATTATGCTGTAACGCTCGTATAGCGTGTCGTATCTCAGCACAGACCAACCGAACGGCAGTTCCTTGATTTCGCTTAGCTCTACTTCGTAGAGAACGCAACCCACTGTTTTCATAATTCACCTTTGCCTTTTTTATTTTTTAATAACTTAAAAATTTGTTGCGGAAAGACTCAAACCCTTAGTCAACCGATGTCTTTTTTATGTGACCTAAACCGCAATATATTAACTCACATTGACTTTACTTACGTTTTGAGGTATAATTCTATTTGGACTAAGGTGAATTTGCCTCAAATTTTAAAAGGAAGTAAAAGTCTTTATGAAATTAATCGGGAATATTATCGTTAAATTCTTTGTCTTATGCGCTATACTTTTACGGTCTTAATAGATGTTATAATTTTTCTGTGCAAATGTGTAAGCAGCGTATTTTATAGCATAAAAGAAGAAGAACTTTATTCCGAAAAAGAATGCAAACAGCGACGGTTAAACAGAGCCGAAAAACGTACAGACGAATTTTTCAATCTCACCGCTACTGCCCTTAAATCATTATTTGATTAATTCTCTGTATCAGAAAAAATATTTTCATTTTCAGCCTTTGATTTTTCAAAGGCTTTTTTTCTTGCTTCTATCTGCTCGTTATACAGTTTTTGCAAAAGATACATTCTGACCGCTATGTAAAACAACGTACAATAGATAACCGCAAATGATATTGAACACATTAATATCAGCAAACCGATATAGACTAAATTCATTTTTCACCTCTGCCTTTTTGATTTCAAATTAGCGTTTATTTGCAAATTTGCCTGACAAATCTTTATGATTATCTGCTTCATACCCTTTGCGAACACTGTTACGAATTTTTGTTGAACGACTATCTAAAACTTTTTCACCGTCACCGTGACGCTCAGCAGAAATACCTACACCTATCCAATACGCCTTACGTTCTTCTGATGAATAATAACGTTTTGCTTTTCCCAAAAAACACCTACCTTTTTGATTTCAACCGTAACCCACCGCCGAGCTTTCGGCAGTGGATCTGCCGGTAGTTTGCCTCTATGACGAGTCGAACGTCAATTACCTTCCCGAGAGACACGCATTAATTCGTTTTGCTTTTTCGTCAACTTGTCAGTTATAAAAATCTCACACTCAGACAACGACAAAACCAAATCCGAATTTTCATAGTCTAATTTTGCAAAGCTACTTCTGATTACGGTTATCGACGTTTTCAGATTCCGTAAATAACCGCATAAACAGCGCAGTCTGTCCTGCTTTAATTCTTTTTCCAATTTTGCCACAGTTCACCTTTGCCTTTCACTTGTTTTTCAATATCACCCTATTGACTTATCTTTTCTTATCTCGTATAATAAATGTGCGACCAAAACAAAAAAAGATAAAGTCAGTAGGGATTACAAATATTCAGCCACTGCCGAATAGTCATAATTTTTATTCGTCTTTATCCGCCCTTTAAGTTTGGTTGACTATTTAACAAAGGAGGATAAAATAATGACGAACGAAGAAATGGTTAAAATCATAGAAGAACTCACAAAGAAAATTAAAAAGCTTGAAGAAAGAATAGACGAAATCGATTCAAACGTTGATATCCTTATCGAAAATCATCCTCGACTTTTCTAATTATTTTTAATATTTTTAACCATCGCTGTACAAAGCTCATTTATAGAGTTTTGTACAGATTTTTTTAATTCTCCTGTCGATTCTATGTCTTTGTTAATTATTCTCTGATACACTTCCGCTTGGTGTAATATCATCTCCGCAAGCGCCACTATTCTTCTTCTATCCCACATCTTAGATAAATAAGGATTCTTTGCCATTTTTCACCTCTGCCTTTTTGATTTCAATTTATCGCAATGTAAAGCACGCAACCGACTGTTTTCATAATTCACCTTGCCATTTTGTAAATTTTTAATTTACATAATTATAGTACATTATTAATTTACTGTCAACTATAAATTTACAAAAAGTTTATAATATATCTATGAAATTTACAGAAAGATTTAATGAATGTTTACACTATTCAGATTTAAGCCAGAGCGATATTGCAAAATACTGTAATACAACACGACAAAATATTTCAAATTTTAAGGCAGGAAGAACAATTCCAAGTATTGAGACTTTATGTTTACTCAGTGAATGCTTCAATGTTTCTACTGACTATTTATTAGGTTTAGCAGACGACTTTGGAAACGTTGTTATAAAAAAAGAAGCTCCTCAGCTTTCAGCCGAAGAACTTGAAATTATTGAAAATTACAGAAAGCTCAATCCATCAGGGAAAAAGCTTATAAAACAAACTCTAAACACACTAAATATAAAAAACACAAAAATTGAAAAGTATAAAAAGGCTTAAAATTTATGTATTTTAATTTGCTATCAGACATTGCCGGCGGTTTAACACCTCCACTGCAACAAAAACAAGATAATTTTTCCACATGGGAGATCATAGGAGTTTTCTCTATAATTGCTATTATATCAATTATTCTAATTTTTTTAATTTTTTTTATAGTATCTAAATTTAGAAGCAAACAACATTCATCAAACAATGATACAACGCAAGCACCTACAACGGAAAAGGTAAAACACAACAAAATTATTTACAAAACGATTGCAACTTTTATTATTATTATTTTACTTTTATCATTAGCGTTAGGAATAATTAAAATTATTTCTTGCGCCAATACACAAAACTCAAACAAAATTACTGTAAATGGTATTTATTACGAAAAAGCTACTTTCCATAAAAACGGAACAACTACTGAAGGATACACTGTGACAGGATGTAACAATGATATCAAAATTTTAAATATTGCCGACAAAATTAATGAATTACCTGTCATAGATATTAAAAAAAGAGCATTTTTAAACAACAAAAATTTAACTGAGGTATCAATACCTAATTCAATTACAAGTTTCTATCTATGCTCAGCTCCATTTAGTGGTTGCACAAATATTGAAAAAATTACTATGGCAACTTCAGATGTTATGTTACTATTTACAGACTATGGTAGCGGCGAAATGAATCTAAATATTACTGTTCCAGCGGCATTGCATTACGTTTATTTAAGTGAAGGGTGTACAAAAATTGATACAAGAGATTTTTATCATTGTTCCAATATCAGAGAAATTCATATTCCCCAAAGCGTTACCACAATAAAAGACGGCACTAACTCAACAAATATAGGCGTAAACGGAAATACGCCACCGAATGGCAATTTTTTGAACTTACCTTTTGTTGGTTGCACCAACCTAAGAATATATTGCGCCGCAAAAACAAAACCTAACGGATGGGATACATACTGGAATTTTATTAACGAAAGTACACAAGCTGAAGTAATATGGGGAACATATTAAAATCTAATTACTTTTTTAACTTATAAAAGTAATTAAAAAATAAGTCGATTTTTATATTAAAATTATTCCATAGGCACATTTGCCGAAAGGAGTAATTTTTTTATGAAAACAAATCTAATTATGGACAGGCTTTCGGGCATTATTCAAGAACTGGTCAGCTTCTACGACGAACTGTCACAGGAGTTGCCGAGCAACAATCTCTACTTATCTGAATTAAAAAAAATAGCGCAAAGATTATACAGTTTCCTTGTGCAAAGGAGGTTTACGAAAACAATTTTAATGAATTAAAGGATAATTCGGCATTTAGTCAAATTCTTTTAAAAAGGAGAAAACAAATGCCAATCAAATACAGAGATATATTCAATTCACAATGGTTTGACGAACACACGCGCCAAAGAGAAAACGGCTACTTCGAAATACGCTGTACTATCGATAAAAGACCTATCACCGGCACGGGAAAGGATCTCGATACGGCGGCGGAAAGGTTTATAACAGCCTTAGTACGTTTCGACAAGGAAAAGAGATCCGTGAGAGCCGACAACAAAAAAGCCGAAAAGGCAGAACGAACGGTATTTATTGAGTTTGCCGAAAAATGGCTTATCGTCGTTAAAAAGCCGACCGTCAAAGAGATTTCATTCAACTCCACCCTTACCGTTTACAATGTTCATATTAAGCCGTTTTTCAAACGCTGTTACATAGACGAAATTACGGCAATGAAGATACAGCCGCTTTTTACTAAGCTACACGAACAGAAAAAGTATAAAACGGCAACGAATGTCAAGCTTATTTTAAATCAAATTTTCAATGCCGCAATAGCCGAAAACCTTATTACAGCAAACCCTATGGCAACCGTTAAGGTTTTAAAACATAAAGCAAAAAACGGCACTGCATTGACCTACGAAGAAGAATCGGAATTTTTGCAGAAACTAAGTACAAGCAGATTTAAGCTTACTTTTGCTTTAATGCTTTTCTGCGGAATGCGCAGAGCCGAGCTTTCCTCAGTTAAAATTGACGATAATTTCGTTACCGTCAAAAACGGAAAGCAACGCCTTGCACAAGAAGATACGTTTCGAAAAATTCCGATTACGCCTATGCTACGGCCGTTCTTAAATGTGGGATCGAAAAAAGATTTAAAAGAAGCTTTATCACACAGTTGCGACACTTTAAGCCGAGCGTTTAAGGATCTGTGCCCCTCTCACCACCTGCACGAACTGCGACATACTTTCGTTACGCGCTGTCAGGAATGCGGTGTTCCGCGAGAAGTCGTTTCCGTATGGGTAGGGCACGCCGCCGACACTACAATGACGTCAAACGTTTACACTCATTTTTCGGAAAATTTTATGATTTCAGAGAGCAGAAAAGTCGATTATTATAATAGATTAAGGACTTAACCCAATTTTTACCCAACCGAAGTGCACTTAAAATCTTAAAATTTCCTCGAAAAAATATATAAATAAGTCTATTTTTAAGCAGATATCCGCTTTTGTATAGTTCAGGTTCCTGTGGGCAACCGTGGGGGTTCAAGTCCCTTCGTCCGCACCAAGAA
>CAJTXM010000021.1 GCA_910583545.1 uncultured Christensenella sp. | reverse complement strand
ATAATATCGATGGTTTTGCCGCCGATACCGAAGTTTTTATCGGGCAATTCCGTAATGGTGGTTGTAAAAAATTCTTACGGAATATTCATAATTTCCGCAGAGACTTCGGTTACGCGCTTTATAAGCAACATTTTTTGTTCGTCGGTCAATTTACCGCTTTCGATTTTGATATAAGGCATAATTTTGTTCTCCTACGGTTTTAATATTTTTCGAATTTGCATTGTTCATATACTTTTTTTCCGATTAGCGTGATTGCTTGTTTGGGACAGTTTGAAAAGCAACGATAGCACATTGTACATTTTCCGTTGAAATTCACTGTGCCGTTTTTTACTTCTATGTTGTTCATAGGGCAGATTGAAACGCATAAACCGCAAGCGACGCATTTTGCAGAATCTGCCTTTACGCCGTCGTAGTAACGTTTAGTCTTTTTGCGGAAATATAGCCTTTGTCCGAACAAGCCAATAAGCCTGCTTGCAAAACTCAAACCGTTTTTAGGATATTTCCCGTTTAACATTTGTTTAGCTGCGATTTCTATCTTTTCGTCGGCTTTCATAACGATTTTTCGGTTTTCGTCGAGCGACTTTTTCAACAGTTTAACGTCGCCTATGCAATCGGGCATTTTTATATGTAAACCGCCCAAAATTTTTGCGCCGTACTTTTTGAAAAGTCTTGCGCCGCACCCCGCGCCGTCGCCGCTGAATAGTCCCATTGTGGCAATAATAAGGACTTTTTTACCTTTCCAGAAAGCGGAATTATTGTTTATAAAATCATAGACGATTTTCGGCAGATAAGAATAGTAAACAGGATAGGCAAATACGATCTCATCGTTAGACTGTATGGCGCTTGTTGCGGTTTCGTTCTCGATAGAATATGTCATTGCATTGCCGTCAAGCAATTTCAGTAAGTATTCTAAACAATGCCTTGTATTGCCCGTACCGCTGAAATATACGCCTATCATTCGGCATACCCTCCGATAACAGCTTTCGCCCAATTCAATAATAACTCAGACATTTCCTCAAACTTTACGTCTGCGCCGTTCTTTAAGTTAAATGCCGTTTGAAGTACGGCGGACGGCGGATTGATTGCATTTTGCAATTCCGTTTTCGATTTTATGTATTTACCCGTTTCGTAAAAATATATCGCTTGCAAAACAAAGACAGCCGACTTATACAGTGAGCGCAGTATATCGTCGCTTTTCTCGTGAACGAAGTTATGCACACAGGCGTGATAAATATTGCACGCACCTATTTTTATTGCACGCTTTACGGTGTGCTTATCTATCTTTTCAAGCAAGCAATCGAGCGTTCCTTTAATGGGCGCGGTATCATAATAGAATTGAAAAAGGTCGCTTGTTTCCCAATTCAAAAGTTCGTCCTTGCCAGATATAAAACCGCAAACAAGTTCTCTGTTTGGCAGAGTATCGAGCATTTCCCGATAGGCTTTCAAATCGTTTGTGCGCAGTTGGTCGAGAATAACTACAACGTCAATATCGCTCGTTTCCGTCGCTTCACCTCTGCCGTAACTGCCTTGCAAGCCGATAAACCATATGCGAGACGAAAAAGTATATTCAAGTTTCTCCGTGAATAATTTTAACCACGATTCAATTTCAATCATTTGTTCCTTCCTTTTGTTTTATTATAACAGCAATAAATCTTATTTGCAAGCATTGAAATTGTTTTAAAGGAAAAGAGCGTCCGCAATGCAGACGCTCTTTTTGTATGATTTAAATATTTATTCCCATTCGCCCAAGAAGTTCAGAATTGCATAAGGCGCTTTATACAAGTCTCTGTCGTCTTCGGGGTTATCGTCCGTTACTATCGTCCAACGCGTCTGGTCGAGATTGAGATAATCCTGACCCGTAAGATATTCGCTGTGACGTTTTAAGTTGGTTTCTGTGAACGAAAGAACGTCGTAATCTGAATTATATTCTTCCATAAGACCGATACAGTATTTAACCGAAACGACCGTATTCAAACTTGTAGAGAAGTTGCCGAGTATGGGCGAAGCATTCTTGACGGAAACATCCCTTTCAATTCCCTGAATATGGAATTTTGCAAGCGAAATACACCTTGAAATCGTAAGCTTACCAGTTCCGCCCTTATGATAACCGAGCATACCGCCGAGCCTTGACGAACCGGGAGCAACGTCTGTTTTCAGCTGACCGGAATAATAACACTGCGAGATTATGAGCGTATCGCCTGCTCTGTCTTCCCACGACGCTACCATACCGCCGCCCTCACCCTTAGTCATTGCTTCTATATCCGTTACCACATAGCAATTGTTGATATCGATAAGGTGTTCATATGCCTGAACGTAACCGATAAGTCCGGCAACACGGGTTGAACCGACTACTTTATGCTCTTTATCATTTACAATAGAAACCTGCGAAATCGTTAAATCACTGCCCACACCGCTGGTGTCGCCGACGTGTCCTATAAGCACAGCCATACGAGATGCGGCTCCTGCTATATTAACGTTAGTAAATGCAATATTGTAGAAATCACCGCCGAGGCACTCTGAAACAAAACCAACCTTTTCTCCGTTAGACGTTATCGACATATTGTCAATTTTGAGATTCATTATAGTACCGCCGGAAACCTTACCTATAATGCCGTTGCCTGTTGTAGTAAGATTTGCAAGCGTATGTCCGAGGCCGTTGAATACGCCCTTGAACCCTTCGGAGCCCATATTGATGTTTACACCGCTGAAATCCAAATCGCAAGTCAAAGCATAGATCGTCTGCGAAGGCTCCTCTTCACCGATTTTCAGCCCCTTTGACATAGTGATAAATTTTTCGGTTGTATCAATATCGATTTTATTTATCTTTGCTTCGTAAATCTGAGAAGTAACTTCGCCGTTTGCGTTTGCAAGAGCATAATAGACAAAATAAGAATCCCTGTTGCTGTTTTCAAAATTGAAACTTATGGAAGTATCTCTGAAATCGTAACTTGTTACTCCGTCATATAATTTTATATTTGAAGGCGTAACGTCCGTAAGCTGAGTTTCTGAGGAAATCGCCAACAATATTCCCGTTGCACTGCTCGGAGAGCCAGAAATATTAAATCCGCCTCTGTTTGCAGTTACAAGAACATCTTCACCGAATGCAACGTTTGCATTCTTGCTTGCAACGTAAATTTTATAACTCATAGAATTTGACGGCTTATCATCACCGACAAGCGAAACTCTGTGAGTGATCGTATAAACGCCTGCAACCGAAGGTGAAAACTGTTTGACTTCTATTGCGTGAGCGTTAGTATCCGTCTGATACATATAAGTCGAATCAACAACAAAATCTTCTTCGTTAAGAAGTTTATGACTGTCGGGATACAATCCGTTCTTAACTCTGACTACGGGCTCTTTGTAAGGAGCAAACTGATCGACTATCAGTTTTTCATTGATAGCGCAAACCGTGCTGTTCTGATCTTCGACGTAAATTTCACCGACAGACGGTTCACCTTTTTTAAGTATAAGATTGAACGTCTTAGTAACCGAAGCATTGCCCTTTGTTATGGTAGCAGTTATCGAAACGGGCCTGTCTGTACCGCGGCTACGGTATATTTCTATCAGTGCAAATTCCGTTCCCGAACTCGATATTGAAATATCATCTTCTCCGTCTTTAATCTTAACGTAATCGCTGTCGGTTGTCGTCCATTCAATGTCTGCATTAAGCATTTTAACGGGGACTTCAAAATCCTGATAAACGGCTTCTTCGGAACAGTTAATAGTCAAAGCATCTCTTGCCCTTTCGACCATCGCTATATCCGCAGATGCAGAATCGCCGTTGACAAGATCATTTTCATAAAAGTGAGTATACTCGTTCCAACCCGTAAGATTAAGGTCGGAACCTGCAGTTACTCCCTCACCCAAATATCCGGAAATAATCCTTTCGCCGTCTGCCGTTTTGTCAAGCACTCCGCGCATATTTATCGAATGATCGGGATTACGGTAAGTTAAATGCACTCTCGTGTCTTTAATAGAAATTATTTCTCCTTTGTCCTTGCCGTCGACTTGCTTGATTTCTATAACCATAGAATCGCCGTTGCCCTTTAAAGTAGCGGGATCTTCGGGATCGTTTGGAATTTTATCAAACAATTGCGTAGCTACGAGTAAATCTACCTTAGGCAGATCTTTGGGCAGATTCTGTAATGTATCACCCTCGATATCGCCTTTTATTACTTTGGTCTTCGTGCTCGCGTCAAGTAAACTGTCGATAACCGTTCCGCGGTAGTTGTCGCTGTCAAGCGATTTTGCTCGTGCATCTCTCACAGAAAGAACGTGTTCAACCGCATTATAGCTGTAAAACTGACGCGACACGTCAATGTTGGAATGTAAATCAACGTTTGCAACGTCCGCAATATTTCCGTTTTCATCGACCATAGCGGAGTTGTTATACGAAGTTACATAAGTCGACTTGATATATCCCGGGTTGGAATTATCGGTAACGCCGTGCATTCTGTTGTTATACGAAAGGCAGTTATACAGTATAACGTCGCCTTCCATAATAGAACCGCCGAGTTTAAACCCGTTACCGTCGCCGTCACGAGTCATATAATCGTTTTCGCTGTTTTCGCCCGTATGATATGACATATTTTTGTTATAACTGGGGAAAAGCGAATTACACTCGTCTCTTGTATATTCAAGATAACCGTTTTCGAAAGCAACACAGTTGTACATAATTACGGTTCCGATATTGCCCGAATCGGTCTTCGCATAAAGATCCCATCCGTCGTCGGAGTTTCTGTAAGCAATACAGCCGTCAAATACGTTGCCGAAACCAACGGTAAGCTTTGCGGCAAAACCGTCGGCATTTTCGCCGAACGTTTCGTTGTCGTAGTTGTTGTGCGAAGTACAGTCCTTAACAAGATTGTAACTGGGCCATTGATAAATAGAATTATAGTCACTGAACGATCTGCCAAGCTGTAAGCCCGTATCGCGATTATTATAAAATTCGCAGTATTCAACAGTATTGTAGCTTCCGCCGATATAAAGTCCGTTGTCGCCTGCTCCGCAGATGTCAACACCGTACCAGTAAACGTAGTCCGTATCTATCGAAACACCGCGGTTAGTACTTGCGAATACCATTTCGCTGAAATCTATAACAGCCTGAGTAGCTTCACCCGTATATCCGCTTTTATCCCTTTCGAGAGCGGCATTTACCACGCGGATATATTTATTAAATTCACCTTTTGAATTCGTGCGACTCATTCCTATCGGCGTACTGACCTTATAAGTACCGGGAATCACGTATAACGTATCGCCTGCCTGAAGTTTTGTTTCGATCTCACCAGCAAGAATATCCTTGATATTGTAAGGATGCTCTATCGAGCCGTCATTTTCCGAAGCGGCAGGTTTAGCGTTGGGTCCGGCATAATAAGTATTACCTGTTTGCGAACGGGTCTGACCGAGAGCCGTATCAACTACAACGGTATTCTTTTTGTCGGTATTTTCTATTATGTCCTGCGTTTTGCCGTCACGGTTGAAAACTGCGACCGCTCCGCCTATTGCCGTTACAGACACTGCGAGAACGGCTATTGCTGAAAATATCTTTTTAGTCAATTTATTACTTTTCATTGTTTAACCTCCCCGTTTATGCCTTTTCTACCTTTAAATAGGCGATATTTATAGGACCTCCGTGCGAACCGAGATACAATACCGTATCCGACGCTACGTCCAAAGTCAAAGTACATTCAATAACGTTTGCAAACTTGTTGTCGGTAGTGGGATAAGCCGAAGACGTAGCTACCACCGTTCCGTCCGCGTTCAATATATCGATATATCTGCCTGCGGTCTCGAAATATTTTACCGTAACTTTTATTTTACCTGCGGCAGCATTGAACAAAAGAGAATTCTGAGTTGTTGAAACCGCTCCTTGAAGTTGTAAAACGTTTACACCGTCAACTTTGGCAATTTTGTTCGCGTTCATCGGGTTATGAGACTTCGTTATCGAAAGTCCCGTTTCGTTTCCGCTTGTATCTTTGATCTGTACGGGAGCGGTCGCAGACGACGCTACCAAAGTACCTACTTTGAATTTAGCGATATCGGTAAAGTCAACGTTGCAGATAATCTTAGAAGGATCGTCAACGTTATCTTCCATTGCTATGGAATATACCCTGCAACCCCTGTTGATGCCTGCATCTTTTGCGGGAGAAGTTATAGAATATACTCCCGGCTTTGTCACTTTAAACGTGAATACCTGTTCGATTGTTCCCGTCACGACGTAGACGTTGGGAATTTTATCGAATACTCTGATATCGTTGCTTTCCTCGTAAGTTGCCGCAACGTAAGTTCCGCTTGCATCTACAAGTCCGACTGCAGATTCGTTTTTCGGACCGGTTGAAGAGAAGCCTACTTTAATGAAGCCCGTACCCTCAAACCTTACGCTTAAACCTTTTTCCTTAACTTCGATACAGTCCGCAGCCTTTGCGTTTGCCGTCTTGTTTCTGTAAGTTGCCGTACCGCCTGCAAGCTGAAGGAATGCGTTGACTCCGTTCAAATCGCTCTGTGCAAGAGGAACGTTATCTTCGGTTTTGCCTATTGCGCTGTAATCAAAGGTATATTCTATTTTGCCGTAAACTTTATTTATAGTATAAGTAACGTCTAAAATTTTGGTAACTTTACCGCCCTTTGCGTTTACGTCCGTGTAAGTAATCGTCAAAGGCTTATCTTTTGCAACCGTCATTGTGTCAAGTTCGTATACGCAATCTTTTGCCGTAATCGTTCTCGTTGCGCCGGATGCATAAGTAGCCGTAAATCTCCATGTGTCGGAAATTACGTCCAGACCGGAATCCTGTTCAAACGTACCGTCGGCAAGGACAAAGTTCACCAAATCGTCATTGACATAAATTACCGCAAAACCCGAACGGACAAAGCCCGGCGTACGGTCGGACTCGGCTAATACAAGAATATTGTACGCGCCTGCCTGTACGTTCGCTTTCGTGCCGTTAAGGGGAATTTCTTCACCGCCCTTATAAAGCTTTACTTCATAATCGGTTATTTCGGAGCTTACCGTTCCGTCGCGGTCGGTCTCTTTGACGACTATTTTTGAAACGTCGATTTCTATTTCGGTAAGATCCGCCGAGAGCGTATATGTGTCTTCGACACCGTCGGCAAGAGTTACTTCAAGACCGTCTGACGATGCAAGATGCGCAACCTCGTACGTTGCCGATCTTTTGACATTTTCGTAAGTATAAGAAACTACTATATTGTAGAAACCTATTTCTTCTTTATAAGCCGAAGCGTCTATAACAAGATCTTCATACTTCAAAGTTCTTGATTCCCACTCGCCGGTAGTGCTGTTCCATATATATGCAGTAGCCTGAAGTCCTTCGGTTGTGAATGCGTCGGTCTGCTGACTGTCGGTAAAGAACTTCGTCTTAACGTTCGTCAGATCGAGTTCAATTCTGTCAATCAACGCTATAACAGAAACGTCGTAGGTAAAAGATCTTGTCATTCCGTTGTATGTGTAAGATACGGTAACTTTATAAGTTCCCTCTCTTCTGCCGTTGAAATTGCTGCTATCTACGGTATATTCGCCCGACGTCAAAATCTTTTCTTCGGTTTCGGTTGAATCGGGTTTCCCGATAAACGCTTTTACCACCAGTCCTTCGGACGTGAACTTATCGCCTATAAAAAATCTCTTTTTTACGTTCGAAGTATCGACTTCGATTCTGAGCTGACCCTGAACGACGGTAACTTCGTATTGCGCATCCTTAGTAACTCCGTTGAGCGTATATGATACGTTGATAGTATATTTACCGAACTGCAGGCTATTGAAAGACGAGCTGTCAACCGTATACTCCTCGGCTGAAAGCGTTCTTTCTTCGGGCGTCTCTGCGCCTTCAGGCAACACGACAGCTGTGACTGCTAATCCGTCCGAAGTAAATGCTTCGCCGTAATCGTAGTCTTTTTTCACATTATCGGTATTCAATACGACCGACTGTAAAACAGTTTTATCCTTTTCATCCTCGTTACCTCCGCCGCAAGCAGCCAATGGAACCGCTATCGACAGAATACACGCGAGAAGAAATGGAATAATACGTTTTAATTTCCTCATTATTTTCCTCCGATTTTTAATTGACTGTTTAACTTCATATTCCGCAAACAAAGCATAAAGACAACAGTATATATATTTTAACATCCTGACATACGCTTGTCAAGAATTTATGAAAACAAATGACGGATTTTGCTTTTACAAAACATTACCAACCGGCTGTTTATGATAATTTAAAACACTAAAACGCATTAAACGATTTTGACATAATTTACTTGTTGCCTTTTTATACGGAATGTAATATAATAATATAAAGGTCTGCGGTGTGCGTGGTATGGGAAATTCGTAATCCACAATAAAGTCTACGGGAGCGTTCCGTTCGTGAAAATAGGCAAGGTCTGTTTTCGGAAAGTCTGACGTTTCACTTCGACGCACCCACCTGCGAGAAGCGGGTTAATACTTTTTCATATCACGGCACAGGCGGATTTTATTTAAACGCAAAAGGCTATGCTTTAATTAAAGCATAGCCTATATTTATAAAAAAAGAAAGAGCCGACACTGTCGTCTCTTTCCCCTTATCCTATTATTTCAGCTTTTCTGCCGTGAGTAATAGCTATTTAAGTTGTTACAATATATCACAACAATCTTATTGTGTCAATAAATTTTAACAGTTTTTGTAAAATTTATTCAAGAATTATTCTTTATACAAAAACCTGTGACAGTTCTCGCATTCAGTAACTTCACCGCGGGCAATTTTTTCCTTATCGGCAATAGAAAGTTCCATACCGCACTTTGAGCACCGTTCGTTTGCCACACAGCAGATAATAGGGAAAATTCTTTCACTGCGTTTGACTTCATAACGCTTCAAAACTTCGGGCTCAAGTTTTGCGGCTAATTTTTTAAGTTCTCCCTTTATTTGCTCCATTTCGTCAAGCTTACCTTTTTTGTACTCCTGATATGCAGTCGCAAATTCGGTATACTGTTTCTGAACGGAAATAGTCTTTTTTTTCAAAGCTTTATATTCTTCGTCAGCTTCTTTAATAGTTTTAGATTTTGCGTTTATTTCGGCTTTAAGAGATTTGAGCTTTTCCAGAAGCTGAGTCGCATTCTTTTTATAGAAAGCAATATCCGCACCCTCATCAACGAGATCGTCGAGATTTTCAAAATCGCTCAGCGTTTCGGCTATGTCCTGATATTTTGCGTCGATTTTCTTTAATTCAGACTCTATCTCACACGCCTTCGAATCCATCGCTTCAAGTTTTTCGGGAACTTTGGTTAAAAAACTTTTCGCCTGAGAATAATTTTTCCACTCGCTTGAACCGGCAGCTTCTTTTTCTATTTTTAAAAGCTTGGAATCCTCTTCCTGATATTTAAGTAACTGTTCTATCTGCGTCATATTTACTCCTTTTGATTTACAGCAATTCCTTATCGGTAAAATAATCCGTAGGAATTGAAAAAGCCGTTGATATCTGTGTATGTATTTTATTAAAACCGTAATTTTCCGCCGAATAATGCGTTAAATGTATTACGTTTATACCCATTTCCAAAAGCGCGGATATTTCGTGATGCTTCATATCCGAAGAAACGAAAGCGTCCGCTCCGCCTGATTTCGCAAATGCGATAGCCTTATTGTCGCACCCTGCACCGCAGAATGAAGCGATTTTTCTGATTTGTTTATTACTGTTCCCGTAAAACAAAGCCCGTTCGGTATTAAAATCGATTTTGACTTTTTCCGCAAGCACATTAAATACGGTTGGCTGTATTTCATACAGCCTGCCGTAACCGCCGTTGGAAATATCAGCAAGTATTCTCGCATTTTTTCCGCCCAGTCCGCACATTAAGTAGTAATCTATTCCGCGGGGAGCCACATCGAAATTGAGATGCATCGAGATAACCGAAATACCGCTAAGCAAACATTCCGCTATAAGTCCGTCAGCCGAAATGCGTGAAATTCCGCCGTAAATTGCAGGGTGATGAGTTATTATAAGATTATACCCTTTCTCTTTTGCCGATCTGATGGCATTTTTTGAAAGATCCAGCGAAAAGACTGCGCCGTTAATATCCTTTTTACAATCGACAATAATTCCGCTATTATCGTACATTCCGTACTTTTTACAAAACTCGTCGGACAGCGCAACGGGCGCCACTTCTTCGAGTATTTTAAGTATATCAGTTAATTTCACTTTCTAAAACCTCTTCCATCCGCCAGATCTGCCGTTCTATTTCAAGCCGGTTTTCAGCCGAAAGATTACTTGAAAGATACGAGCGTTTTTTTGCCAACTCCGACTTTAAATATGCGTGGAATTTCGGATTATGCAAACTGTCTTTACCGTACGCCAACTCAGCCGAAGTGTAACTTTGAAAAGCGCCTCGCTTGCCCTTTATCACAAAATAATATTTTGCACCGACGGTAATGAAATCGTCTTTTTCAAAAAAACAACCGTTTTGAAGCAGAAACAAGCGAAGTTTATCCGCATTTTTCATAGGTTGAAAAAGAAACTTTTCCGGAATAAATCCGTTTTTCAAAATCCTTATAATTTCTTCTCCGCCTATCCCTGCAATAAAAACGAAATCAGTGTCCTTTTCGATTTTTTCAAGTCCGTCACAGCAGACGGCTAGGCAAGTTCCGGCGTTTATAAAATCGGACAGCAAATCGCGCGCCTTACTAAGGCATTTATCGCTTATATCGGATACTACGGCGCGTTTACACAAACCGTTTCTGAGCATATACTGCGCAACGTATCCGTGATCGCAAGCCACGTCGGCAAAGCTTTCGCACTTTTCAAGAAACGCGCAAAGCTGTTTTATTCTGTCCATTTAAGTATCCAGGAAATCTCTTAAATGTTTTGAACGCGAAGGATGACGAAGTTTTCTCAAAGCTTTCGCTTCTATCTGCCGTATTCTTTCGCGCGTGACGTTGAATTCTCTTCCGACCTCTTCAAGCGTTCTCGGCCTTCCGTCGTCAACGCCATAGCGCAGTCTTAAAACTTTTTCTTCACGCGGTGTCAGGCTGTTCAACACAACGAGCAGAGTTTCTTTCAGCATAGTAGTCGAAACTCTGTCAGACGGCGTTTCCGTCGATTCGTCCTCGATAAAATCGCCCAAATGACTATCTTCTTCCTCGCCGATAGGCGTTTCCAACGAAACGGGATCTTGCGCAATTTTCTGAATTTCGCGAACGCGCTCTTCCGTAATGTGCATTTCCTCGGCAATTTCCGCAGGTGTCGGTTCCCTGCCGAGCTTCTGCAACAAAAGCCTTGAAACCCTTGTCAGCTTATTTATCGTTTCTACCATATGAACGGGGATACGGATAGTTCTCGCCTGATCGGCTATTGCACGCGTAATCGCCTGCCTGATCCACCACGTTGCATACGTTGAAAATTTGAAGCCTTTCTGATAGTCGAATTTTTCTACGGCTTTCATTAAGCCCAGATTACCCTCTTGAATTAAATCGAGAAACAGCATACCTCTTCCGACGTAGCGTTTTGCAATCGAAACCACGAGCCTGAGATTTGCTTCGGAAAGTTTTCTTCTCGCCGTTTCATCGCCCTCCTGCATTCTGCGTGCGAGATCAATCTCGTCGTCGGTGGTGAGAAGCGGTACCCTGCCGATATCTTTCAAATACATTTTTACGGGATCGTCAAGCCCTATATCCATAAGAGCCTGCTCGTAAAGTTCCTTATCCCTCTCAGTTTCGTCGATTATCTGTATTCCCGATTCGGCAATCGATTTATATACGAAATCCATCTGAGTAGGCGTTGTTTCGTATTTTTCCATTATATCGCAAAGCGCGTTCGTAGTTATACTGCCTTTAATTCCGTAGGTATCTATTATCTGTTTAAGTATTTCATTCAGCTTCTGATCGGATAAACTCATTTTATATCTCCGCTTTTTATTTTTTCCCTTTGTTGAATCAGTTCATTTATTTTATTTAAAATTTCGCGTGCAGAAGCAACTTCTTTCTGATTCTTAGCCTGCAATTTCAAATCTTCTATTTTCTTATCAAGATCTGATAAGCGAAGTAATTTAATGCAGTCGAAAAAGTAATCTTCGTTGACCTGTCCCGAAAGCCGTTTCCCGTCGCTGTAATCGAGTATTCTGCACAGTTCGTCGTATTCGGGTGTGTTTTCGTCAAAAAATTCAAACAGTTCCGCAGGCTGAACGCGCTCGTCAAGCAATTGTTTGGAAAAAATATATCTGGCTATTATTTTATGAACTTCATTGCAAAAGGGAATTTCGGATATTTCCGCTTCTGCATATTTCGCCTTAAAAAGATATGCCGCAATTACAAAACGCGAAGCTTTGACAGCAACAGACGAGCTGTCAGCCCTGACAGGCGGCACATCGGTTTTAACGGATTCCGATATCGGTACCGAGCGCAGATCCCTGTTGAGCGATTCGTAAGTAATTCCCGTCCTGTCGCGTAAATTTTTTAAAAGTTCTTCCTGCTCTGCCGCACTGTCTGACGTTCTTACGATTTTAATTGCTTCACCTACAAACTTACGCTTGTCCTCGGTTCGCGTCATATCAAAACCTTTTTCGAGCACGGACAGTTTATAATCGATTAACGGCATTGCAGAGTCAAGACATTTTTGATAACCTTCGGCGCCCCCCTGTTTTATAACGTCGTCGGGATCAAGTCCTTCGGGCAGCGGCACGACCTTGACATTTACGCCCTCGCCCTTTAAAATATCGAGTCCGCGCATATTTGCCTTCTGACCGGCGCTGTCGCCGTCGTAACTTATAAGCACCGTATCGGCATACCGTTTTATAAGTCTTGCCTGTTCCTGAGTAAGCGAAGTACCCATACTCGCAACCACGTTTTTAAAACCTGCCTGATAAAGGGAAATAGTGTCCATATACCCCTCTACCATAATGACTTCTTTTATAGTCTGCGCTTTCCTGAGCTTTTTTAAAAGGTTTATATTGTAAAGTGTTTTGCTTTTATTAAAAAGAATCGTTTCCTTTGTATTTTTATATTTGGCAAAATCGGTCTTTTTAAGTACTCTTCCTCCGAATGCCACGACTTCGTCCATAGCATTGATAACAGGAAAAATAAGCCTGCCTCCCTGCGCGTCCGTAAGTCTGCCGTTAACTTCGTTTACCGTTCCGCTGTCAAGAATATCCTGCTTAGAATATCCTTTCGAAATTAAAAATTTCGGCAAATCGTTGTAATTCAAACTCGCGCCGAGCCCGAAAGTTCTGACTATATTCGACGGAATGTTTCGTTTTAATATGTAAGAAATATGTTCGTCCGCTTTTCCCGAATTCAGATTATTAAGGTAAAAATGCGCGCAATCGTTCATAATTTTCAACAACACGTCGCGCTTTCTTTTGAGTTCTGCCGTCTTCTGATTATCGAAACCCGTTTGCGGCATTTGCAGTCCTGCACGTTCCGAAAGCAACTTGACCGCGTCCATAAAATCGATATTTTCCATTTCACGGACAAACTTCAATACGTCTCCCGATTCACCGCACCCGAAACAGTGATAATACTGATCGGTTTCATTTATCGCAAAAGACGGCGTCTTTTCGTGGTGGAACGGACAGCAAGCCCAGTACGTCCCTCCGCGTCTGTCCAAAGTCACATAACTTGCGGCAACGTCGACAATATTAAGTTTTTCTTTTAAAGTTATTAAAAACTCTTGAAGTGCGGTTGCCATAAGTTCTATTTTTCGTCTATAAACGTCCAGCCTTTGGGTACAAATATGCAGTTGAACATATAAATAGCATATCTGTCTGTCATTGACGACAGATAATCGCATACCACCTGTTCGCGCGGATAATTTTCAAGCAAATCAACGTACGTTTCGGGAAGCTCTTCAACGTGTTCCATATAGTAAACGTACATTTCGGTAAGCATACGCTCCGCTTTTTCCTCTTCGCGCTTTGCCGTCGAACTGTAATAAACCTGTTTGAACATAAACGAACGCAGATTTTCGCTCGCCGCCTCAACGTCCTTATCCATCTTGACGTCGTTAATTCCGTCAGAATTTTTATATATCGATAAAATCGCTGTATTAATGCGCTGTTTGGACGTCTTGCCTAAAACTTCGAATATCTCCTTGGGTACGTCATCAAGCGACAGAATTCCTGCACGCACCGCGTCGTTAAGGTCGTGATTTATATAAGCTATTCTGTCGGCAAGCGATACGCACTTACCTTCAAGCGTGGACGGGTGACCGCTTTTCTTATGATTGACTATTCCGTCGCGCACTTCCATTGTCAGGTTCAGCCCTTTACCGTCCTTTTCAAGCACGTCTACAACGCGCAGCGACTGAACGTTATGTTCAAACCCCAACGGGCAAAGCCGTCTTAAAATTCTCTCTCCGCTGTGCCCGAACGGCGTATGCCCTAAGTCGTGCCCCAAAGCGATTGCTTCCGCCAGATCTTCGTTTAACGAAAGGGCACGCGCAATACTGCGCGATATCTGCGCCACGTCCAAAGTGTGAGTAAGCCGCGTAATATAATGATCGCCCTCCGGAGAAAAAAATACCTGCGTTTTATTCTTTAAACGCCTGAACGATTTGCAGTATATAAGCCTGTCCCTGTCGCGCTGAAACTCGGTGCGCATAGCGCAGGGCTCTTCTGGTCTTTGTCTGCCCTTCGTCTTTTCGGAAAAAGTAGCGAAAGGCGATAAAAAAGCATATTCTTTTTTATAAGTTTTTTCTCTTAAAGAAATCTCTTCCATCACTTATTATTTATACGAAATTATAGTTTTTTTCCCTTTTTTTTGTAGAATATAGCAAAACATATTCATAAAAGTTTAATAACGCACAAATAAAGAGAGGTTCATTTTAACCTCTCTTTATTGTTTTTTTATTTATTCATTTACGGACTATTTGGCAAAACCGCCTCCGACAGATAAAACTTCTCCCGTAACGTAGTCCGCTTCCGAAAGATATAAACAGGCTTTTGCCACGTCTTCGGGATATCCTATACGTCCTGACGGAATCTGAGATATAAGCTGTTCCATTTCCTCTCCCGTCAAATCTGAATTCATCTGCGTATCTATTACGCCAGGAGAAACACAGTTTACACGCACCTTTGACGGAGCAAGTTCCTTTGCAAGAGCTTTTGTGAAGGCGATCAGCGCACCTTTTGAAGCCGAATAGGCAGTTTCACAGCTTGCCCCGACTTCACCCCATATCGAGCTAATATTTATTATACAACCGCCTCCGTTGCATATCATTCTGTCTGCTACCGCTCTTGAACACAGAAATGCGCTCGTTGTGTTTACCGCAAAAATCTTGTTCCAATCCGAAAGAGTAGTATCCTGAATTACTCTTACAAGAGAAATGCCCGCATTGTTTACAAGAATATCGAGTTTATCGTAAATGGAAAAAAATTCTTTGAACATTGCCCGAACCTGTCCCTCGTCCGAAACATCCGCCCGCATAAGTACGGGACAGTAACCGAGCATATTGAATTCTTCCTGAGTTGAAAGGGCGCTTCTCTCGTCGCTGTTATAATTTAAAACGACTTCACAGCCCTGTTTTAAAAATTCAAGGGCTATCGCCTTGCCTATTCCCTTTGTTCCGCCTGTAACCAAGACTGTTTTCAACACTATCCCCCTCTAATCTCATTCAGTTTAACAAAAATTTTTTCAAGTACTTCATTCGGCGTTAAACAATCGGTATCGATTATAATATCCGCTGCGCGTTCGTATATCTGCGCTCTTTCTTCGTATAATTTGGTAAGCCTTTCTTTTCTGTCGCCGGAAAGCAACGGTCTTGAATTATCGCCGTCGAGTCGCTTCAAAAGATTATCTATTCCCGTTCTCAGATAAACAATTCTTCCGTAGCTTTTAAAAAGTCTTACGTTTTCTTCACGCAAAACTGCGCCTCCACCCGTAGAAACGAACGCATCGTCCCCGTAACTGCATATTTCCCTTATAACTTCGGTTTCAAGTTTGCGGAAATATTCTTCGCCGTACTCTGTAAAAATTTTGTCTATGTTGCCGTGACGATTTTCGATAAAACAGTCGGTATCATAAACCTGTTCACCGTAAATACTTTCATAAAGGTTAATAACCGTCGTTTTACCGCTACCCGGCATCCCTATTAAAAACGTATTCATAATTTAAAGCTTTCGCCCGCTAAAATGTAGCTGTTTTTACCGAATCCGCAAATCACACCTTTACACACTTCGGAAATGACGGAAGTCTTTCTGAAATCTTCCCTTGAGTGTACGTTTGACATATGCACTTCGACAACGGGCGTCTTAATGGAAGCGATAGCATCGCGTATAGCATAACTGTAATGCGTGTACGCTCCTGCGTTCAAGATAATTCCGTCAAAATGTTCCGCACACTGAATAGCGGTGCAGATATCGCCCTCGTTATTGCTCTGATAAAATTCGCATTCGTCGTCAGCGAAATGATTTACTATCTCGCAGTTGATTTCGTCAAGCGTATGCGAGCCGTAAACGTCTTTTTCGCGTATTCCCGTCATATTGAGATTTACACCGTTTATAAATAACAGTTTCATTTTGATCCCTCCGTATATTTAGCGAATAATTTTTTTGCTTCTCTTTCATCTGCGGATTTGTTCAGAAATATACGTTGCGCGTAATATGCCTGATAAAAAAGCATCGCTTTGCCGTTGACAGCTTTTTTACCGCACTTTTCTGCAATCTTCAAAAATTCCGACTTTTCAGGCTCGTATATCAAATCTATTGCAACGCTGCATAAACTCAATAAATCTTCATTAACGGGCGACACGCCTTCTGTCGCGTGCATTCCCACTCCGCTTGCGTTTATTATAGCATAGTAAGATTTTAAGTCAATACTTTCAACCGCACGGATTTTGCAGAATTCATTTTTCAACGTCTTTGCTTTTTCAAAGTTTTTATCGTAAACCGACACATCCGCTCCGACGTCGGAAAGTTTCTTCGCGACGCTTCTGCCTGCTCCGCCTGCCCCTAAAACCAACACGGTTTTGCCGCGGACGTCGATTCCGTTATTTTTAAGCATAAGCATAAACCCCAACCCGTCGGTATTGTACCCCGACTTGTCGCCTGTTCTCACGGTATTGACAGCGCCGAATATCTTTGCATCCCCTTCAATTTTATTGAGATGATTGATTACGGAAATCTTAAACGGAATCGTTACGTTTAACCCGTCATATTCCGAAAAAAGCTTTTTAATATTATTTTCAAACCCCGTTTCCGGTACAGATACTTTTTCGTATTCAATTAAACTACCCGTATTCTCTGCAATAAATTTGTGAATTTCGGGACTTAAAGATTTAGATACGTCTTTGCCGATTACTGCAAATTTTTTCATTTTTAACATTCCTTCAAAAGATTTACATATTCTTCAAAACGTAGCTTCAATTCCTTGGTTTTACCCACGTTTTCAGGAACTATAAGCGAAATATATCCGTCAGAATTTTTTTTATCCATTTTTGCGAGAACGGCAGAATTTTCAATATCTTTGTATACGGGAACGGTAATAACCTTGTTTATAAGTTCTCTTAATCTGTCAAAATAATCTCTATTTCCCACACTGAGCTTTTCCGCAATCAGCATTTCATAATACATTCCTATCAGGACGAATTCGCCGTGCGATTTACCGCGGTAGTAAAGCTCAAACGCGTGACCCGTAGTATGTCCTAAATTCAATGTTTTTCTGATTCCGTTCAAATCGTGCTCGTCGGCTATTACAACGTCCGCTTTGTGCCTTATACAGTCCGCCGTGACATCCGATAAAAATTCGGAATCAAAAAGACTGTTTTTGTTTTCACAGAGTTTACTGAAAATATTTTTATTCAACGCACCGTATTTGATAATTTCGCCGAGACCGCATCTGATTTCCCGCGCAGATAATGTTTTTAAAAAAACAGGATCGACTAAAACTTCTTTCGGCTGATAAAAAGAGCCTATCAGATTTTTTACGTTTTTAAAGTCAACGGCAGTCTTTCCCCCGACTGAACTGTCTACCTGCGACAGCAAAGTAGTGGGAATCTGCACAATACCAACACCGCGCATATAAAGCGAAGCGGCAAGCCCAGTAACGTCGCCGACGACGCCTCCGCCGAAAGCAATTACCGTACAGTCACGCTTCAAACCGGCTGACGCCATAGCGTTTAAAACAGATAAGAGCGTTTTTGCCGTCTTGCTTTTTTCACCTGCTTTGAACACGAACACAGGAGAATCAGAGAAAACTTTTTCTATCAAATCTTTATAAATTAAGTAAACGTTGCTGTCGGTTACGATAAATTTCCGCCCGTTTAAGCAACCGGCATATTTTTCAAACACACCGTTCCCGCATCTTATGATGCTGTCGTATGACGGAGTATTCAATATAACGTCTGTCATTTTAAATCCTTATACCTGTTTATAACTTCGGCGATACAGTCTCCACCCAGACGCTGCGAAACAACGTCTGCAAGAGTGAACGCTACCACGCTTTCCAGAACTATTTCCGCAGCGCATATTGCACACACGTCGCTGCGCTCCGCAGCCGCAACCGCAGGCTGTCCCGTTAAATAGTCGACGGTTTTCAGCCCTTTCATTAACGTAGGTATCGGCTTCATTGCCGAGCGAAGAACAATTTCTTCGCCGTTAGACATACCGCCCTCAATTCCGCCTGCATTATTTGTTTTACGATAAAAGTTTCCGTCAAAATAAATTTCGTCGTGAACTTTGCTACCCGAAAGTTTTGCCGCACCGAAACCGAGACCGACCTCGACGCCCTTTATAGCCTGTACGCTCATAAGCGCAGCGCACAGTAACGCGTCGAGCTTTGAAGAATACTGCATACAGCTCCCGAAACCGCTTTTGAGTCCGCTTATTCTTATTTCGATAACGCCGCCTGCCGTATCGCCGCGCTCTTTCATAGCGTCGATAAACTTAATTGCATCTGCTTCCTTGTTTTTGTCAAGCATAAAAAGCGGTGAATTTTTTGCATTGTCCAACTCGTCAAAAGTATAAACACTTTCGTCGGAAACGGCGCCTACGCTTTTGACGTAACCCGATATTTTTACACCGAGAACTTTAAGATACCGACGTGCCAAAGTACCTGCGACCACGCGAACAGCCGTTTCTCTTGCGCTTGCGCGTTCTAAAACATTGCGTGCATCGTTCTGTCCGAATTTTTTAAGTCCTGTAAGATCTGCGTGCCCAGGACGCACCGCGGTGAGCGTTTTCTGCGACGTATCGCACCCCTCGGGCGCCATAAATTGCCGCCAATTTTCGTAATCATTGTTAATAACAGAAAATGCAAGAGGCGACCCGATTGTTTTCAGATTTCTTACTCCGCTTAATATTTCAACTTTATCGCGCTCTATTTTCTGTCTTCCGCCTCTCCCGTAACCGCTTTGACGGAGCGCAAGATATTTGTTGATTTCTTCGATATCGATTTCGAGATTCGCAGGCATTCCCTCGATTATACCTATCAATGCCTTGCCGTGAGATTCTCCGGCTGTAGTAAGTTTCATTTATAACCTCATTTAATTATATAGCCCGAAGGCGATACTTCGAATACAATATTTCCGCGCTCGTCAGACCTTTTAAGGTCGGCGCCCGTATTCAGAACATCCGAAATCACCTTAACCGACGGGCTTCCGTCAGCATTGTCACCCACAGACAAAACCGCCGTTTCCGGTTTTATCAAATCATAAAATGACGGTGAAGCAGACGCGTTGTTTCCGTGATTAGCAATCTGAACAACGTTGCATTTGCTTAGATCCGCAGGATAATTTTCCCGATCTATTTCATAAGATAGAGCAATCGATTCAAGAATTTTACTCTCAACGTCACCTGTAAACAAAAATGACGTATTGCCGAATTCAAGCCAGATCACCGCAGAAGCGTTGTTTCGGTTCGGCTTCGAAGGATTAGTGTTCAAGTCGGTATATTCGCCGTTTTCAAATTCTTTGACGGACGGCGACAGCACCGTAAAAAAGTAGTCGTTTGTCTTTATTCCCTTTTTATATTCACTGTAAATAATTTCAGCCTTACTTTTTTCTGCCTGCTCGCAGAAATCACGAAATTCGTCGGTTACATATCTATTGAGACAGTACGGCATAAAAATACTTTTAACCGTCTTGTATTTCAATACTTCGAAAAGCCCACCGCAATGTTCACCGTTTACAGACGAGCATATCAGATAATCTATTTCATCAATATCTCTTTTGTTCAGCTCTTTTAATACTTTCGAGTTTGTAGCATATCTTCCGTCTCCTGCATCGATTAGCATATTCTTGCCGTCGGGAAGTTCGATTATTATGCAGTCGCCGTAACCGACGTCTATAAAGCTTACTCTTAAATCACCGTTTTTCATTCTGTTGCCGACCACGAAATAACTTGCAAGATATTTAACGGGAATAAAAACGTTAAGAACAATTAACGCAACCGAAACCAAAACAATAGCTGTCGCTGAAACCACAGCGGTAATTATCGCCTTTTTACGCCTTTGTTTTACTCTTTCTTTTACGGTCAATTTTCTCTTTTTTCGAGGTTTATCATTCGTTTTCTGCTCTTTTTTATTCATCGGCTATATTTCGATCCATTCTGTTCTCAAGTTGTTATAAAATTTACATTTATCGGCTGTAAACTTCAAAATGCAATAATCGGGATCGGTTTTACCGCCTTTATAAAATATAGTATCGCCGAAATGCCATAATTCGTCTTTGATTTCCTGATCGGTCAATACCTGTACAGTTCCGACAAACATAACACCGATATAAGAAATTTTACCGCGACGATAAAAATAAAGGCAGGCTTTTGGATTATTTTTGAATTGCGAAACGCGCATCGAGGATGTATTAGTCGAAAAATACATATCTTTTCCGTCAATTTTACGGGGAGCATTTATCGCTTTGATATTAGGAAAGCCGTCTCCGTCCACAGAGGAAAGCAATGCAACATTCTGCTTTTTAATAAACTTAAACATTTCTTCTTTCGTCATAATTCTCTCCTTTGCGTCGTTACAGTTAAATTTTACCACAACAAATAAAAAAATACAACTATTGCTTGACAAACTGCAAAATATAAATTATAATTCTTTTGTTTTGCGGACGTGGCGAAATTGGCAGACGCGCAGGTTTCAGGTTCCTGTGGGCAACCGTGGGGGTTCAA
>CAJTXM010000020.1 GCA_910583545.1 uncultured Christensenella sp. | reverse complement strand
TTGTACTTTCTTCTCTTTCTCTTTCTCTTTCCTATGCAGTTGTCAAGCTTCAAATCCGCCTAAACCGAATAAATCCGGTTAAGCTTCCTCGGCATAAGCCGAATGTTTTTCAACAGAAAAACGTCGCTGTACAGAATTACAGCTTATTTATAATATCAAAACCGTCAATGTATGTCAATCGTTTTATTATTGATTTTATAATTTTTTCACAAATTTTTTTTGGTTTAAATTAAAAATATAAACGGCGGACTGAAAAGTCCGCCGCCGTTGTTTATTACAGCTTATATATTATTTCCTTTAAATATTCGAGCGAGGCTTTAAGCTCAGTTACGTCCGAATAGCTTTCGGGATAAACTTCGATAATAAGGTTTCCGTCAAAGCCCGCGTCTTTGAGACGGGCGAGAATTTCTTTGAAGTTCAGCCCTCCCCGACCGATAAGGCATATGTTGCCGTTTTCATCGATATCGGAAAGGTGAACGTGCGAAATACTGCCTTTCATATCCTCTATATACTCTTTATAAGAATGACCCGAGCGCACCGCCTGCTTTACGTCTAAAACGCCGTAAAGGTTTGGCGCCCGTTCTTTCAGACGCGAAAAAATAAGCGGTTCGTGATAGGTACTCCAACAGACGTTTTCCAGACAGAGTTTTACGCCGTAGCCTGCGCAGAAATCGGCGACCCTTGCTATATAACCCTCCAAGTCCTCACCGCCGTTGCCGTACCTGCCGTGAAAGGTGTACGCCTTACAGTCCAAAAGCTGACAGGAGCGCATTACCTGATCGAGCCAGTAAAGAGCGTCGCCCCTTATCCGTCTTGACGGACTGAACAGCGAATGTTCGATATGGTGGGTGTTGACGTGGACGGAATTTATTTCCATACCGCCGAGTTTGCCCTGCAATGATCTGGAAAATTCGGGGCGGTATTCGTAATAAGTCTGCAAAAAGACTTCCGCGCAGTCCGCGCCAAGCGATTTAATTGTCTGTAACGCGACTTCGGTTTCCTGTTTGAGAAAAAGCGAAGCCGTTGAAATTCCGACTTTCATACAGACATTTTAACACACTTTTAAAACATAATCAAGACTTCTTGAAAAAATCACCGATAATATAATAGACGGGAATAGTCAGAAAGACGACCCACCACGGATGCCACAGCCCCCATTGACAGCCTAAAAGCAGATAAACCGCAGTGACGAGCACGGGATAACAGAAAATTTTATGATCCCTTTTTTTAATTGCGCTGACGGCGGTCGGCAGAACGGGAACAGCCAAAAAGACTATCCAGCCCGGATGCCAAAGCCCCCACACTCCGCCGAGTAGGAAAAAGACGATGCAGGACAAAAATACGATAACGCCTGCGACGACGCCCTCCGCCGTGTCCATATGCGAGCGTTCGGCTTCCTCTTTTTCCTCATTAATTTCGGCTGCGGTTTCGCGTTCGGTTAATTCGCACTTTTCCTCTTCCTTCGCTTCGGGTTCGGCGTGCGCGTCAAAAATAAGCCCGTCGAGCGAAGTGCCGTAAAGCCGTGCAAGCGCAATGAGGTTGTCCGTATCGGGCGAGGCTTCGCCCCGTTCCCATTTGGAAACAGCCTGACGGGAAACGCCGAGTTCGTCGGCGAGCTGTTCCTGCGACAGGTTATGTTCCTTCCTGAGTTTTATCAGTCTTTCGGTAATTTTTCCGTCCATAAAATCGACCTCTTGTCTTTTTTAAGTCAATTATAATGTCAACCGAAGAAAAAATCCACCGCTTTCAGGTTGAATTTTACCGAAAAGTTACGCAACTTTCGGTTGCGCTTTGATTTTTAAGATATTCCGCTTTCGGAATGGAGATATTTATTGAGGGAATATGTAATTTCTTTGTCGGCTATATTTGCGACCGGCTCCAACGGAAACGACAGCGGACAGGTTCTGACCTCTTCGCTCTGCGGTTTGCTTGCGCCTGCGAACGATTTGACCGCATTCAGCACCGTGGAAATTTCTTCCGCGCTCTTCAACGCCTTTTGCATATCCTCTCCGCCTATGCTTTCCAAAACGGGTTTGACTTCGTTAAGAACGTTGTTTGCGTTGCTTCCGCCGTATAAAAGCAAAGCGAGTATAATTAAAAGTTGCATTTTGTTTTTCACCTCGCATACTATGATATTATCAGTATATGCCAAAAAACAGGAGCAGTTTCAATGAACGATTTTAAAAATTACATACCGCCGGAGAACAACGGCGGAACGCCGAAAGAGAACGGACAGGACAAAACACAGCTTAACTCGACCGTCGACTTCGCAAACGCAATCGCAAAGGCGATGAACGGCAAAAGTCAGGGCCAGCTGTGGCAGACGATTTTATCCGAAGCCGAACGCGGTAAACGCGAAGGCAGACTGTCGAATAGCGACCTCGACAATTTCTATAACTCGATTTCGCCGATGCTTGACGGCTTCCGCCGAAAGAAACTGAAAGAAGTAATTTCAAAACTCAAACAAATTTAAAAAAGTTCCGCTTTGAAAAGCGGAACTTTTTTATTAAAAATCTCTCCAATAATTCACGTCAAACGAAAGCATAAACGGAATATCGACACCGTCGACGTTTATATACAACCCGTCGGCATTAATTTCGGCTTGATAAGTTTCGACTTTGCTTTCCTGCCCTGCTCCCGTATTATGGTCGATAAGCAAAATCCGTACGCCAGATACCAAATCCGAATACGCCTCGGGAGAACACGACAGTAACAGAGCAAGTCTATGATCGGCGTCTTCTTCCCAACCGGCGTAATGAGGTATGGCTTGCACGTCTAATTGTCTGCCTTGGAAATAATCTTCCGACAAGCCCAAAAAGTCGACTTTCGGAGTCAGCATAGGCGCGCTGTTAGCGGCGTCTTCAATATTGACCGACTGCAAAAACCTGCATTGAAAAAATGCAAATGCTTCAACGTACGCATTCTCAGACACGTTTACGGAAGTTATAGCCGTATGCGCAAAAGCATATGCTCCGATATGAATTACAGTTTCCGGTATTTCGATATTTTTTAATGCTTCACAGCCGTAAAACGTTCTTCTTTGAATAACCTCAAGATCGGAAGGAAGCTTCACGCTTTCAAGGTTAGTGCAAAATTCGAAAACCCCTCCGCTGCTATACTTAGCTAATTCAATCCCGTCGGGAATTTCCACCGAAACTATATCATTGTTTGACCTGAAAGCATATTTATCTATATTTGTTACGGGTTTGCCGTTATACGTGTTCGGAATGACGATATGCGTATCGGTTACAGTGCCTATGCCTATTACCGAATAACTGCTTCCGTCCGCATTGAGCTTGTATTCAAGCTCTTTAACGTTTTTGGTAACTCCGCACTCGCAGACGCCGTTGACGTAAGTGTGCGCAACTTTATTGGTGCTTTCTCCGAAAACGGAACATTCTTTCCAGTGCTGACCGTTGTCGGAATGATAGGTATAGTTATGCGGAACGAAGTCTTTCTTCTGTCCGCACAAACATTCTGAAAAATGCCCTGTACCGTCGTAGGTTGCTTTGAACTCGCAGACGTGCGGAGGGGTATAGTTCGGGTCTTTTGCTCCGCAGGAGGTACATTCACCGCCGACGTATTTATGATTGCCTGTTGCAGGCGTTGCAACGTCGAAAGCAAAAGAAGAGCCGTTTACTGTTATGCTGTAATTGACTTTTCCGCCTTTGGAACAGGTTGCAGTATCCTTGCTTTTCGTATACGCGCTGTCGGTGAGTTTGGGAAGAGTTTCCGTCTTGATATCGGAACAGGAAGTGCACTGTCTTGCCGCCACGCCGTTGACGCTGTCCTTCGGCTTCGCCGTTATCTTCCAGTCGCCGTAGCTATGAACGTGCGGAGCTCCGCCGTTATTCTGCGAACCGTCGCCGTTGCCGTCGGTATTTCCCGAACCTCCGTTGCCGTCGCTATTTCCGCCGTTCGGGGCGTCCTGCTCCGTTTCGGTTTTTCCGTTTTCGGAAGAAGTTTCAAACAGGTTGCACGCCGTAGCCGAAAAACAGCCGAACACACACGCAACACTCAGAACAAAAACAAGCAAACGCTTTTTCATATTTTTTTCTCCTAAGTTAATTGACCTTTTGTATATTATATTTTAAAACCTTAAAAAAGGTATGTCAACAAATAACGGGGCATTTTCCCGAAAAAGTGCGCCACGCGTCAGATGACGGAAAGGTATCTGTCGCCGCCGTCGGGAAACAGAAGTACTATATTTTTGCCTGTATTTTCTTCGGATTTGGCAATTTCGATACCTGCGCACAGCGCCGCGCCCGAGGAAATACCGATGAACAAACCCTCGCGCTTTACTGTTTCGCGCATAGCCGAAAGTGCGTCCGCGTCCGAAACCGTAAGTACCCTGTCGTAAACGTGCGTATCTAAAATTTCGGGTACGAAGCCAGCGCCTATCCCCTGAATTGCGTGCGCGCCCGATTTGCCTTTTGAAAGTACGGGCGAAGACTGAGGTTCGACGGCGATAATTTTTACGGCTTCGTTTTTACTTTTCAGATACCTGCCGACGCCCGTAACCGTTCCGCCCGTACCGACGCCTGCGACGAAAATATCCACGTTTCCGTCCGTATCGTTCCATATCTCCGGACCGGTAGTAAGAAAGTGAGCCGAAACGTTGGCAGGGTTTACAAACTGACCCAAAATCACGCCGTTAAGCTCCCCTTTAAGCTGTTCGGCTTTTTCAATCGCGCCCGCCATTCCCTTTTTACCGTCCGTGAGCACTATTTCCGCGCCGTATGCCGAAATCAGCTTTCTGCGTTCGACGCTCATAGTTTCAGGCATCGTTAAAATAACTTTATACCCCTTTGAAGCTCCGATTGCCGCAAGAGCAATGCCCGTGTTGCCCGACGTCGGCTCGATTAAGGTCATTCCTCTTTTCAGAACACCGCTTTTTTCGGCGGAGTCTATCATAAATTTCGCCGTCCTGTCCTTGACGGAGCCTGCCGGATTAAAATATTCTGTCTTTGCAAAAAGTCGGGCGGTCAGAGAATGAGCTTTTTCCGTATTCCGCAATCTCAGAAGCGGAGTGTTGCCGATAATTTCGTCAAGCGAATTGTAAATTTTCATATGAATATTTTAGT
This sequence comes from uncultured Christensenella sp., assembly GCA_910583545.1. GTDB lineage: Bacteria > Bacillota > Clostridia > Christensenellales > Borkfalkiaceae > Coproplasma. Next base: position 16,261 of record CAJTXM010000020.1, on the reverse strand, counting down.
TCCGTACGCTGTTTTTGTCAATTATATTTTTGATCGCGGAAATAAACTTTTCACACTCGCCGTGCGAATTGAACGCCGAAACGGAAGCGCGGATAAGCCCCTCGCTGTTCAGCGCCTTGTGCATAAGCGGCGCACAGTGCAGACCGCCGCGCACACAAATTGAATACTCGTCGGACAGCTTATAAGCCGCCATTTCAGATTGAATACCATCTATATTAAAAGTAACTATACCGTATGGATTCGGCTTGGAGTACAGCGTTACTCCGTCCGATTTTTCAAGCTCGGAAACGAGGTATTCAGTCATAGCTCTCACCTTTTTTATATGCTCCTGCATATGCCCGTTGAGATACATAATCCCCTCGCCGAGCGAAACTATCGCAGGGTACGAAAGCGTACCGCTTTCCAGACGGTCCGGGTAAAATTCGGGCATAGACAGATTGTAGCTTTCACTGCCCGTTCCGCCGTAGAGAACGGGGTCGGGGTTTACTCTTTCGGAAAAGAGAAGCGCGCTTGCGCCCTGCACGGCAAGCATTCCCTTATGACCTGCGACAGCGAGAATATCTATTCCGTCCTCTTTCATATTGACGGGCGCGTGTCCGCACGCCTGCGCGCCGTCGCAGATTAAAAGAGTGTCATCGCCCAAACCTTTTTTTATAGCTTTTATATCGGGAGCCGTACCCGTGACGTTGGATGCAAGCGTGACGATTACCGCCCTCGTTTCGGGCGTTACGAGCTTTAAAATTTCTTCCGCGTCGATTTCGCCGTCTTTTAAAGGCGCGTACTCGACGGTAACTCCCCTGCTTTTCAGATATTCGAGCGGACGGAGTACCGAATTGTGTTCGGCAACCGTCGTCACTACCCTGTCGCCATTTTTCAGAACTCCGCAGAGCGCGATATTCAGCGCCTCGGTACAGTTTTTGGTAAAGACCGTGCGCTCGTAGCTGTATCCGCCGAAAAATACGCATAGCTGTTTACGGCAGATATACACTCTTTCAAGGCAGGCGAGCGAAAGCCTGTGTCCGCTCCTGCCCGGATTTGCGCAGAATTTCAAAGCGGCGGCTGCCGCCGTTATTACGCTGTCGGGCTTGAAACCGCCCGTCGCGGCGTTATCGAAATATATCACTTTTCTTATCCCTCACATAAAATATAATATATTCTATTCACGGTTTTGAACGACTATTCAAAGCCGTATATTTTCCGTGAATTGTTTACGAGGGAAAAAATGTATGAGATAATAGCCATATTCCGCTCGCGCGCTCAGGCGATTGACTGCAATACGAAGCTTAAATCGATGGGCATAGCGGCGGAACTTATCAGCACGCCGAAAGAGGCGAATATCGGTTGCGGTCTTTCGGTAAAAATAAACAAGAACTCGGCGGAACGGGCGAGGTATATAATACAAAAATCGAATTATTCCGCGTTTTACGGATTTTTCGTAATGAATCAGACATACGGACGGATGCAGTTCGGCAGGTGGAGTTGACTTGGGCGGAAGTTTGTGATAAACTCAAAGTATGGTAAAAAAGATTTTAGACGAGCTTTCCTCCCTGTATCCCGACGCACAGCCTGCCCTGCATTTCGAAAGCCCTTACGAGCTTTTGGTTGCCGTCATCCTCTCGGCGCAGTGCACGGACGAAAGAGTCAATAAAGTCACCACGGTGCTTTTTAAAAACTACGACACCCCCGAAAAAATGCTCACTCTTTCTCAGAGCGAGCTTGAAAAGTATATATTTTCGTGCGGATTCTATCACAATAAATCGGCGCATATTCTGTCCGCTTCGAGGGACATTATAGAAAAATTCGGCGGAGAGGTACCCGACAGCTTAGAAAAGTTGCGCACCCTTGCAGGCGTAGGGCGAAAGACGGCAAACGTCGTTTACGCGGTGGCTTTCGGCGGAAACGCCATCGCGGTGGACACGCACGTTTTCCGCGTTTCGAACAGGCTCGGCATCGCGGAAGGCAAAACTCCCGAAAAAGTCGAGGACGGTCTGCGCGAAGCCATTCCCGAAGAACTCTGGTCAAAAGCGCACCACTATCTGATTTATCACGGCAGGCGCGTCTGCCACTCGCAGAAGCCCGACTGCATAAACTGCACTTTAAAAGACTACTGCAAATACTTTAAAAACAAATAAAAATATAAGCTCCGAGCATTCCGCTCGGAGTTTATTATTTGTACAAAATCAGTACATTTTAATTATTTATAATAAATAAGTTGTAAAATATACTTACAATTAAATTTAAGGGTACATTTATGAAAAATTCAATAATTTACGAAATGCTTGACATAGTACACATTAACGATTATCGTGATACACTGTATCAAGAAAAAAATAACTTTGCCAAATGGGTAAGTGAAACAAAAGACGAATTAGAAAAAAACTTCGATAAAACACAACTTGAACTTATAGAAAAATACGAAAATCGAATTCGTACACGCGAAGAATATATTTATTATCAGATGGGGGTTAAAATTTTAGACTACGGCATTAAAATCGGAATGGAATTACGTAAAGCATTTGAAGAAATCGAAGAAGAATAAGACCGATTACGAAACGGTCATTTTGCTTGCAGATTTTTATGAAATTTCGCTTGACGAACTTTTTGAACGGAAGCTGAAATGAACTAAAAAACGGGCAAGACGCCGCAAATAAGTGCGGTGTTTTGTTGAGCAAAAATAAAACGGAGGACGGAAAAATTTCCGTCCTCCGTAATTTTACATTTCGGTATTACTGCAGGAGGGTACAAAAAACATTTTTATCAGCAGCAACGCAATCACGGCAATGAGAATCAAGACGTTGATTACGATACCCGAAATGCTCAATATTTTTCCGACGCCGATTGCTTTCGAGCGTGAAAAACCTATTATGCTTAAAATCAGCGAGAACAAGGCTGTCGACGACGTGAAGATAAGGATAAGAACCGAACTTCCGCTTATCACAAACGCGAAGCTGATCACTATGTTCAGAAGAGTAAGTAAAAAGCCGACTGTCGCCGAAGTATTGTGCTGTTTGATTTTTTCGTTTTCCATAATTCAAGTTTGAGAAATTATGGAAAAATTATGCGTTTTATTCAGATATATCTGGTGTTTCTACCGTCTGCCCACCGAAAGTAAACAGCGCTTTATTTTCCACCGACCTATAAGGTTCGCCGATTAATGTTACTTCCCTTTTCATTTCAGCGTACGCAAGTTTTCCGTCCTTGAATTTGAAAATCAATTTTGCAAATTTAAAACCGTTGGTATTTCCGATATTTGCAAATTCACTGTTTTCTTTTAATGAATATCCGCCTGCATTTTCATCGTATTGAAAATCACCGTATCTGTTTTGTGCAATAATTAAAAGACTGATATCTATTATGTAAGTCGAAGATTCCATATGTCCTCCGCTTGCAGATGTCCACCCTTTATTATTCAAATTTTCATACTTTACGTTTCCGTCAGAATAAAGACTGTAACTTCTGGAAATATTTCCGCTGGAAAGTTCTGCCTGCATTAGCGTCTTATTTCCGTCCACCGTAAATGTGGATTTGGTAGTAACAGTTCTATCCGAAATTTCTGATATATTTTTGTTTTCCGCTTTAAAATTTTTAAAATTTTCTTCTGCCAAGGCGGACTTCCACACCTCTTCCGTCACCGTATCCGAAACAATGCCGTCGCCAAGCGTCCCGTCCTCTTTACAGCCGACAAAGGCAAAACAAATTACCGTACTGACTAACGCCGCAATAGTTGAAAGTAAAAATTTTTTCATATAATACTCCTTTTTTCTGATTTAATTTTTATTTTTACTTTATTGATAAAGTTATTATATTCTAATTATAATTAGAAGTCAAGTAAAACAATCTAATTATTATTAGAATAAAGTTATGAAAAAATTTGATAAGAATTTAATGAGCGAACGCATTAAAGAGCTTAGAAAAGAAAAAAATATAGGTCAAAATAAATTAGCCGAAGAAATTAAAATAAGTAATGCTTCCATAAGCTACTATGAAACAGGCAAGCAAGAGCCGACGGCAGAAACTATTTTTAAACTTGCAAATTATTTCAACGTTTCTGCAGATTATATTTTGGGTTTAAAAGACGAATAAAAAAAGGCTGTGCGGTATAGCACAGCCTTTTTAAGTAAAATAAAAGCGAACGCATTTGCGTTCGCTTTACGTTTTTAATTAGAGTACTTTTACGACCGTACCGGAGCCGACCGTTCTGCCGCCTTCACGGATAGCGAAACGAAGCTTTTCTTCTACGGCTACGGGCTTGATAAGCTCAACCGAGATTTCTACGTTGTCGCCGGGCATAACCATTTCTACGCCCTTAGGAAGTTCGATAGAACCGGTAACGTCTGTCGTTCTGATGAAGAACTGAGGACGGTAGTGGTTGAAGAACGGAGTATGACGGCCGCCTTCGTCTGCTTTAAGAACGTAAACCTGAGCGGTGAACTTGGTTGCGGTTTTAACCGTACCGGGTTTAGCAAGAACCTGTCCCTTTTCGATACCCTTTCTGTCGATACCGCGGAGAAGCGCGCCGATGTTGAAGCCTGCGATAGCTTCGTCAACGCTCTTGTGGAACATTTCAAGTCCGGTGATAACGGTTGCTACGGGCTTTTCGATAAGTCCTACGATTTCGGTAGGATCGCCTACGTGAGCAGTACCTCTTTCAACTCTTCCGGTTGCAACGGTGCCGCGTCCGGAAATGGTGAATACGTCCTCGACGGGAAGAAGGAAGGGCTTTTCCGTATCTCTTTCGGGAGTGGGGATAAAGCTGTCGATAGTATCCATAAGTTTAAGGATGCACTGAGTTTCGGGAGCAGCAAGAACCTCTGCATCGGGAGCGCCCGACGAAGCCTTTTCAAGCGCCTTCAAAGCCGAACCCTTGACGATGGGGCAGTTTTTGAAGCCCTGTGCTTCCAAAGTATCTAAAACTTCCATTTCAACAAGCTCTAAAAGTTCGGGGTCGTCCATCTGATCGGTCTTGTTGAGGAATACAACGATGTAGGGAACGCCTACCTGACGGGCAAGAAGGATGTGCTCTCTTGTCTGGGGCATAGGACCGTCCGTTGCAGCAACAACGAGGATTGCGCCGTCCATCTGTGCAGCGCCGGTAATCATGTTTTTAACGTAGTCTGCGTGTCCCGGGCAGTCAACGTGAGCGTAGTGACGCTTGTCTGTCTGATACTCGACGTGAGCGGTGTTTATTGTTATACCGCGCGCCTTCTCTTCGGGCGCCTTGTCGATTTCGTCGTACTTCATTTTTGCTGCCTGACCCTTGCAAGCCATTACCATAGTGATAGCTGCGGTCAAAGTGGTCTTGCCGTGGTCAACGTGTCCGATAGTACCGATGTTGACGTGGGGCTTACTGTTGTCGTATTTTGCCTTTGCCATTTTTTGTTTCTCCTATAAAGATATATTTTTATAAAATGATAACTTCCTTACCTTGCGGTAAGTCGCAGCTATCTATCATTAACGTGCTGCTTTAAACGCCTGATTTTATTGCGTTTTCTATATTATATATTAAAAATATTTAAAACACAATTAAATTTAAGCCGATTTTTTAAAATTTTACCGTTACAGTTTATATATAAATTGCGAAGCTATAAGCAAATATGCAATTTAATTTCTCTTAGCCCTTTCACCTATGACTTTTTCCGCCACTGATTTCGGCACTTCCGCATAGTGGTCGAACTGCATTGTGAACTGTCCGCGTCCCTGCGTTCTCGATCTTAAATCGGTTGCGTAACCGAACATTTCGGAAAGGGGAACTTCGGCGTCGACTACTTTTGCACCTGCTCTGTCGTCGGTTGAAACGATAGTACCTCTGCGCGCGGTAACGTTGCCCATTATGTCGCCGAAATAGTCGTCGGGAGTGATGACTTCGACTTTCATTATAGGCTCTAACAGAACGGCGTTTGCCTTAGCCATACCGTCTTTGAAGCCCATCGAGCCTGCAATCTGGAAAGCCATTTCCGACGAGTCGACCTCGTGGTAGCTTCCGTCGTAAACCTGTACTTTGAAGTCGACGACTTCGTAGCCTGCCAGAAAACCGTTTCTTGCCGCGCCCTGAATGCCCTTGTCGATAGCAGGGATATATTCCTTGGGAATAGAACCGCCGACGGTCAGATCCTCGAATACATAACCTGCGCCGGGTTCGTTGGGCATAAGGTGAAGTTTACAGTGTCCGTACTGACCTTTACCGCCCGACTGACGCTTGTACATACCTTCGCAGTCAACTGCTTTCTTGATGGTTTCGCGGTATGCAACCTGAGGCGCACCGACGTTAGCTTCGACCTTGAATTCTCTTAAAAGTCTGTCGACGATAATGTCGAGGTGCAGCTCGCCCATACCTGCGATAATTGTCTGACCCGTTTCCTGATCGGTATAGGTCTTGAAAGTGGGATCTTCCTCGGCGAGCTTAATAAGCGCCATAGTCATCTTTTCCTGACCTGCCTTCGTCTTGGGCTCGATAGAGAGCTGAATAACGGGATCGGAGAAGGTCATCTGTTCGAGAATGATAGGATGCTTCTCGTCGCAGAGCGTATCGCCCGTCGTCGTATCTTTAAGACCGACTATCGCGCAGATATCTCCCGAGTAAACTTTGGGGATTTCGGTACGGGTGTTTGCGTGCATCTGAACGAGCCTGCCCACCCTCTCTTTCTTGCCTTTGGTTGAATTGTAAACGTACGAACCGCTGTCGAGCACACCCGAATAAGCTCTGAAATAAGCTAATCTTCCGATGAACGGATCGGTTGCGATCTTGAACGCAAGACCTGCGAAAGGTTCTTCGTCTGCAGTCTTTCTTTCCTCTTCTTTGCCCGTATCGGGATTTGTTCCCGTAACGTGAGCAACGTCGACAGGCGAGGGAAGATAGTCGATAACTGCGTCTAAGAGCATCTGTACGCCCTTGTTCTTATAGGAAGAACCGCAGAGTACAGGGGTGCATTTCATACCGATAGTTGCCGCACGCAGTCCCTTGCGGATCTCTTCGGGAGTAAGTTCCATTGTTTCGAGGAACTTCTCCATAAGTTCGTCGTCGCCCTCGGCAGCGGCTTCCATAACCGCTATATGCGCTTCTTCCGCTTCTGCCATCATATCCGCGGGGATTTCGGCTCTGTGATACTGTTTGCCGTCCTCACTGTCGTAAATTTCGGCGTTCATTTCGATAAGGTCGACGATACCCTTGAAAGTATCTTCCTTACCGATGGGAAGCTCGATAGGAACGGGGTTGGCGTTGAGCCTGTCCCTCATCATCTGTACGGCACGGGGGAAGTTTGCGCCGTTGATATCCATTTTATTGACGTAGGCAATACGGGGAACCTTATACTTGTCCGCCTGACGCCATACGGTTTCGGACTGAGGTTCGACGCCGCCCTTTGCGCAGAACGTTGCGACTGCGCCGTCAAGCACGCGGAGCGAACGCTCGACCTCGACAGTAAAGTCAACGTGTCCCGGAGTGTCGATAATGTTTATTCTGCACTCGTCCTTTTTCTGCTGACCGCTTCTCGTCCAGTGACAGGTGGTTGCGGCGGAAGTGATGGTAATACCTCTCTCCTGCTCCTGCACCATCCAGTCCATAGTTGCGGAACCGTCGTGCGTTTCACCTATCTTGTGGTTGATACCGGTATAGTAAAGGATACGCTCGGTAGTCGTTGTCTTACCGGCGTCGATATGCGCCATAATGCCTATGTTTCTTGTATGGAGTAAATCGTATTCTCTTGCCATATAAATCTCCTCTCACGAATTTCTTTCCTTTGCGCAGAAAAGAAATTCCGTGATTTAAGGGCGCTGCCCTCACTCCGCAACATTAAGCGGCACTCCATTGTATAAATTGCGGAGTTTCACCTGCTGAGGCGAAAGTTTTCGCAAATTGAGTGCGCTGCGAAAAAGCGTGGTTTTTCTTGCGCCTTTAAATCTTATAATTAAAATCTGAAATGTGCAAACGCTTTGTTTGCTTCTGCCATTCTGTGCGTGTCTTCCTTTTTCTTGACTGCACCGCCTGCGTTGTTGTAAGCGTCCATAAGCTCGGCAGCGAGTTTGTTTGACATTTCTCTCTCACTGCGCTTACGGGTTGCTATAACCAACCAACGGATAGCCAGCGTCTGCCTTCTTTCGGGTCTTATTTCCATAGGTACCTGATAGTTGGCTCCGCCGACACGCCTTGCCTTTACTTCGAGAACGGGCATAATGTTGTTCATTGCCTGCTCGAAAACTTCCATAGGCTCTTTGCCTAATTTTTCGCTCATTGTTTTGAAAGCATCGTAAACGATGTTTTGCGCCGTGCCCCTTTTGCCGTCGTACATTATCTGGTTGATAAGTTTGGTTACAACCTTACTGCCGTACACGGGATCGGGTAATACGTCCCTTTTGGGAACGCCACTTCTTCTGGGCATATAGTTATTCCTCCATAATAATAATTTTAAGGGTATTTCTACCTTTAAATAAGCTATTGCGCGCCGTATACAATAATATAATTATATACGGGCAAATCTTCTCCGCCCTTGCGGACGAATACTGCCTACTTTTATCGGTAAGGGTAATAGATATATTCCGAAACCAGTAGGATGAAATTCACAAAATTATCGACGTTCGATGATGTCGCTAATTTTCGTGATTTGAGGAACGCTGTTCCTCTTTGCGAAATTTTTAAGGGCACACCATTATATAATTTCACAAATTCACCTTGCAACTACGCAAGCTGCGTTGTGAGCAAAGGCATTTGCAATTTGGGTTGCGCTACGCAAAAGTGTGATTTTGCTTGCGCCGTTAATTATATATTATGTGTAGCCTTAAAACCCTTTAATAAATTAAGAGAAGCAAGCAGTTCAAGGAGCGCGAGGAAAACCTGAGGGAGTTTACATAGACGTAAATGACCGAAGGTTGCCACAGCGCGACGAAGAAATGCGCAGCTTATATTAATTTATTTAGGGCGCTTTGCGCCGTAACGCGAACGCGCCTGCATTCTCTTAGACACACCTGCGGTATCAAGCGCACCGCGGATGATGTGGTAACGAACGCCGGGCAGATCTTTAACTCTTCCGCCCCTGATGAGTACGGACGAGTGCTCCTGAAGATTGTGTCCTTCGCCGGGAATGTAAACCGTACCTTCCTGCTTGTTGGTAAGGCGAACTCTTGCAATCTTTCTTATAGCCGAGTTGGGCTTTTTAGGCGTAGTCGTTGTTACCGAAAGACAAACTCCGCGCTTCTGCGGACAGTTGTCGAGTATGGGCGACTTGCTCTTGAAAACCTGCTTCTCTCTGCCGTTTCTGATAAGCTGATTGATTGTAGGCATAACTTCCTCCTGTGATTACTCGGTTACCTTATATATAATAACCTGTGGAATATATTTCTTACCGCATACCCTTAAATGCGTAAGGAATAAACTTTTTTATTCAAATTTGCATAATAATCCAGATTAACGATTACAGCAAATCGTATTTTATCAAAACTTAAAAGTTTTGTCAAATATTTTACGCTTATTTTTTAAAACACATAATGCAGGCGAAAATTCCGCCTGCATTTTTTTATTTAAATAAATCAGTCGCTTAAAAGACAAAGAATTTTTGCGAACTTAATTCAATGTTATATCCTTTAATCGTTCGTATTTTTCAACAGCCATTTCAGACAGAGCGTGCGTGTCGTAACACCCTGAAAAAGCTTCGTCGGAAATTGTTTTCGCCGTAAAAATCACCTCTACGGGATATTTCAAATTCTTGATATCGCCCAAAATCTTTCCGCTTTGGCGCGTTCCCAGAAAGTCGCCTCCGCCCCTTATTTTAAGATCTTCTTCGGCGATTTTAAACCCTTCGGTGTTCGACCTGATTACCGAAAGCCTCGCCATAGCCTCTTCCGAATCCGTACCAGGCAGGAGGAAACAATAGCTTTTTCTGTCGCCCCTGCCGACGCGTCCGCGAAGCTGATGAAGCTGTGAAAGCCCGAACCTTTCGGCGTTGTAAATTATCATAGTCGTGGCTTCGGGAACGTCGACGCCGACCTCTATCACCGTTGTTGAAACGAGGCAGTCGTACACTCCGTTTTTGAAATCGGACATAATTCCGTTTTTCTCTTTATCCTTCATTCTTCCGTGCAGAAGCGCGATTTTCACGCCCCTCAATTTTGATTGAAGCTCCTCGAAAAGCTCGGTCACGGAAGCCGTAGTTCCTTCCTCGTCCCCCTCTATTTTAGGGCAGACGAAATACGTCCTGTTTCCCTGCTTCGCCTGTTCGCAAACGTATCTGTACATATCCTCCGTCTTGCGTTCGGGAATTATCGCGGTCGTGATTTCCTGCCTTGCACTCGGCTTGTCCTTTATTGTGACTATATCGAGATCGCCGTAAAAAATGAGCGACAGAGTACGGGGAATGGGCGTTGCGGACATAACCAGACAATCGCACCCCTCGCCCTTATCCGAGAGCGACGCGCGCTGCGCAACGCCGAAACGGTGCTGTTCGTCGCAGACGGCAAACGAAAGGTTTTTGAAAATTACGTCCTTCTGAATTACCGCGTGAGTACCGCAGACAATCTGAATTTCGCCCGAAGCGACCGCCTTTTTTATCTCCCTCTTTTCCGCCGCCGGAGTGGAGCCTGTGAGCGCACAGCTCCTGAAATCGGGGAAATATTTTTCTATCAGAACGGCGTTCTGTCTTGCGAGCACTTCGGTCGGAGCTATCATAACCGCCTGAAAACCCGATTTCACCGCCATATATATACCCGCGAGCGCGACGGCGGTCTTTCCGCATCCGACGTCGCCCTGCACCAACAGATTCATTTTCGTCGGCGAGGTCAACTTTTCAAACACCTCTTTAACGGCATTTTTCTGCCCCTCGGTGAACACGAAGGGAAAGCGCAAAATAAACGAATTTATATCCTGCTCCGTCACGGTGTACTTATTCCTGCGCGCCTCCTGCCGTCCGCCCTTTATGACCTTGAACGCCGAAAGAAGAACGAAATATTCTTCGAGCGCGATGCGCTCGGAAGCCAGTTTTACTTCGGACATATCCTTCGGCGAGTGCACTTTTTTATATGCTTCTTTTAAAGGCATAAGCGAGTATTTTTTCTGCAATCCCGACGGTATGACGCTTTCGATATCGAGTTTTTCAACCGCCTGCGCCGCAGCCGAACGCACGACGCCCTGCGTGAGCGCGCCGGAAAGCGAGTATACAGGTATCAGCCCTTTAAGCTTTTTACAGTTTCCGGCAGGCTCGAACGAGGGATTGACCATTGTACAGTGCATACCGTATTTATTCTGAACCCTGCCGTAGAAGAGGTACTCTCCGCGTTTCAGCCTAGCCGCCACATACGGCTGATTGAACCATATCGCACTGAAAGTATAATTGCCCTGCGCACACAGCGCCTTGACGTACGGACGGCGCGCATAGCGGTTGACTTCCACCCCCTGCACTTCGCACAGAGTCAGCAATACGTCGTTATGATACGCGTCACGAAGGTAGGTGACGTGCGTAAGGTCGAGATAGTCCCTCGGAAAATGCTTTGCAAGCTCTTCAACCGTATATATATTGAGTTTATTGAAGTCCTTTTCCCTCTTGTCGGAAACGAACTTTAAAGAAGTAAGTTCCATATTGTTTTTAATTAAATTTAAAGGAAGACTTCCGTCTTCCTCTATCCTTATATTTGTACATTGACGGTTTTCTATGAACGAGCAGAACGAGGCGAGTGCGGATTTTGCGAAGGAGTTTACATAGACGTAAATGACTGAGCAAAAACGTAAGCTCAACAAAGTTATGCGAAGTTCAGAGAAAGCGTGCACTTACTCTAATGATACCATATAATAGTAAACAGGCTGTCCTCCGAAATGACAGTCAACCTCACACTCGGGGAACTCTTCCTGAACTTTTTCGGTGAGGGCGGACGCGTCCTCTTCGGTCACGTCTGCGCCGTAATACAGAGTAATCATTTCGTGGTCGGGCTTTTTCAGAGCTTTCAAAAGCGATACAGTCGCGTCGGAAACGTTAGCACCCTTTGCGAGTATGCGCTTGTTGTCAAGACCTATAATGTCGCCCGTCTTCAATTTGAACCCGTTCATCGTCGTATCCCTGACGGCGTGAGTCACCATACCCGAAGCCACGTTGTCGATGGCGTGGGTCATATTCGTCTTGTTTTCGGGAACCGATTCGTCAGGGTTGAACGCAAGCGCCGCCGAGAAGCCCTGCGGAACGTTTTTCGTCGGAATAACGTGAATAGTGCGGTTATTGACAAGCGCTTTAGCCTGTTCCGCCGCAAGGATAACGTTGGAATTGTTGGGGAAGACGAACACGTTCGACGCGTTGATTTTCTGCACCGCGTCGGCAATGTCCTGCGCGGAGGGGTTCATAGTCTGACCGCCCTCTATAACTCTGTCGCACATAAGGTCCTTGAAAATTTCTTCAAGCCCCTTACCCGCGCAGATTGCAAGCATACCCATTTCTTTCTTTTCGGCTTCGAGCTTTGCTTTGAGCGCTCTGTTTTCTTCGAGCATATTTTCGATTTTGAGCCTGTCGAGTTCGCCGAGCTCCAAAGCGTAAGAAAGCGCAACGCCGGGCGTGTTCGTATGAACGTGAACTTTGACAAGTTCCAGATCGCCTATGCAGATAACCGAGTCGCCTATGCTCATAAGCTTTTCTTTGAGCTTGTCGATATCGGCAAGCGTGGTCATCTGTTTTAAATGTATTATGAAAAATTCGGTACAGTAAGCAAATTCGATATCACCCAAATCGAGGTTGATAATATCGGAATTGTCGCCGAACATATCGTTTTCGTTCTTGACGTCCGCCGCCTCGGTGGGTATGGAATTTGCGTCTATCTCCTCGCCCGTGATTGCCGCGAGGAATCCGCGCATAATGGTCATCAGACCCACGCCGCCGCTGTCAACTACGCCGGCTTTTTTGAGCACGGGCAGAAGTTCGGGCGTCTTCGCAAGCGCTTCGTCGCCGACCTCTATAAGGGCCGTAAAGAAATCAACGAAATCTTTATTTTTCTGAGCAAGCTTGACTGCCGACTCGCTCATAAGTCTTACGACCGTCAGGATCGTTCCCTCTTTCGGTATGGAAACGGCGGAATAGGCAACCTTAGTGCCTGCCTCCATCGCCTTTGCAAAAGTTTTTGTGTCGAAACTGTCCTTGGTGTCTTTGAGTACCGAGCATATACCTCTGAAAATCTGTGAGGAAATGACGCCCGAGTTGCCTCTTGCGCCCTTTAAAGCTCCCTTCGAAACCGCGTCACAGATCTCCTGAAAACGGTTTGAAGAACACGCGTTCATTTCCTTTATCGCCGACTGCATAGTAAGCGACATATTCGTACCCGTATCGCCGTCGGGTACGGGGAAAACGTTCAGGGCGTCGACCTTTGCCCTGTTAATTTCAAGCATTCTTGCACCGTTTGCTACCATTTTACGAAATTCGGTGCTGTTTATCGTTTTTTGCATATTACTCCTTGCGGGATAATTGTGTATTTGTAAATATGAGTACAGCCATACTCAAAGAGTACGGCTATAATTTAACCCCTATTATGTTTACGTTGACAGTATCGACTATCATTCCCGTAAACTTTTCAACTTTGTATTTGACGCTCTCTTTGAGCGATTCGGCTACGGCGTTGATTGATACGCCGTATTTGATAACCACGTAAACGTCGATAAAAATTCTGTCGCCGTCTGTAATTACCTTGATACCCCGTCCGTTCGTCTGCTTTTTAAAGAGTTCGGAAATGGTATCGGTAAAACGGCGCGAAACGGTATCCACGATGCCGTAACATTCGAGGGTAGCGTTTTTAGCCACCTTTGCGATGGCTGAATCGGATATTGAAATTTTACCGTAAACGTTGCTTGTATTTACCGACATAATATATACTCCTCACGAATTTATTGACGCCCGATGATGTCAATAAGTTCCGTGAATTTCGGAAACCGAGTTTCCATTGCATAGCAATATATATACATTTTATAGTAAATGTAGATATTTTGCAAGAAAAATTTGCTTTTCCTCTGAATTATTTTGGAAAAAATAAAAAAAATTAAACTTTAACGCCGTTTTTGATTGATTTTTTTTATATTAACTGTTATATTAATTAAGGTCGTTTTAGGTAACGGCTTTATTTTCAGCTATAAACACGGAGGTGTAGAATATGTCGAGAGTATGCACGGTCTGCGGAAAAGGACAGACGACGGGTAACAACGTAAGCCACTCGAAGAGGAGAACGAGAAGGACGTTTAAAGCAAACGTTCAGAAAGTCAGCTATATTGCAAACGGCAAAACGCTGACAGGCTACGTCTGCACAAGATGCCTTAAAACGGTTGAAAGGGCGTAAATAAACAAAAACTTAAAACACGGTGCTTATCGCACCGTGTTTTTTTATCGGCAAAAACGCTGTGCGTTTTTTGCCTGACGTTAGTTAATTATTATCTACGGGTTTGTAGGTATCAATGCAAAGTATATCGTTAGCATCAAGGTCTAAAACCGCACAAAGATTTGCAAACGTATCAAGTGCAGGCATTATGTTCTGATACAGATATTGCCCGATAGCCTGATGACATACGCCTATTTTTTTTGCCAATGCAGTTTGCGTCATTCCGCTTAGCTTTATTGCCTCTATTACTTTCTGTCTGATTCTATCAAGTTCAATCATTGTTTTGACCTCACTATTTTTTTTAAATTATGCTAATACTGATAGCAAAATACTTGACTTGCTAGTATTATTAGCATATAATGGTGTTCGCTAACGATAATAGCAAATAATATTAATTGAGGTAAAACAATGGAAGTTTCGGTTATTTATGATTTACTTGCGCCTGTCAGGCTTGACCCTTACCGCAAAAAATTAGAGAATACGGATTGCTGTTCTTTGAGGGATATTCGAGAAAAGAGAAAAATTTTAGAAAATGTTTTCACTGAAGAGCAGCTTAAAACAATCGACAGTTATATACATAATTTAGCGTTGTTTGAAGAATATATAGATTTTCAGGTTGAATTAAGAGCATTGAATCACGGCATTAAAATCGGTGTTCAACTGCAACATTCTATAAAAGATTTGTATAGATATTTTGACGAAGAAAACGATTATGAATAATAAAAGCAACTTACACTAAAAAAATAACCGTGCCGTTTGCACAGTTATTTCTGATTATAGTGCTTTGCCGCTTTTAAAATGGCTTCGTTGTTTAAGCTTAAATTGTTTTCATACGCGGTTTTTGTTTCTATCTTTATCCCTTTCCACTGCTCCTCCGTTCCCTCATAGTAGACGTGGGTCAAAGCTTCGTCGTTGTGGAAAGCGTGTCCGTGCAAAAATTTACCGTCCTTATAATACGCTCCTTCGATTTCTTTTACCGAAAGCGGAATATAGACCGATTTTAGTTTTTTACAGTAGCCGAACGCGCCGGAAGTTATTTTCTGAACGCCTCCGCGGATTCTGACGGTTTCAAGATTTGTACAGCTGTTGAAAGCCGAATAGCCTATGCCTCTCCCGTCCTCGGTATCCTGCAAGCTTTCGGGCAGGTCCGCTTCTTTCAGACCAGAGTTATAGAAAGCGCCCGTACCTATCGTTTTAAGAGAAGAAGGAAAAACTATCTCTTCGAGCGCGGTGCAGTTTTCAAACGCCCTCGTTCCTATTTCGGTAAGACCGCTGTTGAGCGTAACCGATTTAAGACTCTGACAGTCGGAAAATATAAGCCCTTCGGTCTTTACAACGCTGTCGGGGAAAACAATAGTTTCGAGGCTGACGCACCTGCCGAACGCGCCGTGCGGAAGTACGGACAGGTTTATTCCGTCTTTAAACTCGACTGTCTTTAAGAAATAACTGAAACTGAATGCCGCCGTGCCGATTTTAGTTACCGTTTCGGGGACGGTGATTTTAGAAAATCCGCAGCTTGAAAAGCCCTGTTCGGCAATCTCGGTTACGGGCGCGTAATCTTCTCCCTCTCCGAAGTGCGACAAAATTTCATATTCACCGCTTAAATTCCCCGTCAAACCCGAACAACTGACGATATAGTGCTTTCCCCCTTCATCACTTAAAGTGTAATTTACTTTGCCTCCTCCGCAACCCGATAACATGGGCAGGGAGAAAAGCAACGCTATCAAGGAAATCAACAGCACCGCCGAAAACTTTTTCATAAACAATACCCTTTGCGTTACCGTAACGCAAAGGGTATTATATCACCGATAAAACAAAAAAGCAAGTTGAAAAGCAAACATAGACAGAAGCCATAGTACCGTAAGAATGAGTTTCGGAAAGACTGCCGGGAGCATCATCAACAATTTGCGGTTTCGGAGGGTCAGTTCGTTTTATTACA
>CAJTXM010000019.1 GCA_910583545.1 uncultured Christensenella sp. | reverse complement strand
GCGAATAGCGCTGCCAGTATCATGCCCTTTTAGGGCTTATGCAAACTACGCGTTGAACGCGTAGTTATGATTTTTTATCTGTATTCGCTTGGGGAAATGCCGAAGTATTTTTTGAATACGCGGGAAAAGTAGAGAGGTTCGGAATAACCGCAGGCTTCTGCTATCTGAGAGATAGAGTAAGAGGAAAACTTGTTTGAAATTCCGCTTGACAGAAGCTGGCTTGCAAGCGACATACGCTCTTTTAAAAGGAAGTCGTGCGGGGTCGTGCCCGTCTCTTTTTTGAAAGCTTTTCTGATATAGTCGTAATTTAACGGCAGGCGTTTAAGGCAGTCTTCAAGAGAAAACGTGCAGTCTGAAACGCCCTTTAAAATTTCACTGCGTACTGTTTCCACCGCAGGCGAAAAATCTTTCTTTTCGGCGAAAACTATCAGGTAACTTAAAATAAAATTGGAAATTGCCGATAAAAGAAATTCTTTTTTAGGCAGGTCGGAATTGATATATGTCTGCGCTTCGCATACGGCAAAAGCAATCGCCGCTTTGCATCCGTCTATTACGGTGATTTCCGTAAACGGCAAAAGCGCGCCGTCGAACGATATTCTCAGTCCGTTGGAAGCGGAGTATTTTTTCAGCGGAGGAATTACTGCCGTCTGCCCCGTTAAAACGGTTTTACCGTTGATTTCTCCGTTTTCGGAAAATACGATCACTTCAAAGCTTTTCGGCGTTCTTTCTCCGTTTGAGCCGACGGCAACCTCGATAATTTTATTCATTGTGAGAACAACCGTTATTCAGTGAATTTTTTTCGAATACAAAACAGTCAAGCTCGTCGTTGTATCTGTCTGTGTTCCTGTAACCGCAGGCGGTGAAAAAGGGGATAGCCTTTGCATAAGGTAGGCAGTACGACTTTTTTGCGCCTGCCTCTTTCAATTTCATTTCGGCGGAATAAAGCAAAAATTTGCCCGTGCCTTTTCGGCGGTATTCGGGCGCAATATAAATCTCGCGTATATCCGCGTACCCCTCCTGTAAGTTCCAGTCGTTGTTTATATCGTCTATCTGATAGATTATAAAGCCTGCGCACTCGCCGTTATCGTTTATAAGATCGATATGCAGTAAGCCTGCAATAAGGTCGGGAATTATATATTCGCCGATAAGATGTTTTGCGTCTTCACCGCAGTCAAGCTCGGCATAGTAGTCGCAGAACAGCTTTTCGAAGTTGTTTCTGTCTGTGTCTTTTAAAGGGTAAACGTGCAACATAAATACGTCCTTAATAAATTTATAACAAAAAGGCGAGGGAATACCTCGCCTTTTGAATTTTTTATTCTGCGACGGGATAAACGCAAACCTGCTTTCCGTCTTTGCCCACTCTCTCGAATTTGACGGTGCCGTCAACGAGTGCGAACAGCGTATCGTCCTTGCCCATACCAACGCCTTTGCCTGCTCTGAATTTCGAACCGCGCTGTCTTACAAGAATGTTTCCTGCAAGCACGTGCTGTCCGTCTGCACGCTTAACGCCGAGCATTTTGGGATTACTGTCTCTGCCGTTGTGTGAAGAACCGGTACCTTTCTTATGGGCGAATAATCTTAAAAAAATCATTTCGTTATCCTCCTGAAATTATTCTGCCTTGGCTTTTGCTTCGGTCTTTTTGGCTGAAGCTTTTTTTGCCGTGCCTGCACCGATTGCCGTAACTTTGACAAGGGTATAGGGCTGCCTGTGTCCCTGCTTTTTTCTCTCGTTCTTTTTAGCTTTATACTTGAAGACGATAATCTTCTTTTCTTTGCCGAAAGATACGATTTCGCAGGTAACTTTTACGTTTTCAACCTCTTTGCCTACCTGAATTCCCTTTTCGTCAGCCGTAAGGACAACGGGGAACTGCACGGTATCGCCGACGTTTGCGTCCAGCTTTTCAACCTTTAAAAGGTCGCCTTCCGAAACTTTGTACTGTTTGCTACCGTTCTCGAAAATTGCGTACATACTTTTACCTCCTCTCACCAGTCTCGCCGGATTTTGCCAAAAGCTCAGGCAGCGCAAAGCGCGTTTAGGTGCCCGTTCCGAGCGGCTCGTTAAAAAATATAACACAAGCAGAAGTTTTAGTCAAGTAATTATCGTATTGACCGTAAAACTTTTTAAAAGGTTTTGCGTGCATAATTTCGGCGATTAAGGTCAAAAATATATAATGCGTACATAATTTGGAGGATCTAAAATGGAAAAGAAAAAGTCAGACAGCGAAATAGTTGCGGAAATTTATCGCAATGCACAGCTTGCTTTGGAATCTATATCGGATATCATAACCGAGGTAGAGGACGGCGATATCCGCGAGGAGATAATGCGCGAGCACGAAGAATACGAAAAAATCTGTTCGAAGGCGGCTGCGCTTGCATTGAAGTATAATATCGACGTCAAAGAACCCAGCCCCATCAAAAAGGCGATGATGTGGAGCGCCATAAAGATGGGCACCGCAAACGACAATTCTTCGCAGAATATCGCGCAGATGATGATAAGGGGAACGGTCAACGGAATAACTTCTCTGAAAACCTCTTTAACGGACGGCGCGAACGGTATGGACGCCGAAGTCAAAAAGCTTTTAAACGAGCTTATAAAAATAGAAGAGGGCTTCGAAAAAAAATTAAAAACTTTCCTTTGATTATCAAAACCGCCGTCTGAACAGACGGCGGTTTATATTGGTTTATATTTTTAACAAATACTTTAAATAAATATTTAGCAGATTTCAAGGCAAGGTTACCGCTCAGAGAGTTCTGCGACGTCCATCCTGCCGTTGCATTTGCCCACGTGAAAAAATTAAGGTAGCCGTTATACGTTCCGTTATTCGCAGTAGACGAAAGATCGGGAAAACTATTATAGACAAGCATTTCCGTCCCCGAAGGGGTATCTCCGTCTATTACGAAATAACTCGTGCCTGGGTTCCAACTGAAATTAAGATATTCGGACCAGTGAGGATTATTTGCCTTATGACCGCCGCCTATATTATAAGGACGACTGCTTGTCGTGCGCACGCAGTTTATTTTAAACATTTCGCCGGGCGCTAATTCGAGGACTGTGCGCAAGGGCTCGGTCGCTGTACGGCTTAATATATTTTAACGGCTTTATCCGGAACGTTAAATTCATTGCCGTAGCGGAAGTGCAGGGCTTCGTCCGAATAACTGCGGTGCGCGAGCGCGTAAATTTCCGCGTCGGGGAACTTTGATTTCAAGTCGTTTATAAGTTCTTCAAATGAAAACAGTTCGTTGAAACAGTCTGCGCTCAGGTCTATCAGAATTTGTTTTATACCGTCGCAATAAAGTTCCGAAAGTTTGGCGCGCATAACGAACAGCGTCAGTTTGGGAGATGCGCCGTAGCCTTTTTTGCACTGTCTGCACGGTTTGGACATAAGCTGTATAACGCTTGAATTTTCGCGTTTTCTCGTAAATTCCACAAGCCCGAATTCCGACATCTGCCCAACGTTGCAGTGCGAGCCGTCCTTTTTCAAAGCCTTTTCGAGTTCTTCAACAACCGTGCGGTTGTGCGACGCGCTTGACATATCTATGAAATCGACGACGATTATTCCGCCGATATCCCTGAGTTTTACCTGCCTTGCAATCTCTCCCGCCGCTAAAAGGTTGGTGTGATATACGGTCTGTTCAAGGCTGTCGTCGCCCGTATACCTGCCCGTGTTGACGTCGATAACGGTCATTGCTTCGCACTTGTCTATAACTAAAAAAGCGCCGTTTCCGAGTTCGACTCTGCGGTCGGTAAGCGCGATAATCTTTTCGCTCAGTCCGAGTTGAAAAAACATATCTTTTTCCGACCCGTGCAATATTACCGGTCTGCGTTTTGCAGGCGGAAACAGTGTGTAAAAATTTTCTATCAGTTTTTCAAGTCTGCCGTTGCCGACGTGTATCTCCTCTATATCAAGGCTTAAAATATCTCTTAATACGCGCCTTAACAGTCCGACTTCGGAATACAGAAGCGAGCCGATTCCGGCGTTTTTGTAAGATAAAACGACCGAATTATAAATTTCTTTTAAGCTGTTAAGCTCCGTTACAATCATATCGCGCTTGACGTACGGCGAAGCCGCGCGGAGCACGACCCCCTCGTTTTCGCCGATAAGACTTTTTGCGCAGTATGCGAGGTTGTTCCTCAGTTCCTCGTCTGTGATTTTTCTCGAAACGCCGATAAACGGAGTCTTCGGCAGATAAATAACGTTTTTGCCCACGAAAGAGGGGAACAGCGTGACCTTCGCGCCCTTCTTGCCTACGGGCGGCTTGACGACCTGAACCATTACTTCGTCGCCCTCTCTGAGGTCGGGAAAATCGGTATCGGCGTCTTCGCCGTCGGGCAGAGCGTCGTCGGCGGAAAGGTAACAGGTGCGTTCCAGACCGCAGTCGACGAAAGCCGCCTGCATACCCTGCAAAACGTTGACTATTCTGCCTTTATAGATATTCCCTTTTATAGACTGACTGTTTTTCTTTTCGAAGCCGAATTCGGACAGTAATCCGTTTTCGGTCACGGCGGACACGGTGTATCCGCAAACCTCGTCGAAGTATAAAGTTTTTTTCATATTACTGCCGTTAATGCTGTTTTTTTACTTAATTATATAACAAGGGGAAAAATTAATCAATTAAAAACGCCGATTGATTGACATCGCCGCCGTATTCGGGTATAATTGAGTTAATAACTTTTGGAGTAAATAATTATGAAATTCGATTTTAAAGGCATTACTGCCGAAGAGCTTTCGTTCAAGCTCAACCACGTTAAGTTGGAACCGGACCAGAAACTCGATATCAAACCCCAGTTTTCGCGTCAGGTCAGAAAAGTCAACGGAAACGAAAAAATAAATTTCGTTGTTCTTTCGGTTAAAATCGCTTCTACCGAAGCCGAGCCGAAACCCTTCGATATCAACGTAACGCTTGTCGGCGTGTTCGAAGTGGAAGTTGCAAACGAGAGCGAGGAGAGGAGCTTCGTTATAGAGGCGACAAAGCTCATTTATCCCTATCTGAGATCGGCCGTGACAAACCTTACGGCAAGCGCGTATATCGCGCCTTTGAACCTCCCCGTTATCACGGGCCCCATCTTCCCCGAGGACAGAGACGTTTACGCTTTCTCGGTAGACAATTCCAAACTCAACTGATTAAAGAAAAATGAAAAAGTGCGCATAAAAAGCGCACTTTTTTACTTGCCGGATTTTACTGAAAAATGCCCGACTGAGCATCGGGCATTTTTTAAATTGACAACGAATGAATTTTTGTTTATAATTTAAAATAATTAAAAAGGCAACGGGAATTAAGAGGTGGCTTATGAAAAAATTTTTAGCTTCGGCTGCGGCGGTTCTGCTCTCGCTTTTAGCTGTTCCGTTTTCGGCGTGCGGAAACGGCAGCGACGGCCTCGGAATTGAGAGGACGTATATAAACGATAAGGGCGAGCTTATCATAGTTCTGACCGACGGAAAGGAGCTCAACGCAGGCAAAACCGAAGTTTACGAAGATTTCTATTATTCGGAAATCGTCAAAGACGGTCAGATTACGGGTTACAGCGTGCGCGGTATAGGCAATCTTTCTTCGGTAAAGCTTGAAATTCCGTCGTCTTACAGGGGCAGACCCGTAACCGAAATCGGCGAGGGTGCGTTCCTTGGCAACAGATATATAACCGAAGTAAAAATACCCGACAGCGTGACGAAAATCCGCCGTTACGCCTTTGAAAACTGCGAAAGCTTAAAAATCCTCGATTTGGGCAACGGAATAGAGAATATAGGCGACGTGGCGTTCGGATACTGTACTTCGCTTGAAGCCGTCACGATTCCGTCGAGTGTTCGCTTTATCGGCTCGGACGCGTTCAGCGGTTGTTCCGCGCTCACCGACGTAAACTTCGAAGAGGGCGTGAAACGTATGGGCAGAAGCGTGTTCACGGGTTGTAATGCCTTAGAGGAAATAACTTTCCCCGAAAGCCTTACGGAGATAGGTTTTTATTACGAACTCACCGACGGCGGATATACGACGTCCACTCTCACCGACGGCGACTTTTCGATGGTGGGAATGTTTATGAACTGCGGAAACCTTAAAAAGGTTCGTTTGCCCGAAAAGTTCCCCGAAATTCCCGAATGGTTTTTCAGCGGATGCTGGTCGCTTCAAGAGGTATATCTCGGCAAGACCGTAACTAAAGTCGGCTATTCGGCTTTCTACGACATCAGTAATCTGCAAACGATAGTTATTCCCAAATCCGTAAAGGAAATGGCGGCTTTTTCGTTCTACAAAATACCGTTGCTCAAAGAGGTGTTTTACGAGGGCAGCGAGGAAGAGTGGAATGCGATAAAAATCAACAATAACAACTCGCTCAGCTCTTACAATCCCGAAACGGGCATAATCGACAACAGCGAAGCGGTGCTGTATTTCTACTCGGAAAATAAAATTGACGGCGTGACGAATTTATGGCACTACAATAACGGAACCCCCGAAATATGGAAATAAAAATTAACGGCGTTGCGGTGAAAACCGCAACGCCGTTTCTATCCTGCAACTTAATTTATGGCTTCATATTCACTTATGCAAAGAATATCGTTTGCGTCCAGATCAAGCACCGCGCATAGCTTTGCAAAAGTATCCAGCGCAGGCATTTTTTGTCCGCGTATGTAGCAAGATATTTGTTGATGTTTTACTCCGATTTTGTTAGCGATTTCAGAATAAGTTTTTCCGCTCTGCTGTATGGCTTCTGCAAGTTTTGTCTGTATTTTGCTTAATTCAATCATTATATCACCTCAAATCAATTTTATCACCTGTTGGGTGCATTTTACTTGACGTGCATCTATCAGGTGCGGTATAATGATTGAAACAGGAGGTAATGAAAATGGAAATGTCGGTAATCGATTATTTATATTATGACGACGATATGAGGAAGATAATAGAGGTGGACGCTGAATTTGAAAGGATAGAAATGTTGAGCGACAGAATAGCGGAGAAATTGAAAGCAAAGCTTACGGAAGAACAGCTTAAAGAATTTTATAAATTCGAAGAAACGGTAATGGAGGAGTATAGCGTTGCAACCAAGTTGTATTTCAGGCAGGGAGTAAAAGTCGGTATTCGTATAGTTTCCGAAAGTATGTTCGATTAAAACAGTCCGAGCAATTTAAAAATGCTCGGACTGTATGAATTTTTTTATTCTTTTGGCAATTTCTGCAAATATTCGTGCATTGCCAACGCAACGCGCTTCGAGGTTTCGGCGGCTTCGACTACGGTCTTTGCGCCCTTGACTACGTCGCCTGAGGCAAACAGCCCCGCGCGCGAGGTCGAACCGTCCTCGTTGATTTTCACAAGTCCACGTTCGTTTGTTTCAAGCCCTGCCGTCTGAGTCAGAATCAGATTAGACGGTTTTTGCGAAATGCAGATAAGAACCGAATCGGCTTCCATAAGTTCGGGCTTGTCGGAAGCGGAAACAACTCTGTGGTTTTCGTCGCAAACTGTGTCGGCGAACATTACGCCCTTGTCGGTTATTTCTACGGGCGACTTGCAGAATATGAATTCCGCGCCCTCGATTTCGGCATATTCCTTTTCCTCTTTGCTTGCGGAATATTTGTCGCTTCTCATAACGACTTTTACGCTCTTTGCGCCTCGGCGGAGCGCGGTGCGCGCAACGTCCATTGCGACGTTTCCTGCGCCTATTATCACTACTTTATCGCCGAGCTGATATACTTCGGGGCGTTCGAGGTAGTGTACGCCGTAATGAACGTGCCCCAGCGTTTCGCCCTTTACGTTGAGGGATATGGGCCAGGTAACGCCCGTTCCTATCGAAATCGCCTTGAACCCGTCGCGGAAAAGTTCCTCTATGCCGAACGCCTTTCCGATTGTTACGTTGAATTTGATTTTGACGCCTAATTTATAGAGTATGTTAAGATATCTGTCTACTATCGATTTGGGCAGTCGGAATTCGGGGATACCGTATCTGAGAACTCCGCCTATTTCGCTCTTCGATTCGAATACGGTCACGTCGTAGCCGAGCTGTGCCATCTTAATAGCAATGGTAATTCCTGCCGGACCTGCGCCGACAACGGCAACTTTTATTCCGTTGGGTTCGGCTTTTTCAAGTTCCAAAGCGTCGAGGTAGTGCGAGGATACAAAATTTTCGATAGTGCTGACTTCGACGGGTTCGCCCTTTATCCCCCTTATACAGTGCCCCTGACACTGGTCGGCGTGGTTGCATACTATAGAACAGACGACGGACAGCGGATTGTTTTCAAACAGCATTTTGCCCGCGCTTTTAATGTCTCCGTTAAGAAACGCGGATATAAACATAGGTATGGGCGTGTTTATGGGACAGCCCTTTCTGCACAGCGGATTTTTACAGTTAAGACACCTTTTCGCTTCCGCAATGACGTTGTGTGCCAAAATGATTTCCCTCCTTTCATTTTTACTTAATAAGTATAGCACGGCGAACCGTTTAATTCAATAGCTGTCACAAATTATTTGCAAATTTTTACAGTAATAAACTTTGCGTTGCAGGTTCATACTTTAAATAGGGACATTTATTCCCTTACACAAGAGGAGAAAAACGTGGAAAAATTTATGTTAGGCGTCGCCATCGGAATGGCTGGCGGTGCGCTTATGGTCGCTAATAACTGCAAACTCAGGAACTTAGTCAAGAAAAATCAGGACGATTTGCTTTCTAAGGCAGAGCAGTATATCGACAGTAAGCTCGAAAAAATGGAAAATAAAGTTGACGAAACTTTATCGAACTAAGCCGTTCAGGAATATGCCGTGCGTTTGCACGGCATATTTTTATGTTGATTTTTACGGATGAATATGATATAATGCCTATATGAATGTATTAGGGGAAAGAATTTACAGGCTGAGAAAGGATGCCGACGTTTCGCAGGAAAAACTCGGTGAAGCGTTGAACGTGTCGCGTCATACCGTTTCGAGATGGGAAACGGGTCTTACCAAACCTTCGGCGGAAAACCTCAAATGTCTATGCGTATATTTCGGCGTGGAGGGTAATTACTTTTTCGGAGACGGTGAAAAAACCGCGGTCACGACGGAAGTCGGGACGGCGACGGGCTCAGAAGCGGTTACGTCGGTTGAGGCGCCCGCGGAGGAGACAGGAGAAAATAAGCCTGTAAGCGTTAAACCGTCCAAATTCGGAACGGTAAAGATACTGTCTGCCGTTATAGGCGCGGTTTTGTCCGTGCTGTTTCTTACAGCCTGCGCAATCGCAATTTATATCACCGTATCCCCCGGCACGGGCGGAGCCTGGGGCGAGGAAATACATACCGTAAATTACGAAGGTATCATATTTCTGATTCTGGGCGCGGTAGCTTTGTCGGCGTTTTTAACGCTGGCGGTTATGATGATAATCAGATTTATAAAAAGCAAAAAATGAGTAAAAAAACACGAAGTTGTTACATTTTTCCGGTAAATTGCTACATCGAAATAATAAATTGCTACAAAGATGTGGCAGACAAACGGCATATAAATATGGTATAATACGGAGTACAAAGGGAAATTGTACTCCGTAATTTTTTTAAAAGAGGTGAATTATGTCAAAGGTGAAAAAATTATTTATTTCGGTTTTATCGGTTTTACTTATCGGCGCGCAGAGCGTGGCATTCGCATCCTGCGGAAATGAAACGGCGGACAGCGGAAGTGAAAAGAAAACTTCGGTAACGGAGGAAAACGGCGCACCGCTCGGACTGTATACCGATTTGCAGTTTGCATTGAACGGCGAAAACGGAACGGTAACGGCTTCGGTAAAGAATAAATTCACGCTGTTTCCGTCGACGGTAACGGTGAATATAGAACTTTACAAATTTCATATGTACTCGGAAAATTTTGACAAAATGATTTTGATGGAAAGCAAACAAGTTTATGATTTGGATCAAGGCGAAACGTTGAGCGTATCGGCACCGACTAACGGGTGGAAAAGATACTGGAAAGCGAGGGTTAGATATAAGATAGATAACAACGTTTGGCAGGAAAACATCAGTGAAACGGTCTTGCTTGATGAAAACGGAAGTAAAATGGATTTACCTGCTCCCATTCCCACCGACAGAGAATATTATATTTCCGACTTTTTGAAAAGCGGTTCGCAAAGTATGAGAGTAGAGATATCGAGCAATTATATCCCCGAATATGTAGATTTTGGTTATCTAATTGTTTCATATAAAATCAGTAATGAAGATTTGTTAGATGTTAAAGATACTGTTGGTAGTGTAAAACTTGAAATGTCCAAAAACGATTCGGTTGAAGCGGAGTTATTTTATTATATCGCGATAGGTTTCAATCCCGATTGCTCATTGAATATAAACTACGGCAACGGAAAAACCGTCAGTATAATAATAAACGACGCGGTTGAAGATGATTTGAATGCGAATATTTTTGTAAGATATTATGATGATGGTATGTGTCAAGCCATTTTTAAAGCATTACTTGCCGACGATACAAAAGAAAAGATTATAGAATTAGCGAAAAATATGTACGAAAGTTAATTAAAAAAATGATATAGAACTGTTGCTATGTAGTTTTTAATAAAAGAGGTGAAATATGAAGAAAATGAAAAAAGCTATAATGGCGGTGATGGCAGTAATGCTCACAGCGGTGCAGAGCGTGGCATTCGCATCCTGCGGAAATGAAACGGCGGACAGCGGAAGTGAAAAGAAAACTTCGGTAACGGAGGAAAACGGCGCACCGCTCGGAATATATACCGATTTGCAGTTTGTATTGAACGGCGAAAACGGAACGGTAACGGCATCGGTTAAGAATAAGTTCACGCTGTTTCCGTCTACGGTAACGGTGAATCTGGAATTGTACAGATCTTATGATTTACAGGACAGCGTATCGTCAATGACGCTTATAGCAAGCAATAATATATACGATCTGGATCAGGGAGAAACGCTCAGCGTAACAGCGTCGACGGAGGGCAGGCAAAGCTTCTGGAAAGCGAGAGCAAGATATAAGATAGACAACAAGCCCTGGCAAGAGAGATTAAGCGAAACTGTTTTGTTTGATAAAGACGGTAACAAGACGGAATTACCAGACACCATTCCCGACGACAGAGAATACTATATTTCAGATTTTTTGCAGGACTATACTAAAACCGTGGCGTTTATACGCGTAGCTCCGCCACAAGATAAAAAAGATTATTGGTATACGGGAGCGCACGGAACGTTTTTCAGAAGCGAAGAAGAGCTTAACGGTATAAAAGGATTGTTCGGCGAAGTAAAACTTGACCCGTATAATGAGCCGTTTGCCAAAGAACAGCTTGGTCAAGGTATACTCTTTTCCTATTCCGCTCTGCCGTTCAGAATACAGACTAAGCTGAACGACGGAACTAATATTCACTTGTATATAGATGATTTACAGGAAATTTGGGATTTTAATCTTTTTGTCGAATATTACAACGAGGATAAAAAACCGTTTATTTATAAATATTTTACCGCCACTGTTTCAGACGAAATGAAACAAGCGTTAATCGACTATACGACGTCATTATTTTGGGACGCAAATAATAAGAAAAATTAATAGCTGCATAAATCGGAGAAGTTTGTTTGCTTCTCCGATTAAATTTTACGGCAATATTTTTCTCTTGCAAAGTTTAACGCGGTGTGGTATACTTTAATTATGGAAAGATACGTCGCATTCGATATAGGCGATAAGCGCATAGGAGTTGCAATTTCAGATCCGTTCAATACTTACGCTCTGCCTTCGGAAACATATTTTCGGAAGGGCTTTAAAGAGGACGTCGAAGCGATTGCAAAAATCGCGAAAAACAAGGGCGCAACGAAGATAATCTGCGGACTGCCCGTCAACTTCGACGGGAGTCAGGCTCTGCAAACGGAGAAGACGGCAAAATTTATCGAAGCGCTGAAAGAGGCAACGGCGACAGAAGTTATCTGCGAGGACGAGAGGTTCACGACGAAGATGGCGCACGAAACGCTGATAAGCGAGGGTATGCGCCGTGAAAAGCGGAAAAATTACGTGGACGCGCTTGCCGCCGCGAATATACTCGACGGGTATCTTGCGAAATTATCGGGTAAAAAAGGAGTTTAAAATGAGCGATAAAGAAATTACAGAAAACGAAGAAGAAGAGGATCAGATAATCGAGCTTGTCGACGACGACGGCAAGGTGATAAAATTCAGGCTTCTGGACGTTACCGAGTACAAGGGCGAAAAATACACGCTTTTACTGATAGCGGAGCCTGACGAGAATATCGCCGAGGACGAAGTGGTCATTTTCCGCTTAAACGAAAAGGACGAAACGCTGGAACCGATCGAGGACGAAAAACTTTTGGAAGAAGTGTTCGAATTTTATCAGGCGGAAGCGGACGGGGACGACGAAGAAATATCTTAAAAATACAAGAGGGGCAAAAGATGGCAGACGGCAATTACGACGTTTTCATATCCTTTAAAAACCGCGACTTTTCGGGAAATCAATCGAGGGACAGCGAGATAGCGAAAGATCTTTTCGACGAATTTGCCAAGGTCGGCGTTTCGGCTTTTTTCAGCAATATAAAACTGTTGGAGCTCGGTTCGGCGGCTTATAAGTCGTCGATAGAAAAGGCTATCGATCAGGCTTCGGTTATGGTCGTCATAGGCACCTGCATAGAGTATCTCGAAACCGAGTGGGTGACTTACGAGAGAGAGTCGTTTCACAACGACATACTGTCGGGGCTGAAAAAGAACGCCTGCATAGTTCCCTATCTCGGCAATATCGAAAGCGCGAAAATTCCGCGTTCGCTTCGCGGCTATGAAACCTTTTCTACGGAAAACCACACAGTCAAAGACGTGGCTTCGTTCGTTGTCAATTTTTTGAAAAACGCGGAGACAAAAACTTCAAAGACGGACGGGGCGAAGTCGGTCGTCACGGGTATGTCGGCTTCTTCGTACAAAGCGGACGCAGGGCACGAGTTCAGACGTCTGAAAATACAGGCTGACTATACTAAGCCTGCGGATATGCCTGCGTTAAACTACGTTCTGGGTAAAATATGCAAGCCTAAAATCAATATTTTAGACGCGGGCTGTGCCTACGGATTCGTGACGAAAGACAGGTTTTCGGGTATTGAAAATGCGTTTACCGTCGGGCTTGACGTCAACGAAAAGTGCCTTGACTATGCGCGGAAAAACAATTCCGCGGACAATATAGTTTACGAATACTGTCACTTCGAGGCGGAGGATTTCGAAGAAACTATCGAAGCCGTAATGCAAAAGCACGGCATTGAAAGCTTTGATATTATCTTCTCTTCGCTCGTAATTCACCATCTCAAAAATCCGAACAAATTTTTAAAGCGCGTAAGGCGTTACCTTTCCAAGGACGGATATATTATTTTAAGGGGCTCGGACGACGGCTCGATAGTCAGCATAAACGACGACGGACTTATTCAAAAAATCGTCGATTTACATATGTCTACGCCGGGCGTTTCGGACAGACACAACGGCAGAAAAATTTACGCACAGCTTCTGTCAAGCGGTTATAAAAACGTTAAAATGATGAATTACGTCAAAGAAATTTCGGGTATGGATATCGACGAAAGGAACGATATTTTCGAGGAGAGATTTGCCTACCGCAGAAATTATTTAAAGGCGCTGTGCGACAAAAATCCTTTCGATATGGAAAAGAAAAACAACCTCGAATATATGGACTTTGCGCTCGAATGTCTGGAAAACAAATTTTCCGAGGACGCGTTCTGGTACTGCGAAATCGACTTCGTGGGCGTCGCGCAGAAGAAATGAAAGATTTACGGCAGGCATTTGAGTGTTTGCCGAAAATTTTTTAAAAATTTTTAAAAATTACCAACAAAACGGGCTTTTGAATTGTTTTTATTAATGAAAGGCAAATTAATCAATATAAAGACAAGGAGAAAAAAACTATGAAAAAATCGATTTTGAAATTTACGGCAATAAGCTGTGCGGTTGCAGGCGCTTGCGCGTTGTTCACGGGTTGCGGTTCGGAAAACAGCGGTTCGGCAGAGCAGAGGGAAGAATTTTACGGGCTCGGCGCGGTTTCGTGCGTGGAGATTCTGGGTTCTTCCTTAAATATGAAATCCGTAAAAACTTTTGCCTCGCTTGCAAAGACGGCAGGCACGGCGACGGACGGCGTTAAGGAGCAGGCGGAAAATTTCAACAAGTATTTCGCCGCGCTCGACAGCTTTCTTGACGACAGCGCGCTCAGTATCGTTGCGCAGGAGAACACCGACGAAGCTTATCCTTCCTTTGCGACGAAGCTGACGGTAAAGGGCAAGGATATTGCAGGCAACGCCACCGAATACGTTATGTACTATAACGAAACGTTTATCGACCAGAAAGTTGACAAAGACGAAACGGAGAGCAGATACGCTTTAGAGGGCGTAATGCTTTCAGAGGGCGTCGAGTACCGTCTTACGGGCGGAAAAGAGATTGAAACAGAGGACGGCGAGAGAGAGGAAGAGCTGAAAATACGCGCCTATACGGGCGAGGGTTACGGCAATTTCGTCGAGATGAAATCCGAAGTTTCCGTCGAGGACGGCGAGAGAGAAAACGAGTTTGTGTACAGGATATATGCCGACAACAAGCTTGTGGAGGAGACTTCCGTCGAATTTGAAACAGAGGTTAAAAACGGCAAGACGGAGACCGAGTTCGAGCTGGAATTCAGGAACGGCGACGGCAAGGGCAAGTACAAGGTCGAGCGCGAAGAAAAAAACGGCAAAACCGAAATTTCAGTCAAATACAATCTCAACGGCAACGCCGGTGTATTCAAGATAAAAGAAATAAACAAAGACGGAGTTCCGTATTACGAATATACTTTCGAGGACAACGGAACGATGCTTATAAAAAGATAAAAATAAAGAGTTCGGATATGCGATATGAAGCTTGACGGGTTTTTGCAACGTCTTGCGGAAGGCGACAGGTCGGCGTTCAAACCGATTTACGACAGCACGAATAAAGCCGTTTACTTTACGGCGTTGTCAATCCTCGGCGAGCGTTCGCTTGCCGAGGATGCCGTGCAGTCCGCATATCTGAGCGTAATCAAAAACGCGGCGTCTTACCGCACGGGAACAAACGCTCGCGCGTGGATAGTGCGCGTCGTACGCAATACCGCCGTCAATATGCTCAACAAGCGCAAGCGCGAGATATGCGTTGACGAAAGGGAGAACGAGGCGCTGTTCGGCTCGTACGAAACGGACGGCGATATCGGCGTAACGGAGCTTGCGAGAAAGCATCTTGGAGGAGACGAGTTCAACGTGCTTATGCTTTCCGCGGTCTGCGGTTACAAGCGTCGGGAAATCGCGCTTATGCTTGAAATGCCCATTTCAACGGTAAGCTGGAAGTACGGCGAAGCGGTCAGAAAGATGAGAAAAATTCTTCGTTGAGAAATATAAAGATTATGAAAGATTTCAAAAAGCAATTAAAGAAAGAGGCGGAAACGCAGGTGCCCGATCTTTACGGCGATATAATGGCTTCCGCCGATAGTTCGGGGCTGTTCGAGGGCGGATATGCGGTAGACAACGGCGGAGGAGTAAAAGCCGTGCGCAGAATAGGCAAGCCGTTTTTATACTCTGCCTGCACATTCCTTATTGTCTGCGTTTCAGTTGTTGCAATAGTATTGCCGTTGATAAAGAAAAACGGAAGTTCCGTACCCCCTGTTTTAAGTCCGATAGAGCTGTCCGCCGACGACTTTTACGGCGTGGGCGCGCTGTCGTCCGCAAAACTTCTTTCCGACGGTACGAAAACTTTTAAAAGCGGAGTCAAAGACGGCGCGGACGCAGTCAGGGAACAGATAAATTATTTCAATAAGTATTTATCCGCTTTCGAAGCATTCCTCGGCGAAGGGTTTGTAAAGACTGAGGTATCAGAAAACGCCGATCCGCATTACGCACAGTATGAAAAGACGATGACCGTAAATACGGCGGGGCTTGAAAGCTACGTTATGTATTACAACGAAACTCTCACAGAGGACGACGGGGAAGAGAAGAGCTACGTTCTGAACGGAGTTATGACTCTTGACGGCAGGGAATATCTTCTTCACGGCGAGCGCACCGTCGAGGACGACGGCGAAGAGAGGGAGGAGGAGCTGAAAATACGCGCATATACCGCGGATAATCCCGAAAACTTCGTGGAAATGGAGCAGGAAATTTCCGAGGAAAACGGCGAAAGGGAAACCGAATACGTTTACAGAATTTATTCGGACAATAAGCTTTCAGAGGAAACATCCGTCGGGTTCGAGACCGAAACGAAGAACGGCAGGACAGAGACCGAGTTCGAACTCGAATTCAGAAACGGCGACGGCAAGGGCAAGTACAAGGTCGAGCGCGAAGTCAGAAACGGCGTTGCGGAAATTTCCGTCAAGTACAAACTCAACGGCGAAAACGGCGAGTTCGAAGTCAGGGAAAAGACGATAGACGGCGAAAAATGTTACGAGTATATCTTCAAAGACGGCAGTTCGCTTTTCCTTAAAAAATAAAAATTTTCTGTTTTGAGCGTTTTGAAAAGGGGTATAATATAAGTGAACGAAGAAGAGGAAAAAACCTTCTATGGCAAAACCCCGTCTCCGCAAATAAATTTTAAGGAGATAAAAAAATGAAACACTATTTACAGAGAAGAAAA
This sequence comes from uncultured Christensenella sp., assembly GCA_910583545.1. GTDB lineage: Bacteria > Bacillota > Clostridia > Christensenellales > Borkfalkiaceae > Coproplasma. Next base: position 13,921 of record CAJTXM010000019.1, on the reverse strand, counting down.
AACGATAATGAACTCAGCCTGTTCGACGCATTCGACGACTTTTTCCGCCCTGCGTTTTTCGACGAGGTTGACGATTTAAAGACTAACATCAAGGACACGGGCAAGGGTTACGAGCTTGCGGTCGAGGTGCCGGGCTACAAAAAAGACGAGATAAAAGTTTCGCTTGAAAACGGCTATCTTACCGTATCCTGCGTCAAAAACGGCACGGAAGAGGATAAGAGCGATACAAGATGGCTCAGAAAGGAAATCAGCGAAAGCTGTTCAAGGAGCTACTACGTCGGCGAAGACGTAACGCAGGCGGATATAAAGGCGAAGTACGAGAACGGAATTCTGAACTTGTCCGTTCCGAAATCCGCACCCAAACAGATTAAATCTAACTATATAGACATCGAATAAATAAAAGCGCCCCGCGGGGCGCTTTTATCGTTGATTTAATAATCTCAACCGTCCGAAGACGCGTTTTTTAAAACGATTTATATTAAAGGGCATAAAAAAAGCTTTACAAGACAAGAAAATTTTGTTAAAATAACCAAGCTATAAAATTCACACCCGAGAGGCGGGCGTTCCGTGACGGTAAAATTTTTGCAATGCCGTAATAAACGCCGTAAAAGCCGCGCTTTCGGGGAGGTCAAACGGAGGAATTAAAATGGCAGTAATTTCAATGAAACAGCTGCTCGAAGCAGGCGTACACTTCGGGCACCAGACCAGAAAATGGAACCCCAAGATGGGCAAGTACATTTATGCGGAACGCAACGATATCCACATTATCGATTTGCAGATAACCGTCGGACTTGTCGAAGAGGCGTACAAGTACGTTTGCGGCGCAGTCAAAGACGGCAAGAGCATTCTTTTCGTCGGAACCAAAAAACAGGCGCAGGACGCTGTAAAGGAAGAGGCTGAGCGCTGCGGAATGTATTATGTGAATTCGCGCTGGCTCGGCGGTACGCTTACCAACTTCAAGACGATCCGCTCGCGCGTGGACAGAATGATCAAGCTTGAAAAGATGGAGCTTTCGGGCGAATTCGATCTTCTTCCCAAAAAGGAAGTTGCTAAGTTAAAGGAAGAAATGTCCAAGCTTCAGACCAACCTCAACGGTATCAGAGATATGACAAAGCTTCCCGGAGTTATGTTCGTCGTCGACCCGCACACCGAGGAAATCGCCGTAAAGGAAGCGATCAAACTCAATATTCCCATCGTTGCTATCACAGATACAAACTGCGATCCCGATCTCATCGACTGCGTTATCCCCGGCAACGACGACGCTATAAGAGCCGTAAAGCTCATTTCGTCGGTCATTGCAAACGCCGTTATAGAAGCTAATCAGGGTGAAACGCCCGTAATCGAAACCGAAGAAAGCGAAAACGCGGATACCGATATGGGTGAAATGTCCATCGAAGAAGTAGTCGCTTCCGCAGACGAAGTTAAGGAATAAGATTAATTTTAAGGAGTATATATTTATGGCATTCACGGCTAAGGACGTTATGACGCTTCGCGAAAAGAGCGGTGCAGGTATGTTGGAGTGCAAAAAGGCGTTGACAGACGCCGACGGCGATATGGAAAAGGCTGCCGAGCTTCTGAGAGAGCGCGGAATAGTCAAAGCAATTAAAAAGGAAGGCAGAATTGCCGCAGAGGGTGCGGTCGGCGCATACATCTGCGCTGCGTGCGGTGCAGGCGTGCTTGTCGAAATCAACTGCGAGAGCGACTTCGTGTCGCGCGGCGACAAGTTCCACGAGATAGTGGACAAGGTTGCGAAAGTTATCGCGGCTGATAGACCTGCAAACGTTGACGCGCTCAACGAATGTAAGATCGACGGAGATACCGTAAAGAATTATATTACCAACCAGACGGCTGTTATCGGCGAAAAGATTTCTATCCGCAGATTTGAAATTTTCGACACGAAAGGCAAAGTCGAAACGTATATTCATATGGGCGGAAAGGTCGGCGTTATGGTTGAAGCCGTCGATTTCAAGGACGGCGCAGAGGAAACTTTGCACGACGTAGCGTTGCAGATTGCGGCGGCTAAGCCTTCGTACGTAAACAAATCGGAAGTTCCTGCGGAAGTAATCGCTAAGGAAAAGGAAATTATGCTCGTTCAGATGCAGAACGATCCGAAGAACGCAAACAAGCCCGCAAATATCCTTGAAAAAATCGTCGAGGGAAAATTAGGCAAATTCTATCAGGACAACTGCCTTTTGGATCAGGCTTTCGTAAAGGACGATTCCCAGACCGTAGGTCAGGTTATCGGTTCCAAATTCAAGGTTGCGCGTTTCGTTCGTTTCGAAATGGGCGAAGGCTTGGAGAAGAAGAGCGAAAATTTGCAGGACGAAGTTGCAAAGCAAGTCGAAGCAATGAAAAAGAATTAAAAATAAAACTGAGCGGTTTTCGTTTTTCGGAAACCGCTTTTAAATAAATTAAGGAGGCAAATATGAAAAAATTATTAACAATAATACTTGCTTTTGCCGTATCGATAGGCGCGTTTGCGTTCGTCGGTTGCGGCAACAAAGAGGAAAAAGAAAATAATTTCAGCGATAATTCTAAACCGGTTATGCCTACGGACAAAGATATGCAGACGGTTGCAACTGAAAATATTATGCAGGAAATTGGGAAACATTATAAGCAACTTGCGTTAAGCGGCTACGGAAGGTATAAGGCGTATGCGTCTTACGAAATGAATTATAAAAACAACAAAAACTCAGGCAGCAGCGTAAATCAGGACAGCGAAACTTACGGCGGAATAAAAAACGGCGGTAGCAGTACGGCGGCGTACGCTTTTATCTCTGTCGGAGACAGGCAATATAAAACAGCCGAAGGCGTAGTCGAAAATAACGATTATTCCGAAGTCGTACATACGTGTATTCAAAAAGACACTCAGTTTTTCCGTTTTGCCGCACATAAGTCGAAAGATGAAATCATTCCTTTAAGTATTTTGTCTTATGAAGATAACGCTGCGTGGGAAAAAGTTTACAGTGCTGATATTCCGTGCGTTGCAATAGGCAGCAGTTACGTATATACGGTGTATTCCAAAGCTATAAATAGGATAGGGAAAGCAGTAGAATATGCAACGCAAAACACAATTTATTCACTGTATGAGGACGTGGAATGGGGTGAAACATGTCAAACGACCGTCGAAAGCTTTGAACTTGTAGCAAAGAAAAGCGATAAAAAGTTCTTTGCTTCGGCTAAATATATTTTGGATTATCAACCGACTGATTTCAATTACAATACGGCTAAGTCTGTCAGCGAATACAGTATTTTAATAGATTACGACGCACCGAAATCAGCTTCGGAGTTGCCAAGCAGCGGCGTGGATATAAACGGTTTATCTCTGTCCGCAGTAGCCGGCAGCGCTTTATATCTTGACGTAACAAGTAGGCAGTTGACTGACGCAGTCAAAGAGGGCAAAGAAATATCCGTAGACGTCGTCGGTAATGGGAACGTTTCGAATTTTAGCGCATACGGAGTACACGGGAATGATAAATTGACCGTAACCGACGGAAAAATTATTATTGACGGCGAAAAACTGAAAGCAAAAATCGAATATGAAAAGAGTTACAACGAAATCGTTAACGAATTTATAATTTATTGCTACATAGGGTACAACTATTATTATGATAACGTAACTTTTAGCGGAAAAATTTATATAGATTATTAAAAAAATGAGTTGTTTGCAATTTGCAAACGACTGAAATTAAAGCAAGCTGTAATTAACAGCGGTTTTCAAGCTTCGGAAACCGCTGTTTTTCGTTGTGTTAAAAAAATTTAACGTTTGAAACATTATTTTTACACAGATAATTTTAAACCTGTTAAAATAAAAAAGTATTACAAGTTTCTTGTAATTTTAACAAATGCTGAAATTACTATGATAAAATGTAATACGAATAAACTTTAAGGAGAAAAACAATGAAATCGGTAATCGAGGAAATCTATTACAACGTCGAGGGCAATTTTAAAGAGGATAAAGAGTATTGGGAAACGAACAAAAAGTACGGTGAACTTTACGATAAACTTTCTGAAAAACTGACGGACGAACAGAAAAAATTATTGATTGAAATTTACAACGCAAGTAGCGGAATGGAAGCGGAGGTCGGTCGTACGCATTTTAGAGAAGGCTTTAAATGGGGTATGCTTGTTGCCGCCGAAGTGTTCGGAGAATAACTGCGCGGTTTAAAATTTGGCAAATATTGCTTTATGTGTTGCAAGTTGAAAATTTTTATGTTATACTCAAATAAGTAAAATCAAGGAGATATTCTGATGTCGCCTAAATATAAGAGGGTACTGATAAAGCTTTCGGGCGAGGCGCTTGCCGGCAAACAGGGGCACGGTCTCGACGAGGACGTAATTTCTTCGATTGTCGAAGAAATCAAAACCATTCACGATCTTGGCGTGGAAATTGCGCTCGTTATCGGCGCGGGCAACTTCTGGCGCGGACGGCAGGGCAAGAAAATGGACAGAACCACCGCCGACCATATGGGAATGCTTGCGACCGTAATGAATTCGCTTGCTATGATGGACGCGCTTGAAAGACGCGGACTTCCTACGCGCGTTCAGACCGCGCTTATTATGACGTCGGTTGCCGAGCCTTACATTTTAAGGCGTGCGATACGCCATTTCGAAAAGGGCAGAGTCGTCATAATCGCCTGCGGAACGGGAAATCCCTACTGCACGACGGACACTGCCGCCGCACAGCGCGCCTGCGAAATTCAGGCAGACGTTCTTTTAATGGCGAAGAATATCGACGGCATATACGACAGCGATCCCAAAATCAACCCGAACGCCAAAAAGTTTGCGCATATAAATTATCTCGACATTATCAAAAACGGTATAAAGGCGATGGACACGACAGCGGCGACGATGTGTATGGAAAACGACATTCCCGTGCTTGCTTTCGGTCTTGACGAAAAAGATTCGCTTGTAAGAGCCGTTTGCGGTGAAAAGATAGGAACGCTCATAGACAATAACTGATGTCACGAAAAATTAATTCTATTCTGCGAATTAATTTTTCCGTGATTGAAAGGCGTTGCCTTTCTTTGCGCAATAATAAGGGCAAACTTATTAGGTTAAACTGAATTTTATGAATTATTTAGGAGTTTAATATGGAAAACGAACAGATTGAAGAATTATTGCTTATACTTGACGACAAGCTTACAAAGACGGTAAGCGTATTGAAAGAAGAATTTTCGTCTGTGCGCGCAGGCAGAGCCAATCCGCACATTCTCGATAAGGTGACTTTCGACTATTACGGCGCGCCCACACCCGTTACTCAGGCGGCAGGCGTTTCGGTTCAGGAGGGCAGATGCCTTGTCATCGCCCCGTGGGATTTGTCCGTATTGAAGAATATAGAAAAGGCTATTCAGACCTCCAACATAGGCATTACGCCGACAAACGACGGCAAGGTTATACGCCTCGTTTTCCCCGAACTCACAGAGGAGAGGAGAAGAGATCTTTCAAAGCAGATAAGAAAGACGGGCGAGGACAGCAAAGTTGCCGTAAGGAACTGCCGACGCGACGCTATGGAAGGCATAAAGAAACTTAAAAACGACAAAGCTATTTCCGAGGACGAAGCTTCGCTCGGTGAAAAGGAAGTCGAAAAGTTGGTTGCCGACGCGATTTCGCAGGTGGATAATGCGGTTTCGTCGAAAGAGAAAGAGGTAATGACGGTTTAAAACGTATGGAGAGCACTATACCGAGGCACGTCGGCATAATTATGGACGGCAACGGCAGGTGGGCCAAAAAGCGGATACAGCCCCGCGCTTTCGGGCACAGGGCAGGTATGAACAATATGATAGCCCTTGCCGAACACGCGCAGAAGATCGGGATAGAATATCTTACGGTTTACGCGCTTTCTACGGAAAACCTTTCCAGACCGAAAGAGGAGCTGGACGGGCTTTTCGGTTTATTCCGCAAATATTTTACGGTAAACGTCAAAAAGCTTTATGTGGAGAACGCGCGCGTCAGGATAATCGGCGATATTTCGGCTCTGCCCGAGGACGTGGGGAAAATTCTCAAAGAGGGCGAGGACAACTCTCCGCCCGACGCAAAGTTTACGCTTGTGTTCGCAATCAATTACGGGGGCAGGAACGAAATAGTCAACGCCGTCAACCGTGCGGTTGAGAGGGGCGAAAAGGTAGATAAAGAAAGCTTTTCGCGTCTTTTATATACGGACGGACTGCCCGACCCCGACTTGATTATCAGGACGGGAGGCGAAATAAGGCTTTCAAATTTTTTAACGTTTCAGTCGGCGTATGCCGAGCTGTATTTTACGGACGTTCTGTTCCCCGACTTCGATAAAAAAGAGTTCGACAGAGCGATAGAAAACTATTCGAAGCGCGAAAGGCGCTTCGGCAGAATCTGAGGTTTAAATGAATAAGAAAAGATATATAACCAGCGTCGTATACGTCGCGGTGCTACTGCTTTTATTGGTTTTCAAATGGCTTGTTGCCGACTACGGCGCGCTCGGCTTCGACGCGCTGTTCTGCGCAATCGCCGTGATAGGCAGTCTTGAATTTTTCAATGCGGTGAAGATAGTTCCCTTTTCGCAGAAGGTAATTTCAATCGCGTTCTGCGCGTCTGCCGTTCCTGCGTTCGTCATCTGTGAAATGACAGGTATAGGCGGATATCTCCCCGTGCTGTTCCTGTTGCTGATATATTCGATAGTGCTCGTTTCTTTCGGACTTGCGAAGTTCGACGGAAGCGATCTCAACACCACGCTTTTGAGCTTCGGAGCGATAGGCTACTGCGGACTTTTGAGCTGTATTTTCTCCTGTATAAATCATCTGAATTATAATTCGGCGCCTGCGGTGCTGTTGATGTTCCTCATCGTAATGCTCACCGACAGTTTTGCGTACGTCTTCGGCAAGCTGTTCAAAAGGTGGCTTCCTCAGAAGCTTGCGCCTAAAATCAGCCCCAACAAGACGATAATCGGCGGAGCCGGAGGAATTCTGGGCGGTATGGCGGCAGGCGTCATAGCTTACTGGCTGTGGTTCGGAATGAGCAAGGTCGCAGGCGGAGCGCTGGTATATTCGGGCGGAATGCACCCCTGCATCACTTTCCTTCTGATAGGTTTCGTCGGCGCGGTAGTCGGTCAGGCAGGCGATCTGTTCGAAAGCTATTTGAAGCGCAAATGCGGAATCAAGGACTCGGGCAGACTTCTTCCCGGACACGGCGGAGTTTTAGACCGTTTCGACAGTATGTTCTTCGTCGGCGTTCTCGTGCTTATAAGCTTTTTGATAATAGCTATATAAAATATACTGTAAAAGCCCTTAACGGGGCTTTTCTTGTAATATCAGTCATTAAATAAAAAATTTCGGGTATAATAGTAAATGAAAAAAATATCTCTTATAGGATGTACGGGCAGTATCGGCAGACAGGTGGTTGACACCGTAAAAAGACATCCCGACAAATTCAGAATAGTCGCTTTGACCGCAAATTGCGACAGCGCGGAATTCGAAAGGCAGAAAAAGGAGCTTTGCCCCGAAATTTCCGCCCTTGCGTCAGAGGACAGACAAAAAGCGCTTTCGCTTGCCGAATACGCGGATGCGGATATAATTTTCAATGCGGCAGGCGGATTCGCAGGGCTCGAATACAGCTTAAAGGCGGTACAGGCAGGCAAGACGCTTGCGCTTGCGAACAAGGAAACTCTCGTCTGCGGAGGAGATATCGTAATTCCTCTTGCCGAAAAGACGGGCGCGCGCATTCTGCCCGTGGATAGCGAACACTCGGCTATATGGCAGTGCCTTAACTATAATTGCAGTGCGCCCGTGAAAAGGCTGATAATCACCGCAAGCGGAGGCGCGTTCAGAGGTAAGTCGTTCGCGCAGCTGAAAGATGTAACGCCCGAACAGGCGCTCGCCCACCCCACCTGGAGGATGGGCAGAAAAATAACGATCGACAGCGCGACGCTTATGAACAAGGGCTACGAGGTGATAGAGGCGCACGTTCTGTACGGCACGCCGTACGAAAGGATAGAGACCGTAATTCAGCCTCAGAGCATTATTCATTCGATGGTGGAGTTCGAGGACGGAGCGGTTCTTGCGCAGATGAGTTATCCTACTATGGAACTGCCGATAAGCCTTGCGCTCACTTATCCCGACAGGCTCGATACTTCGCTTCGCCCTATGGATTTCAGGACGGCGTTTTCGATAGATTTTCAGCCTATGGAAAGGGCGGACTATCCCTGCTTCGATCTGGCGCTGAAATGCGGTGAAATGGGCGGAATTATGCCCTGCGTACTCAACGCCTCGGACGAGGCTGCCGTCAATGCGTTTCTGAGCGGAAGGATAGCTTTCACGGATATATTCAAAGTCGTTGAAAGGGTGTGTTCCGGCTTCGCTCCCGAAAGGGCGGACAGCTTTTTAAAGCTTAAAGAGACGGACGAAACCGCACGCAGAAAGGCGGAAAAAGTTATTCAAGGTTTGAACAGGTTTGCTTAAAACGGGAGCTATTGCCCGTTTGAGCGTTTAAAATTTATGACATTATTATCGTTTTCTTCGGTAATGAACACCGTCTTTGCGGTTTTGCTTGCAATACTCATTTTGCTCGCAATGATAACCGTACACGAGTTCGGGCATTACCTCGCCGGAAAGGCACTGAAATTCAAAATCAACGAGTTTGCAATCGGCTTCGGGCCGAAGCTTTTTCGGCGCGTTTCCAAAAAGAACGGCGAAGCGTTTTCGATAAGGCTTCTGCCTCTCGGCGGATTCTGTTCGTTTGCAGGCGAGGACGAGGAGTGCGAAACGGGCAACGGCTTTAACGACAAAGCCCCGTGGAAGCGCATAATCGTGCTTATTGCAGGTCCGTTGATGAACTATCTGCTGGCGCTCCTGCTTATTATAATTTCGCTGTTTGCGTTCGGTCAGATGGTGTTCAAAGTCGGAGGCGTTGCGCCTGCCGAGGAAAAGTACGCCGAGTACTGCCTTGTCGACGGCGACCTTATTACGCAGGTCGACGGCAAGGGTATCTATCTTACAACCGACCTTATGTCCGCATTGAAAGGCAGAAAAGAGGGCGACGTTGTCGAGTTCGAAGTTTTAAGGGACGGCGAGGAGATGACGGTCGACATTATGATGCGCGCCGACTGCGATTTCAAAAACTCGGAAGAGACCTCTAAACTCTGGCGCGCGCTCGGCATAGGTACGTTCGAATCGGAAGGCGTAAGCTACTGGAACGTCGGCGTTGAAAATCACCGCTTCGGCTTTTTTACTACGATAGGTCACTCCTTCGTATATTCGTTCAAGATAGCAGGCACTATCTTTAAAGTGCTCGGCGAGCTGTTGACGGGGCATTTGGGTCTTTCGGCAATGGGCGGACCCGTGACCACCATAAAGCTGACCAGCGAAATCGCCTCGCAGAGCTTGCAGAATTTCCTTGAAATTTCGGCGTATATCGGCGTAAACCTTGCGGTGTTCAACCTTCTTCCGATACCTGCGCTCGACGGCAGTAAAGTCATTTTTTGTCTCATAGAGTGGGTATTCAGAAAACCCGTACCGCGAAAGGTTGAAGCGGTTATTCACGCAGTCGGCTTCTTCCTTATCCTCGGCTTTGCCGTCCTCGTCGATATTTTACAGTTTGTGTAAAAAAGCTTTCCCGTCTTGATATGCACACCCAACAACAAAAGCCGTCCTACCGTCGAAGAAATTATAAATGCCGATGACAGCGCATCTTAAATTTTAATATAATACCTCCGAGCGAATTTTCGCACGGAGGTGTTTTATTATTTATCGAGATTGTAATATTCCTCGAACAAATCGTTCGGAGTACATTCGAGGATATCGCACAGCGCCTGCATAACTTCGAATTTCATACTTTGAGTTCGGTTGTATACCATATTATTGAAATTCTGAAAACTCAGCCCAAGCTGTTTATTGAGCCAGTATTTTGTTTTTCCTTTTTCTTTCAGAATATCCAAAATTCTTAATTTCATTATATTAACCCTCACATTATATAATGTGATAATTATATAACGATAATATACTTGACAAAAAGACCTTGTAAATATTATAATGCTATCATTAGCTAATGATAGCATTAGATAAAAAGGAGAAGCAAAATGAAAAAATGCAGTAACTGCGGAGAGGAGTTCGAAGGGAATTGCTGTCCGAATTGCGGTACTTGGACGGAAGAAAGCAGAATTTGTCCAAAGTGCGGAAACAAGCTGAATGCAGGGGCAAACTTCTGTAACTATTGCGGTTTTTCTTTCGGGGGTGCGCCCGATAACAGACCGCAGAAAAACGGCGGAAGCTCGTTCAAAGAGAAAATGTCGAAAGTCGGCAAGTGGATGAAAAAGCACCTGTTTATCGTAATACCCGTTGCAATAGTACTTGTCGTTGCAATAATTTTAGCCTGCGCGATACCTGCGTGCGTAAAAGCGGCGGACAACGGTACTTACTATTTGCTGGAATATAACGGAGAAATGGATAAAACAACTTACTTTGTTATAGATTCGGGCGAGTGGAAAGACGAAAACGGCGACGGCGGTTCTTATGAAAAGGACGGCGATAAAATTGTATTCTACGTAGAGTTAATGGGCTCAAAAGAAGTAGTTGCAAGCGGAACTATTAAAGACGGCGTACTTACGATAGACGACGACGGCTTTAAAGAAGTTTACGTTTCCGAAAGTCATAAACACAAATACGGCGAGTGGAAGACGACGACGGAACCCACCTGCACTGAAAAGGGTGAAGAAACGGGCGTCTGCGCCTGCGGTGCAAAAGAAAAAAGAGTAATCAACAGTTTAGGTCATAAAGTTTCAGACAAATGGGAATTTGATAATTCTCAACATTTTAAAATTTGTTCTGTCTGTAAACAGCAATTTGAAAGTGAAAAACACAATAGCAGTAGCAACTGTACTGTTTGCGGTTATCCTTCGGTCGAAGTTGGCGGTTTCAAATTTATACTTAACAGCGACAGTAAAGGGTATACGCTTGTCAGTGCAGAACGGGATAAAGTTATAATAATACCCGCTACTTGTAAAGAGTTACCCGTAACGGCAATCAGAAATTCTGCATTCAGCGGTTGCAGTACGCTTACAAGTATAACCATCCCTGACAGCGTAACAAGTATCGGCGATGAAGCGTTCTGGGCTTGCCGTTCGCTTACGGATATAACTTATAAGGGAACGAAAGCGCAGTGGAAAGCGATTGAAAAAGGGTATTCTTGGAATTATAATACAGGCAATTATACGGTTCACTGTACGGACGGGGATATTTAAAATATTAATTAAATAATACAACAAGCCGAGCGTTTTTCAACGCTCGGCTTGTTGTATTGACAATAGTATCAGTTTTCTTCGGTTTCGGTCGGCTTGTCTTCGGTTTCGACAACGGGTTGCTTTTTGACTTTGGCGTTTCGGGCAGAACGATCCGCAACGATAGTTTAATACTGTCGCTCCGATACCCGATTTACACCGTCCAAGGCTACGGAGGAGGTATTCGCATTGATGAAAAATTCAAGCTAAGTAAGGAGTATTTAAAGGAAGAACAGCAGGAACTACTGCAAAGGCTTTTGTGGGAATTAAAAGGCAGGGATGCAGAAATTATGCGGACCATACTGGATAAATTCGGATTAAAGGGGCGAAGAAATGAAAAGGGAAACGGTAGTTAATTACACACTTAAGACTAACTGTATGCCGGACTATACAAGGATACCGAAACCTATGTTAGAAGCGATAGCCAAGAAATTTCTTGAAAACATTATTAAAACGGTAACTAAAAATACGGAGGACTGACCTATGCAGGAAATTCGCAACAATTCAGGCAAGTTGGTGTGTAGGATAGATAAGCCTACAAAGACAGTTGAAATCGCCGTTAAAGGTAGCGTAACCACTATACGCTTTTCGGACGACGGCACAATAAAAGTAACCAACAAAGAAAAGACGGCTTAACCGCCGCAACAACTGAATAGTCCGCAGACCGCAAGACGGCAGGGAAACAAATTTCAATCGTTTCTTAAGCCGTCTTTCTGTTTGCGGAAAATACGGCTCTGCGGATTAAACCAAAAAATTCAAGGAGCTGAAAATTATGAAAACTTATACTTATTATTTTGCAGACGGCACAAAAAGCGCCGTAGAGGTCGAGGACGATTTATACGAGGAACTTATATATCTGGATAAAGCCGAAAAAAGCAACAACCGCAGCAATACCCGTAGGCATATATCTTTGGATAGTTTAATGAAACTCAATAAAGAACCGTCCGTTTCAGACGAATATTTCATCGGCGGTATGTTCGGGGATATTGCCGACGATAGGCTGAGAAGCGCATTGTCTGAGCTTTCAGAAAAACAAAAGGAACTGTTGTACGACGTGGTTATATTGCGTATTCCGCAGACGGAAATCGCCGAGAGAGACAACACGTCTTTGACCGCCGTAAATAATCGGTTCAGGCGCATAATAAAAAAATTACAGTATTTTTTAATGTAAAGCGTGGATTTTTAACTGTTTTCGCGGCTATTAGTGTAGGGTTTATAAAAAACCTCAGTTCATACGACGAAATAAAAAATAGCGATTAACTTTTCTTTGAATAGGCGCGCAATTTCAGGGAAGTAATCGGTAAAGTAAAATCTAAGTCGTATCGAGCATATTTAACGCTGTGCTATGCGAGCGTGAACGGGCAAAAAATAAACGGGAGAATTTAGTATTAATGGCAGAATACAACAAGGAAAGACGTTGGACTGCGCCTAATAAGCGTGCGGAAAGCTATGCAAACGAACGCAAGGCAAAGGTACATCAGCACGGACAGAAAGAGGGTCAGCCGCTTACGGATTATGAAGCAGGTATGCGTTCGGGATATCTGCAGTGTCAGTCGGATCACGCCGGACTGTTCAGATATAAGCAGGCAATGGAAGCAACCAACGATAAAAAGTACGCGAAGAAATTTTCGCGTGAAAAGGGAACTAAACTTAAAACTACGGGAGGCAATAAATAATGGACGGCAAGATTTTTGTTGAAAGGGAAACTTACGAAAAAGAGGACAAAACCTATTTTTCATATTTCATTAAAGGCAAGGTGCGCGGCAAGGACGTAAAGGCGACAGTCGTTCCTCACGACGTGGGCGGTTATGCCGTTCTGGATATCGTGTTTGGCGAGGCGATGGAAGCAGAGCTTGTTTTAAAGCCCTATGAAATCAAGGACGAAAAGACCAAGAAAACGGTTAAGGGCAATACGTACGCGGTGCGCTCCGTAGATGAAAACGGCGAAATCTATGAATGTCCCGTCAAGCCTTTCCGCAGCTCGGATAAGACCATACTCAATATGCTTTTAGGCTAAGCAACGTTCCGTTGCATCAGTGTATCTTAAATACATAAATTGCAACGGACTTATTGCAAGTCAAGCGAATTAAATTAACGGCGGCTTACAAATCTATCTGTAAGCCGCTTAATTAAAAAAGGAGAAAAAAATGAGAGAAGAATTAAATCGGCATAAACGCAGAGACAGGGTTAAATGGATATTTACGTTTATAGCTTTGTTTCTTGCGTTCGTAATGTTAATAGCGTTATGTATGCAGATTTTCGGGCACGAGAAATTAAAACCGGAGAATTGGTTTAAAAAGCCCGAACAGACCCGGCCCGAAGATGTAGACAAAACGGAAAAGGCATTAAATAAAAGAGCTGCACACGCTGAACTTATCGCTCCCGATACGGTTGTACCTTACGGCGCGACGGTAACAGATGATGATGTATCTGCTCTCGGCGGTGAAACTCCTGCTTATGATGCAGAGTGGAAAGCTGTTTTAACTGTCAAAAACAACATAAACAGTGCGACAGCAAATTCGTCTGTAAAAATTTTTTTCGCGTGGCAAACGAATTTTGCTCCTATGCAAAGTATTTGGATGCTGTATCCGAAAGACAACGTATTTGATATAGCCGGCTGCGTGTTGGATAGTGTTGTATTAAAAATCAACGGTACAGAAAAAACTGCCGGTATTCAAC
>CAJTXM010000018.1 GCA_910583545.1 uncultured Christensenella sp. | reverse complement strand
ACAGAATGCGAGATGGATTTTGTTTTGTTTCAAAATATTTATTTACGGCGTTTTCCTCATATTCGTATGCTGTAAACAAACGCATATCCATATAAATCGAAGGGTCATTTTCCCAATCTCTGTATAACTGATGACAAAGTTCTCTTGTCATTATACGAAGAGAAATTTCGTCCATACATACCTCTAAATTACTGTTTATTGATCTGTTATTATACAACAATCAAATTAGAATGTAAAGTAAAAGCGCACTTGCCTTGCTTGCAAGGTATAGTGCGCTATACTTATATTCTGTTCCTGTGGTAAAATTCCCTATGGGAACTACGGTTAAAGCAACTCTTTTTTTATCAGTACATTTTGATATACGCTTCCCTTTCCGCGCCGACGGAAACGTACTTTATTCTGCAATCGCACAGCTTTTCGAGAAGGCGGATATAGTCGAGCGCTTCCTTCGGAAGTTCTTCCTTTTTCCTGCATTTCGAAATATCCTTATTCCACCCCTTTACCTTTTCAAACACGGGCTTGCAGTCGTCTAAAACGTCGGTAAACGGAAATTCGTCAATTTCCTTTCCGTCTAAAAGGTATCGCGTGCATATCTCTATTTCTTCGTATCCGTCTAAAACGTCAAGCTTAGTAAGCGCGATTTCGTCCGCGCCCTGACAGCGTATGCCGTAGCGCGAAGCCACTACGTCGAACGGACCCACCCTTCTCGGTCTGCCAGTCGCAGCACCGTATTCTCCGCCTGCGGCTCTGAGTTTTTCTGCCTTTTCGCCGAAATATTCGCAGGTGAAAGGTCCCTCGCCGACACAGCTCGAATACGCTTTCATAATGCCTATCGAATTTGTCAGCTTTAAGTTAGGCACGCCTGCGCCTATGGGCGCGTATGCCGCAATCGTGGACGACGACGAAGTATACGGAACTATGCCGTAATCTATATCCCTCAGCGCGCCGAGCTGGGCTTCGAACATAATATTTTTACCGCTTTTATGCGCGTCGTTCAAAAACGCGCCAGTATCGGTGACGTATTCGGCTATCTCCCTGCCGTAAGTTTCGAAATACTCTTTCACTTCTTCGGCTTTCAAAGGCTCGAAGCCGTAGGCTTTAATGGTCATATTCTTCCACTCTACGATATCGGGAAGACGCCTGTAAAGCCGTTCGGGGTTTTTCAGCTCTCCCGTGCGGAAAGCTTTTTTCATATACTTGTCCGCGTACACGGGCGCAATTCCGCGCCTCGTCGAGCCGTAGGGCTTGCCCGTCGCCTTTTCAAGCCTGTCCTCTTCCATAATATCCTGCAAGACGTTGTAAGGCATAGTGATTATCGCCTTGTCGCTGATTTTAAGATTTTCGGGCGAAACGGAGATGCCTGCGCTTCTCAACGCCTTGATTTCACCTGAAAGGTGCTTCAGGTCGATGACCATTCCGGGACCCATAACGCAGACCACTCCCTCCCTTAAAATGCCCGAAGGGAGCAGATTTAAAATAAATCTTCCGCGCTCGTTAATAACGGTATGCCCTGCATTGTTTCCGCCCTGATAACGGCATACGATATCGTAGTTTTCCGACAGAAGGTCAACCATTCTTCCCTTGCCTTCGTCGCCCCAGTTTATTCCGCAAATACTTGTAAGCATAAATATCCTCCTCACGCAAATCAACGCCTTGTATTGAGGCGTGCTATCGGCGGCGAAGCCACCTTGCACCGTAAATTATTTTAAATTTGATTTTTTTCGTTTTCTTCCGTTTCGGAAGGTTTGCCGACTATGCCGTACATATAGCCGTACAGCTCTTCAAGGCTGTCGGTTTCGCACTCGAACACGAGCGCGTCGCCCGCGTCGAACGTGTATTCGCCGTCGGGAACGATAGTCGCGCCGTCCGCCTTTACTACTTCGACGACGAGCCCGTTAGTCGGCCATACTATCGAGCGCACCTTTGCGCCGTCCGCCTTGGAATTGGGCTGAACGGCAAGGCATACGCGCTCTTTTCTGACGTTCTCGTAGAGTTTTTCCTCTTCGATAAACAGCTCCAGATTCTTTTCGTAAATGGGTTCAACCCTGAAAAGCATACTGACAAGATAGCCTATCGCAACGCCTATCAGCACAGGCAGGAAATTAGTGAACTGACCCGTCAGCTCGAACACCATCACTATTCCCGTAACGGGCGCTCTTACAATCGTAGTGAAGAACACAGACATACATATTATTATGAAATAGTCGCAAAAAGCCGGGTCCATTCCGGCAGCCTTGAACGCTGTCGAAAGCACCGCGCCGAGTCCTGCGCCTATCGCAAGCATAGGAATAAACACACCGCAGGGCACGCCGCAACCCATTGCAAGCACGCCCGAAATGAATTTGAACAAAACTATTATAATAAGACTAAGAACTACCGATATCCCGAAAACTTTTTCTATTTCGATTTCGCCCGTGCCGTGCGTACCTATCGCTTCGATAAAGGAGTGACCTCCGCCCATTGCGTAAGCCGTAACAAGCCCGAACGCGCCCGCAAGCAGGAAAGGAATAAGATATTTGCCTGCCTTTTTGAAAAAGGTGATTTTTTTGAAAACTTTTTTAAGCGCGAATACCGAATAGTAAAAGCCCGCGCCTGCAAGCGCGCAGATTATTGCCGCGGGAATTATCCACACGCAGTACATAAACGAAAAATTATCGGTAAAGACAAACGTGTCGAAAGTGAAGCCCGTGCCGTAGCCGAGCGCAGGGCGTATAGCGTTGCGCGTGAACAGAGCCGTGACTATGCTGAGTCCTGCGCAGACAAACACCTGCGGAGAGAACGAGCGGAACGCCTCTTCCATTGCGAAAAACAGTCCCGTAACGGGCGCATTGAACGCAACGGCAAGTCCCGCGCTCGAACCGCTTGCTATCTGTAAACGGCGTATCATCTGATTGCGCTTCAAAATTCTGCCTACGGCTTCACCTGCACAGCCGCCTATCTCCAACGAAGGGCCCTCTGCGCCTGCCGACAGTCCCAAAAATATACAGGCGAGCGAAGCGGCGAACATAGAGCACATAGTGACGTACCACTTGAAGCGGATAATACCCCTCGCCGCGCCTTCAATCTGCGGAATACCGCTGCCGCGGATCATAGGAACCAACCGCACGAAAGTGCCTATCACTATCGCACCTGCCGACAGCCCCAAAAACAGCAGAGGAATAAACGCAGGATTGTCGCGCAGAAGCGAATACAGCTTGACAGAAGTCTCTTCGCCTATGTGCGCCAAAATGTTGTAAAACGTAACCACTACGCCTGCAAACAGACCCGTAAGCAAACTTATCAGTACTAAATTTATTCCGTTGTCGGCAAAAAGCCGCAAATTGTTTTTCAGCTTGTCTTTGGTCATAAACGCATTTTACCACCTTTTACCGCTTTTGTAAACCTGCTTTACCCACTAAAATAAATTTACGCCCGTGCTTTTTTGCCCGAGCGCAGATTTTATATTTTGTTCTTACCAGCGGACGGGATTGCCGTTCGCGTCGCAGTGCCGGAAAGCACCTACTGTGATTTCAACGCCGATTGCGCTCAGTCCTGCCGCGCACAGCACCGTACTGCATATACCGTTTATGTTTGCGTATATTTTATCACTAAAAGCAATTTCCGTCAAACAAATTCTAAGTAACGCTGTATAAAACGTCGGAATACGACGGCATACGCCAAAATTGCGAAGAGGTGATTTCCTCCTCTCTGTCCGCGACTGCCCGCAGCTTTTCCATATCGGGAATTATTATTTCCGCAACGTGGGAAGCCGACTTTACAACCGAAGATCTGTCCATAAGGCTGAGATCTTTTTCAAGCTTTAAAACGAGAGAATACGCCTCGTCGTTCAGAGAGGAGAGTTTTTTTATTGTTTCCGTCTCAGCACGGCAGGGAATTTCACCGCCGACAGCCTTCTTTGCACAAGCGCAGCCGCACAGACGGGAAACGAACTCCGACACCGAGGGAATTATATCGCGCTTTATTATTTCGGTCATTGTCAGCGCTTCGATATTGACGGTTTTAACGTAATTTTCAAGGCGTATGTCCGCACGCGCGACGGCTTCGCGACGGGTGTAAACGCCGTGTCTTTCGAACACGCAGATATTCTTCTCCTCGTAACAAACAGGGACTGCCGAAGCGGTGGTTTTCAGATTCAAAAGTCTGCGTTTTTCCGCCTCTTCCGTCCATTCGGGACCGTAACCGTCGAGGTTGTAAATGATTTTGCAGTGCCTTTTCAGCTCCCTTGCTATAATAGCGTTTGCCGAACGCTCCACCTGCATTTTGCCTTCGAGCTCGTCTGCAAACGATTTCAACGCGTCCGCAACTATCGTATTGAGGCAGATATTCGCCTCGGCGATATTCGCGGAGGAACCTACGCTTCTGAACTCGAACTTGTTGCCCGTAAAGGCGAACGGCGAAGTGCGGTTTCTGTCTGTTGCGTCCTTGGGAAAAATGGGGCTTTCGGGCACGCCTATCGAACTCGTAGGATGATTTTCCGCGCAGTAGTTTCCGCCCTTTACTATGCTTTCGACCATTGAGCCTATCTGATCGCCGAGATACACAGAAACAATCGCAGGCGGAGCTTCGTCCGCGCCTATCCGCATATCGTTGCCTGCGGAAGCAACCGAAGCGCGCATAAGCCCCTGATACTCGTCTGCCGCTTTTATTATCGCGGTAAGCACCAACTTGAAAAGAGTATTGTTTTCGGGGTGGTCGCCCGCCTCTAAAAGATTGAAGCCCGAATCGGACGCAAGCGACCAGTTGACGTGCTTTCCGCTTCCGTTGATGCCCCTGAACGGTTTTTCGTGAAGAAGACAAACGAGGTTATGTTTTTTTGCTACGCTCTTCATTATCTCCATAGTGAGCATATTCTGATCTACCGCAACGTTTACCGTAGAATAGACGGGGGCCATTTCGTGCTGGGCAGGCGCAACCTCGTTGTGCTTGGTCTTACTTGCCACTCCCAGACTCCACAGCTCGCTGTCAAGCTCGCGCATAAATGCGGAAACCCTGTCGCTTATCGCGCCGTAATAGTTGTCTTCGAGTTCCTGACCCTTGGGCGCAGGCGTACCGAAGAGAGTTCTTCCGCACAGGCGCAGATCCTTGCGCTTTAAATAAACGTCTCTGTCTACCAGAAAATATTCCTGTTCGCACCCGACGCAGGGTATAACCTTTTTACAGCTGACGCCGAACAGTTTCAAAATCCGCTTTGCCTGACCGGAAATCGCGCTCATAGAGCGCAGGAGCGGAGATTTATTGTCGAGTGTTTCTCCGGTATGGGACACAAAAACCGAAGGTATGTACAGAGTTCCTCCGCGAACGAACGCAGGCGAAGTAGGGTCCCACGCCGTATAGCCCCTTGCCATATGCGTCGCCCTTGTTCCGCCGGAAGGGAAGCTCGAAGCGTCGCCCTCGCCGACGATAAGACTTTTGCCCGTAAGGCGCATTATCGCCCTTCCTCCCTCCACGTCGAGAAAGCTTTCGTGCTTTTCCGCGGTGTAGCCGGTAAGAGGCTGAAACCAGTGAGTGTAATGCGTTGCGCCCTTGGAAACCGCCCATTTCTTCATTGCCGAAGCCACCGTGCCTGCTATCGAAACGTCGAGCTGTTCGCCTGCCTCCACAGTGGCGCGGAGAACGTTGTAGACCTCGCTTGGAAGCGTTTCCTTCTGTACCGCGTCCGAAAAGACGTTTTCCGCAAATTTTTCCGCTAAATTCATACTACCTCTTTACTGAAATTTTATTTAAAATAATTGCGGTGCAAGGCGGTTTTCGCCGTCGGCACGGTGCAATTTGCAAATACCTTTGCAAGCAGTCTTTTGAGTATTAGTCTTCGGGATAGTCGATTTTTGCAGGCTTTATGCGGTGCCTGTTTTTTACGTCGTCTTTCATAAGTTCGGGCTTTTCCGCAATTATCCCCCTCTGCAATTTATCGTAGCCGTGTTTTTTTCTTATTTCGTCGACGCAGCGCTCTAACTTTTCGCGCTTAGCATAGTTTCCGCATACCTCGTCGTAAGTTATCTGAGACGCGCCGTTGTCGAAGCCCGAAACTGTTACGCCGAGAGAACGGACTTTAAACGGCGGTTTCAAATTATCGCAGAACAGCTTATAAGCGTGTTCGGCTATTTCTCCGCACAGTGCGGTATGCCTTACTTTCATCTGAACGGCAAAATCCGACAGATCGCTGAACCTTACCCAAAGATGTACGGTATCGGCAAGCCCCTGACCCGATTCCCTCAGCCGTGCGGCGACGCTCTCGGACAGAACGTATAAATTGCGCCTCACGCTCCTCAAATCGGTCACGTCCTCGGAATAGGTCGAAGAATTGCCTATCGACTTGTATTCCCTCTTTTCGTCCATAAGACTTACTTCGCCGTCGTCCTCGCCGCGCGCGTTTTTCAAAAGATTTTGTCCGACTTTGCCGAATTCTTTTATTATCCTGTTATCGTCCGCCTCCGCAAGCTTGCCGATTGTATCAATCCCCATTCCGTAAAGTTTTTCCTTAGTGCTTTTGCCCACGAAAAGAAGATCCTCGACGGGAAGTCCCCATACGGCCGTCCTGTAATTCAGTTTTGAAATAACAGAGGTGCCGTCGGGCTTTTTCAGATCTGAGCCGAGCTTTGCAAAAACCTTGTTGAACGAAACTCCGCAGGAAACCGTGACGCCGAGTTCCTCTTTTACGGTGTTTCTGATATGGTCGCCGAGGTGTCTTAAAAACCCGTCGGTATAATACTTTACGCCGTCCTTTTCGACAAACTTTTCACCGCCGTATACGGGAAACAGAAGCGTTGAAGCCGTCAGATCCAACCAACACTCGTCTATGCCGTAGCTCTCTATTCTGTCGGTGTATCTCGAATATATCTCTTTGACGTGCTTGGAAAACTGTATATACAGGTCGAAATGCGGTTCCACTATTATAAGGGCAGGACACTTTCTCTGCGCCTGCCATACGGTATCAGCCGTCTTTATGCCGAACCGCTTAGCCTCTTCGCTCTTGGCAAGCACTATGCCGTGACGCGTCTGTCTGTCGCCGCACACCGCCACGGGCTTGCCGATAAGAGAGGGGTTCAACCTTCTCTCTACGGAAGCATAAAAGTTATTCAGATCGGAATGAATTATTACCCTTTCCATAAATTATACGTCGTCGTCAGAACAGTTATTCTTTTTGCGTTTAGACTTTATTTTATCGATGAACGAATTTATATCCCGCCGTATATGTTCGTGTTCCCAGTAGGAGCATAAAAACAGCATATACAGACCGCCGAAGACTATAACGGGGAACAGCTCCCATAAAATAGGTACGTTTCTCCATTGTTTCGGCGTCAGCCATATGATAAACGAAGCGATTTTCTGCATTTCGTGCGGAAAGCCTATCGCGTAACCCATATCTCTTTCGGAGGGATCGAAAAACTCTTCGAAGGAGGAAGTTGAAACCCAGCCTAAGCGGATTAAAATAATTTCGTTGACTATTATAAGGCACAGCACGCCGAAATAGATTGCAATTACTTTCCAGATTCTGCGGTAGTCGAGTTTATGAATGCCGAATATGACCATTAACAGAGGAACTATCCATATGCTTGCGTGGCAGATATAATACCTTATAACTTCGGGGTGGTAGAACGGCAAACCTATAACCGGCATAGGCGCAACGCAGCCTATAATACCGCTTATTACGCCGAGGTAGAACATATAATCTTTGATTGAATTGCACTTCGATAAATATGCGAAGGGAAAAACGAGAGTGCTTACGGCACATATGTTTTCGAACGAACATTTCCTCAGAACTTCGGGAAAGCCCCTCTCGTAATAGTACGGCAACGCAAGCTTTAAAAAGTGCAGAACGAAGTTAAAAGCCAAAATTCCGTACAGAGCCCAGTACTTCGTCTTTTCGCTTTTATGCCTGAACCCGAAATACAGAGCGGCAAACGCGCCTGCGCACAGTATTATATATATGTAATAAAACAAAGACGTGCCAAGCTTCATCTTTACAAATTCCATTTTCAATCCTCCGTAAGAACTTGCGTCAAGAAGTCCAATTTTTCAAAGAAATCGCCGAAAGTCTTTGAACAAACCTCTGCATTATCTATAATTATGCCGTCCGCCCTCAGTCCCGTCACCGCAAAACTCATTGCGACGCGATGGTCGCCGAAAGTATCGACGTGCGCGCCGTGGGGCTGTGACGGGTAAATTTTAACTCCGTCCTCTCTCTCTTCGCACTCCACGCCCATCGCGGTCAGATTTTTCACAATAGCCTTTATCCTGTCGCATTCCTGTCCCCTGATATGTCTTACGTTGCATATTTCGGTGGGATTATCAAGATACGGAGCAATCGCCGCAAGCGTCAGCGCCTGGTCGGAAAAGTCGGACATATCGACTTTTCCGCCGTCGAAATTCTTTATAAGATCGATAAATTTTATATCGCCCTGCATAGAGTGCGGCATAAGTCCGTCCACACATACGTCTGTGCCGAGAATTTTATTCATCGCGTAAAAATAGCACGCGCCCGAAACGTCGGGTTCGATATGATAGCGTTTAGGCGAATACTCTCCCTCAACTTCATATGTGCGAGCGCACTCTTTTACGTCTGCGCCGAACGACCACATTATATTTTCGGTCATATGAATATAGTCGGCGCCGTGTTCGCCGTTTGCGCATATCTTCATTTTCCTGCCTGCGCATACGGCGGAAATCAAAAGCGCCGAGAGATACTGACTGCTCTTTGAAATATCTACTTCTATACAAGTATTTGCGTTTCGGGCGCCCTTTATTATAAATGGATAGCAATTCTCTCCGTTTAAAAACTCAAACCGCGCACCGAGCGACTTCAAAGCTTCGATAAGCGGAGCTATCGGTCTTTTTTTCATCTGCGGCGAACAGTCGAGAAAGTATTCCCCGTCCTGAAAGGCAAGAAAGGCGGGCAGAAACCTCGCCGCCGTGCCTGCGCTTCCTACGTTCAGCTCTGCGCTTTTTTTACTGAGTTTTCCTCCGCAACCCTCTATATGCAGGGTATTGCCCTGCCTTATACAGCCTATCCCCAGATTTTCAAGGCATTTTAAAAACGTTGCGCAGTCGTCTGAATACTGCGCATTGTAAAGGGTGCTTGTGCCCCTGCTTATTGCGGAGATGAGCATAGCCCTCGCCGTTATCGATTTCGAACCCGGCACGCTTACCCTTACCGTTTTGCCGTTGGTTTTTTTATAAATATTTTTTACTTCGTAATTCATTTTCTGCGCCTTAGTATATCGCCTTCCGAAAGGGAATACGGACAGTTTATTTTATACCTCTCCTGAACAAGCTTGCAGTCGGAAACCTCTTCTCCGTCAGACTTAAACGCCTTTTCCACAGTGAAGCTTTTCCTGAAATCGCCGTCAGGCGATAGTACTTCGAGTCTGTCGCCGACGAAAAACCTTGTGCGCATTTCCACTTCCGCGTATCCGTCCGCGGAAGACAGCACGTTTGCGATATAGTCGCAGTCGCCCTTTGTCTGACTGTCCGAATAGTTTACGGTCTGATGATTTTCGCCGAACGCGTACGCGGTGGTATAATCGCGGTGCGCCGCAGTGAGAAGTTCTTCCTCAACCGTTTTATTGAAACCGCCGTCTATACAGCGGCGGTAGGCGTTAATCACTGTCGCAAGATAGTATTCGGACTTCATTCTGCCCTCTATCTTGAACGAACATACGCCCGCTTTCCGCATTTTATCGAGGTGAGCGGACATATTTAAGTCCTTACTGTTGAGAACGTAGGTGCCCCGTTCGTCCTCCTCCACCGTGAGAGGGTCCCTGTCTCCGCTTTTAAGCGTATAGTTCCACCTGCACGCCTGAACGCATTCGCCCCTGTTGGACGGGCGCGAAGCGAGATAGTCCGACAAAAGACATCTGCCCGAATAGGAAATGCACATTGCGCCGTGAACGAACGCTTCAAGCTCGATATCGGGAACGAAGGAATGAATTTCGGCTATCTCTCCGAGCGAAAGCTCCCTTGCAAGAATAGCCCTCTCCGCCCCCTGTTCCTTCCAGAACCTGACGGCGTATTTGTTGGTGAGATTTGCCTGCGTGGAGATATGTACGCTGAGCTTGGGAGCCGATTTTCTGACAGCGTAAAACACTCCGCTGTCGGAGACGATGACGGCGTCCGCGCCCGCTTCGCCGAGAAATCCGAAATAATCTTCCATAAGGCGCAGATCGGTATTCTTTGCGAATACGTTCGCCGTAACGTATATCTTTTTACCAAGCGCGTGCGCGTACTTCACTGCGGAAACCAGCTCGTCGCGCGTGAAATTGTCCGCGAACGAACGCAGAGAAAAATCCTTTCCGCCTACATACACCGCGTCCGCACCGAAGTAAAATGCAGTTTTAAGTTTTGCAAAATTGCCGGCAGGGGCTAAAAGTTCTATACTCATATCCTATCTTTTCACGCTGAGCGCAAGTCCGTCGCCGATATCCATAACCGTAGTTATAAGCTCGGTATCCGACGTCACCGCCTCAACGTATTCGCATACGTGTTTATAAAGCATTTTCCGCTTTTTGGGAACTTCGCTCTCGCCCGTAAGCCAGCCGAAGAGGAGCACGTCGTCCGCAACAAGCGTTCCGCCTTTTTTTAATAATCTTTTGAGTTCGGGCAGATATTTTATATACTGCGCCTTTGCGCAGTCCATAAATATGAAGTCGTATTCATCCGTCAGCGACGGAAGCGTTTCGCCTGCGTCCGCATTGACTGCACTCACGTTCATATCAACCCCGAAACGTATGAAATTGCTTTCGGCTTCTTTGAAAAAAAGTGTGTTTTTCTCTATAGAGGTTATATGCGCCTTTGGACATACGGACAGCATAGCGATAGCCGAAATGCCTACAGCCGTGCCTATTTCGAGAATTTTTTTCGGTTTTAACGCCGCAACAAAGCTTAAAATAAAGCAAAGCGTTTCGTCATCCGCCGTAGGGATACTGCGCCTGAACGCGTCCGAGCGCAACTCTTGCAGTTCGCCGCATATGTCCGGACGGTTGAAGTGCGAAGTTCTGCTTTTCCTCTCACCCTTCGACGTATCGAAATGGGCGTAACCGTACTCTTCCATTTTAAAGCTCTACCACTACGGGCACTATCATAGGCGACTGCCTCGTCTTTTTCATAAGATAATTTCTTAAATTTCTTCTGATATGTTTTTTGAAGTCGTCGATATTGCCCCTCGACAAATCGAAACTGTCGATAGCTTTTAAAATAACTTCCCTTATTTCCCTGTTGTAGTCCCTGTGGAAATCGAACACGAAGCCCCTCGAATTTATCGCAGGCTCGCCGACGACTTCGCCGTTGGAAACGGCTATCGAAACGATGAACAGTCCCTCTTCGGAAAGCTGACGCCTGTCCTCTATTACCATACTCTGATTTTCGTCCTCTATGCCCTCGCCGTCGATAAGGCGCGAGCCTGACTGAACGTTTTCAACGCGCCGAAGCCCGTTTTTCGTCACCTCTATGCGGTTGCCGATTTCGGGTATGAACATCTTGTTTTCGGGCATTCCGAGCTCTTTTGCAAGCAGGACGTGTTTTTTAAGATGCCTGTACTCGCCGTGAACGGGAATGAAATACTGCGGTTTCAAAAGGGTATGCATAATTTTATGCTCTTCACGGCAGGCGTGTCCCGAAACGTGGATATTTTCAAGGCTTTCGTACACCACTTCCGCGCCAAGCCTGTAAAGGTTGTTTATAACCCTGTAAACGAGCTTTTCGTTGCCGGGAATGGGCGATGCGGAAATTATCACCGTGTCGTTTTTGCCGACGGAAATCTGCGGATTGTCGCCGTTAGCCATTCGCGTAAGCGCGCTCATCGGTTCGCCCTGACTTCCCGTAGATATTACGACTATCTCATTGTCGCGCATATTCTTTATCTTTGAAATATCCACGACGGCGCCTTCGGGAATACGGATCTCGCCTATCTTTTCGGCGGCTTCCAGAACGTTGTGCATACTGCGCCCCGACAGCGCGACCTTTCTCCTGTGTTTTACCGCGATATCTATTATCTGCTGTAATCTGTGAACGTTGGAAGCGAAAGTCGCAACTATCAGGCGTCTGTCCGAATTTTCGCCGAACAGCCTGTCAAGCGTGTTGCCGACGGTCGTTTCGCTCATAGTATAGCCTGCGCGCTCTATATTCGTACTCTCGCCGAGGTACAAAAGAACGCCCGAAGCGCCTATGTCTGATATGGTTTTAAGGTCTATCGGCTCGCCTGCCACGGGGGTCAGGTCGATTTTGAAATCTCCGCTGTGGAAAACCGTGCCGTACGGCGTTTCTATCGCAAGCGCCAAAGAGCCGGCGATAGAGTGGTTGACGTTGACGGGCTGAACCTTGAAACAGCCGAACTGGACTTTTTTATCCGGCGAAAGAGTTATCTCTTTCACGTCGTTAATCCTGTGCTCCCTGAGCTTGTTGTCGACGAGCGCAAGCGTAAGTTTAGTGCCTGCGACGGGAATCTTCATTTCCTTTAAAAGGTAGGGAACACCGCCTATATGGTCCTCGTGCCCGTGTGTTAAAATGAGCGCGCGCACCTTTTTTGCGTTTTCCACAAGGTAGCTCACGTCGGGGACAATAAGGTCGAAGCCCGGCGTCTCCTCCGTGGGAAAGATCGCGCCCGCGTCGATAATTATGATATCGTCGCCGCACTCCAACGCCGTCATATTCTTGCCTATCTCGCCTACTCCGCCGAGAAACACCACACGCAGGGGTCTGGGTTTGAGCGACGGCTTTCTTATATGTCTGTTATTGCCCTTTTCGGCGTTTGCCTTTACGGGCAGACGCTTGTTCGGGTTTTTGCTTTGATTTCTTTTATCGGTTCTGTTTGCCGTCTTTACCGGCGGTTTTACTATTTTTCTGTTGATTTTTTTGTTCTGAGTTTTATCGTTCTTATTTTCCAAAATGTTACTTCCTGAATTGATGTTTTGTGATTTGAATGTCTATGCCTGTTTATCTTTAAGTTTATATCAGGCGAAACATCGAGGGGTTGATTTTTAGGAAAAATCAACCCCCCTTCCTTTCCTTATCTTTGGTTACTTCTTTCTTACGTCCTTTACAAGACCGTCTTCGATCAGTTCTTCTATGGTTTCGTAAGGATACATTGCCGCGTAATCGCGCTCGGGCACGTCGCGTTTTTCGCCGTCGCGCTTTGCAAGCATTTCGTCTATAAGTCTTATCGCCTTTCTGACGCCGAGAGGGGATTTGACCTTTATCATCATCGGCGTGCCTAAAACCGTCTTATTGTCGGAGACGTCCGCGTGGTGATAAACCGAAGTCTTGTAATCGTTGGGGTCGAGTGCAAGATATATTACAAGCGTCTTTCCCCTTATTTTCATTCTTGCGATAGTCTCTCTGCCCTTATTGAAACGCTCGTTGCTCCAGGCGACGTTCGAGTTTACTTTCTTGTATGAGAGAAGCGCGTGTTTTACTTCACCGTAATACTGCTTGCAGTCGTCGTCGCTCTGAATTATTCTCGCAATGAAGCTGCGGTTGAACTTCATCATATTTTCGAAATCGACGCCGTTTTCAAGGTCGCTCAGCTCGCCGGGCATAGCTTCGTCGTCAGAGAATTTATCCATATCGATAGCGCTGAGAAGGAAGTCGCCGTCATCATCGCTGTCTTCCGTTTCGATAGCGCTGTCAATAATTCCTATGGGTTTGACAAGGTCGCTCACGGTAACGAGCTCCTCGGCTTCCTCTTCGGCTTCGGCCGTCTGCGCCGCGGCGGTTTCGTTCGACTGCATAATGGCTCCGCCTATGAGCATACCCTTTATTTCGTCTACTCCGCCTTCTACCCTTTCAAGGCGTTCGCTGTCCTCGTTTTCGACTGTTCCGCCCAGAAGCACGGTGAGTTTTTCAATCTCTTCCTGCAACTTGTCGAGACGCGCGTTGGTTTCGACGGAAAGCTCGCCTTCCACCATCTGAGAAATCTTGGAGATCTCCTCGGCTATTCTGTCCATACGCTCGTTCGCAACTACGGGAACGTCGCCTTCGACGTATTGAGCTATCCTCTTGATATCTTCGGAAACCCTGTCGAACTGTTCGTAGAGTTTTATATCCGTTTCTACGGATCTTCCGCCTGCGACGGCAACTCCCGCAACGGCAAGCCCGCCGACGATGGAGTTGATTTTTCTGATATTTTCTTCGACGCTGTCAAGCCTTGCGGTAACGCCCCTTTCTATCTCGGTTGCGACAATCTCGGAAAGCTTGGTGTAGTCCTCTTCGTCCGCCTCGTCCGTCTCCTCGTATTCTTCCGCGTCTCCGTCGACGCTTATAAGCATATCGGTGAGGTTATTGATCTTCTCTTCCACGCTGTCGAAACGCGCCGAAACAATTTCGGAAAGACGCGCGTATTCGCCGTCCTCTTCGGCTTCTGTAAATTCTCCGCTCTCTTCGCCGTCCTCTTCTTCGGAGTAGTCCTCTTCGGCTTCTTCCTCGGTTTCCTCTTCCGCGGTGAGCAGATCGGTAAGCGAATTTATTTTCTCTTCTACGCCGTCGAAGCGCGAGGACAGATTGTTTTCAAGCTGTTCGACAATTTCGGAAAGGCGGATATAGTCCTCTTCCGCAACCTCTTCGCCCTCGTAAACTTCCTCTTCGGCAGTCTCTTCTTCGGCGTCCTCGGAATATTCTTCCGCAATTTCTTCCTCTTCTTCGGGAGTGAGAATATCAGTGAGGCTGTTGAGCTTTTCTTCAACGCTGTCAAGCCTTGCGGTAACGCCCTTTTCTATCTCGGTTGCGACAATCTCCGAAAGCTTTGAGTAATCCGCGTCGTCCGCATATTCCTCCGTTCCGGCATATTCTTCACCGTCGGAAATTTCCTCTTCGGTCTCTTCGACTACTATGCCGGAAACGAGTTCGTAAATTCTGGCGATGTCCTCGTCAACCTTGTCAAACCTCGGCGATACGCCCTTTTCAAGCTCTTCCGCAACGATTTCGGAAATCGAAACTTCTTCTTCCGCTTCCTCTTCGACCGCATCTTCGGTATATTCTTCTTCGGCGGTCTCTTCCTCTTCGACCTCTTCGGGTTCGAGCATTTCGGAAAGTTTTGCAATACTCTCTTCAAGTTTGTCAAAACGCGCGTCCGTACTCTTTCCTATCTCTTCCGTAACGATAGCGGTAATTCTCGAAATACCGTCCTCGTCCACGACTATATCGTAATTATTGTCCTCCTGCCTTTCGATAAGCCTTTCGCTTATTTCGTTGCAGATAGCCTCGCTGTCCAGAGCAGGCTGAGGCATTGCGCTGACGACGTCTATGACGGCGCCCGTCACCTTGTCCGCAATCTCCTCGGTATCGAACTCGGGCAGATAATTCGAAAGCACCGCCGCCGCCTTTTCCGCAATGGCGTCTTCGTTGACGCCTGCAACGGTAATCTTTTCGCTGATGCGTTCCGCCATATCCTCGTAATCGGGAGCGTTAGCCGCGTTGAGATCGAGAATTTCCCTTATCTTGTCCGCGATAACTTCGGCTATGCCGTGGTAATCGAGCTTTTCGGCAATTTCCTTTGAAATGGAAGCGCAACCTGCGTCGTCCACTAAAATTTCAAAGTCCTCGGGTTTCAGACTGCCGACTTTAAGCGCGATCGCGTCCGCTAAATCTTCCTGATCTATATTAATCTCCGCGTTCGCGGTATTCGAAGCCGTAAACATTCCGCCAAGACGCGAAACGATTTTTTCGACGAGCGCGTCGTCGTCTATTTCAAACGACGCAGGCGCTTCCTCTGTTTCCGCCGTCACGGAAAGCTTTTCGGCAATGCGCTCTGCAAGCGACTCCTCGTCGATATCCACTGCAGACGCCGCCGAAACCGCGCTCTCGCTGTCGGAAACCGTGTTCAGTCTTTCGGCTATTCTTTCGGCGAGAACCTCTTCGTCTATATTGACGGCTCCCTCCGCGTTTACCGTGTTTATCTTTTCGGCAATGCGCTCCGCAAGCTCTTCGCCGTTTAAAGGCTCCTGTTTAACTTCCTGAACGATGCCGTTCATTCTCTCGGCAATCTTCTCGACGAACTCGTCCTCGTTGATGGGCTCCTGCTTTGCTTCCTCGACGATACTGCCCATTCTCTCGGCAATGCGCTCCACAAGCGCGTCGCTGTCAAGCGGTGCAGGCTGCTGCTTTTCAGCCTCGGCTTCCATTACGGCAGACTTGACGTCTATGAGCGAAGCGACCTCTCTTGCAATCTCCTTCGAGTCGACTTCGGCAACGGGCATATCCATATCCGGAAGAACGATCTGCTCAGCCACCTTCGAGGCGATGAGATCGGGCGAAAGCGCCTCTCTGACCGAAAGCATTTCGGCGACCTTTTCGGCAAGCTTGTCGTAATCGATCTCTGCCGGAGGAACGGATACGGGATAGGGCATAACGGGCTGAGGTGCAGGCTGGGGCTGAGCAACAGACGCAGGCTGAACCTTAGCGCTCTCGTAGCCGAACTGCTCGACGCGCATCGAAAGAATTTCGAATTTGTCGGCAAGCATCGAATGTGCGCCCTCGTTCTTTCTTAAAAGTTCCATAACCCTGTTGAGTCTGTCCGAAAGCTCTTCGCTTATGCCGTCGCTCTGGTGACGGGGCAGACTCTTTACGGTATCCGCCGAAACGGCGTCTATTTTGTCGTACAGTATCGCAAATTTTTCATTGAGGGCCTCGTCGTCGCTCCTGTCGGTCGAAGTCGAAAGCGCGTCTACCCTCGCGGACAGATCGACGAGCCTGTCTGAAAGCTCGGTGAGCCTGTCTGCAAGCTCGTAGTATCCCGCTCCGAGCGAATCTTCCGGATGAACGGGCATATCGGTATGAGGAACGGCTTCGTGCAACTCGTTCAGCTTTTCAGCAAGACCGGCGTAAATATTTTCGCTCTGCTTTGCAAGATATAAAAGCTCCTGCTTCAATGCCGAGTTCTCTTTCTGCAGCTTTTCGAACATTCCGTTGCTGTACTCTAAAATATTCGAAGCGTCCTGACTGTTTTTGTTGCACAGCTCTACCGCCTCGTTGATTTTGGAAATAGCAATCTGGGTCTGTTCGCTCAGTTCCTCCTGCATCGCAACGATGTCCTGCGTTCTCTTGATGAGCACGTCGGCTTTCTTCGGAGCGTTGTTTTCCATTTCGTTTTCGTTGTTATCGTACGACATAAGATACCTCTTCTTTGACTTTTGCGTAAAGATACTGTATTAATCTATATACTAGTCTATTATTTAGTTTACACCATTTTATTTAAAAAGTAAATATAATTATCAATTTATTTTAAGAGATTTAAAAAAATATTGCGTTAATCGGGGGATATCAGGGGGGCAATTTGAATTTTTAAGCAAAAAAGGGGTTATCGTGCAGACTTGGCAAAAATTCCCTCCAAACAGAATTTTACCGAATAAATTGACGGCGCGGGGTTCATAATAATAAAAAATATGAGGTGAACTATGTCAAAAAAGAAAATAATAAAATTGAACGACGAACAGTATTATAAATATATTATGAGCTTAAAAGACGACGCGGCCGCATACAACGCGGACGGCGAAATGTTTATCCCCGACGAAACAGACGATAACTGATAATAAAATCTATCGGTGCAGAAACGCCGATAGATTTTATTTTCCGACGGTAATTACCCCCCCCCTGAAATTATTAAACATTTTTTGAAAAATTTTACCGTTTGCTGTTGCAATCTGCAAATTTATATAGTATAATAATGTGATTAATAAAATAAGTGAGAAAAAATATGATTCAAGTAAAATTTAAAAACAAAAAACTTACGGTACAGGACGGCACGAGAGTTTTAGACCTTGTAGATAAAAAAGACAAGAAAAACCTCGTCGTCTGTCAGGTCGGCGCTCAGGTAAAAGAGCTGAACTACAAACTTTCGGAAAAGAACAACGGAATGATGATTCAACTCCTTGACCTCAGCAGTGCGGAAGCGAGCAGAGCTTACGAAGCGAGCCTCAGATACATAGTCGCAATGGCGTTTTTCAACGTCTATCCCGACGTGAAAATCAGGTTTTCGTACAACGTTTCGCGTTCGGTTTCGTGCTACGCCCTTCAGAAAAACTTCAATATGTCGAGAGCGGTCGACGCAATCAAAGACGAAGTAAAGAGAATTATCGAAGCAGACCTCCCCATCGAGAGGGTCACGGTAACTGTCGAAGAGGCAGAAAAAATCTATAAGAAATTCAATCTCGGCGACAAGATAGAAATTCTGAAGTACCGCCCCGAAAAGACCGTCCACCTCTACAAGTGCGACAATTACTACAACTATCTGCACAACTATATGGTTCCCTCTACCGGCTGTATCCACAACTATACGATAACACCTTACAGCCCCGGCATAATCATACAGTATCCCCGTCACGAACTCGACGCCAATATCCCCGAATTCGAGGAAGAAGCCACCTACGGCAAGACGTTGCAGAAAGCATATAACTGGGCCGAAAAGGCTAAAATTCAGACTATTCCCGATATCAACCGCAAAGTTGACAACGGCGATATTCTCGAATTTGTGCAGATGTGCGAAGCGCGCCACAACAAACAGCTTTCCGAGCTGGGCGACGTTATCGAAAACGACATAGAGGACATTAGGCTCGTAGCTATCGCAGGTCCGAGTTCGAGCGGAAAGACGACTTTCTGCAACCGCCTGCGCATCGAACTTTTATCGCGCGGTATCAACCCCGTCACCATCTCGATGGACGACTATTATTTCGAAAAGGATATAATCGCCAAAATTCAGAATAAACCTTTGGACGATCTCGACCTCGAACACATAAACTGTCTTGATATCGAACTTTTCAATAAAGACCTGTTCGATCTTATTAACGGCGAAGAAGTCACTCTTCCGCGCTTTAATTTTCAGACGGGTAAGAGAGAAAAGGGAAAGACTATCAAAGTCGACGAAAACGTGCCCATAATCATCGAGGGCATACACGCGCTCAACGAAAAGCTCACCTCGTCTATTCCCAAACACCAGAAATTCAAAATCTATATCGCGCCTCAGGCACAGATGAACATAGACAACCACTCCCCTCTTTCAGTAACAAACGTAAGACTTATAAGGCGCATAGTCAGGGATATGAAATTCAGAAACTGCCCCGCGTCTATGACGATAGATATGTGGCAGTCGGTAAGAAACGGCGAATTCCGCTGGATATATCCGAATCAGGAATCCGCGGACTACGTTTTCAATTCAAGCTTGGGCTACGAGCTGTGCGTTCTCAAAAAACAGGCGCTTCCCGCATTACAGGAAATTTCGGCGAACGATCCGCAGTTTTTGGTTGCGAACAGACTGATTAAAAACCTCAAATACTTCAGCCTTATTGACGACGAAAGCATTATCCCCTGTAACTCGCTTATCCGCGAATTTATCGGCGGAAGCTGCTTCGAAGTATAAAAATAAAAAAGCAAGGATTAACCCAATCCTTGCTTTTATAATTTAATTTTGATATAATGTAACTACGATAAACAGTAATTTAGCGGAGAAACAAATGAGATCACAAAAATTTATAGATGCAATGACAGCAAAGACTTATAAAGAAAATGGCGTAACAAAACATTATTCTGATTATGCAATAGAAAGCAGACTATGTTTATTAAGGAATTTGGAAGATATTTTTAATATAAATTTAGATGATAAAGTAAAATCCGTAGACATAGGAAAACAATTTTTGGTTGATATAAGAAATAAACATATTGAAGACCTTGCTCATACCCCATACTCAAATGCTTTTAGACATTACTTCGAATGTATGACAGGTATATATATTGGAAAGATATTTTAAATTTTCACACATCTAAGTTTCAACAATGAAAATGCTCTGCCTAATATAAGCAGAGCATTTTATTTTTGCTGGTTACAAAATTTACAACCCTTGCGGTGCTTTTTTATTATTTATTTAAAGCAGTATGCAGATAACTCCGCCCTTGCCTTCGTTAATAATCCTCGTCATTGCACGGCGCATTTTTGTCTTGGTTTCGTCCTGCATACCGCAGACTTTGCCTGCAAGCCCTTCCTTTACCATCCCGCGAAGCGATTTTCCGAAGACGTTGGTTTCCCACATTCCGTCGGGGTTGGTTTCGAAGCCGTTCATCATCCCCTCGACAATGCCCTCGGACTGCTTCGCACTGCCCATAATCGGGCTGACTTCGCCCGTTACGTCGACCTTTACGATATGATAGCTCGGCGCGGTGGCTTTGAGCTTGATACCCACGCTTCCGCCCTGCCTTACGACCTGAGGCTTATCAAGGCTCATATCCGTATCGTCGGGTTCTACAATGCCGTAGCCGTTGATTTTAGCGCACTCGTAAGCATCCTTGATTTTGTCGTAACTGCGCTTCGCGTCGGAGGTTGCGCGGACGTAGCGCATAAGCGTGCACTCGTCGCCTATTCTGTCGCCGGCTATCTCCGAGAGCATATCGAAGAAAATTCCGTCTTTGGAATTTACCTTTAACTTTATTTTACCGTCGGCAAGGCTCATATTTACCGAAGGTTCGCCCTGCCAATACTGACAGCCGTCAAGCATACCGTCAAAGGCGGAAACGTCCTTCATTTTGCAGATTTGCGGAGCAACTGCGCGCACCCTTTCCAAAAGCTCGGCAACAGCCGAACAGTCGGGCGATAAATAGCTCATCCATTCGGGAACGTCGATATCGAACGAATTTACGGGGAACTCGAAAAGCGCCGAACGCAGAATATCGTCCGCCTTATCCGCCGTTACGCGTTCGCAGTCGGCGACTATCACGGGCACGGCATATTTTTGCTCGCACTCCGCCTTTTTTTCCTCCGCCGATTTGTCGAGAACAACGACGCAGGGTTTATTTGCGTTTTTAAATAAATTTACCGCGCCCGATACGTCCTCTCCGCGCGTTATAACAACGCCTATAGACGCCTCGTCCGCCTTATTTATAAAAAGCACCTTTTCATTGACGAACGCGTCGGCAACCTTTTCGCCTGCCTCGCCCTGCAAATTGATTTTTATCTCTCCGCCGCACCTTGCCGCAATATCCTCGTAAACGTTTGTATCTACCATATCCGCCTCCGCAAAAAACTATATGTATAACTAATCTATTGCGGAAGTTTTGAAATTAGAACGGAATTTTTAAAATTAATTTCAATAACGAAAGCGCCGCTGTTTGCGACGCTTTTATAACTATATTATAAAACAACTTACCACACTGCGAAAATGTCGGGAATACAAGCAAGACAAGGCGACTGCGGATTTTGTGAGGGCGCATACACTGAAGTATGTAACCGAACAAAAACGTAAAGTCAACGAAGTATTGCGAAGTATATGCGACGTTTACTTTGTTGCGAGAACGTCCTTATAAAACCCGTCCATCTCCGCCTTCGTCCTGAAATTTGCAATATACATCACGTTGCCCATTGCTCCGCTCAAAACGTCGGGAACGCGGGCGACGGTCTTAATACTGCCTGCATACCTTTCGGTAATATCTTTTTCGCTGTAAATAAAATTCTTCCCGTCGCGCCTGCCTGCAAACGCGCAGAAATACTTTTCACCGCACTTTAAATCGGAATGACCGAAAGCCATTACGTCCGCCCAGATCTTGAACACGTTGGTGCTGTTGGCGTAATTCATCATATCGGGAGAGAAACCGCCGCTCGGACGCATATTGACCTCCAATGCCACGATATCGCCCTTTTTACCCAAACGCTGGTCTTTTGTAAGACGGAAAAACTCGAAATGCACGAATCTGTTTTTGACCTTGAAAGCTTTCAGCGTTCTTCTGCCCGCGTCCTTAACGTCAGCGAACGGCTCGTTTACGATATAGAAAACACTGTTGTCGTTGTTGTTGACTATATCCATTAAAGAATTCGGCGTAACGTTGCCCGTTTCAAAAACGGGGTTCCCGTCGCCGTCGACGATAGCGTCGTAAGTATTTACTTCGCCCTCTATGTATTCTTCCATAATATACTGTACGGGCAGTTTATGTTTTAAAAACTCTTTTAAAGCGCTTTCGTTGTTGATACGGTGCGTATCGTTTGCACCGACGCCGTTATCGGGCTTGACTATCACGGGATAGCCGACTTTTTTGACGAAATCGAGACAGCCTTTCATCCCCTTTACGAGGTGATACCTTGCAACGGGCACGCCTGCCTTTTCGTAGTACTTTTTCATCTGCGACTTGAATTTGATTTTTCTTATGTCTCTCTGACCGAAACTTGTCTTGACGTTGAATTCCGTCCTCAGCATCGCGTCGCGCTCTAACCAGTATTCGTTATTGCTCTCTATATACTCTATCTTGCCGTATCTGAAAGTAAAGAACGCAACGGCGCGGTAGACCTCGTCGTAGTTCTGAAGATTAGTGACCCAATAGTACTCCGAAAGCGAACTTTTGAGCTCTTCTGAAAGTTGGTTGTAAGGGCAGTCGCCTATGCCTAAAACGTTGAAACCGTTGTTTTTCAGCTCTTTGCAGAATTTCCAGTAATTATCGGGAAAATCGGGTGAAATAAAAATAAAATTACGCATTATAACTCCTTTCTCGCAAATCTTACGGCGCTTGTGACGCCGGAAAATTCCGTGAATAATTTCAAACGCTAAACTTCGTCGGGGACGAAGCCCAACGCGTTCATAAAAAACGGGATCTGTCTTTCCCAGCTTGCCTCGGTGTGCGTTCCGTCGGGCACTACTCTTGCGGTCAGATTTACAGATTTTTTAATCAGAATTTCAACCGCCGAACAGAAATTGCCCTTTGCCGTGCCCCTCGAAGCAAATTCTTTCGAGCCGTAGTCCATATAAAGACAGGTGCCTTTTTTGAACGTTCCGCCTTCGAGGAATGAAATGAGATTCGTTCCGAAAGCCCAGAGACTCGGCGAAAGCGCCGCGCCCGAAGAAAAAAATTTATTGTATTTTGAAAGCGCGTACAGCGTCATAAGTCCGCCCATCGAGCTGCCTGCGACAGCGGTGTGCGCTCTGTCCGGAAGGGTCGGATATTTTCCGTCTATCATCGGCTTAAAACTGCCGACGAGCCAGTCCATATATTTTTTGCCCCTGCCCTTTATCTTTTCGCCGTCTTTGAAAGTGAAGTCGACAGGCGAATATTCCGACAGCCTGCTATTGCCCTCGTGATTGCACTCGACCGACGCTATGATGAGGGGCGTATTCGTTTTGTCGAGGTAATCGGCAAGCCCCCAGCTCTTGCCGTATGTGGCGTCGCTGTCCGAAAAAAGATTGTGACCGTCGAACATATACATTACGGGGAAGCGCCTGCCGTTGCCGTAATTTTCGGGAAGATAGACGAACGCACGGCGCGTTTTGCCCTTGACGAGAGAAGGAATTTCGATATCGAAGATATCAACCATTCTTTTCCCCTACACGGCTTTCGATAAACTTTAAAATATCGTTCTGCACTTCTTCCTTGCAGAAATCGTTCAAAATTTCGTGGCGCGCATTCTCGTACAGAGTTATGGAAACATCCTTGATTTCCGCCTCGTCGAATTTCTTTTTCGCTTTTTTGACGCCCTTACCATAGTCGCCCACGGGGTCGTCGGCGCCTGCAACGAAGTAGACGGGCAGATCTTTCGGCACGCTCTCTATGGTCTTGTGCGAGCAAGCCTGCTTTATGACGTTGAACAGAATATTGTATCCGTTATTGGTGAACGAAAAACCGCAGAGCGGATCCGATTCGTACGCCTCGATATTTGCCCTGTCCTTGGAAAGCCAGAGATTTTCGCCGAGCGCGGGCTTGAATTTTTTATTGTAACTGCCGAAAGCAAGTTTTTTAATGAGCTTGCTTCTGTGACGCCATCCGCAGAAAAGCGCGTTTATCCTAACCGCCAGAAGCGCGGTTTCAAGCGTTAAAACGCTCTTGAAACCCGTGCCCATAATTATGGCTCCGTTAAAATCTTTTCCGTAAAGCGAAATATATTTACGGCAGAAAAACGAACCCATACTGTGACCCATAATAAAATAGGGCTTATCTGGGAACTGTTTTTTTACCGCAAGCTGCAACGCCCTGATATCGTCTATTACGACCTGTACGGAACGGTCCTTATTGAAATAGCCTAAATCGTCCTCGCCCGAAACCGACTTACCGTGACCCAAATGATCCTCGGCAACCACGAGGTAGCCGTTGTCGTTCAGAAATTCGGCGAAAGGGGTGTACCTTTCGGCGTATTCGCACATTCCGTGTATTATCTGCACAACGCCCTTGACTTCGCCTTCGGGACGCCATACGCAGGCGTGAATAGTAGTTTTATTATCGTGAGAGGGATAAAATATTTCGTTCATTGTTTTTCCGCCTTATTGAAAACTTTATCGTAAATTATCTTTATATTGTCCGCCGAAATCTCCCTCTCGCCCTTTTCGATACTGCGCACAAGCGCGATAACCTCGTCGTTTACGGGAGTTTTGACCTGAAATTTTTTGCCTATCTTCTTTATTACGCCGTTAATGAAATCGACGTCGCAGCGCTTGCCTGCTGAGAGGTCGGCGTACATACCCGATTTGAGATCCTTATGATTAGACATCGCAAACGGGAGAAGCATACGCGCTATCATAGTTTTGAACTTTCCTTTGCACCTGTAAAGTCTTACGAGATCGTGACCCTGCAAAGGCGCGATCTCCACACCGCACTGTTCCGCGACGGTGAAAGCCTCGTTTAAAAGTTCGAGCGCTATTCTCTTTGAATACTTTCCCCTCGACACCTGTCCGAAAGTCATACCCGACATAGCCGAAAGCGGAGAAAACGCGGAGTTTATGACAAGCTTCGCCCAGCGCGCCGAGAAAAAATTTTCTTCGACTATTACTTTTCCCGCACATTCGAGATATTCCTTTACAGGCTCTATCCAGGAATTGTTACCGTTCATAGACCCCAAAGAAAAAGTCATCTTTTCTTTTTTGGAAGTCAGCTCCACTTCGCCCAGCCCGACCGTAGTCGCGCCCCAGGCGACGGCGCAGCCGAGACACCGCTTCGCGCCGACCGCGCTTATGACCGAAGGTTCGGGCAATCCGT
Source organism: uncultured Christensenella sp. (assembly GCA_910583545.1). Taxonomy (GTDB): domain Bacteria; phylum Bacillota; class Clostridia; order Christensenellales; family Borkfalkiaceae; genus Coproplasma. Next base: position 8,605 of record CAJTXM010000018.1, on the reverse strand, counting down.
TCTGCATAGTGACTATCACGCCGTCGGGCGAAAGATAGTCGCGGATATTGACGAGTATCTTAGGGTTTTCCCTCTGCTTCGTCATAAGGAAAATTATATCGTAAATTCCCGACATTTCGTCGGGAGTATAAGCGTTTACGCGTACGGTAAAATCGGCGTGCCCCAAGACCCTCGCGCCGTGCTGTTTCATCGCCTCGACGTGCTCTTTGTTGCGCGTGATTAAATCGATCTGTTTTCCGCTTGCGGCAATATATGCGCCGAGTATCGTGCCCATTGCACCGGCGCCGTAAATTGCAACTCTCACCTGTTTATTCCTCCGTATGCCTCGTCCGCCATAGCCTCGTACGCAAGCTCGCTCGGATGAAGATGATCTCCGCTGTCATATCCGTCCGCAAATGCGGAGGGATTGTCTTTCGAACGGATTCGCTTATCGAAATCTATACATCCGTCGGCATAGGTATTCAGCCGTATGCGCCTGTTCATATCTTCTTTCAACTGCTCGCGAAAAGGAGCGTATGTACGCCAGCCGTAAATAGGCAGAAGCGTACCTAAAAATACTTTGAGATTATATCTCTTTGCAAATTTAACGTAGTTTTTTATTCCCTCTTCCAACTCGTCCGCGGTCGGCAGATCCGACATAGGACGGAAGGGATTCACGTCCGTACCGACGGGGTGGATAATATCGTTTATGCCCTGCTGGATAATTACGGCTTCGGCTCCGCTCACGGTCGAAATTTCTCTTTCGAAGCGGTTTTCGCCTTTAAGTCCGTAACTTTCGTAAGTTATACATTTGTATTCTCTCAGAACCCTCGTTCCGCTCGCCGCCCTGCGCACGACCGCAACGGGTTTGCCCTCGTCTATGTACCTCTTTGCAAGATAGTCGGGCCAGCTCTGCGAAGTTATCGAATCGCCGTAACAGACGACACAGCTCCCCTCGCCGAAAACGTCTATTCCCGTAAGAAAATAATACGTCGAAAGCGTGCGCGTCAAGTCGAGAGGAAGCGTTTCCGCCTCCGTCGTATCGCCGACGGAAAAGAAGCCTTTTGAAAGCGGTCCCGTCACGACCACGCCCGAACGCATAAGCGTAAAATCTTTTAAATATATCGCGACAGCAAGCGTCGCGCCCTGACGGACGCAAAAATCAATTTCGTCCGAAAACAGCTCTTCGCCTGCTTTTACCGTCACGCTCTCCTTGCCCGAAAAGGTAACTTTTTTTAAAGTCCGCAAATCCGACTGTCTGTCTGACTTCGCAACGGATAAAGTTACTTTCGTCAGCGTAATATCTTCCGTTCCGCAGAAGTTGGAAAAATGCAGTCTTACCTTTTCTCCGCCGAACGCGCATTTTGCAAGATAGCGCAGCGTAATATTTTTAGCGTAAGTTTCGGGGCGGTGTTCCGCGACCGAAGTCGCGTTTCCCCAAATCGTTACCCATTTACTCATTATTATATTGTAGCACACATTTTTTTATTTTGCAATATCTATGTAAAATAAAAACAGCACTATTAATATATTTTTTAAATATAAATCAAACAGCGGGCTTTCCGCCCGCTGAACTGATTGCGACAGTATTAATTTTACAAGTCTTATTTTAATAAAACAAATTCATATCGCCGATTACAACTCTTCCCTGATTCCTGTCTCCGTCGGGGTCGGTGACAGTAACTTCTATCTTTATGCCTCTTGTGATTTCGGGAAATTCTATGTAATAATTGCTTGGATACTCTCTGAGTGACGACAATTCGTATGTATAAAACTCTCTTAGTTCGTGCCATTTCCCTTTAACGTCTTTATACAACATTTTTATAGAATCTTTTGCTCCAATCGCATCCAAATCTTTCCAAAGCGCAATATCCATATTTACAGCTTTTACGTCCAAATCGAAATTCAATTCAAGAAAAGCTCTTCCAGCTCCACTCCTGTTTGCCGATAAAACTACATATTCGTTTTCTATATAGCCGCACCTTAACCGCTTTGTCCCGAAAACAAACCCGTTGGCAGTTGTAATGTCAGCTGTTTTTTCATAGAAGAAATACTGTCCTTGTCCGTTGTCGTTTACAAAATCTTTTGAAAAATCAGAAGGTCTTATAATTTGATTATTATCTGCAACGGTGTAATATATTACTCCTGAAAATGATGCGCTCAGCATATCGGCATCCATATAAACATCTTTATTCTGAGCTCTACCCCAATTCAGTCTTACTTTAAATAAAGTGTTATAAATAGTTTTACCGTCTCTGTCTTTACCCCGCCAAACCTGATATGCGTAAACGTTGACATAATGATTTGCAAGTTCTCCGTCTCCCGCTAATCCAGCATAGATAGTTACGGGTAAACCGTCACTGATACACTGCTTGATTTTACTGACTTTATCATCTTTCGAAACACCCAACCACCCTTGGCTATGTGCAGCAATTTGCTTGTTTAAGTGATAATTCTCTGTCATAAGTTTATTAAATGCACTTACATAATCGCCAGGATATGTCGTTGTGGTTTTATCGTCACCTGAGTATGTACTAATAGTTTTTGCCGCCGAAAGTTTAGGCATTTCATACGTTTTGGTAGTAGTTAAAACATCGTAAGCTAACCTTGTCCTATCATAAGAATCTGTCGGGTCATCTATTATAGACGTGTAGCCAAGATATCTTGAAAAATAATCGAAAATACCCATCATCGCTATGGGACCGCATCCGCCATAACTGCTTGCAACACCGGACGTTTGAATAGCCGTCTGTATATCGCTTGTAGGGAAAAAATTAGGATCACTGCCTTTCATTTCGATAGGACTAAAACCGGAAATATTTGCAATATTTTCTTCTATTGTCATATTCCAACTTGTTGAATTATAATATTTTTGTGAAAAATAAGATGTTTGTGAAAACCATTTTTCGTCGTTGATGCCATAACTGTCATCCCAATTCCATTTTGCACGCAAAACGATATTTTCGTTAACCGTATCTTCTTCAAAATTCCATAATTCACCGCTTAAAGTGTACCAACCTATAAATTTACAATTATCACGCACCATTTTGTTGCTGTCCGGTTTTACAACCAGTGAACCTGCATATGCTGACAGCTGAAAAGCATCCAAACCATCGTACAATCCGCCATTACAGTCAAATGTTACAGTATAAACCGCATCTTCATTAGCCAATGCCACCCTTGCTTTACGTTTTGTATTCTGTTTTATTTCTCTTACTTGATTTTCAATATAAGTCACATCCTCCACAGGCTTGTCCGTTGCAGTGTGAACAATTGCCGCATTGCCTGTTACGCCAAGCATTATTGATAAAACCGTTGCTAAAATTTTCATTATTTTTTTCTCCTAATTTGTATTTATTTTTTTAATTCAAGATATGCTCCCCAAAAAGAAAGATCTTTTTCTTCAGTCCATTTGATATTGCATCCTATCTTTGTATCTGTTTCCGAATAATCAAAGAAAAACGAACTCTCCAGCCTGTAAGACTCTGTCTCACAAAAAATTTGCCCAGAATAGTCAGGTGTACCGTTTTCATATACAAGATTACTAACTGTAACTTGAACAAAATCGTCGACATCCTTTATAAAAAAGTATAAAGCAAAAGAAAAAAACTTTTTATCGTTATTCTTTTGATACCTATCTTCTACTACGTTACTTACGTTCGCTTTATCAAACTCATTTTTATCTATCTGCTTCAAAACAAGTTTAATTGTTTTAATTTGTTCGTGTTCTATATTTTTACCGATTTGTGAATCATATCTTTCAATTTTTTGTATTGTTTCATAAGTTCCTTCAGTTAACGGATATTCCCACGAACTTCTATAACAACCAACAGTAAAAATTAAACATATTACTGATATTAACGAATGTAAAATTACCAAAAATTTTTTCATAGAATTTTTCCTCCAACCTTATTATTTACCGTCAATATTGTTTTGTCAGCAGAGACGGAAAATTTTTAGCCTATTCAGGTGCGAATGAAATAATTTTTAAATCCTTCATCCTTTTCCTCCTTGATTAAGACAGTCAGACGCGAATACCGTCAGCGTTGAATAAAACCGTTTCGCTGAGATATTCTTTCCACCCACTGTTGTCAACCCTGTAATAAGCGCGGCCTTTCCAATAGCACTGTACCCCGTTTGTTGAAACCTCTGCCGAAACTCTTTTCCCCTGATCCAAGTCCGGAGTATAGTTTGAAATGGCTAATTCCATTTCGGAATAATTTTCGGTAAAAGTGTCGGACTTGTATAAGTAGACGTAAACTTCAACGGTTGAGGGAAACAAAGTGAATTCGTTTTTCACCGCAAACCAAACGCGACCGCCATTTCCGCTGATTGAAAAGCCGAATTTTGTATAAAGTCCGTAAGGAGTTATATCCCCATCTGAGCTTACCTCATTGTTGCCGTAATTGCGATTTGTTTCTGCGTATACCGATTTGGCGCAGAACGCCAGACACGCAAAAGCCGTAATTAACAGCAAAGTTGCCGCAAAAACCAACTTTTTAATTTTTACCATAACTTTTCCTCCATTTTTTATATAGTTAAAATAAGGTGTGTAAAGACAGTCTTTACACACCTTATTTTAACATTCTTTATTCGTCTTGTCTGCCACCTTCAGTTGGCAATTTGTCGCTTAAAGTTGGCAATTTGCTTTTTTTACCGACTTTTATTCGTTTTTTGATAAAAATAACAGTCAAAGTAATTAAAACGGCAACCGCTAAAATTCCGAAGACTAAAAAAATTATACCCTCATAGTTTACTATATGTACAAAGTCCCCTTCCGACGGTGCAATAGTTAAGTAGCAGGCTAAACCGCAGGCAATAATAAACAGCACAAGCAGAACCACGCCTATTACAATCATTAAAATTTTAAAGGTTGAAAGCTCTTTTTGCTTTTCAGGCTGTTCGTTTTCCGGTTCTTCCTCCTTTTCCGCGACGGCGACGGCGCACTGCGCGTTAGGTATATCAAAAAAATATCCCGTGTCAACACCGAAAACTTTACAAATAATTTCAATATTTTTTGTCGTCGGTTGGGCGGTGTTCAGTTCCCATTTTGAAACCGTCTGCCGCGCAACGCCAAGCATCATCGCCAATTTTTCCTGTGACAAGCCGTTTTCTTCTCTTAACTTCAAAATTTTTTTGCCGATATCGTTCATAGTTTTATTATAACAAAAATTTTTAATTTTGCAATATCTGTACGCAAATAAAAAGCTAAGCGGGGCGGTTTTTACAAAAAACCGCCCCGCCTTTGAATTTAAAACAATTTATGCTTCCACTTCCGTTTCCCTGCGTTTTTTATCGCCCATTCTGAGACGAAGACCGAAGCCGGAAATTATCGGAGAGATAATAAGCCATATAGCCGCAAGGGTGATTATGACGTAAACTATTATCGAACCGACCGATCTCGGGCCCTGAAAAATCCAGCTTACGAGATTGAAATCGAATATGCCGTAAAGTCCCCAGTTCACCGCGCCTAAAAGCACTAAAACGTAAGAAATGATATTTGCAATTACCATTTTGAACTCCTTTACGTTAATATGCGTAACCTTTAAAAATCTATTCGCTGTAAACGCTTTTTTTAAGTATGCCTATATACGGAAGCGAACGGTAACGTTCGTCGTAGTCGAGTCCGTAGCCTATAACAAATTCGTCGCCGATATCAAAGCAGTTGTAGTCGGGCCGAATGTCGTATTCTCTCCTGCACGCCTTATTTAACAGCGTGACGATAGTTACGGACGACGCACCGCGCTCCGAAATTAGCTGTTTCAAATTAGCAAGAGTAAATCCGCTGTCTATTATATCTTCAACGATAATGACGTCTCTGCCATTGACGTCCCTGTCCAGATCCTTCTTGATTTTCAGTTTACCCGAAGAAACTGTGCCCGACCCGTAGGACGAAACGACCATAAAGTCAAGCTCGACGGGCGCGGTGAGATGTCTTATAAAATCGGCGTAAAAAATTATACTGCCCTTCAAAATTCCCACGACGAGCGGACGCTTGCCCTGCACTGTTGCGTCAACCGATTCCGCAACCTCTCTCACTCTTTTTTTTAACTGTTTTTCGGTAAAAAGTATTTTTTCACAGTCCTTATGCATAGTCTTATCCTCGTAAAAAACGAAAATTAATTCCCGTTAAAAGAATTAATTTTTCTATTTTTTATCTATTGAATTAATTTGAATATTTAATTTGCAAAATTGTAAAATTGACAAGATACACCAACTTGCTTAAAACGCAAATATCTTTTCGCGCACTATCTTTTTATATAGTTGCCCCTTGCGTCGAAGACGTAGCTTTTATCGCCGAAAAAATTAGTTACTTTTGCATATATAAACTTGACGTCCTTGCCGTGCTTTATAAGAATTTTTCTTGCAATTTCTTCCGTCAGTTCACCGTCGTATACGCCTGCGTAGTAATCGTCGGTAATACCTTTTTTATTGAAAAATTCGATATCGAGCGCACAGTCCATAACTTTTTTAAGTTTCTTTACAAAGTTTTCAAGCCCCTTTTCCGTCATCTGATCCCATACGCCGTCCTCGTTCTCGTAAGCGTCGTCAACGTAGTCCCAGAAGCGCATAGTCTTGTCTTCGCCGTCGATGCGAACGGCAATCGTCTTTTCGGTATCTACCGATTTGACGTAAAGATACAAAGGTTCGGGATACCTTGCGTCGAGAAAGGAAACCGAAACGCGCTTGTCCTGTCTCAGGCTGTCCGCAAGCAGTCTTTTGTAAAGCTGTTCGTTTTGCTGAATAATGTCTGCGTCTAACATCTAAGTCACCTCACTGAAATTTTCGCTTATGATATAAATTGTTTTCTGCGTGTTTTCGTCTGTCTTGACCGCGTCTGAAATTTCCACTCCGCATACCGCAAGCACGCAACTTCCGTCGGCAATCAAGGGAATTCTGTCGCGCAGGTAAAGGGGGATTTTTTCGTCGGTAAAATAATCGCCGAGGCTCTTCTCTCCGCCCTTGAATTTTTTAAATCTGTCGCCTTTACGGCGGAAACGCACTACCGCGTTTTTGCCGATTGCAAAAGCGTCGGCTTTGAGATACTTTCCGCTGTCCGGCTTTTGTTCGGTTATAACGAGCTTTACTCCGCCTATCTCTTCGGCTCGGTACGTTTCAAACGGGATACTGACGGGAAGGCAAATATTTTCTTCCGTCAGTACTATCTTACCACCTTCGGCATACGCGGTCAACCCTAAAAACTCAAATTTTTTACCTTTTTCAGCCGAACTCAGTTCAAAAAGCCGTTTTAAATGTTCCTGCGTGTAATCTTTTTTCTTGAAACGTTTTATCGCCTGCAGAGCGGCGCGCTTGAAAATCACGCTTTCGCAGGCTCTGATCGTAACTCCGAATTTATTAAAATTCAAAATTTTGCGCTTTTCTATCTGTCCTTTGAAATATTCTTCGTCCTCCGACGCAAGGCGCGAAAGCGAATAAATATTCTTCACTGTGCCCGAAACGGCTTTTTCAAGTTCCGGTAAAACATTGAGGCGGATCTTATTGCGAGTATAGTTTTCCGTAAAATTAGTTTCATCGTCAACGTACGGAACGCCGTTTGACAAAACGTATTCGTCTATCTGTGCGCGCGTGCAGGAGACAAGCGGATGAATGATTTTTCCGCTGTCGTAAATTCCCGAAAGCCCCGAAACGGAAGAGCCTCTTGCAAGATTGAATAAAACCGTCTCCGCATTGTCGTTCATATGATGAGCGGTAGCAACAAATTCGGCTCCGCCGTTCAACACGGCTTCATAGCACTGTCTGCGCCATATGCGCGCGCGCTCCTCCGTCTTCGCCTCCTTACTGTTCCACTCGAAAAACGTCAGGGGAATGTTGCGTTCGGCACAGTACTTTTTAACAAAATCGCTGTCGGCTTTCGATTCTTTACCCCGTATTTTATGATCGCAGTTGAGAGCTGAAAGCACAATGCCGTGCTCGCGCATATGCGTGTATATGAAATTGAGAAGCGCCATCGAATCGCGTCCGCCCGATACCGCTACGCAAATGCGGCGGTTTGCATATACGCTTAAATCTATCATACCTGAATTATAACATAAAAGTAATGTGCTTGCAAGAAAAATTATTTATTAAACGGCAGAAAAACAGTTGACAAAAAAGTTATAATTTAATAAAATGATAAAGCCTTTTGTAAAGGCAGTTATCGCGGGGTGGAGCAGCCAGGTAGCTCGTCGGGCTCATAACCCGAAGGTCGCGAGGTTCGAATCCCGCCCCCGCAACCAAATTTTCGGGATTTCGGCACCGCCGCTTATCCCCCTTTCCTCAAAATGGATAGATGCAAGCAAGGCAAGGAGCACGTGGCTTTGTTGCCGGGAGTGTACAAAGACGTACACAACCAAAACAAAACGCAAGTGCGACGGAGAAGTTGCGCCGCATATATACGTTTTGAATATGGCGACGTAGCTTAGTTGGTCTATAGCGGCCGGTTCATACCCGGCAGGTCGGCGGTTCGAATCCACCCGTCGCTACCACAACAACAACGCAGATTTGCGTTTATATATTGTAAGGCCCGTTGGTCAAGAGGTTAAGACATCACCCTTTCACGGTGGTATCGTGGGTTCGATTCCCGCACGGGTCACCAAAAAAACGAGGTAAAATCGCGTGTTTTACC
>CAJTXM010000017.1 GCA_910583545.1 uncultured Christensenella sp. | reverse complement strand
TTAAGCACGCCGCCAGCGTTCATCCTGAGCCAGAATCAAACTCTTAAGTTTAATTTGTATAAAACCGAACAGTTAAACCGTTCGTGGCTCTATCTCGACTATTTAGTCATTTATCTTTGCTGACTTTGCTTTTTGGTACTAATGTACTTCAAAGTTAATTGACAGAAACTATTTTTTAAATTCGTTTCCTTCTATTCAATTTTTAAACTTCATTAACCGAAAAATCATTCGGTGCTTGCATAACAAGCTTGTCTATAATAACACACAAAAATATATTTGTCAAACAAATTTCATAACTTTTTTAATAAATTTTCATTTATTTTTTTTATGTTTGTTTGTCAAAATACAGCGTAAAACGTTATTAAGATTTCCGCTCACTTACAAGCATAAATGAGAATATCATATAGGAGAAAAAGTGTCAACAAAATATTTGTATATTTTTGAAATTTTTCTCTCAAAGTCAATTTTTGACATTTTTAGAAAAATATATACATTTTTTAAAGATTTCATTTACTTATGCGGTTGCGGCAAAATTTTCTCTTGCTTTTTATCCCGATTTACTGTATTATAATAATATGTATAAGATATTGAGAATTCTGTTCTGCATACTCACGGTGGCTTTGGCGGCAGCGGCGGTTTTCGTATTCATTTACGCAGGCTGGATATGGGGTTGCCTCGTAATAGTCTGCGCGTTCGTCTTCGGCGCGCTGATGGTCACGTTCAAACAGTTGCAGGAAAAGGAAGAAAAAAAGAAAAATCCCCCTCCCCCTCAGGGCGACTTTATTTTCGGCAAACCGAGTGACGAGAATAAAGAACAGTGAAAAAACCTGCAATCATATTCAGTACGGTTTTTTTTACGCAGACAACGGCGATGTGCCGATAACGGAATTTGAGAACACGTTATGAAAACAAGGAAATATTTAATTTGCGATCTGTGTTTAATATTACTGCTTGCGGTACTCATTTTTGCAACCTGGATGATTATCGTCCGTTACAGTCAATATTTTACCGATCTGTTCAAAGGCAGTACTTCAGGCGGAAACAGTGAGGTAAACTGCGGTGCGGGAGGCGCACTGCTGATAGTAGTAATTCTGATAGCGATAAGCGGATTTATCGCCGTAATATCATTGATCGGCTGGTTGATATTTTCAGCTGTCTGCACGGTATTCGCAATAGTCGGATTTGCAGGACTTATCTCACACAGGAATACGAAACGCATAAACAGATTGCTCAAAGTATACAGAGGGGTTTGCACACTCGTCGTCTGTATGGCTATAAATTTCATTTATGCGGTAGTAAAAATTTCCTCTTCACACGAGAATCTGAATATAGTTGCACCGTTGACGCTATTGTCGGTAACGATAGGAGTTGCTGTAATTTCCGTAATAATAAACGCGTTTGCCATAAAAGAAAACAATGCACAGGAAAATTTAAATCAAATAACGGAGGCGAATTAAATTCGCCTCCGCTTTTTTAATTATCAGAACATTCTCTGGGCCTGAATAAAGTAGCTCCAACGCGTGGGACTTATCTGCTCTATCTTGGCGTAGTCGGAAGCCGTGTGAAGTATCCAGTTATCGCCGAGATACATCGCGACGTGACCTATCCTCTCCACCCCTTTATTATTCTTACGGGCGGCGTTTGTAAAGAACATTAAATCTCCGCGCTTCAAGTCGGCTTTTCCGACAGTCTTTCCCTGATAAACCTGAGTACGGGTATTGACCTGCAACAGCGTGTCCGCGCCCTTGTAGAACATATACTGCATAAGCGAAGAACAGTCGAACGCGTTAATACTGAATCCCGACAAAAACCGACCCGAACCGTCGTGCAGACGCACCGCGCCGTAGACGTAGGGCGTGCCGAGGTGGTTGGTACCCTCCGCTATCACGGCTTCGATGCTTTCGTTTTTACTGCTGTTCATCTGAGTTACGACGCAGTACTTTTTTGATATGTACACCGTCTTGTTGCGGTATCTCGTCCTGTACCAGCCGTTTTCTTCGCCGAGCAGAGTATACATCGTCGACTTTTCAGCCGTGCCCACGGCTTTATAGCCCGAACCTGCGCCCGTACGGATATTGACTCCGTCGCCCGTAACTTTTATATACGCGGTCTTCTCCTCTTTGGGAGCTTCCTCTTCTGGAAGCCCGACAACGGGAATATCTTCCGAAGGCGGAACCGAAGGCATTTCTTCGGACGCCGAAAAATTTTCATCTTTATCATTTGAAGCGGACGAATTTGCACAGCCCGCCAGAGTTGCCGCCATTACGAAAGACGCCATAATCGCAGCCAAATTTTTACCTTTCATAAGTAATTCTCCTTTCGAATTTTTTTCAAAGAAGATTATACTATACTTCCGACGGCTTTTCAATGCAAAGATTTTTCCATAAATGGTTATTTAAACCTTTTAGTTGACAATGAGCTAAACAGGTGATACAATATTGAAGGAGGTGAACAAATGAAAAAACTTTTAATAACTTTAACGTCCCTATGTCTTTTGGGCGGAATAGCTATGGCTTGCGGATGCGAAAACAACACGGGCTCAGCAACGCCTACTTACGGCAAGAAATATTTATATCCAGGTTACATCAACGATAAAGACAATAACCTTTATTATATTTTTAATAAAGACGGCACTGGAATTTACGCTGATTACGAATATTCAACTACAGCCCAAAGCGGTTTCTACGGATATATAATCAATTTCGATTATAAAATTTCAGGCAATAGAGTCGTATGCACCTATAATTCGGTTGCGAAAGATTACGATAAAGGTAATGATTCTCATTACATAAGCAGTAGTTGGTACATGGCGTTTGAAATAAGCGAAGACTTCCTTTTCTTTGATGAACAGTACGGAACTTACGTCTATATTTGCGAAGATTATCTTGAAAGCATACCCGAATTCGGTAAATAGAAAACAGATAAAACAGCTCCGCGCTTTTAAGCGCGGAGCTGTTTTTTATTTTAAACTTAGAATTAGCACGGGAGAAGAAAATTAATCCTCTATCCCTTCGTTTAGCTTTGCAAGCAGCGCATCGAGATCGTTGCCGTGGACGAACACAGCCTGTTCGATAGTTTCGCCGTGAGCCATAGCGCAGCCTAAGCAGTGCATACCGACAGCCTGTAAAATTTCGGCGCTGTCGGGGTTGATTTTAAGACAGTCCATAATTAAAGTGTCTTTTGTTATTTTAGCCATAAATGAATCTCCTCACGAATTTTATCGTCACTTAGTATAACACTTTCAATGCTTTTTTACAACAATTTTGCTCACGGAAAATTTTTAGCGCAGAATATCCGAATTTTTCGTGAACTCTATTATATCTTTATCTGCTGTCTGCCGTCGGGGAAGTCGGAGCGGTGCTTCAATGCGTAGACCGAAAGTATATTCGCCATACCGGGCACTTTCAAAGGCTTGCCCTTGAACACTCGCGTTTCTATGGGAATATCCTCGGTATTGACCTCTATTACCGTCTTATTGTCGTTGACGAACGCCACCGAGTAGGGAATCGTAACGTAATCGGCGAACAGTATTTCGCCCTTGCCCTTGATATCGGCTATCATAACGCCCTTGCAGGCTCTGCCGATAGGCTCTATCGTGGAAGCGACGACGCGCTTTACGCCGTTTAACGACGTGACTATAATCACTTCGCCTTCGCCCGTATGCTGGGTTGCGAAGATAACTTCGTCGTCGCCCGAAAGCGCAATGCCCTTTACACCGCCTGCCACTCTGCCCTGAACGGGAACTTCGTCCTTGACCGCGTTAAGGCACAGTCCCTTGCGGGTCACGAACAACATCGTCGAATACTCGTCGTCATCGAACCTTTCAACCGAAAGGACCTCGTCGCCCTCTTTCAGCTTGATTGCCGGCATAACGACTTTGCCCTGAACGTATTCCGACCACGACGTGCGTTTAACCGCGCCCTGTCTGGTAAAGAATATGAGATCGCCCTCGGGTGTTTCGCCGTCTTTCAACGCAAAGAATCTTACGGGATACTCGCCCTTTTCAACGCCCTCGACAATCTTTTCAAAGGGTTGTCCCGACGATTTGAATTCGGAAATATCGACGTATTTGACGTTCATTCTGACTACGTTTCCTATATTGGTAAACGCATAGACGATATCGTCAGACGAACAGAACGTCGCTATCTTATGCAGTTGATTGAGCGAAGCCGAAACGGGAACCCTGCGCTTTGCGGCAAAAGTAAACTCGCCCCGTTCCATAAACTTGATATTGTTATTAGCATTGACGCAGACCGCGATATCCGAAACCGTACCGCGGACGTCGGCGCGCTTGACGGCGATTTTGGTTTCGTCCTCGACTATCCTCGTCTTGCGGTCGCTCTTGTATTTGCGCTTTATCTCTCTTAACTCGAATTTGACAAGCTCCCACTGCTTTTTGATATCGCCGACAATCTCCTGCAAACGCGCTATGAGCTTTCTCAGCTCTTCGAGCTCGTTTTCAAGCTTTTTGATTTCGAGTTTGGCAAGACGGGCAAGCCTTAAATCGAGTATCGCCTGAGCCTGACGCTCGGTGAGAGAAAATCTCTCCATAAGCTTGCGCCTTGCGTCGGGAGTCGATTCGGCTGTCTTTATTATTCTGACCACTTCGTCTATATTATGAACGCCGATTATCAGCCCCTCTAATATATGACAGCGAGCCTGCGCCTCTTTGAGTTCGAAACGCGTTCTCCTCAGCACAACCGTTCTCTGATACTGAACGTAATACCTGATTATATCCAAAAGCCCCAACTGCCTCGGCTTACCGCCTGCGATTGCGACCATATTTATGCCGAAAGTACATTCAAGATCGGAGTACTTGAATAAAAGCTTTAAGATAGCGTCGACGTCGGCGTCCTTTTTGCAGGTGATGACCGCGCGCATACCCGTTCTGTCCGATTCATCTACAATTTCGGCTATGCCTGCAAGCTGTTCCTTTTTCTCCTCTTTCAGGAGCATAATTTTTCTTAAAAGGTCGGCCTTGTTGGTCTGGTAGGGAAGCTCTGTGATAACTATGTGGCGCTTGCCGTAGTCGCCCTGCTCGACAGTGTAACGGGCGCGGAGCGTGATTTTGCCCCTGCCCGTTTCGTAAGCCTGTTTCAATTCTTTGGCTATTACGAAACCGCCCGTAGAAAAGTCGGGACCGGGAATGATTTCCATCATATTTTTGAGGGAAATTTTAGGGTTGTCGATAAACGCGCAACATCCGTCGATTACCTCGCCCAGATTGTGGGTAGGAATATTCGTGGCAAGTCCGACGGCAATGCCGTTAGCGCCGTTTACCAAGAGGTTGGGATATCTTCCGGGGAGAATATCCGGCTCTAACAAGGAGTCGTCGAAGTTGAACGAAAAAGGGACGGTTTCCTTGTCTAAATCCCTTAAAAGTTCAAGCGCAAGAGGCTCTAACCTTGCCTCTGTATAACGCATTGCCGCGGCGGGATCGCCGTCGACCGAACCGAAGTTGCCGTGTCCGTTGACGAGCGTCATACGCATATTGAAGTCCTGCGCCATTCTCACCATCGCGTCGTAAACCGAGCTGTCGCCGTGAGGATGGTATTTACCCATACAGTCGCCGACTATTCTCGCCGACTTTTTATGGGGCTTATCGGGCGTAAGACCCATTTCGAGCATAGTGTATAAAATTCTTCTCTGAACGGGTTTAAGTCCGTCCTCCACCCTCGGCAAAGCCCTGTCGAGTATTACGAACTCGGCGTACGGAAGCATTGACTGGGGCATAACTTCTTCAAGCGGAGTTACGAACGTTTTGCCCGTTATCATAGTGGTCTGGATATTTCCGTTATCGCTTTTCTTTGCCATAATCAGTTATCCCCCGACGCATTATTTTCGGGCTTGAAATTTACCCTGTCTATAAACCCGTCAACCTTGTTGAAGTTGGCGTTCTGCGCTAAAAATTCTTTTCTGCCGTCTACCTTGTCGCCCATAAGCATCTCAATAACGTCGGCGGCTTCGGTTGCGTCCTCTATAGTTACCTGCGTCAGATTCCTCGTCGCAGGATTCATAGTAGTGTCCCAAAGCTGATCTGCGGACATTTCGCCCAGCCCTTTATAACGCTGTAACTGATATCCCTTGCCTACTTTCTTGATTTTTTCGTCAAGTTCCTTGTCGTCGTAGGCATATTCCACCTTGTCTTTTTTATAGACTTTATATAAGGGGGGCATACCTATATAGACGCAGCCCGCGTTTACAAGATCGCGCATATATTTAAAAAAGAAAGTCAAAAGAATACAGCGGATGTGCATTCCGTCCTGATCCGCATCGGAGAGGATGATAACTTTTTTATACTTACTCTTGTCCACCTCGAACGAGCGGTTGAAACCTGCGCCTATCGCAGAAACGAGCGTCTTTATTTCCTCGTTCTGCAAAGCCTGCAACGCAGTCTTTTTCTGAACGTTCAAAGGCTTACCGCGGAGGGGAAGAATCGACTGATACTGCCTTACTCTCGCCTGCTTCGCAGTTCCGCCCGCACTGTCGCCCTCGACTATGAACAGCTCGTTCATATCGGGATTTTTTCCCGAACAGGGCGCTAATTTTCCTATGAGCGTAAGTCCGTCGTTGTCGGACGCGGCTTTTGCAACGTCCCTCTCTGCACGGTGCTTAATTCTGTCGTCGGCGGCGAACTTGGCTTTTTTCGCCATCTGTTCGAAGACGGTTCTGTTCGCCTTATCGGTGAGCATTAAGCTCAGCCCGTCTATAACAGCCCTCTCGACGGGGACTTTGACTTCGGGGTTGCCGAGTTTGGTTTTCGTCTGACCCTCGAATTCGACGCCCGTCATCTTGACGGTGAGGACGGCGGTCAGTCCCTCCTTTATGTCGTCCGCGATAAAGGGAGCTTCCCTCGCTTTCAGAATTCCGTTGCTCTTTGCAAAGTCGTTTATAACTTTTAAAAGTCCGTTATGAAAGCCGGTTTCGTGATAACCGCCTTCGACGGTTGATATATTGTTGACGAACGAAAAAAGACTCTCCGAATCGTCCTTTGTATGGCAGATAGCAAACTCTATCTTGATTTTAGAGGGCGCGGAACCTTTGAGCGTTATGTCCTGAACCGTAGAAAAATACAAGGGGGCGTTGTACAGCGCAACTCTGTCGCCGTTCAGATATTTGACAAAGTCGATTAGACCGCCGTCGTACTTGTAAGAGACGGGCTCTCTCGGAGGCAGAGGCTCGCGGATAACTTTGACCGTTCCGTCGAACATATCCTCTTCCTGAGTTTCCGTGAAAAGTTCCCTTTCGTCTATAAAATTTATGCGCAGTCCCTTATTCAGAAATGCAAGTTCTTTAAGCCGTTTCGAAATGGTGTCGTAGCTCCATTCCACGGTTTCGAACACATTTTTATCCGGCATAAAGCGGACGTAAGTTCCCTTCTTTTCAGTCGGTTTGCCCGTATCTTTCAAGGGGCGTTCGGGTATTCCGCACAGCCATTTTCCGCGCTCCTCGTCGTAACGGCTTGTAAAGCGCATTTTAAAGAGCGTACCGCGGTAAACCTCGACTTCGAGCCACTCGGAAAGAGCGTTCGTAACCGACGCGCCGACGCCGTGAAGTCCGCCCGAAAAGGCGTAATTTTCGTTGTCGAATTTACCGCCGGCGTGCAGTTTTGTGAATATGACTTCGACGCCGCTCATCTTGGCTTTCGTGTTGACGTCGGTGGGCATACCTCTGCCGTTATCTTCGACCGACGCGGACCCGTCCGCGTGGAGTTTTACGGTTATTTCATCGGCGTAACCGTTCGCCGCCTCGTCGACGGAGTTGTCGACTATTTCCCAGAGAATGTGATGCAAGCCCCTTATACCCGTAGAACCGATATACATACCGGGGCGCATACGGACGGCTTCAAGACCTTCCAGAATCTTTAAGTCGTCTGCTATATAACCTTTTTCTGACATATCCTACACCAAAAAGAATTTAGATTTATGTAAAAATTTAGCAATTTGCCACATATAAGTTTAACATACTTTTTTTTAATTGTCAAGTACTGGAAAAAGGCTTGAAAAATGTCGTTCAATATTAAAGGCAGACGCCCGCGTCTGCCTTTAAGCTTTATTTGTTTTTGATTTCTTCTAAAATCGCACTGACTGCGTTTTCGTACTGCTCGTCGTTTATTACGTTCAATTCCTTTAAGTGTTTGAGCTCCGCAATTTTCTCGTCCGTGGTCTGTACCTTTTCATTCGGCTGAAGCTGAGGCGCGGACGCGGCGGCTGCAACGGGAGTTTCCGCCGTTTTATTGGGCAAGCACATAGCTACAATTTCAAATGCAACGGGGATCAAACATAAAATACCATAAACAATTCCGCCACCGATAAATTCAATAATCGCAGTTATTCCGACAAGAACCGTAACGGCAATTTGAAATCCGAATACGTTGCATTTACCGAATTTAGCCAAAGCTAAAGACGCAACTATTATTGTTGCACAGCTGAATATAATTACGACGATCATAATGCCCGTAAGAAGCCCGGACTCAACTTCCAATTCCGCCGCTCCGCCCAAAATAACTATCGCGCCTATGATCAAAATTCCCATAAGCACTATTGCGCATACGTTAGCGGCAATGTTAAAACCTTTTTTCATTTTCATCACCTCTGATTTTATTATATTAAAATTTTATCATATAATGAAAATTATGTCAAGTATTGCTAAAAAATACGGAAAAATGCGATATTATTCTATAATATGTAGAACAAGTCCACATAGGGCGTATTGACTTTTAATTATAAAAGGTATATACTTTAACCGTAAAACGGAGGTTAAAAAATGAGCAGAAAATTTTTGTCTTTGGTTTTAGCGGCGGCGTGCTGTACATTTTGCTTTGCCGGTTGCGGAGATAACGGCAACGGAACGGCTGCGGACGAAACGCCTGCCGAACGCAAGGCGAAGTTTGACAGCGATTTACTGTGCGGATTTCATTTTACCTTTTATAAGGACGGATTTTCTTCGCCCGTGGAAGAGCTGAATAAATCGCTTGAAAGCGGCGAGGCGGTCGCCTCGTATTTTATAGAGGAATACGTCGAGGGTCCGCACGGCGGCTATATCAATTTAAAAGGTTATGACGGCGAAGGCGTTTTTTTAAACAACCAGAGAACGTTTTACGAAAAGAGCGTTGACCGATTAACGACGGAACATTCTATATTATTGGAGGAAACGCTCTATTTAACGCACGAATATCCAGGTAAAAATATCTGCGTGGAATGGCTGTATTACAACGAGGATACCAAAGAAATTTCACACAGAGAAACTACGCTTATCAACGGCTATTTCAGTCGGACAGGACAGCAGCATCTGACCGCAGAAGGCGTAAATAAAAACGGTGAAAAATATACCGTTACATACAACGCTTCAATTAAGTACAATATAGAAAGTATTGACAAGCTTACCGATGTTAAGATTTTAGAATACGGCGGTGACAACGCGGTTATAAAAACGAGTGAAATTGCAAACGAGGGCAAGAACGCCGAATACACACCGACGGAGAATTGCGAATATATCGTTATCGCAGAGGAATATACGGACGAGGACGGCGAAAAGCATTACGAGCGAACGCTGTTCGATAAGAATACCGATAAGACGAAACGACAGACCGTAATACTGAAATTTCCCTATAAATCGGGACTTGTAAAGCCCGTCGAGCTTAATATAAAGTGGTAAAAAAATCTCCGCATTTTTGCGGAGATTTTTATATTATTTACATTTTTCCAAAATATGCCTTGCGACGTGGACGCCGCTTGCCGAAGCGTGCGAGAGAGAATGGGTAACTCCGCTTCCGTCGCCTATTATATAAAGCCCCTTGTGCTTTGCCTCTAAATTTTCGTCTGTTTCTACTTCCATATTATAGAACTTGACTTCGACGCCGTATAAAAGCGTTTCGTCGTTCGCCGTGCCCTTGGCCACTTTGTCGAGGGCGTAAATCATTTCGATTATGCCGTCCAAAATACGTTTGGGAAGTATCAGACTTAAATCGCCCGGCGTCGCACTCAAAGTAGGAGTGACGAGGTTTTCCTCTATCCTCTTCTGCGTACTGCGCCTGCCCCTGACCATATCGCCGAAGCGCTGGACTATTACGCCTCCGCCGAGCATATTAGAAAGCCTTGCAATGCTTTCGCCGTAGCCGTTGCTGTCCTTGAACGGTTCGGAAAAATGTTTGGAAACAAGCAAAGCGAAATTCGTGTTGTTCGTCTTTTTTTCGGGGTCTTCGAAGCTGTGTCCGTTGACTGTAATAATACCGTTGGTGTTCTCGTTGACGACGATGCCGTGCGGATTCATACAGAAAGTGCGCACTTTGTCCTCGTACTTTTCGGTGGTATATACTATCTTGCTTTCATAAAGTTCGTCGGTGATATGCTCGAAAACTTCGGCGGCAAGCTCCACCCTCACGCCGATATCAACCCTGTTGGAATGGGTGGTTATGCCCAATTTACGGCAGACCGCCTCCATCCACTTGCTTCCGCTTCTGCCTGCCGAAACTATGCAGTAACGGCAGTTATAAATTTTATCCGCCGAAATCTCGAAACCGCCGTCCGTTTTTTTGATATCGTCGACGTGTGTATTAAAGTAAAAATCTATTTTACCCTTCAACTCGTCGTACATATTCGAAAGCACTTTATAATTAATATCGGTGCCGAGGTGTCTTACCTTTGCATTGAGAAGGTTAAGCTTGTTCTGCGTGCAGGTCTTGTGAAAGCCGGAACCTGCCGTGGAATAGAGTTTCGTTTCGTGTCCGCCGTATTCTACGTTGATTTTATCAACGTATTCCATAAGCTCCAAAGCGCGTTTTTTGCCGAGATGCTCGTACAGGCTTCCGCCGAAATCGTTGGTTATATTGTATTTTCCGTCCGAAAAAGCGCCCGCACCGCCGAAGCCCGACATTATCGAGCAGGTTTTACAGCTTATGCAGGACTTTATTTTTTCTCCGTCTATCGGGCATTTGCGCTTTGAAAGCTCGTTTCCGTCCTCGAATACCGCGACTTTAAGTCCGCTGTCCTTCAATTCGTAAGCCGAAAAAATTCCGCCCGGCCCTGCGCCTATTATTATTACGTCGTAATTCATATATTTCCCTTAACCAAATTAACTATTTTATTGACGACCGACTGAGTATCGTCGCCAACAGCCACTTCAACGTCGCAGACTTCGCTGTTTCTGTATTCAAAATCGAGCGACATAATTCTTCTCGTCTTGTCGTCGATGTCTATATCCCTCGAAATAATGCTCTTTATCGCGTCGGGGCGCTCTCTTCTCGTGAATACGAGCATAGCTTTCTGTCTGTACAGATTTTTGAGCGTGATGGCTCCGCAGATATCGATGGGGATTACGGCAACCCCGCCGCGCGCAACTATGGGCGAAATATCCTTGTCGGAAGTTCCGAAGTGGTAACCGCTGTAAACGGTCGTTTCTATATAACTGCCTGCCTTCATTTCCTTTATGAACTGAGCCTCGTTGATAAAGCGGTAAGCGTCTGACTGTTCTTTTTTACGTTTGGGACGGGTGGTCGAAGTCAGAGGTTTTTCAAAGCCCTCGATTTCGGTGAGTCCGCTTGCTATTTCCGTCTTTGACGAACCCGAAGGTCCGACAAGACACAAAACGCCGCCGTTTTTGAGATAGGGGAATTTTTCCGAGAAGGAATTGCGCACCATCTCGCAGAAGTGCATAAAGTCGTCGTAACTGTTTACGGACAGCAGTCCCGAAAGTCCCGTATTCCAGGGTTTGCGGAAAAGTACGGGATAAGCGGCGCGCGAAGAAGAAATATTGTGCGCGCCGTCGTCAAGCATAATGTCGAGGGAAATGACGTCCTTTCTCGTGCCCATAATTATGTTTTCGGCGGGAATGAACGGAAAATCTTTTATAAGTCTCTCCGCCCTTGCACTCATACAGCAGGCAGGAACGGCCGTTATGAAGAATACGTCGGCAATCTCCGAAAGCTTTCTTACAAACTCCTGCGCACCCTCTGTAATGGGCTGAGTTCTGACAAATTCGGGGTCTGAATAGAGCTTTATTCTCTCCTCGGAGCGACGGTCGGTACCGCCCCAGGTCTTGATATCTTCGACCTTTATAGGCTCCTCGTCGGGGTGACGGCTGTTGATTATAGAAACCGCATAAGAATTGCACTCATAGAGAGTATCGTCAACGTCGAGTCCGACGCGTATTCTGTATTTTTTCATTACGTTTACCTCACCGTATCATTACCGTATTATTATAATAGAGCGCCCTCGGTTTTGTCAAGTAAACCCGACGTTTTAGTTTGCTGTATGACTTCCCTTAAAATCTTACCTGACACAGGACAATTTTCCAGAATTTCACATCTTGACAAACTTAAACCGATATGTTATACTGCTTAGATACGTTAAAATTAATAAGGAGATAAAATGTTTAAAGAAGCTTTAAAGGCAATAAAAAAATACAATCGGATTATAATTCACCGCCACAACTATCCCGACGGCGACGCATACGGAAGTCAGATAGGGCTTGCAACGCTTATAAAGGACAATTTCCCCAAAAAAGAAGTTTACTGCGTAGGCGACAAGGCGACGCGCCTGCCGTTTATGGAAGGCACGATGGACGAAATACCCGACAGTTACTATTCGGGCGCGCTGGCTATTATATTAGACTGCGGTTCGTCGAAAATGATCTGCGACGACAGATACAAAACCGCCGATCTGACGGTCAGGTTCGACCATCATATTTTCTGCGAGA
The DNA here is from genome assembly GCA_910583545.1 of uncultured Christensenella sp. Lineage (GTDB taxonomy): Bacteria > Bacillota > Clostridia > Christensenellales > Borkfalkiaceae > Coproplasma. Next base: position 22,277 of record CAJTXM010000017.1, on the reverse strand, counting down.
AAGTTGCCGATATCGATATTTCGGACAACACTTTCGAAAGCACCTGCGGAATGGTCGCGGCGTTTGCAAAAGAGAGCAAGCTCAGACTCTCTCCCCTTTCCGCTAAGTCGCTGTATACGGGAATGGTGACGGACAGCGGAAGATTTGTTTTCGACTGCACCACGGCGCGCACGTTTGAGCTTGCCGCGTATCTTTTGTCACAGCCGATAGATCTGAACGGACTGTATTACAACCTGTATGCGGAGGAGTTCGAAGATATTATCGCGAAAGCCGACAATATGCACAAAATCAAATTCACCGAAAACAAAGTCGCGTATATCTACACCGCAAAAGCAGATCTCCCGAAAAACGGCGACGCCGCGCCGATAGTTTCCACGGGCTTGGTCGGGCTTATGAAGGATATCAAGGGCGTGAACATCTGGATAAACTTTACCGAGAGCGACGACGGCGTTCACTGCGAACTCCGCTCGAACAAATACAATATCAACCCCATAGCGACGAAATACGGCGGAGGCGGTCACAAAAAGGCGAGCGGATGCACCGTGCCCGATAAAGCCACCGCAATGAAACTTTTAGACGATCTCAACGCGCTTGCAATAACGGAAGCATAATTATGAATGAAAATATCAAAAAACTGATTTTGGACAAAATCGAGGAATACGAAACAATCATCGTTTCGCGCCATATCCGCCCCGACGGCGACGCAATAGGTTCGACAAAGGGGCTTGTCAAAATTTTACGCGATACCTATCCCGATAAGAAAATTTATCTGTACAACGAGGACTATTCCGACTACCTCGCCTTTTTGGGCGGAGAGGACATCATCGACGGGAAAAATTTCGACGGAGCGTTGCAGATAGTTTTAGACACGGGCACCGAGGACAGAATTTCAAACAGCTTTTATAAAAAGGCGAAAGAGCTTATCAAAATCGACCACCATATCGACGACAAGCCCTACGGCGATATCAGCTGGGTAGAGGATTTCCGTTCGTCCGTGTGCGAAATGATAGCCGATTTTTACGTCACTTTCAAAAATAAACTGAAAATTTCACCCGAGGCGGCAAGCTATATCTACTGCGGAATGGTGACGGACAGCGGAAGATTCCGCTACGAGGGTGTGACGGGCGACACTATGCGGCTTGCAGGCGAACTTTTAGACTGCGGAGTCAATACCGAAAAACTGTTCGCAAACCTTTATGTCGACGAATTCGAAACGCTGAAACTTAAAAGCTACGTCTACGACCACATAAAAATCACAGAAAACGGCGTTGCCTACGTATATATGGATGAAGCGGTGCAGAAAAAGTTTTCGCTCAGTCTTGAAGCGGCAAGCGACGTTGTGGGCGAGCTGTCGGCAATACGCGGCTGCCTTATTTGGATAGCTTTTATCGACAACAAGAAAAAGAATTCTATCCGCGTCAGGCTGCGTTCACGCTTTTTGGGCATACAGGAGCTTGCGCTTAAATACCACGGCGGAGGGCACAAAATGGCGGCAGGCGCGACGGTCTATTCAAAAGAGGAAATGAACGAGCTTTTAAAAGAAGCCGACGCTCTTTTGAAAGAATTTAAAGCCAAAAACGGAGGCTGGTTATAATGAAAATTCTTATAGTAAACGACGACGGCATAGATGCCGAGGGAATAAAGCATTTAGTCGAATTTGCCAAAACGAAAGGCGAAGTCTGCGTATTTGCACCGAAAGTTCAGCAGAGCGGAAAAAGCCATTCGATTGAAATTCATAACGCATACGAAGTTAAAAAAGTTGATATTTTCGGCAAGGACGTAGAAGCTTACAGCGTTGACTCCACCCCCGCCGACTGCGTCAGAATTGCCGTTTTAGGGCTGAAAAAACAGTTTGACCTTGTAATTTCGGGAATTAACTGCGGACACAATCTCGGAGGCGATATACACTATTCGGGCACGGTTGGCGCGTGTCTGGAAGCGGCAAAATGCGGAATTAAGGCAATGGCTGTTTCGGCTTGCTTCCGCTCGTTTGACAACGCCGTTAAAAACCTTGACAGAGTTTTTGAATTAATTCAAAAACAGAATATGTTCGCACACGCGGAAATTCTTAACGTCAATTTCCCTGAAAAAGGCGACAAAATTCTGATTACAAGAATGGGTCCTGCGATCTATACCGACGATTTCGAGTTTCTGCCCGACAATATGGTCGCGCCGAAGCTCGTCTGCCTGTACGACGGCACGAAAGATTTGACGCTTGACACCGACGCAACAATGACGGGGCATATCACTATAACCCCTCTCTGTTCGGACCTGACCTCTTCATCTTACGAACTCTTGACAAAAAAAGTCGGTTAAAATTCAGAATAACGCCTTCCCTTCAACAGGAAGGCATTAATAAAAGAACAACCTTCCTCTCGGAAGGTTGTTTTTTGTTGCACTATATCGATTTGCAATTAGTCTGCAAAATAAACTGTAATTGAAAATACTAACGCACGGTTTGTAGTAACAATTTTTACTTCTTGTGCAGCAGTAGCAAGAACGAATTCTTTATCACTGGCTTCACCACTATACGCAGCTAAAACTTGTGCTTCTGAGTTATTTACAGCTATTGTATCTGTATTTACCCAACCGACACAATTAATCACAACTTTAGATACATTCTTGTTAAATGTTAAAGTCATTTCTCCAGCGACCTTCGATGTTCCGAACTTTATAAGTCCGCCTTTTTTCTCATACGAACCGCCACCGGTTGAATTACCTTGATAAACTTTAGTAACAGCAACAGAAGTTAAGCTTGAATCAGTTCCGCCAACACTGTTAAATAATTCCAACGCACTTGTAGCATTCAATTCACTACCAAGCGCTATTGATGAGAAATCAAACCTTACACCGCCTTCAATAGGGGTCACTGCTTTTATAGTAACAGTTACATCTTTGGTCTTGGTTTCCGTGCCACACATTGCTGTTACGGTTACGACAACTTCTGCGTCTTCCGCGGGAAGAGCGGCTACGCTAAGTTTGTTGTCAGCTACTGTTGCAGCAGTACCTTCTTTAAGAGTCCAGCTGAACGTTACGTCCTCTTCCGATGATGCGGGAAGAGCAGTTTCGCCTGTCCTTGCAACAGTCAACGTTGCAGGTACGCCCGCAAGAGCGTCGTCGATTTTCTGTGCGTCGGTTCTTTCATCGACAGCCTCTACTCTCTCCACACATACGGTTTCCTGGTAAGTGCCGTCTGCATTCCTGAAACGTGAAATTTCGGGCTGAGCTTTGGAGTTGGAGTCCTTAAAATAATTCTGAATGAAACCGCTTACCGTAAGGCAATCGCCCTCATTGATATCTGCAGCCGACTTAATAAGCGAATCTGCCGTAGCATAACTTATGCTCATAAGCATAATCACATCGGCATCGTCCTGCTTCTTACCTTTACCGAAAGTGTCGGCAAGATAAATGAACTGCGCATAAGTGCCCTTATCCTGGAATAATTGATTACCGGTACTGACTACATATCCCTTGACGTAAACTCTTGTAGGGGTTTCATTGTTAGGATAGTAATAGCTCTGCGACTTTGACTGATCTGCAGTTGTATCCCATTTACTTTCCATTGCCGAGGCAACGTCTCTGATATTCGAAGGAGTATACGGATCGGCCTGAGTGCCTGCGTGTCCTGCCGATTTTGCGGGAACTTTGCGGTTAAAGTTTATGCTCTTCGTTTCTTTGCCGACTGTTACAGATGCGGTAAGAACGTAAGGAATAGCTACTTCAGCTTTTGCAATAGTTATAGGAACCTGTTTTTCGGTATTCATAGCGCCGACGGAAACGTATGCGCTTATGTCGTTCAGTTCACAGCCTTCACCTTTTGCGACGCTCCAATTAACAGTGTGCAAATTGCCGTCAACAGGTGAAACGCCGTTGACAGTGTACGATTCGGGCGTTTCTTCCGACTTGTTCTCATACAAAGCCTTGATATAATTTACGGCTTTTGATGCTGTGTCAGCATCGTTGTTTTTGTCGTCACCGCCACAGGCAGTGAAACCGATCGTGCAGGTTGCGCCCATTGCAAGAGCAAAAACCGTACTGAGTAATTTTTTCTTCATAGTAACTCCTTTTAAAATTTATTATTTTTATTTTAGTGAATAATTATTTGCTCAACCTGATAGCATTTTATCTGATACTGATAATTATCGGGTTTGTCGGCATTGGGAACGTACCTTTCGATAAGTCCCTTAACGGTGATTGTCTTTCCAACGTATCTGTCCTGAGTTACGATAACTCCGTTTTCTTTAAGAACTTCGGTACGAACAGTGATAATCGTTCCGTCCGGTGCCTGACAGGTCAAAGAAATGGCGCCGTCGTTTTTACCTCCGTTATTCGTCGTATAAGCTTTCGTAACCTTCAGATCCTTTACCATTACAGTCGTGCTTGTTACCGCTTCGCCGTATTCGATTTTGACTGTATCAACAACAGGCTCGCTGTCCGGTACTTCTTTAATAAATCTGATGTCAAGATTGCCTGAAACTATTTCTTTTGCTTCCGTTTCAACGTATGCAGGTGATTTATCTTTCTCTATAATCTGACAGTTATCCTCGTGATCGGGGTCAAACGGATCGTAAGGCGCAACGCCCGAAATCTGATAAGAACCCTGGAAAGCAGATAACGTGCCGACAACTTTCACGCGGTTGCCGTATGAGAGAATTTCAAGAAGTTTACCCGAAGTATAGCCGTAGAATACCGGCATTCCGAAATACATTCCTGTTTCTACGTCGTATTCTTCGATATACACCGAGTTATTGAACTGAGCAACTACCGTACCGGTTACAACAACTTTTTTAGTGTTGTATTCGGAAGCGTAGCAACGGAGCTGTTTAAGTGAAAGAGGAATTGCCGAACCGTAATAGAAGTCGGGGTCCTTTTCACCTGAAAAAACGTAAAGTTTTGCTCGCTGAGCCTGCATAAGCGCAAGATTTGCCTTTTCACCGTAACGGTTGTTTGCCGTACTTGAACCGCGCGCCAAACCTTCCTGCAGAATTTCAAGATTAAGATTCCTGTATTCTGTCGCACCTTCGGGAAGATACCAAACCCAGAGAACGTATCTTTCGCCCGTTGAGTCGATATCCCATTTATCGGTGTCGGACTCGACTATTATTTTCCGAGCCGATGCAAGTTTGTCGTGAGTGAAGTTTGAAGCTTTTTTGCCCCATTCTTCTATTGCGCCTGTGGATTCGGGAGTATCGATAGCTATATATCTTGCTTTGATATAGCCCTGTGTTTTATCGAATTGCTCCCTGTCTTCCGCGGTAGGATTTATGGGATCGAAGTGGGTTGTATCGCCGTCAATATACAGTTTGACTTCCACTTCCTGCTTTTTTGTATTGCTCGTCATGTCGAGAGTGAGCGAACTGACATAATCGATTAATTCTATTTCATCGTTGTCTTTCTCACTTTCTCCGCAACCTGCACAAAGCACAGGTACGACAAGCAAAAATGCACAAAGCAGAGCGATCATCGATTTAAATAACTTTTTCATATCAATAAATACCCTTTGCTATCAATATCTGCATTCTTCAATTGCTTTTTTAAATGCTTCGTCAATCGTCTTGCTTTCAAGGAAAGCCGACTGCATAAGTATACCTACCTGAGTACGAGCTTTGGAAGAGCCGTTGAATGCGGGGGATACGAACAGATTACCTGCGTTTGCCATATCCAGACAAGCTTTTGCCGAAAGATAAGCTATGCCGTCTGCATATCCGTTTGCACCGTTAAGCAAATCAGCATATGTTTCATCCTGCAAGACCGAATTCAAAACGGGAACGTAACCTGATACCGACGAGAACTGTGCCTGGAATTTAACGCTTGTCGTCAGATATTTTACAAAAAGCCAGCTTGCAAGTACTTCCTGCGGATCATTCTTTTTAAAGATACATACGGAAGGTCCCTGAGAAATTACTTTCGGTTTTTCGGGGTTGACCTGAGGTATACGTGCAATGCCCACTTCGAAAGGAGCCACGCCGTTGACAACTGCGGGAACCTGGTTTGCGGCACCCGCCGAGGAACCGATCGACATATAACTCTTCTTCTCTTTGAAAAGGTTAGATGTATATGCACCGGATATCTCCTGAGTAGTCACATAACCATTCTTATACCAGCCCTTGAATTTTTCGACAAATGCGCGGTTTGTAGCGTTATCGAAAAGGAAGTGCTCGCCTGAAACCGAAGTATAGGGCGATTCATGCTGTTCGCACATAGTTATGAACCAGTTAGCTTCGCTGTCGTAGCCGAGAGGCGTACAAGCGGGATCCAATTCTTTAAGAGTTTTGCAAACCTGTTCCATTTCATCCCACGTATTAGGAACCGTAATGTTATGCTCTTCGAAGTAAGTTTTATTATAGTAAAGAACTTCTATTGATTTCGAGAACGGCATTACGTACATCTGATCGTCACCGAAAGTTGCGCCCTCGTTGTAATAGATATCGATAAAGTTATCTTTTTCTTCCTGAGTAATGCAGTAATAGTCTTCGGTATTGTCCGCTCTTGTTACTTTCATATCCGCATAAGGACTGCCGGGAAGGAACGCGTCGACTGTCTGAACCACTCCCGCCTGATTGTAGAATGCAACGTGGTCGGGATAGCAATACGCTACGTTAGGCTGATCGCCTACTGTGATTTCGGTAGAAATCTGATTGAATACGTCGTCGTATTTACCGATAGCTTCATCCTTGATTGTAATGTTGGGATATAACTTGTTAAAATCAGCGATATACTTATTAAGCACGCCTCTGAGGTTTTTACCCATTGTGTGGTAAAACGTAATTTCAATTTTCTTCTGGGTATCGAAACCGCCTTCGGGCATTACAAAGTCGCCTGCCACATCACTGCCGCAGCCCGTAGAAAACACAATACCAGCCGTCATTGTACAAGCCATTAAGCCTGCCATTAAAATTGCGCCAAATTTTTTCTTCATAGTAGCTCCTTTTTATTTATTATGTTTTAAATTAAAACCTTTATTAATTAACCTTTTATACCGCTCTTGGATACACCCTTCATTATATACTTGCGGAAGCAGAGGAATACAATCAAAAGGGGAATGGTTATTAAAACTACCGCAGCCATCTGCGCAGGATAGTTTATCATATCGGGTCTGCCCGGAACAGAGAAATCAAACTGTCTGAGTCCGACCGTTATAAGAGTATGTGCCGTATCTCTCGCAACAAGTCTCGGCCAGATGTATGAATTCCAGCTTCCCATCATTTTAAGTATCGTAATCGATACAAGCGTAGGCGCCGCAAGCGGTATCATAACTTTCCAGAGGTATTTCAGATCGCTCGTGCCGTCCACTTTAGCCGCTAAATACAGCTCGTTGGGAATCTGTAAGAAATTCTGTCTCAAAAGGTAGATATAGAATACGCTTACAAGGAACGGAACAATCAGAACCGTATAGGTATTTTTCCAGCCGAATTCCGAAACCGTGACGTAGTTGGTGATCGTAAACAGTTCGCCGGGGATCATCATCGTTGCAAGCAATGCCGCAAAGAGTGCGTTTTTGCCCTTGAATTCGAGCCTTGCAAACGCAAACGCCGCAAGCACCGTGATTATAAGCGAAAGGATAGTTGAAACAATTCCCACTATGCAGGTGTTCAGAAACAGTCTGCCGAGATTAAGTCCGCCTGCCGCGAAAGCGTCGGAGTAGTTTGCCCACCTGAATTCCTCAGGCCACAGCGTCGGCACACTTGCGTTGTACTCGTCAAGCGTCTTCAACGAGGAAATTATCATCCAGTAGAAAGGGAACAGTACTATAATCGCCATTATTCCCAAGAAAATGTACAAACCGACCTGAACGGCAACTTTCATTGCAGTCTGGCGTTTCGTTACTTCGCCTATATCTTTTTTCTTCATTACTTTCGCCGCATTGACAGTATCGCCGGATACGTTCTTAACTTCCGTTGATACTTCTTCGGGAGTTACTTCGTTTTCGTTAATATCATTCATATTATCCGCCATATAAGCACCTCCTTAGTAATGAACCTTTTTCTTGCTTACATACATATTTACCATGGTTACGGCAAATATGATGAGGAATAGAATAAGCGCCGCTGCACTTGCTCTGCCCTGTCTGTCCGTGTTGATATTGTCGTAAATAAATCCGACCATGGTATTGAGACTTCCTGCATCGCCGACCGGTCCCATATTTTCGCCGAAAATACCTACAATACTCGAATATTCCTTGAAACCGCCGATAAAGCCGGTTATTACGACGTACGCTATCATAGGTGAAAGCATAGGAACGGTTATGCGCCAGAAAGTTCTGAAACGGGACGTTCCGTCCACCTTTGCCGCCTCATAATACTGTTTGTTTACGCTCTGCAATCCGCCCAGAAGGACGAGTATTTTGAAAGGCAGGGCGTTCCATACGATGTAGATTATAAGTACAGTCATATTGGCGACCTTTGACGAACCGGCATTAACCCAGTTTATTCTCGTACCGCCGAAAGCTTCGATAACGCTGTTTATGATACCTATCGACATAGGCTCGCCGTCGACCTTTAAACCTATCATTGAGAACATCGCCATAAATACCATTCCGATAGCTATCGAGTTTGTGACGTACGGAAGGAAGAATATGGTCTGCATAGTTCTTCTTATAAACTTGATAGAATTGAGCGCAACCGCAATAATGAGCGCAAGCATCGTGGAAATAGGCACTGTCAACACGCACAAAAGCAAAGTATTACTCAAACAGTTGATAAATCCGCTGTATTCTACTACGTTTTTATAGTTGTCAATACCGAAGCTGAATTTCTTCCCTCCGACGCTGCTTAACGTACCGTAATCGTTTAAAAAGGATATTCTGACTGTATTTATTATCGGCCAGACGGTAAAGATAAGCAGTATAACTATCGCAGGCAACAGATACAGCCACGCTTTCCAATTATTTTTCTTATCCATTGTTTACCCTCTTAATTACTTAGTCGTCGGCTTTTTTGCCGTTGAAGATTTTGCCGCCGCAGGCTTCTTGGTTGCCGAAGTCTTAGCCGCCGTTGTCTTCGTTGCGGTAGTTTTCTTTGCAGTAGTCGAAGCAGTTGACTTAGCCGTTGCAGGCTTTGAAGCCGTCGTTTTAGCCGTTGCAGGCTTCTTTTCTGCTTCGGGTTTTGCTTCCGCCGTCTTAGCCGCGGTCGTTTTTGCCGTTGCGGGCTTCTTAGCTGTCGAAGTCTTAGTTGCCGTTGTCTTCGTTGCGGTAGTTTTCTTTGCCGCAGTCGAAGCAGGTTTCTTTGTTGCAGGCTTCTTTGCAGGAGCCTTCACCTCTTCCTTTACCTCTTCCACGACGGGAGCTTCTTCCGTCTTGACTTCTTCTGCGGGAGCTTCGACGGGCACTTCTTTGACTTCTTCAAGAGGTTTGACCTCTTCCGTTTTAGCCTCTTCTGCCACGGGAGCCGGAGCTTCGGTTTGCGCTTCCTCCACGGGAGGCACTTCCGCCGTAACAGCCGCATCCGCGATAATTTCTTCGGCTTTTTTCTCTTTCTTTGCGAACAAGCCTTTTATTTTTGCAACGACGCCCTTCTTCTCTTCGATGACGACTTCGGCCTTGACCTTGTCGTCAGCCTCTCTGGGAAGCGGTCCGTTGTGATTGACGTAGGACTGTCCTTCGGCTTCCATTTCCGCAACGATTGTCTCGTGCATCTTTATCTGTTCGCCGAAGCGCACTCTGTCCTCCGTTTCTTTATTGAATAAGAGAACCTTGTGAGGTTTCAAATTGAATCTGACCGTCTCGCCCTTGATATTGCCCATATCGTCGGCGGAAATTATCGAGCGGACTACGGGGTTTATCGAGCTTTCGCTTGTCGAAACTACGGAAACGTCCCTGCCCATTACGTCTATGCCCGAAACCGAACAGGTAAGCTTGCCCTTGCCGTCGAGAAGGAAACCTTCGGGACGGATACCGACGTAAACTTCCTGATTTTCGACGAGGCCGACGTCCATAACTTCCTCTTCGCCTATGTAGAGCTTACCGCCCTCGACTCTGCCCGAGAACAGGTTGATAGGAGGAGCGCCGAGGAATTTTGCAACGAACAGGTTTGCGGGATCGTCGTAGACCTGCTGAGGTTTGCCCGTCTGCATTATGACGCCTAATTTCATAACCACGATATAGTCGGAAATAGACATTGCCTCTTCCTGGTCGTGGGTTACGAAAATCGTAGTTATCTGCGTACTTCTCTGAATTCTTCTTATCTCTTCCCTCGTCTGCAATCTGAGTCTTGCGTCGAGGTTAGATAAAGGCTCATCCAAAAGAAGAACGCGCGGCATTTTGACAAGCGCACGTGCTATCGCCACGCGCTGCTGCTGTCCGCCTGAAAGTTCGGACGGCTTGCGGTTCATATACTCGTCTATCTGAACGAGCTTTGCAACCTCTAACGCACGGTTAAGCATTTCCTCCTTAGAGAGCCTGTTTTCCCCCTTTAAATTCTGTAAAGGGAATAAAATATTCTGTTGAACTGTCATATGAGGATAGAGAGCATAGTTCTGGAACACTAACCCTATACCTCTGTTTTCGGGCGACAACTTAGTAACGTCATCCTCGCCGAAGAAAATTTTTCCGCTTGACGGAGCCTGCAGACCGCTGATCATATACAGCGTCGTCGACTTACCGCATCCGGAGGGACCCAGAAGTCCGATGAGCTTGCCGTCGGGGATTTCAAGGGTGAAATCGTTTACGGCGGTAACGCCCGTTTTCTCCTTTTTGTTGCGGCTGGGGAAAATTTTTGTAAGGTTTTGCAATACGACTTTCATAACTTTTCCTTATGGTTTATTTATTTATAAAATTTTTATTTTCTACTTTTTGCATTTTCTGCTGTTCGGGCGCCGTCGCCTCTTCTCTGTCCTGCAAAGTCTTTTTGGCGATAAGCTCGTCTTCCGAAGCATAAATCATCTGCGTCTTCATATCGATAGCTACGGTAGCCGCGAGCATATCGTGTATAGGCGTTTTATTCTTGGTAACAAAGAACATTATTATGTCCAGAAGAGCAAGCGCGGCAATGAGTATGAGCATCAGTATTCCGCCGCCGCTGAACAAAAACATATATAAGAGCGCGACGGGGAACATAGTTTCGATTGCGAATTTGCCCAGAAGCGTCCTTGCGAACAGCGCGATAGGTTTAATTTTTACGCAGTTTTCTTTGACTAAGCCGATACCGAAAACTTTTTTGCCGATCGTCTGACCGTTCTTGAAGAACAGCGGAATCACAAATTCCAACGCTATATACGAGAGCAGAAGCCCTATCGAAATCATCATAAATATCAGACTTACCACATAGGAAAACTGGCTGTCGTATTTGTGCGCGTACGGCGTTTCCTGATAAACCGTGTATGCGTTATATGCGTCCGTGCCCTCTAACTTTTTACCTTTGTCTTCGAGCATTGCCGAAAGCAAAGAAGTTGACAGCTCTTCTTTGCCGTCCTTTTTCAGGGTGAAAGACTTATCTTCGCCGACCTCGAAGGTATAACCGTAATAATCCGCGATTTCGCCGTAATAAGTCAGGCAGTAATCGTTCCATTTTTCGCCGTACTCCGTAAGCTTATCCTGTTGTTTATCAAACTTGCAGATAAGCCCTATTAAGCACATAAAGCCGGTGGTGAGCACCGCAAGCAATACAGCGTCTAAAAGGAGTGCGGAAAGTCTTTTGATTATACCTATTTTTTTAAGTTCGAACATTCTCTGCGCTCCAAAATTGCAAGTACAACGGCAGAAATTTTCACACCGTTTACACTATTATAACTTATTTAACGGAGGAAATCAAGGGACTAAACGAAATTGATTGTGAAATTTTGCATTAAATTGCTTAAATATTACAATTTTGCGGTGAATTCGTAGACGTATTCCACGCTCTGTCCGCTTTCGGCCTTGTAGGTTATCTCCATCTCGGCAAGGAAATCGCCGAAGATAGCGTTTATCTTCATATCACTGCACACAACGTCTCTGCCGAAAAAGCCCGACGGATTTATTACGTTTGCCTTAAACGCGACGTCGCTTATCGAAGTATCCGAAAAATATTCTTCGTTAAAAGTCATCCCGCCTGCCGAAATAACTTCCGTCGAGGGTAACTCGGCAGAGTCTCCCGTAATCTGAACGACTACTCCGTCCTTTATCACGGCGCTTCCGTTTTTAACCGTCTTGAACTGCGCGTCGGCGCTGTCAATAGAAAGAGAGGAAAACTCTTCTATGCTGTAAGTTACGGTGACGTCGCTGTCGCCGTAAGCAAGAGTGTACTTGCTGACAAGCGAAGTGTCCTCGTCGAATTTATCCGTAACGGTAAGAACTATCTGCGAGTAATTTTTCGATAAAAGACCTTGTAGTTTACCGTAACCGCTGACGGGCTTGTCGCCGTCGCACGATTTACATCCGCCCAAACCTGCCGCGGCGGCGCAGGCGGCGCCGACCGCAATTATTGCAATAATCGATTTTTTCATACTTTTCTCCTGTCAGCGGATTTTTACGAGAACCGCTAAAAACGCGTTCACGTGTTCGAAAAAGTTTTTCATTGCGCCGACTGCGATATCCGAAGAAACACCTGCCGACGAATTATAAGAATTTATCATTTCGTTGTAAGCCGTGACAGCCGCATCCAGAGTCGCCTTTTCGGCGGTAACTTTGCTCTTTTCGCCGTCTGTAAGCTTATTGTAAGCTTGTATCGCGTTCTTGATTGCGTTGAACCTTGTTTCCGCAGAACCGGAAGACGGGATAGACGCAACAGCAGTTTTGAACGCCTTGATATTCGACGTTTCTCCGTCGGGGATATTTCCGCCGTTTTTATCCTGTTCGAGTTTCTGCCTTGCGGCGGCGAGAATTGCGATATCGTCCAGAGCTTCCGCCTTTTCGTCGGAAGTCAGCGTATCGTAGATTGATTCCGCATAAACAATCTGCTCTTCCCTCTCTTCTATCGTGCCGTTATCGTCGATTGCCATAACAGCGTTATGGAACGCAACGAGCTTCTCGTTTACGGGAGGTTCGGGTTCTGTTCCGCCCTGATCTTCACCGTACTCGATAACTATACTTTCAAGATATACGGCATAGCCGTTAGGGTCGGGTTTTGCGTTGAGCGTGAAATACTTATCGGTACCGTCGAGCGTCCAGGTCGCCGTACCGTTTGCCTCAACGGTTTTTACGCCCCTGTTAGTGCCCGTATCGGGTACGCCTGCAACTTCGCCGTAAGGTGTGTCGGAAGTAAGAAGCGTCCATTCCGCAGAAAATTTATTCGGGTTCGTAATAGTGATAGATTTGATATTTCCTGCCGAAACGCTGCTTGCTATATAACAGCTTGCCTGTTTCTGACTTAACTGGATTTTATCGGCAGGATAACTTGCCGTACCGCCGAAAATATAACCTATTCCGCCGAAACCGTCCTGCGACCACTGTTTGAAACCGTAGTTGTCTGTAAGCGTAAAGCTTGAAAGCGTTACCGTAACGCTGTCCGAAGGAGCTACAACGACGTTGCTTACAGTGACCGTTGCCGTCGCGGTTATCGAAGGATTATTTTTATCCGTTGCGGTTATAGTCGCCGTGCCTGCTCCCTTTGCCGTGACCGTACCGTTTGAAACGGTTGCGACGGCAGAGTCGGAAGTAGTCCAGTTCACGTCCGCTTTTGCGTTCAAGGGGTCGGGAAGCACGGTCAGGTTCTTCGTCTGTCCTATATCGAGATTTACCGTTGAAGGCGCGATTTCGATGCCTTCGAGCTCCACTTCGGGAGGGTCGGGGGGAAGAACGGGATCTCCTCCGCCGTTTCCGCCGAAGGTTACCGTCACGCTTTCAAGATAGCAGACGCCCGTATCTTCATAGTTCAGTGTAAAATATTTATCGTTTCCGTTAAGCGTCCAGATAACGCCTTCCTGCGTTACCGCCTTGACTCCCTGATCGTTGCCGTCGGTAGGTTTACCTGCAACTTCGCCGTAGGGCGTGTTAGAAGTAAGAAGTTTCCATCTTTTATCGGACGTGGTCTTTGAGTTTAATTTTACTTCGACCGAAGTAATACCGCTCGTTGCGGAAGTAGTACTTGCAATATACTGACTTGCCTTACTACTGTTGAACTGCATAAGTCCGTTACTACCGAAAATAAATGCCGTACCGCTTATACCGCCTTCGCTCCAAGGATAGAAACCGTATGAACCGGGATTCGAAAAACTGTTGAAAGTTATCGTTGCCGAATTTGTCGGAGTGGGCGGAGTTACCGTTCCGCCTTCCTTCGTTACTGTTACGGTTGCGTAATTTTTGACCGAGCTGTCCGAAGCGCTGACTGCGTAAATTTTAGCCGTTCCCTCGGCTTTTGCCGTAACGGTGCCAAGAGAAGATACGCTTGCAACCGTGGGATTATCCGAATTCCAGAGAACTTCGCTCGTCGCGCTTGACGGATTGAACGTAACAGTGAGCTTTTGGCTCTGTCCCTCCGTTAAAACGAGCGACGAGGGATTTACCGTAAGTTTTGCCTTGTCGGGAGCAGGAGGATCGACTACGGAGCCGTCGCCCCAGATGGCGTCCGCATAAGAAGAATTGTCTATAAACGGATTTCTGTTGCCCTGAATTTTATAAACTTCTTCGTTCCTGTATCTTTCTATATCGTCGACAGGGTCTAATCTGTTCCATTCCAGCAAAAGTTCTTTTGCCGAGTCTTCACTGCCTGCCGACATAATATGTGTAAAATTGAGCGTACCCGAACCTTGACTGTTTACGGTGCCGCCGACTCTGGATGCTGAATTGTAGTGAGTATACATATACATCACTATTCTTGCAGCGTCGCCCTTGACGTTATCCAGAGGCTCGAACACTCCGCCGCCGACGTGTCCTCCGAGCATTGAATTAGCTCCGCCGACCTTTCTCGACCAAGCCTCTTTTCCGCCCGTAACTTCGCCGTATTTATTGCTTCCGCGCGTGCTGTTAAGTCCGCCCTCGGAAGGTCTTATATGATGCAGGTCGCTTCCGCCGTTGCTTGTTTGCCACAAGCCATTTGAAAGACTCTTACACCATACGTGTTCACGGTTCCAGGTTCCGACAGTACCGCTGAAAGACATAACGGTTTCGTGCGTGTAAAATTCAAGCGCGCCTCTGCCGTCAAGTCCGGGGTCGGTTTTGGGGCCGTAGGTCCTGCAGTCGTCATAAGAAGTGTATCTCTTATGAGTGGAAACTATAAGATCGTGCAACTGACCCAAAAGCTGAGTGCCTTTCGTAGCGGAAATATCCGCATAGTAGTCGGCAGACGTTGCCGCGTCCGCAACGGTATAATCCGTTACCGAAACGACAGTGCGAACCGCCGTAGTTATACCCAAACACATTAAAAGCGCCATACCGCAGGATAAAACACGCTTTAAAACGTTTTGCATAACTTCTTCCCTCCGTTAAATTATAATTATTTTGTTCACGAAAACAGTTTTTATAGGGAAAACTATTTTTGTGAATTTATCCTTTTTAACCAGCATTTACGGCACATTGCGACGTATCTGCCGTTTCCGCCTATACAAACCTGCGAACCGGAAGTTACCACTTCTCCCTTATCGTCGAGCCTTGCGTTCACCGTCGCTTTTGCGCCGCAGGTGCAGACCGACTTTATTTCGGTTATCGATTCGGCAATTTCGAAAAGGCGTTTACTGCCGGGGAACAGATGAGTGGTGAAGTCCGTCGAAAGCCCGAAGCACAGCACGGGCACATCTTTTTCTATCGTTATCAAAGAAAGCTGGTCGACCTGTTCGGGCGTTAAAAACTGGCACTCGTCGACGATTACCGCGTCGCAGTCGGGAAAACGGGTATTGTACAGCTCGTACAGATTTTCGTCTTCCTTTACGGCGACAGCCCTTTCATACAGACCTATTCTCGATTTAACGATATCGGCCCCGTCCCTGTCGTCTATTGCAGGCTTTAAGAGCACGGCTTTCATATTGCGCTCTTCGTAATTGAATTTTGTTATCAGCGCCTGCGCCGTCTTGGAACAGCCCATTGCGCCGAATTTAAAGTATAATTTCGCCATTGTAAATCTTACGTTTAATCGAAGTATCTCAATTGCTTTATCTTAAATTTAAGTTATCACGGATCAAACTTAAATTACTCCACGGTGCAGTAAACCAAAGGTTCTTCGGCGGGTTTTTTATGGTGAAGCGTGGTAGCGTTCAATAAAATCTTCTCCGCCTCCGCAAACGACTGTTTTTTGTCCGAATAAAGCACGGCTATCTCGTCGCCGGCGTTTACAAAGTCGCCCGTCTTGCGCTTTAAAATTATGCCTGCGGAGTAGTCGATTTCGTCCTCTATCGTGTTTCTGCCTGCGCCGAGGGCAAGGGAAGCGAGACCGTACGCCTCGGTATCCGCTCTCGATATGTATCCGCTTTTTACGCTTTTTACGCTGTGGCTGAATTTGGCTTTTTTAAATAAATCGGGGTTTTGAATAAGCTTTTCGTTTCCGCCCTGAGCCTTGACAGTTTCTATAAGTTTGTTGAGAGCGCTTTTATCGTCTATCGCCCTCTGTGCCATTTTACGGCACTCTTCCGCAGTGCCCTTGCCTGCAAGGCTGAGCATATGCGAGGCGAGAGTGAGGCAAACCTCCGTAAAGTCTTCGGGGCCGTGTCCGTTTAAGGTTTCGACCGCTTCGATTACCTCCAGAGCGTTGCCGATAGCAAAGCCGAGCGGTCTGTCCATATTCGTAATCAGCGCAACCATTTTTTTGCCTGCGCGCTTGCCGATATTGACCATAAGCTGCGCAAGCGCCTTGCTGTCCTCCACCGTCTTCATAAACGAACCGCTTCCCGTCTTTACGTCAAGAACTATGCAGTCGTCGTCGGCGGCAAGTTTTTTGCCCATTATGCTTGCGGCTATCAACGGCATACTGTCAACCGTTGCCGTAACGTCCCTTAAAGCGTAGAGCTTTTTGTCGGCAGGCGCAAACTGCCTTGACTGTCCGACAATGGCAAAGCCGATATCGTTGACCTGTTTCATAAAATCTTCGTCCGATAAAGTAGTCTGAAAACCCTCTATCGCTTCGAGCTTGTCGATAGTTCCGCCGGTGTGGCCTAAGCCCCTTCCGCTCATTTTTGCGACCTTTACGCCGAGCGAAGCGACTATGGGAGCTACGACTAAACTCGTTTTATCGCCCACGCCGCCCGTGGAATGTTTGTCGACGCGGATACCGTCGATTGCCGAAAAGTCGAGCTTGTCGCCCGAATCTCTCACGGCAAAAGTCAGATCGGACGTTTCCCTGTCCGTCATTCCGTTAAAATAGATAGCCATACACAGCGCGGAAGCCTGATAATCGGGAATTTCGCCTGCCGTATAGCCCTCGACGAAGAATTTGATTTCTTCTTCGCTGAGTTCGTGTCCGTCTCTCTTTTTTTTGATTATATCATACATTCTCATAATAGTCACCGGAAAATTTTATTTTGAAAACCGTCTGTCACCGACGGATATTCAATACGAATACCCTCCGCCGCGAACGTATTCGGCAAGAAGGTCTCTTGCATAAGTGCCGTCGCCGAGCCGAGCCGTTTCGGTTACGTTGTTGTATCGGTAGTAAGCCGAATAAGTGTCTGTTATTATATAGTAATAGGTGTTGTCCGAAACTTCGGAATAAGATATAGTTGAAAAAACGTGATAATTGTTTTTATCGCTTAAAAATGCCCTTTTGAGGTCATAGCCCCGTATTTTTCCCAGCACTATCGCGTTGTCGAACGGCAGTATCGAGAAAATATCGGCGTACGTCACGTTGCCCTGTTCGAGCCTGTAAGGCGTGCGGAGTTTGAGATATCCTCCGCCGAGAACGACGTTGTAACCGCTCCACTGCGCTCTGCCCGTTTCATAGTAGAGTTTTGCAACGGTTTTGCAGATTTCGTCGGAATTGCGCCTTGTGCCGTTTTTGCCGAGCACCGTCGTGTAGGGATTGTCGTCGGGGAAAAATTCTTTGAAAATTTCGTTCACCACTCCGTCGCCCCCGATATCCGACGAAGCGTATTCGTTGCTTGAAACGAGCTTCGGCGCAACAGTGTAATCGGAAGTGATGATGTTAAAGGAGACGTCGGCGCGGCTGAGATACCTGTTTTCTCCTCCGCCCTGCATATGTATTACTCCGTAGTCGTCTTTGACGACGTAGCTCTGATGCGTGTGTCCTTCGAACACCAAATCGATATATCCGTCCGAAAGCGAAGTGTCGTAATAATTAGAAAATTCGCTCTTGGAAAGCGCAGTTACGCTCGTCGGGGAAAGACTTTCACCGTAGCCGTCGTGGATAGTGTAGACGATAAATTTGCAGTCTTCTTTATTCCTCAGCCGTTCGGCTTCGTCCTTAACAAGTCTTGTGAGCGCGCTTCCCGTAATAAATTCGAGTCCGCCCGAAAATTCGCCCGAAACGGAGCCGAGGCAGTCGCCTATCGCGCCTATGACGCCTATCTTTATTCCCGCCCTCTCGACGACCGTCGAAGCCTGACAGAAGTCGGCAGGTTTGCCGTTGTATTTTACGTTGATGGCAAGGAAGGGAAATTCCGCCTGTTCGCTGTTGGGTTTTAAAACGTCCGCGCCCCAGTCGAATTCGTGATTGCCGAGCGCCATTCCCTCGAAGCCGACTTCGTTCATCCATCTGGTCATAAGTCTGCCTTTGTTGGTAGACGACTCCACGGAGCCCTGCCACATATCGCCTGCGGAAAGCAGAACCTCTTCACGCGCATCGTCGGCGTATAAATTTTTTAAATATGTAGTCAGCTCGTCTACGCCCGACTGCGACGGAGTATCCATAAACTTGCCGTGCAGATCGTTTATCGACATAAACGTAAGCTCAATTTTAACACTCTCACCGCACAGATCGCACTTGCCGTTACTATCGTTGTCGGCGTGGGTGCAGTTTACGGGTTTTTCGGACGAGGTGTATTTTCTGACCTCGGAATAGTCGCTGTCAAGATACAGACCGCTGTCGTTGCTGACGGCTTTCACCTTTATGCTCTGATTAAGTTCGAGCCTGACCGTGCGCCCGACTGTCATTTTTTCCGCGTTGTCGTCAATGACGTAAACATAGTAAAGCGTATTTTCGATTTCGCTCCAGGTCGCCGTTCCGTCGTAGCCTATGACTACTTCGGGCGCAGGGAGCTTTTCTTTTTTCTCCGGATTAAGACAGCCCGAAAGAGACGTGCAGACGATAAGCGCGCAGAGGACGCATACCGAGATTTTTAAAAGAAATTTTTTCATAAGTTTATAAATCTTTTTTACCGAACGAATACGGCAAAATAGATGACAGCGTATGTACCGAATAATTTTCTTCGGTTCCGAGAATTATTTTGAAGTCGGAGTCGCAGAACTCGGCAATGACCTGTCTGCACACACCGCAGGGCGCGCAGAGGGGCGAGGTTTCGCCATCTCTTCCGCCGACTATCGCAATGGCCTCGAACTCGGTTTCACTCTCGCTGACGGCTTTGAAAATCGCCGTGCGTTCGGCGCAGTTCGTGGGAGTATAGGCGGCGTTTTCTATATTACAGCCTGTGTAAACCTTTCCGCTCTTTGTTAAAAGCGCCGCGCCGACCTTGAAATGCGAATATGGTGTATATGAAAATTTACGCGCTTCCTGCGCCGATTTCATAAGTTCTTTATAGTCCATTATTTAATAACCTCTCCGAGAAAGCTTTCGCCCTTTGTATCTTTCTGCGCAACGCCGAAATATTCCAAAACGGTTGCGCTGATATCCGCAAAAGTTTTCCTTGTGCCTAAATTCACACCGCTCTTTATCGCGTCTCCGCAGATAAGCATAGGCGTGTATTCTCTCGAATGGTCCGTAGACGGCGTTGCGGGATCGCAGCCGTGGTCCGCCGTAATCAAAAGCACGTCGTCCCTTTTCATATCCTTCAAGAAATCGGTCAGAAAATTATCGAACTCTGTCGACGCGGCGGCATAGCCCTTTACGTCGTTTCTGTGACCGTACTTCATATCGAAGTCGACGAGATTGATAAAGCACAGCCCCGAAAAATCGCGGTTCTGCATTTCTTTCGCAACCTGCATTCCGTGCGCGTTAGACGCGGTGCGGTTGCTTTCGGAAAGACCGCTTCCTGCGAAAATATCGTAAATTTTACCGACCGAAATGGTTTCGTAACCCTCTTCCTTCAAAAGGTTGAGCATTGTGTCCGACGGGGGTAAAAGCGAAAAATCGTGTCTGTTGGAAGTGCGCGCGAAAGGATACTCGCCGTTGAAAGGTCTTGCAATGACCCTGCCTACGCCGTGCTTGCCTACGAGCATCGCTCTTGCAATCTCGCAATAGCGGTACAGCTCCTCCACGGGCACAACGTCCTCGTGCGCGGCGATCTGAAATACACTGTCCGCAGACGTATACACTATCAGCGCGCCCGTTTCGACGTGTTCTTTTCCGTAATCTTTAATAACTTCCGTGCCCGAATAAGGCTTGTTGCAAATGACTTTACGCCCCGTCTTTGCTTCGAATTCCTTTATAACTTCGTCGGGAAAGCCGTTCGGGTACGTGGGCAGGGGGTCGGGCGAAATTATGCCTGCAATCTCCCAGTGTCCTATCGTAGTATCTTTGCCCATAGACTTTTCCGCCATCCTCGCATAGCTCGCCAGCGGCGCTTTTACACCTCCGCCGACGCCGTCTATATTGAAAAGTCCTAATTTTTTAAGGTTGGGACAGTCGAAAGCAGGGTGAGAACGAATAGCTCCCAGAGTATTGCTTCCCTCGTCGTGCCACAAGTGCGCGTCGGGAAGCTCGCCTATGCCGTAACTGTCTAAAACTATAAGGAAAAATCTCTTTGCCATTTTATTCTCCATTTTTTAAAACGCAAGTCTGACGCCGTATTCCGCGACGTACGTTTATCAAGCCAGCTCCAAAGCGATTTTCATCATCTGCGTAAACGAATTCTGTCTCTCTTCCGCGGTGGTGTTCTCTTCGGGGTGAAGGAAGCTGTCGCTTACCGTGCAGATACAAAGCGCGCTCTTTCCTGCGCGGGCTGCATTGCAGTAGAGAGCCGCGCTCTCCATTTCAACGCCCAGAACGCCCATTTTCGCCCATTGCATACCGCTGTTCATATCGTCGTAGAACATATCGGAAGAGAAGATATTTCCGACTTTGTAATTTACGCCTGCCTTTTCGCACAGCTCCGCCGCCCTCTTTGCAAGGTTAAAATCGGCAATCGGGCAGAACGTTCCGGGAAGATTGTACTGCATTGCGTAGTTGCCGTTGGTGCAGGCGCCGAGCGCGATTATTATATCCCTTACGTGCAAATCTTTATCGAACGAACCGCACGAGCCGATACGGATAATATTTTTTACTCCGTAGAAATTAAAAAGCTCGTACGAGTAAATGCCGATTGACGGCTGTCCCATTCCCGAAGCCATTACCGAAACGCGCTTGCCGTTGTAGGTGCCCGTATAGCCGTTGACTCCGCGCACGTTGTTTACAAGCTTTGCGTCCTTTAAAAAGTTGTCGGCAATGAACTTTGCACGCAGGGGATCACCGGGCATAAGAACCGTTTCGGCGAAGTCGCCGTAGTTTGCCGTAATGTGCGGTGTGGGTACGTTTTTCATTTCTTTACTCATACAAGTTTTTCTTCCTTTACTATTTTTACTATTTTTGAGGTGCCGAGTCTGTCAGCTCCGAGCGCGACGAAATCTTCCGCGTCCTGAATGGAAGAAATTCCGCCTGCCGCTTTGATTTTAACGTTTTCGCCGACGTGTTCTGAGAAAATTTTTACGTCCTCTCTCGTTGCGCCTGCCGTCGAAAAGCCCGTCGAGGTTTTGATATAATCAGCCTGAGCCGCCGTGACTATTTCGCACATCTTTATTTTTTCCTCTTCGGTAAGAAGACAGGTTTCGATTATTACCTTCAAAATCTTGTCTCCGCATACGGATTTGACGGCGGTAATCTCGTCCTGAATTTTATCGTAGAACTTTGCCTTTAAGTCACCGATATTGATGACCATATCGATTTCGTCGGCGCCGTTTTTAACTGCGTCAGCCGTCTCAAAGACTTTGACTTCCTTTGTATTGTAGCCGTTGGGAAATCCTATAACCGTGCAGATTGCAAGATTGTCGCCTGCGTATTTTTTAGCGTCTTTTACAAAACAGGGCTGAATACAAACCGACGCGGTATTATACTTTATGCCGTCGTCGATAAGCGCCTTAATGTCCTGCCACGTCGCAGTGACGGAAAGATTTGTATGGTCGCACTTTGCCAAAATGTCCTTGATATCCATTTGTTTCCCCTTTGGAAATTTATTTTTGCGGTTGAATACTTCAATGCACTCATATTATTATAATTCAAGTCATTCTAAATGTCAATATATAAATATGCTAAATTTTAACAAAAATTGTTTAA
>CAJTXM010000016.1 GCA_910583545.1 uncultured Christensenella sp. | reverse complement strand
CAACGAATGACGGAGTCAGAGTCCGTTGCCTTACCGCTTGGCGACACCCCAATAACATTATTATTATATATGACTGAAATAAAAATTTCAAGCATTTTTGCTTGATTTTTAAAAAATAATAATAAAAAACGCCTTTTGCAAGGCGCTTTTTTTCAATCCATTACAAGAAACGCGGAGCCTATAAGTCCGGCATCGTTGCCGAGCGTTGCAAGTTCCGTCTTTACGGGGGCGTACTCCATTCCGCCGAACACGATTTTTCCAAGCTTTTCCCTGACGGGATTCAAAAGAGCTTCGCCTGCGGCGCTCACCCCTCCGCCTATCAAAACGGCTTCGGGACGCAGAATATTTACAAGGTTTGCGATTCCCTCGGCAAGATAACCGGTGTACGCGTCCAGAACACTTATAGCGGTTTTATCGCCTGCCTTTGCTCCGTCGAAAACGGTCTTTCCGCTGACGCTGTCCAAATCGGGGCATATTTTCCATAGCGCGCTGTCCCTGTCGTTTTGCATTGCGCGTTTGGTCTGTCTTATCAATGCGGTTGCGGAAGCGTACGCTTCGAAACAGCCGTCGCGGCCGCACGAACACTTTTCACCGCCCTGACGTATAACCTGATGCCCGATTTCGGCGCCAGCAGAACGAAAACCTTCGAAAAGTTTACCGTCTATTATAATTCCGCCGCCGATACCCGTTCCAATCGTCAGAAACAGCACGTCGTCATAATTCTTTCCGCTTCCCGCCATCTTCTCGCCGAGTGCGGCGGCGTTTGCGTCGTTTGCAATCTTCACGGGAACACCGAGCCGTTTTCCGACTTCGGCGCAGATAGGAACGTCCTTCCAGACGATATTCGGACTGTAAACTATCACTCCGTTTTTGCTGTCGATTATTCCAGGCGCGCCTATACCTGCGCCCTCCGCCTTTACGCCTGCCTGACGTTCGAGCCTGCTGACGAGTTCAGCAATATCGCCTGCGATAACAGCGCAGTCCGCTTCGCCCGTTGGCACGCTGCCCTTGACAAGAATTTTCCCGTCACCGTCTACAATTCCGCATTTTATCGACGTACCGCCGATATCTATACCTGCATAATATTTCTTTTCCATATCTTATCCTCGCCCGATAAATTATATCACGCATTTATTGCGAAGTAAATCATTTACGGCAGTGAAAGCCGATGCAAAGCTAATTTATACGCAAAATCGCTTGAAAGTGTTTTAAAAACATTATATAATATAATTGATCGAAAGAGGTGAACAAATGAAAATCAAACAGACGGCAGGAAGAAAAACTTTAGGCGAATTTGCTCCTAAATTCGCAAAACTCAACGACGACGTGCTTTTCGGCGACGTGTGGTCGGGCGGAGAACTTGCGCTTAGAGAGCGCTCGGTCGTAACTATCGTCGCGCTTATGGCGCAGGGACTTTGCGACAGCTCGTTTAAATACCATCTCGAAACGGCGAAAAAGAACGGCGTGACTCGCGGTGAGATTGCCGAGATTCTGACGCACGCCGCATTCTATTGCGGATGGTCTAAAGCGTGGGCGGCGTTTAATATCGCAAAAGACGTATGGAAGATTGAAAATCCGCTTGAAGAAGCCAAGAGCGAACACGCTAACAGAATGATTTTCCCCATAGGCGAACCAAACAACGCTTACCGCCTCTACTTTATCGGCAACAGCTATCTTGCTCCCGTATCGAACGATCAGGTAGGAATTTACAACGTAACTTTCGAGCCGAAATGCCGTAACAACTGGCACGTTCACAGAGCGACAAAAGGCGGAGGCCAGATACTTATCTGCATTGCAGGCAGAGGCTACTATCAGGAATACGGCAAGCCTGCGCAGGAACTCTTTCCCGGCGACGTTGTAAATATTCCGTCGGGAGTTAAGCACTGGCACGGCGCCGCGCCCGACAGCTGGTTTTCACACCTTGCCGTCGAGGTTCCTTCGGAAAACGGCGTTACCGACTGGTTCGAACCAGTCGACGACAAACAGTACAATAAACTCAAATAAGATTAAAGACTGCCTGTCGGCGCGCAAATTTTAAGATAAAAAATTTTTTATATTTACTTGCGTTGACGCAGAATATGCAATATAATATCGATAGGAAATTAAAACGTAAGAGGTCATTATGATTAACGAAAAGATAGCAAAGCTCATTATCGAGCAGGTAAACAAGGAACTCTATTCGGGATATCTCTATCTCGATTTTGCAAACTACTACGCTGACGCAGGTCTTGACGGGTTTGCGCACTGGTACGAAATTCAGGCTCAGGAAGAGCGCGATCACGCAATGATGATGCGCCGTTACCTCATCGATAACGGCGTAAGAGTCACTTTCGACGCCGTTGCAAAGCCCGACAAAGTATTCAAATCGTGCGAAGATCCGCTTAAAGCAGGTTATGAACACGAACAGTACGTAACTTCGCTTATCAACAATATCTACGCCGAGGCGAACAAAATTCACGATTACAAGACGATGCAGTTCTTAGACTGGTTTATTAAGGAACAGGGCGAAGAGGAAAAAAACGCCGAAGATCTGTTAAAGAAAATGCAGCTCTTCGGGCACGACGCAAAGGGGCTGTATTCGCTGAATCAGGAACTTTCCGCAAGGGTCTACGCGCCCTCGACAACTGGACCTGCAATGTAAAAGTAACTGAATAATCAAAATATCCATACAATATTGTATGGATATTTTAAATTATGACAGAAACGCGGTTTTCGCATATGCAAAAGAATGGGCGTTTAAACGCAACCCCAAATATTACGATTTCAGCAGATTAGGCGGTGACTGTACAAACTTTGCATCGCAGTGCATTTACGCGGGTGCAGGCGTTATGAATTACACCCCCACTTTCGGCTGGTTTTACAAATCCGCTAACGACAGAACGCCGTCCTGGACGGGCGTCGAATATCTGTATAACTTTCTGGTTAATAACGAGGGCGCAGGTCCTTTCGCCGAAGAAGCGCCTTTGAGCAAGCTCGAAGTCGGTGATATCGTTCAGCTCGGCAGGGCGACGGGAGATTTTTACCACTCGCCCGTAGTCGTAAGAATTGCAAACGGACAGATATACGTTGCGGCGCACTCTTACGACGCTTTTAACAAACCCCTATCCTCCTACCGCTTTGAAAAAGCTCGCGGTATACATATATTAGGCGTGAGACAATAAAATTAAAAAGCGTCCCGAGTTTGACCTTGGGACGCTTTTCAGTTGTCGTATTCGTAAATAATTTCATCGATTTCTTGTGTTAAAATCGAATAACTTCCTTTGGGCGTATTTCCTTCCAAAATTATTTGAGTCGTAAAACCGCATCTGAATTCACGGTAAATTTTGAAACCGTACTTTTTTACCGCTTCGGCAAAATCGATAAATTTAATCTCTTTTTTCTTTTTAGAAGTTTCTTTGAATACTGATAAATTGAGTTCGACGTCTTCCTCTATCATAAATTTATAAGTTAATTTACAATTTTTCTTTTGCTTAGCATCGCCTGCTTCATAAAACCCCTCGGAAAAATTTAATAAAAGTTTATTATCAATAAATTCTATCTTCGATATTTTACTGTCGTGCAAACAAAAACGTTCGGAATTTTTTAAAGTTTCAACGTATTTCACTTCACTTTACTCCTTTCCTTTTTTTATCCTCTAATTTATTTTATCATAAAAATAAATAAAAAGAAATATATTTTCTGAAAACTTTATTTATAAAAAAAATGACTAACCTGCAAAATCGCTTGCAAAGTTTTTATTAAACTGTTAAAATATGAATTACTTACGGGGGCATAGCTCAGTTGGTTAGAGCGCTTGCTTGACATGCAAGAGGTCGCAGATTCGAGTTCTGCTGTTCCCACCATCAACTTTTCGGTGTGCTTGCCGAAAAGTTGTTTTTTATTTGTTGACTTATCTTTATAAAGCGTGTAATATATAGCCGAAAAGGAAATTTGAATATGTTTAAAGTTACCGAGAATATTTTTTATATCGGCGTAGACGATACCGACATCGACCTGTTCGAAGGACAGTACGCCGTGCCGAACGGCGTTTCTTATAACTCATATATCTGCAAAGATAAAAAAATAGCCGTGTTCGATACCGTCGACAGCAGAAAGACGGCGCAGTGGCTTAAAAATCTTGAAACCGCTTTAAACGGGAAACAGCCCGATTATCTTATAATTTCGCATATGGAACCCGACCACGCTTCGAGCATACCCGCGTTTTTGGATAGGTATCCCTCTGCCTCCGTCGTCGGAAACGAAAAAACTTTCATTATCGCTGAAAGATTTTTCAGGGACGCGAAATTTAAAAAGCTCACCGTAAAAGACGGCGACAAGCTCGATTTGGGAAAACACAGAATAACTTTTCATTTTGCGCCTATGGTGCATTGGCCGGAAGTTATGTTCTCTTACGACGAAGCGGACAAAGTTTTATTTACCGCGGACGCTTTCGGCAAATTCGGCGCGCTTTCGCACAAAGAAGACTGGCTTGACGAAGCAAGGCGGTACTATATAAATATAGTCGGCAAGTACGGCATTTCCGTTCAGGCGATACTCAAAAAAGTCGGCGCGCTCGACGTTAAAACCATCTGCCCCCTTCACGGACCCGTTCTGAAAGACGATATTTCGCATTACGTCGGAAAATACTCGATATGGAGTTCGTATACTCCCGAAGAGGACGGCGTGTTTATTGCTTACGCCTCAATCTACGGCAACACGGAAAAAGCAGCAAAAGAGCTTTGCAGCAAGCTGTTAAAGCGCGGTATTAAGGCGGAAACGGCAGATCTTGCACGCTGCGACCCCTCTCAGGCGGTTGCAAACGCCTTTAAATATTCAAAACTCGTTATAGCAAGCGTGACCTGCGACGGAGGTATTCTGCCCTGCGCGGAAGCTTTTATAAATAAGCTGAAAGCAAAGAGTTTTCAAAACCGCACCGTCGGATTTATTCAGAACGGAAGCTGGTGTCCCGTGTCCGCAAAAGTAATGCGCACCGCGTTTGAAAGCTTTAAAAATATTGCTTTCTGTAACAGCGCCGTTACCGTAAATTCGGCAATGAACGAAGAAGCCGAAAAACAGCTTTCCGCCCTTGCGGAAGAACTTTCAGAATAAAACTGTATTTAAACGACAAACGCCGATAAAATATCGGCGTTTTTATTTTGTATTTTTTTAAGTTTATGATATAATCACGGTATGTTTACACCTTACGAAGTACAGCAAAACTATTTAAACGTTGCAAAGAGCAAAACCGAAGCAAAATGGTACAGAATACTCTTTCTTGCGATTTTTGCAGGCGCGTTCATTGCGATAGGCGCAACGACGGCCACGTTTGCTTCCGCGACGGCGACAGTAAACGGCAACGCAATAAAAGCCGCAGTTTTCCCTGTGGGACTGATTCTCGTCGTACTTTTCGGCGCGGAACTGTTTACGGGAAACTGTCTTCTGATAGCCCCTGCCGCAGACAGAAAAATCAAGCCGCTTCCGCTATTGAAAAATCTGTCGCTTGCCTATCTCGGAAATCTTATCGGCGGAGTGCTTATCGCGGTTTTGGTAGTTTACAGCGGAGTTCAGTCGGGCGCGGTCGAACAGCTCTGCATCGAAACCGCCGCAAACAAGTGCAATCTTAACTTCGGAGAAGCGCTGCTCCGCGGAATACTGTGCAATATGCTCGTGTGTCTTGCGGTGCTTGCGTCGATGTCTGCAAAGAGCGCGCACGGAAAGATAATAGCTCTCTATATGCCTATTTTCGCATTTGTCATCTGCGGTTTCGAGCACAGCGTGGCGAATATGTACTATCTGACCGCAGGACTCTTGTCCGGGCACGCCGAGGGCTTGACCGTCGGCAACGCGATTTTATTCAGCCTTATCCCGTCAACTTTGGGAAACATAATCGGAGGAGCGATAATTTCCCTTTCGTTATACTATCTTTTCAGACCGAAGAAAACGGACGTAGCCGATTAAAAAAACCGCAGTAGCTACTGCGGTTTTTTATTTTAGAAATCTTCGAAATCGTCGTCCGTCGCATCCCTCACTTCGGGCTGTTTGCGTTCCTTTCTTATCTTGTGCTTTATGGGGAACGCCCAGAATATCGAAACCAGCCACAATAAAACGTAGCAAAGTCCGCTTATCCAGGTGAACGTGCCTGCGCCGTTGAAAACACCCTGAATGATTCTGCCGTTTTCGCCGTTCCAGAAATCGTTCAAAACGCCGACCTTAGGCGCGATGACGGGAAAGAGCGTGAGCGCAAGCCATATGACGGCAGGTATCCAGCATATGAGCTTGACGTACCACATAGTGAAACGCTTGTTCTTTGCAAACATATGAAAGAATGAAAAAAGGAATAATATGAACCAGGGCGCAATAAACGCGAGCATTCCCAGACATATGTATCCGTAATACCCCATATATTCGTCTACGCCGTTTTCGGTGACGTATTTTGAAACTTCGTCGCTCAAAGCGGTTTTGAGCTTGCCTTTGAGATCTTCCTTTTCCTCTTCACCGAAGCCGAGTTCCGCAAGCAGATCGTTGTAGTTGGTTACGATTTTATTTCCCTGAGCTTCGGGCGGAGTCTCGCCTCCGTCGGGCGTGCCGTCTCCGTTTTCGCCGTTGCCCTCGTCGGGAATGCCTTCTTCCTCTCCGCCTGTTTCACCGACGACGGCGGAAGCGTTTACGCTACCCTGTTCCTCCGAGTTTTCGCCTCCGAAAATATTACCTATCAGATCTTCGAGGTTTAACTTGCTCAGATCCATTTTATCGGAAACGGCTACGCAGAGAATCGACTCCACGCTCACCGTTTCGCCGTCTTTGAGGTTTTCGACGGTGGTATCGTAAATATCCTGAATTTCATCGACGATAGCCTGTCTGTTGTCTTGGCTTATGGGTACGTCGTCGCCTAAAATGACGGCAACCTCGTCAACGAACCTGTTTGCCACTTCGCCCACGTTTCCGTCGGTTACGTCGCTGAGTCCTCTTATGATTTCAGTCAGCCCCTGCACCTTTTCGTCGGTGAACTTTTCGGACTGACTTCCGTCCGTGTCCATATCCTTATACAGCGCGTTTGCAAACGCAAGCACTGCGGCGTCCTCGATTACACGCTTGCCCTCGTCGGTTTCAAACAGGTTGACGACGTTGTCAACTATACTGTTTATAAGCCTTGTAACGAGCGCGTCGTCACCGAAAAACAGATCGTCCATCACCATTTCAGCCTTGTTGCCCGAACCTATTAAAACCTTGAACGAAGCGAAAGCGGAAACGGAAATTTCACCCTCGGCGCCGCCCAAAACGTTTTTGACCATTCTTGCAACGACAGGACTGAAATCCACCTTCTGTTCCTGATCTTTAAGCTGTTCTTCAAGCAGTGCGTCTATCTTTTCGTCGGTGAACTCCATTACGCCCTTATCGCGCAGAACCTTGCCCGCGTCAAGTTTGAAAATCGGCATAAAAAACAGCGAAAGCATTGCAACGATACAAAGTATACAAACAATCATATTTACGGGGATAAGCAGTCTTTGAAGTTTCTTCTCCCTCTCTGATAACAATTTAGCCATATTCATCTCCTATTATTCTTCTATTGATTTTATCATTTCCCAAGCCGAAAAGTCAAGCGCAGCGACGTTATTATAAAATAATGAAAAATACGTTTAAAAAATTACATAATTTGACTATTGACCTCGGAGCGTATATAGTGTATAATGTAATATGTAGCAAAAGTCGTATTTTTTCATTATTCAGTAAAAATTTATCGATTTGCTGTTTACATATTACAGTATACGTTTATATAATATATAGGAGGCTAAAAAATGGATTGGCTTAAAAACCTGTCGGTGATGGAACATATTTTCTTCTGGCTGGGAATTGTTTCAACACTTTTTCTGATTATTCAGATAATAATGCTGTGCGTATCCGGCTTCGGCGGTGATATCGATATCGACGGCGACGGAGACATAGACGTTGACACCGACTCCGGCATATCGCTGTTTACCATTAAAGGTATAACGGCGTTTTTTGCAGTGGGAAGCTGGACGGGTCTGCTTACCTGTGCGGTGACGGGCGATAAACTGCAATGGCTGGCAGTTTTCGTTGCGGTTATCGCAGGCGCGGTAGCTATGGTCGGCGTTGCGTTTGCAATGAGAGCGGTGAGTAAGCTTCAATGCAACGGTGTGTTTGAAATAGAAAAAATCGTAGGTCAGCAGGCTACGGTGTACGTTTCCGTTCCCCCTTCGCGGAGCGGAAGGGGAAAAATTACTCTCAACGCGCAGGGAAGATTTCTGGAACTCGACGCGGTTACGGACTGCGACAGCCGTCTTGCCGTTGACGAAACGGTCGAAATAGTGTCCACCGAAAACGAATGTACTGTAGTCAGACGGCTTGCCCTTGAAGCGCCGTCGGACAAAAAAGAAGAAAACTAAATTATTTTTAAGGAGAAATATATGAAAAATTTGCTTGCAAGCGCAGGCGCGACTATCGGCATAGTCGTCGGCATAGTCGTAGCGTTGGTTGCGGTAATGATTATTCTTACCGTTTTCGTAAGATTTAAAAAATGCCCTTCCGACAAAATTATGGTAATCTACGGTAAGATTTCCGCAAATAAAGACGGCACTTACCGCTCGGCAAAATGTATCCACGGCGGTGCGACGCTGGTAATGCCCTTTATTCAGTCGTACACTTATCTTGATTTGACTCCCCTCTCAATCTCTGTTGATCTGAAGAGCGCGCTGTCGAAACAGAATATCCGTATCGACGTTCCCTCCATTTTTACGGTAGGTATTTCCACAGATCCTGCGATTATGCAGAATGCGGCGGAACGTCTCTTGGGCTTACAGCTCAAAGAAATTTCCGACCTTGCAAAGGACATCATCTTCGGTCAGCTCCGTTTAGTTATCGCAACGATGGATATCGAAGAGATAAACACCGACAGAGATAAATTCCTCGAAGCTATTTCGAGAAACGTCGAGGGTGAACTCAAAAAAATAGGCTTAAAGCTCATAAACGTCAACGTCACCGATATCTCCGACGAGAGCGGATACATAGTAGCACTCGGTAAGGAAGCGGCTGCAAAGGCGATCAACGACGCGAGAGTTTCAGTTGCGGAAGAGAACCGCAAGGGTGCGATAGGCGAAGCAAACGCGCAGATGCAGCAGCGTATAAACGTTGCGGAAGCCGAAAGCAAGGCGATAGACGGCGAAAACAAGGCGAAAGCCGACATCGCCGCGTCTAAGGCACAGCTGAGACAGAAAGAAGCCGAGGCAATGAAACTTGCCGTTACCGCCGAAAACGTACAGGCGGCAAAGGCGAAAGAAGAGAGCTATGCGGCTGAAAAAGAAGCCGAAATTGCCAGAGCTTCGCGCGAAAAGGCAACGAGAGAAGCCGACGTCATCGTCGCGTCCGAAATCGAAAAGAGAAAGATAGAAATCGAAGCCGACGCACAGGCTGAAAATATCCGCCGTAAGGCTAAGGGTGAAGCCGACGCTATCTACGCCAGAATGGAAGCCGAAGCAAGAGGTCTTTACGAAACCCTTTCAAAGCAGGCCGAAGGTATGGATAAACTCGTCAAAGCCGCAGGCACTTCCGACGAGGCCGTAAGGCTTATGATTGCCGATAAGCTTGAAACGCTGGTCGCAACGCAGGTCGAAGCTATCAAAAACCTTAAAATCGACAAGGTCACCGTCTGGGACAACGGACAGAGCGCCGACGGCAAAACCGCAACCGCGAACTTTGTTTCGGGCGTTATGAAGTCCCTCCCCCCTCTCGACGATCTGTATTCGATGGCAGGCTTGAAAATGCCTAAGGTTATCGCCCCCGAAAAAATCGAGGACGCGCCTCAAAAAAAACAGAAAAACAGCGATAAAAAGAATTAAAAGCAAAGAATAAACAGTTTTCAGTAAAAGGCAAGGCTATCCTTGCCTTTTACTTTTGTTTTTGTTAAAATAAAGTTATGGCAGAATATTGGGATATATACGATAAAAACAGAATATTCCAAAACAGAACAATCCGCAGGGGTGATTCGTTTCGGGACGGTGAATATTACGTCTGTTGTGAAGTGTGGCTCAAGAACTCAAAAGACGAACTACTGATAACAAAGCGGCATCCCGACAAAAAAGCGGGCGGGCTGTGGGAATTTATCGGCGGAGGCGTGCTTGCGGGCGAAACAACGGCGCAAGCCGCCGTGAGAGAAGTCAAAGAAGAGATTTGTATCGATATAAAAGAAACTGAATTATTGTTTCTTGACGAACTCAGGCAAAAAAATTATTTTATGGATATTTATCTTGTAAATAAAGATATCAAGCCCGAAAATATCGTATTGAACGAAAATGAAACCGTTGACGCAAAATGGGTGTCAAAAGAAAAACTGCAGGAAATGATTGAAAGCAAACAAATAGTTTTCTCCGTCGCTAAGCGTTATAATTTGTTTAGAAATAAGCTATAAAACGGAGGTGTTTATGATTGGAAGTATTGTCAAGGTAACAGTTGACCGACCTATCGGAAGCCGTCATCCAATACACAAAGATTTAATATATCCCGTCAACTACGGATATATAGAAGGAATTATTGCCCCCGACGGCGAGGAGCAGGACGCCTATATTTTGGTGTGAATACCCCCGTTAAAGAGTTTACAGGAAAGGTAATTGCGATAATTCACCGCTTTAACGATATAGAAGAAAAGCTGGTTGTCGCTCCCAAAGGCGTAGATTTCAGCGACGAAGAAATCGCAAAACAAATTCATTTTCAGGAACGATATTTCAATTACGCTATCAAAAGATAAGTTATTAAAAACAGCCCTTATTTAGTTATATTGCTTGCAAGCAAGCAGTGATATTTTTTCTTGAGAAAAGTTATATTTTGCATACGCAAAGTTATATTATATTTGCCCTAACTTACCGCTTGCGGTAAATATAACTCTGCGACAGCAGAATATCACACGCAGTATCTAACTTGCCGTAAGGCAAATATAGTTAAAAACAGCCCTTCGGGGCTGTTTTTTATTTTTGAAAACCGAATTTTTGTCTGTAAAAATTTTTAATTAATTTTTTAAATACCTATTGACAAACCTTTTTAAATGGTATATAGTTAATACACTTAATACAGTTAAGACAGTGGATTATGCAGACAGAAAAAACAAGCGTATATTTAAAAATTGTAAACGACTTTAAAAGAAAGATAGATTTGGGGCTTTACGGTGAGGGTGAACAACTGCCGAGCTGCCGCGACCTTGCTTTTAAAATGGGTATAAACCCCAACACCGTACAGCGTGCGTATACCGTGCTCGAAGAGGACGGTTTCATTTTCACACAGCCGAAAAAGGGCGTTTACGTCGCCGTGCGCGACAAAAAGCGGTACGCCGACGAAATCGCAAGGGAAAAGCTTTGCGAGATTAAAAACTCGGGAATCGACAAGAAAAGCTTAATAAAAATTATTGACGAAATCTGGGGGGACGGAAATGATTGAAACAACAAACCTTTCAAAAAGCTTCGGCGGCAAGACAGTATTCAATAATACCGATATCACAGTCGAAAAAGGCAGTATCTGCGGACTTGTGGGCATTAACGGCGCAGGAAAAAGCACGCTTTTGAGAATTCTTTCAGGCGTTATGCGTCAGGACGGCGGAGAGGTTAAAATAAATGGCGAAAGCGTTTACGAGAATGAGCGCGTCAAGTCGAAAATATTTTTTCTGCCCGACGACCCCTACTACGATACGGGAGTTACGGGCGAAAAGCTTAAAAAAATGTATTCCGTCTTTTACGATTTCGACGGAGAAATTTTCGAGTACTATACAAATAAATTTTCACTCGACCTCAAAAAACCGATACGCAACTTTTCAAAAGGAATGAAGCGTCAGCTTTTTATCTCGGTTGCGCTTGCGTGCCGACCCGAATATCTGTTTTTAGACGAAGCGTTTGACGGTCTTGACCCTCTGGCACGGCTGGAATTCAAACGCGGACTTATAAAGATGCCGGAAAACGGCTGTACCGTCATTATCGCTTCACACTCTTTAAGAGAGCTTGAAGACATCTGCGACAGCTTCATTTTAATCGACGAAACAAACGTCAGGGTCAGCGGAAACATTGAAAAAGCGCTTTCAAACATATTCAAACTGCAACTCGCGTTCAGGGAAAACATACAGCCCGAAAATCTGCCGTTCGAATATATCCGCGCCGAAGTAAGCGGTCGGGTTATAACCGTGGTAGCGCGTGGAAACAAAGCGGAAATTACGGCTAAAATTTCCGAAATGAAACCTCTTATAATGGAAGAAATTCCTATGAATTTAGAGGATCTGTTCATAGAAGAAGTTCAGGAAAGGGGATATCTGAAATGAAAAAATACTTTTTTTACGAACTGAAAAATAAAGCTTACGTAATTTTATGCCTTGCAGTTATCGCAACGTTGATATACTCCTCGAATATACTCACGACCACGTTTTACGGCAACGAAAATCAGGTACTCAGATACGACGTGCATCTCACAACCGTTTTCTTTTTAAGC
Organism: uncultured Christensenella sp.; assembly: GCA_910583545.1. Taxonomy (GTDB): domain Bacteria; phylum Bacillota; class Clostridia; order Christensenellales; family Borkfalkiaceae; genus Coproplasma. Next base: position 32,534 of record CAJTXM010000016.1, on the reverse strand, counting down.
ATCGCGCTTGCTGTTATCGCGCCGTTGATACAGTTCAGTTACAGAATGTCAAGGCGGAGCGTGGATATGTATTACTCCCTCCCCCTGTCGCATTACAAAATATTTACGGTAAGATATTTAGTCGGTCTGATATTAGTGTTTGCGCCCTATTTTACGGCTTACGTTACAGGCGCGCTTATTATGCTGATAAAGACGTCCGACAGAGTTTTTTACGGCGTATACTATCTTCCGCACTTCTTTCTGTCTCTGCCTGCTGTATTTTGCATATATACGATTGCCTCGTTCGCCTTTACCCGTGCAAACAAATTTATCGACGGAGTTATTTTTATAATCTTCTGGATATTTGTCTGGGCACTTGTCGGCGAATTTTTCGGCAAATTTATTTATTACGATTTTGTTAATTATAAAATAAGTAAGGTCTTCTCGGATTATTTCATAACTTTTGCCCCTCTTGAAAGACTGACCGATTATTTTCTGGCAAAGCTGGTCGGCGAGAGCTTCGTTTCGACAATGAATGACGACGTTGCAAATATGGCGGCAGCCTACACTATTACGGGCGTTACGGCGGTTTTTGCAACAGTGTGGCTGTTCGTTTCGGAAAAGTATACCAAATCCGAAAATGCGGGGCAAGTGTCCGACAGCCCGTTCGGTTACAAGGTAATGATACCGCTTTTTACCGCGTTGGCGCTGAGCTTTTGCGATTTGTCGGAGCCGGAAACGTATATATTAGTCGCAATGATAATAATCGGGTCGCTGATTGCAACCGTGCTTTAAAGGCGCACTTTAAAATTAGGCATACGGCAGACGCTGATTTTAATCGGCTCGGTAATTGCCGGAATTGTATTCGGAGCAATAATCACGGCAATATGGTAATATAAAAAACAGCCCTCAGGGGCTGTTTTTTAATGCAAGTTTTTTAAATGATTTCCCCGTATTCCGTTTAGCCGAAATCAGACGCACGGCAAGCTTGTATAATTCTCCGACGGGAATTACCGAAACCGCAACTCCCAACGCAATCAGCCAGTGCTGCCAGCTTAAACTGTTCAGCCCGAACGCGCCTGCAAGCGGAGTTACGGCGAGCAGTACGTTCGATAAAAACCCTGCAAGCACGGTTATAAGCAGTACTTTATTGGTAAGTATTCCGCATCTGAACAGAGACTGTCTTTCCGAACGGATATTAAACGACTGGAACAGTTCGGCAAATGAAATCGTAAGAAAAGTCAGAGCGGTTGCAACTTCGTTGCCGAATACCTTTAACGACACTGCGTATACGCCTATCGTAAGCGCCGTTATAAACAGTCCGAAAAATGCGATAAAGCTTAAAGAACTCTTTGAAAACAGACTTTTTTCTGCGCGGACGGGCGGTCTTGACATAACGTCTTTGTCCTCCCTCTCCATTCCCAGCGCAAGCACGGGGAAGCTGTCTGTGATAAGATTCAGCCAAAGCAGCTGCGTAGACAGCATAAAATCATATTTGAAGAACACGACAGATGCGACGAGTATCGCCAGAACTTCGGCAAGGTTGGTAGAGAGGAAAAACTGGATAGTCTTTCTGATATTCGCCGAAATGCGCCTGCCTTCGCGGACTGCGGAAACTATCGTGGTGAAATTGTCGTCCGCTATTACCATATCGGAAGCGTTTTTAGTCACGTCCGTGCCCGAACCCATAGCAATGCCGATATCGGCGCTTTTAATGCTCGGAGCGTCGTTTATCCCGTCGCCCGTCATTGCAGTGACGAAACCGCGCTTTTTAAACGCTTTGACTATCATATTTTTATGTTTAGGCGAAACTCTTGCAAAAACACGGCAAGCGGTGATTTTTTCTGTGCGCTCGCTTTTTGAAAGTTTGTCAAGCTCCTCACCCGACATAACCTCCTCTTCCCTTTCGGCAATACCGAGCTTTTTCGCAATGGAAAACGCCGTTCTGACGTGGTCGCCCGTAATCATTACGGTTGCTATGCCTGCGGTTTTACACTCGGCAACCGCCTCTTTTGTCCCCTCTTTGAGTCCGTCCGACATAGCGCAAAGCCCGATAAACGTAAGTCCCTCTTCCGAAATTTCTTTATCGAAACTCCTGTACGCAAAGCCAAGAACCCTGAGCGCGTCGTCGGAAAAGGCGTCGCATTTTTTAAGTATATCCTGTTTATCGGTTTTGTTTATCGCGCGGACTCCGCCTTCCGATGCAATGAACGCACAGCGGTCGATAAGTATATCGGGCGCTCCCTTTACAAAACAGATTTTTTCGTTTTTGAAAGCAGAGGCCACGCTCATCATCTTACGCTCGGAAGTGAACGGCAGTTCGGCAAGTTTTTCATAACCGAAGCTGAAATCGTTTTCGTCCGCGTAAACTCTTAAAGCTATTTCGGTGGGATCGCCGACGTAGGCGCCTTTTTCGCCCTTGACGGCTGTACAGACCGTCATACACTGCAACAGCCTGTTTTTTGCGCTGTCGGCGCAGAAAATTTCACGAACGCGCATTTTATTCTGCGTAAGCGTGCCCGTCTTATCCGTACAGATTACCGAACAGCCTCCGAGCGTTTCCACCGACTGTAATTTGCGTATGACGACGTTCCGCCTTGACATATGCTGTACGCCCATCGCCATAATTATCGTGACGACGGCAGGAAGTCCTTCGGGAATTGCGGCGACCGCGATTGCAACGGAAGTCATAAAGTTTTTGAGTATGCCGTCACTGCGCACGCACAGCCCCAGAATAAAAATGAGAACGGTGACGCCGAGTACGAAGCCCGAAATGAATTTGCCTAATTTATTCAAAGAGTTTTCAAGCGGCGTCGAAGTCTTTTTATTATCTTTGAGCATTTCGGCGATTTTGCCCGTCTCGGTCTGCATACCTACGGCCGTAACGACGGCAGTCGCACTGCCCCTGACGACGTAAGTCGAATTGAAAAGCATATTCTTCATATTTCCGAGCGAAACGGAGTTCGCACGGATAGGCTTTGCTTCCTTGTCCACACTTACGCTTTCGCCCGTAAGCGCGGACTCGTCGCACTTTAAAGAACTGCATTCGAGTATTCTGCAATCCGCAGGGACTATATCGCCCTCTTCAAGAAGCACGATATCACCGACCGCGAGATACGGACTGTCTATTACCTGAGTCTTGCCTGCGCGAAGCACCTTGACTGAACAGGCAGACAGCTTTTTTAAGTTTTCTATCGCCTTGTCCGCTCTGAACTGCTGAACGGTGCCGACGACCGCGTTCAGAAAGATTATTGAAAGTATTATCACCGTATCCGTAAGATCGTTAAGATCCTTTGAAATGAACGCAATTACCGAAGAAACCGCCGCGGCGATCATCAGAAGTACGGTCATAAAATCTTTGAACTGCGAAAAAAACAGCTTGAATATGCCTGCCTTTTTGCCCCTTTCAAGCTCGTTCAGACCGTGTTTTTTCAGCCTTGCCTGCGCCTCGCTTTCCGTAAGCCCCGAAACCGACGAATTCAATTCTCTGAGAGTTTGTCCGCCGTCGATAAAACAAAAATTCTGCATACCTATAAGTATGCAGAATTTTATTGCGTTATGATATTTAAATAAAACCGCCTAACTCCTCTATCGTCCATTGCATATCAACATCAATTAATGGGGCCAAATCTTGCCAGGCTTGATAAACGTTTTTACTTTTCTTTAACAACTTGCCCAACTGTTTCAGTCCGTATTCTTTACAAATAATTAAAGGTTCATCCGTGAAAATAATGTCTATATTTTTTTGGTTATTTTCAGCCACTGATTTAGCGTTTACGTACGGAAAACCGACGAAAGTCAAATCATTAAAACGGTATTTATAACAAACGTTATAAAAACTCAATCTTACGGGGATATTGTTTTTCGTCAATTCGGCAATAAAATTTTTTATTTGACTGCGAGAAACCGCTAAATTAGAATAAGTCCAATTGCCAAGACCTTTCCCTTTCTTTATTTCGTATTTATCTATAAGTTCCGGCATTAAATTAATAAGCTTATGCCACTGCGCTTTATAGTTATTCAACGAAAGCGCATTACCGCACTCGCATAAATCCGGATTTTCTATTTGTTCTTCGTTATATTCAAAAAAACAATTTTCACAAACATCAAAAATATCTTCGATTTTCTCGTTTCCGCAAACAGGACAGCGCATAAAACACCCTAATTAATCTTCGACGTGCTCTTCTTCGTTATGCGGGTCGGGGAATTGCGATTTGTCGTATTCAATGCCGTTCTTGTCGTAATAGTCCTTGATTGCCGACCTTATCGCCTCTTCGGCAAGTACCGAACAGTGCATTTTGTGCGCAGGCAGTCCGTCCAGCGCCTCGGCTACCGCCTTATTCGTGAGAGTGAGCGCTTCGGACAAAGGCTTGCCTTTAATAAGCTCCGTCGCCATCGACGAAGAAGCAATCGCGCTTCCGCACCCGAACGTATTGAATTTAACGTCGGTTATAATGCCGTTATCTATTTTGAGATAAATTTTCATTATATCTCCGCACTTTGCGTTGCCTACTTCGCCTATACCGTCGGCGTTCTCTAACTTCCCGACGTTGCGCGGATTAGTAAAATGGTCCATAACTTTTTCGCTGTATAAAGCCATAAAAAATTTTCTCCTTACGAAAAATTAATTGCAGTGACAATTAATTTTTTCCGTATTTTGAGAAGCTCTGCTCCTCTGCCCGTAATTTTAAGGGCTCTCTTATTATATAATTACGGACATTCACCTCGCTGAGGTCGCAAGCGACAAATTGAGTGCGCTGGCGCAGGGAAACCCTGCTTGCGCCGTAATTTATTTTAAAATAAAAATTAATCTTCCGTGAACTAAATTAAGTGTTTTCTTTCGCCCTTTTCAAGCTCTTCCCAGACGGGCGACATATTTCTGAGATATCCGACGACTTCGGGAACGGCTTTTAAAATTGCATCGACGTCTTCGTCGGTGTTATCTTCCGACAGACTTATACGCAGAGAGCCGTGCGCAACTTCGTGCGGAAGCCCTATTGCAAGTAAAACGTGCGAAGGGTCCAAAGAACCCGAAGTGCAGGCGGAACCCGACGAAGCGCATATCCCCTTTGCGTCCAAAAGTAATAACAGCCCCTCGCCCTCGATTCCTTCGAAACACATATTTACGTTTGCCGGCAGACGCATTTTCCTGTCTCCGTTCAGCCGTGAATGGGGAATTTTTAAAAGCCCGTCAATGAGCCTGTCCCTCATTTTTTTTAGCTTTACAGCGTTGCCTGCCATATTTTTAACAGCCTCTTCCAGCGCAACCGTCATTGATACGACACCGCCTATATTCTCGGTGCCTGCGCGACGTCCGCGCTCCTGCGCTCCGCCTTCTATAAATGTGTTTAAAAGTATGCCTTTTCTGCAATAAATTGCGCCCACGCCCTTAGGCCCGTGGAATTTATGCGCCGAAACCGACAGCATATCGATATTGTCCGCCTTGACGTCTACGGGAATATGCCCCGCTGCCTGCACCGCGTCGGTGTGGAATACAACGCCTGCCGTTTTGCAGACTTCGCCTATTTCACGAATAGGCTGAATTGTGCCTATCTCGTTGTTGGCATACATAATTGTGACAAGCGCGGTATCGGGACGGATAGCCTCTGCGACCTGTTCCGCCGTAACCAAACCGTCCGCGTGCACGTCGAGATATGTCACTTCGAAGCCCTCTTTTTCAAGTTTTTTCAAAGTGTGCAATACGGCGTGATGCTCGAAAGCGGTGGAAATAATGTGTTTTTTACCCTTTTTCAAGCCGTTGAGCGCCGCCGAACGGATACACTGGTTGTCCGCTTCGCTTCCGCCGGAAGTGAAATAAATTTCTTTGGCTTCGGCATTTATGCATTTTGCAAAGCGCGCCCTTGCGTCCTCCAAAGCCTCTTTTGCAACCTGTCCTACCGTGTGCAGTGACGAAGGGTTGCCGTATACACCCTTTAAATAGGGCGTAAGCGCCTCTACCGCCTTATCTGACATAGCGGTAGTCGCCGCATTGTCAACGTAAATAGTTTTCATTCTCAAACAATGAGCCCTCGCGTTTTTGAAAAACAGACTCGTAAAAGTCAACGCAGTATTTAACGGAGTATGCTTTTCAAAATTTAATTCCTACTAAATAAGTATGATTTAATTATAAATTTTAATTCGCATTTTGTCAATGCGAATTAGCGTAAAATTTATAAAAATTTTATTTTATTAAATCTTTGAGTGTTTTCGAAGTTAAAAATTTGGTTATTACATCGTCAAGTTCTTTAAAAAGCGGAAGCGTGTCGCAGTTGCAGGCGTTTTCGCAGCCACTGTCAAGACACTGAACGGGCGACAGCGTGCCCTCGCCCGATTGAAGAATTTCCGCGGCGGTGTATTCTTCGGGCTTTCTTGCAAGTTTATAGCCTCCGCTCTTGCCCCGTGCGCTGACTACAAGCCCCGACGCCGTAAGCTGTGCCGCCGAGCTTTCAAGGTATTTGAGCGACTCTCTCTGCCGCTCGGCAATATCGGAAAGAGAAATATACCCTTCCCCGTCGTGCTTAGCAAGATCAATCATAATTTTCAACGCATTGCGTCCTTTGGTGGTGATCATCATAATCGCTAACCCCCATACTCTATCATTTTCTCGATACACTTAACCGCTTCAAGCCTTAGCTGTTCGTCCAGAACGATTTCCTCACCGCCGTCGCCTGACAAACAGTTTAAAATGTCGGTGAGCGAGGTTATTTTCATATTGTGACATATGAAATCTTTTGAAAGCGGATAAAACTTTTTATCGGGGCACATATGTTGCAGATGCCCGACTATTGCGTTTTCTGTGCCGATTATGAACTCTTTTTTGTCTGATTTCACTGCAAAATCCATTATTCCGGCGGTAGAGCCGACAAAGTCGGCAAGTTCGACCACCTCGGGACGGCATTCGGGGTGAACCAGAAACACGGCTTCGGGATGAGCTTTTTTAGCGGTCAGAACCTCTTCCTTTTCAACTCTTGCGTGCGTGGGACAACCGCCCGACAGCAATTTAAAGTTTTTTTCGGGTATTTGCTTCGACACATATGTGCCTAAATTGATATCGGGAATAAATAATATGTTCTTTTCGGGCATAGCACGGCAGATTTTTACCGCACTTGACGAAGTGACGCATACGTCCGCAACCGTTTTAAGCTTAGCCGTTGTATTAATATAGGCGACGACGGCATAATCGGGGTACATTTTTTTGACCTCGGAAATAACCTCCGCGTCCATCTGTTCCGCCATAGGACAGCCTGCCTGCGCGTTTGCAAGCAATACTCTTTTTTCGGGCGAAAGCATTTTGACCGTTTCAGCCATAAATCTGACGCCGCACATCAATATATTTTTTTGAGGAACCGATTTCGCTTTAATTGACAGCGCATAACTGTCGCCGACAAAATCGGCAACTTCGCAAATTTCTTCCGACATATAGCTGTGCGCTAAAATACAAAAATCTTTTTCCTTTTTAAGCTTTAAAATTCTGTCCTGAAATTCTCGTATCATAATCGTATAAATTATATATCGACCGCCCTGTTTTGTCAATAAATTTGATATCCGCCGTTAAGCAAAACCGCCACATTCCTGTGGCGGTCTTTTCTTTTTAAGCGAATTTTAAATCGTTAAACTGATAAGTTACGTAGAAAAAGTTATCTACAAGATTTTCATCAACATTTTTGAGCAACAAATGCAACTCATAATCTTTTCCACTTTTATATATTTCGTACGCTTTTATATACGAATTTTTAATCTCTTCTTCCATTTCAAGTTCCTTTGCTCCACACAAAACTATAACTTTATCTAACTCGGTAATAAGCCGTAAATCGCTTCCGTCGATTTCCGTTTTTAAAATAGTATTCTCTTCAAATAATTCGGTTATATCACTGTAATAACGATTAATTTCTATTTGTTCGGTTGCCGTAAGTTCTTGGGAGTTTTCTATGGTAGCGGAAATACTATTTTCAAAAATTTCAACAGCATTACTGACTTTATTTCCAACGTAATCTAAAATCATTTTTTTAACTTTTTCTTCCGCATAGCCTAATGCAAGCATTCTTTTATCTTTTATGAGCTTTAAAATATCTTCGGGCAAAAAAGATATTACTCGCAATCTGTTTACATATTGAGATAAAAAATCAGCTTCTATCGACCTGTATTCCGGTTCATTTGCATTTTTTAAATAATCACCGTAATAAGCAAACGTATTCGGAATCATACAAAAATTTATTTCATTTTCTTTATCAGACAAGTTGAAATTTGTTTTTACCGTATGCAAATCTTTCTTTGCAATAATATTCGTTCCGCCGTTTGTAAATACGAACGGCATTTTTTCGTCAGTAAACGGCGACAATGCGCCTACAATAGCGTTTAATTCATAATCTCTTAACCATTTTTTTGTCAAAACTTTCATTTTTTCTCCTTACGTTAATTTTATAAATTCCCCAAACACTTAAAAGATTAGGGTCACTCTTATTATACACTCCGCTGTTGGTATTTAGCAAGTATTTGATTACCAAAAGCGGAGATAATTATTTGTATAAAAGGGAGCGACTATATATGGATTTGACAAAATTCGGTGAAAACCTGAAAGAGCTTATAGGTGAACGAAATTTGACCGCAAAACAATTTGCTATTGAAATAGGTGTTGCACCTCCGACCGTAACGAGATATATAAATGGCATTCGAATGCCCGATATAAATAATTTAGTTCTTATTGCCGATTATTTTAATTGTTCAATTGACTATCTTTTTGACAGAGAAGCAGATAATGAATATCTGACTTTTAAAAAATGCCCTCCATTTTCAAAGCAAATAGAAATATTAGCTAAACATTTTTGTTCTTCATTTACCGAATTTTATACAACTGCAAAAATATCAGAAAGTGAATTTTATGACTGGAAAAATGGTAAGAAAATACCTACTATTGAAAGCATAATTAGAATAGCAGATAAATTTGAATGCAGAATTGACTATGTTGTAGGAAGAGAAAAATAAATAAAGTCCGGCGCAGAAATGCGTCGGACTTCTTCTATTTATAAATCCAAACTGTTTTCATCAAGCAAAAAGTTGATAAGACCTATGGTAACTATTCCGTTTTCGTCTGTCTGAGGACGGATATTATCTTTTATAACGACAATCTTTTTGAAAGAATCGTTGACTTTTATCAGTGACCGCTTTTCTTGTCTTAACTTTTCTTCCGCCGACATTTCATAGGCGGATTGTATATAATATTTTTTATTGCCTTTATTAGCAACAAAATCGATTTCAAGCTGCTTAGTTTTCCGCTTACCGTTATCTGTTGTTTCTTTTGTTTCGACAATGCCAACGTCTACCGAATAACCGCGTATACGCAATTCATTGAAAATGACGTTCTCCATAATATGATTTTCTTCTGTTTGACGGAAATTGAGCTTTGCATTACGCAGTCCGATATCGGCAATGTAATATTTTAAAGGAGTTTCAAAATATTTTTTGCCTTTTACGTCAAATCTTTTTGATTCAGAAAAGAGAAAAGCATCCGTAAGGTAAGACAAATAATTTTTTGCCGTAATATCGCTGATAGATTTGCCTTTTATACTTTTTAAAGTGTCGGAAATTTTTTTCGGATTAGTAAGAGAACCTATTGCCGAACATAAAAAATCTACCATAGATTCTAACTCGTCTTTATAAACGACTTTGTTTCTGTCTACAATATCCGTTAAATATACCGTTGAAATAAGCGATTTCAAGTATTCTGATTTCATCTCGTCCGATTTGCGCTCGAACAATGCAGGCATTCCGCCGAAAATATGATATTCGTCCCAAGCTTCATATTTATCGCCACCCCTTGCAGAGTAAAATTCACTAAACGAAAGAGGATAAACTCTTACTTCATCACCGCGTCCGCGAAATTCGGTTATTATATCCGATGAAAGAAATTTTGAATTACTTCCGGTTACATAAACATCCAAGTTTTTTTTATGCAAAAATCCGTTCAGTACTGCTTCAAAAGCGCCGAGCAATTGAACTTCGTCAAGCAACAGATAATAATTATCGCCGTCTTTTATCTTGCTTTTGATATATGCAGAAAACTTATAAGGATCGACTTTCTTTTTATTTTCCGCCAAAGCAATCAAATCTTCACCAATCAAACCGAGATCTTCTTCCGAATCAAACGCAAACTTTATAACGTGACTTTCATCTACGCCCGATTTTAATAAATAGTCTCCGAAAATATCAAAAAGTAATACCGATTTACCGCAACGGCGGATTCCCGTAATAATTTTAACCGAGCCGTTATTCATTCTGTCAATCAAGCGATTAAGATATAAATTTCTCTGTATCATAAGAAACTCCATTTTGTTTTGTTCGGACGTGTCCGCTCTTTTCAAAGTCAAATTAAGTATAAATGATTTTGAAATAAAAGTCAACGGTTATCTGAAATATTTTAAACAACAAAGTCCGACGCAGAAATGCGTCGGACTTTAATAATTTATTTGGTATCTAATAATCTTTTGATAAAAGGTTTTCTTTTTTTGGCGACTTTTTTGCGGTATTCGTCAAGCGACTTTGCCTTATCTTCGGGGACGGCATCGTCTTCGCAGGGCGGAACGGACGGTTTGTCAGCGGCTTCTTCCTGTTCTACTGCCTTGACAGCCTTTTTTTTTACGGGTTTTTCCGGTTCGGGAGCGACAACGGGTTTTTCCGGTTCGGGTTCAGCCTTTTCTTCAACTGCGGTTTTTACCGTTTTAAACTCTTCGGCAATCGCGTCTTTGGTTGCCTTTTCCTTTTTCTTCTCTTCGGGAGTGCTTTCCTTATAGGGGACTTCGAAAATTACGCTTTCGTAAGCGCGGAGATTGAAAGTAAGCTTATAGTTTCTTCCGTCGCAGAGTTCCTCTTTTGTTTCAAGCTCCATAAGATTATCTTCGGGGTAAGTGGAGAACACGCGTCTGTATTTTCCCTCTACGGGCGCGCCTACGCCGTAATCGTATCTGTCGACGGGCGCAAAGTTGCAGACGAAAATCAAAGCGTTGTTATAGTTCCACGGGTTTCGTCTTATAAACGTGAAGATATTGCGGTTATAATCTCCGCTGTTTATCCACTCGAACGTTGCTTTACCGCCGCAGTCGTTATACAGCACGGGATAGTTGCGGTACAGATGCAGAAGCGTGCGGTAGCAGTTCATAACGTCTCTGTGTCCCTCGTCGTCGCATAAATACCAGTCGAGTCCGGTTTTAAAGTTCCATTCCCTTTCCTGCGCGAAGTCCTGACCCATAAACAGCAGTTTTTTGCCGGGATGACCGAACATCATCGTATAAGCCGTCTTCAAACTGCCTAATTTATCCAGTTTGTTGCCGACGAATTTATTTATCATACTGCCCTTGCCGTAGACGACTTCGTCGTGTGAAAGCACGAGCATCCAATTTTCGTCGAATGCGTATTCGAACAAGTGCGTAATAAGTCCGTGGTGATAGGGGCGGAAAATAGGGTCGGTATTATAATACTTGATACCGTCGTTCATCCAGCCCATATTCCATTTGAGCCCGAAGCCGAATCCGCCCTTTGCGACGGGTTTGGTCACTCCCTCTATTATGGAAGAATCTTCGGCGATAAGGAAAGCGTCAGTTCGCTGACGGATCATACTGTTGAGGTGTTTCAAAAATTCGAAACTCTCTAAATTTTCATTTCCGCCGTAGATATTCGGACGCCACTGTTCTCTGCCGAAGCTGTTGTATAACATAGACGCGACGGCGTCAACCCTAAGAGCGTCGATATGGTATCTCTCTATCCAGAAGAAAGCCGAAGCAATTAAAAAGTTGGAAACTTCCTTTTTGCCTAAGTCGAAAGCTTTCGTGCCCCATTCGGGATATTCGGCGCGCAAGGGGTCGGCGTATTCGTAGAGCGGAGTTCCGTCGAAGTTAGCAAGTGCGAAATCGTCCTTAGGGAAGTGCGCAGGTACCCAGTCTAAAATTACGCCGATGCCGTTTTTGTGCATATAATCGACGAAGTACATAAAGTCGTCGGGCGTGCCGTAGCGCGAAGTAGGCGAAAAATAGCCAGTAACCTGATAGCCCCACGACGGATCGAAGGGGTATTCGCAAATGCCCATAAGCTCGATATGGGTATAGCCCATCCACTTGACGTATTCGCAGAGCTCGTGCGCAAGCCGCCTGTAATCGAGAAACTGATCCCCGTCATGCTTAGACAAATCTTTTTTCCAACTGCCGAGGTGAACCTCGTAGACAGCCATAGGCTTTTCGAGGAAATTTTCGCCCTTTTTGCCTTTTATGTAATCTTTGTCGCCCCATTCGTATCTGTCGAGATTTGCGACAACGGAGGCGTTGTGAGGGCGAAGCTCGCTTCTGAACGCGTACGGGTCGATTTTTTCGACGTGAGAGCCGTCGGCGCGGACGACGAGGAATTTATACTTTACCCCCTCGCACATTCCGGGCACGAAAAGTTCCCAGATGCTGTCGTCCGTCTTTTCCATATTGTCGCGCCACGGAGTCCAGCCGTTGCCGTCGGAAATGACGCAGACTGCGCGCGCGTTGGGCGCCCAGAGCACGAAATGCACGCCGCTGACGCCGTTTTCGACCGTGAGGTGCGCGCCCATCTTGTCGAACAGTTTGTAGTGTGTGCCGTGATGGAAAAGATAAGTATCCAATTCCCCGAAAAATTTGTTCATAAAACCTCCTTACCGAAAATCGGAACAGACTTGCGGTAAACGTTAATTATTGTATTTATAGGCAAAAACGAAGCCCGATTTCGGAGGCAGGCTGACGTAAAGTCTGCCGTATTTGACGGGGCTTTTCGACTCTTCCGCCGAATAGGTTTCGCCGTTATAGGCAAATTTCAAGGTCATTTCCGCACCTTTCGGAACGCCCAATTCCCAGACGGGAACGCTTAAATCGAGGTTGCCGTCGGTGCAGTTTATAATAATCGCCGAACAGTCCTCCTTGTCGAATCTGCCGTATGATATAAAGCCGTTGCCGTAGTCGAGGGCTTTTATACTGCCCAGACGCAGACAGTGTATCTTGTGCCTGAGCGCAATTATTGCCTTATGATAGTCGATAAGCGCCTTATTTTCGTTACCCCACGGATACGTTCTGCGACTGTCGGGGTCCGTCCAGCCGACCTGACCTGCTTCATCTGCGTAGTATATGCCGGGGGAACCGGGCCACGTCATCTGAATCATTACGGCAAGCGCCATTATGCGCTCGTCGATATCGTACGAAGCGGCCTGCGGTCCCTTCGTCTTTAAAGTGCCGACGGTGCTGTTGGTTCTTGTCATAAATCTCGAATGGTCGTGATTTGAGAGCTGGTTCAGAGCCGAATCGAGCGACGGGCGCGGGAACTTGGACATATTTCTGAACATACTGTCGAAAAACTGCTGTCCGTTCCATTTCCTGCTGGGGTCGTAGTATTCGCTGTGTTTTTCCATACCCGTCAAAAACCAGGTGACGGGTTCCATAAAGGCGTCGTAATTCATTACGGAATCCCACTCCCTGCCGTTGAACCAAGGCGACGGGTTGCCGTAGTGTTCGGCAAAAATGAACGCGTCGGGATTAGCGCCCTTTATTCTTTCGCGGAACAGGTTCCAGAATTTATGATTGTATTTATCGGAATAGCCCAGATCCGCCGCCACGTCAAGGCGCCAGCCGTCAACGCCGTAGGGCGCGGAGACCCATTTTTCACCCGTGGAGAGAATATACTCTTCAAGCTCGGCGCTCTGCTCGTAGCACAGTTTGGGAAGAGTTTCTATACCCCACCAGCCGTCGTATTCGCTGTTGGCCTCGTTCTTTTCGAATTTGAAATAACTTCTGTACGGGCTGTCTACCGAATGGAACGCGCCCTTCTGCTCGTAGCCCTGCTTATTTAAATATATGCCTTCCCTGTCCATCCATCTGCTGAACGAACCGCAGTGATTGAAAACGCCGTCAATGACGACGCGGATTCCGCGGCGGTGCATTTCCTTTACAAGGTCGGCAAAATAGGCGTTGCTCTTTTCAAGGTTGTTTTTTGAAGTCACCCTTGTAATGTATCTGTTTGCAAAGCCATTGTTGTGTTCCCAGTGCTGCATCTTATGGTCGCGGTCGTCCTCTATAACAGCAAGATGCGGATCGATATAAGCATAGTCCTGCGTATCGTATTTATGGTTGGACGGCGAAACAAAAAGAGGGTTGAAATAAATTGCTTCTATTCCGAGATATTCGAAATAGTCGAGTTTTTTTCTTACGCCCTGTAAATCACCGCCGTAGAAACAGCGCACGTCCAGCTCGTCGGGGAACTTATTCCACTCGGTAATTTTTTTTGTATGACCGCCCGTATAGTAATATTCGTTATCCTCGACGTTGTTGTCAGGCTCGCCGTCGCAGAAACGGTCGGTAAAAATCTGATAGAAAACCGTACCTTTCGCCCAGTCGGGGACTTTGAAGCCGGGCAGGAAAGAAAAATTATATTCGGGCTGAGCGTTTTCTACACAGCCTAAGCGGTTGTATGCGACTTTGTCGTCCTCGTCGAAAAGTTCGAAATAATATTTTACACACTTTTCACTGCAAACGAATGAAACGCTGTAAAAGTCGAACTCGTCCTCGAAATGCGAGGGCTGTTTCGTCATTGAACGGCGGATACCGTTGACGACGGCGTACGCTCTTAAAATGTCGTTTCTGAGAGTGCGGAGCCGCAGCGTTACGGTATCTCCGGGCATCGGTTCGTAAGGTGTTTTAAAGGTTGAAGTTTCGTCGGTAAATATAGCTCTGCGGTTTATCATAGTCGGAAATCAATAATTTTATTTGCGAAATACTATATCGCCATTAAAAAATTTTACCACTTTTATTGAATAAAGTCAATAAATAAAACAGACTTGCAAATGCAAGCCTGTTTTGAATTTGAATAGTTTTAATATGTGTCTGCGCCGTAATCCGCTTCTCCGCCGTAGCTGTCATAGCCGTCGGGGTTATATTCGTCGTCGCCGTCCATACCGTCTTCGTCGCCGTAGTATTCGTCGCCGTAGAAGTCGTCATAGTCGTCGTCTTTATTGCGTTTCTTCATAACGATGATAATTACGATAATTATGATAATTATGATGACAGCCGCAATGATGAGGAATATCCACCAGGGGAAGCTGCTCTTATCCGAAGAAATTTTGAACGTGAAAGTAAAGGTGTCGGGAAGCTTGGACGGATCGAAGTTCTTATCCATTCCCTCTTTAAGCTTTACGCTTACGGTGTAAGTTGCGCCGTCTTTGAGGTCTTTGTAATCTACTACGTTACCGTCGCTGTCGTGGTAGATATACTCTACAACCTCGTCATAGTTGCCCTTGAAGGTCGATGAGAATTCGATTCTGCCGTCAGACCCCCATTCGCCTTCGAGAACCGCTCTGTTGACCGTGAAGGTGAGCTTGACGTATTCGTTTGCACCGTCTTTCCAGCATTTATCGCCGTCTTTTATACGGAGAATGATAGTATAGTCGCCTGCATTCTTAACTGTGAAACTACCGTCGACTATCTCGACAAAGTCCTTAATCTGATCCCAGATATCTACATTAACGGTGATATCCTCGCCAGTGTAATCGAACAAATCCTCCAAAAGAGCGGGAACGTCGAGCACTATGATATCGATTTCAAGAGTGAAGGTATAATCAAGCTTAGCGCCGGACTTCCACTGGAAATTAGTTTCGTCTTTGAGAACGAGCACCGCGACGTAGGTTTCACCCTTTACAAGGTCGCATCTTTTGACTTCGAGTCCGGTCTTTGCATTGATGTATTTGATTTCGACGATTTCACTGAAATCAGTGCCGCTGAAGCCGGTTTCAAATTCGGGAACGGGGATACCGCCTCCGACGACCGACCATTCAACGCTTATTTCGACTAAAGTAATTTCGAAACTGAGTTCCAGATCTCCGCCGACGTTGCCTTCCCAGACGTAACCGTCTTTAAGTCTTATTATTACTTTATAGACGCCTACTGCGGTCTGGGTGAGCGAATCGCTCCCATCCGCCACTATTTCAACCTTATCCGCATTTTCGGGATCGGTTATGGGTTTTTCGTCAATGAGAATTTCAAACGTAAACGGATTGCCGGAGTATTCGACTTTGTCCGGACTGATTACGGGCTTTTTCACGAATATGAGCTCTTGTGTAAGCGTGAAGATATGCGAACCGGGATTAACGTCCCAATCGAGGTTATCGGGATTGAGAAGTTCAACCGAAACTTCGTAAGTTGCGCCGACTTTAAGGTCTTTAACGTCCACTTCGAGACCCGTGTCAACGTCTACGTAGACGTACTTGACAGCGCCTGCCGTACCGCCCTTATAGGTGTCGGAAGTTATAGTAATTCTGCCGAAGTCGCCTTCGGGACCCCAGTCGCCGTGAATGATAGATTTCTTTATCTCCCATTTTACGGTGACGGCGCCTTCGTGTCCGCCCTGCCATTTAACACTGTCTGCATATTCGGGATTGATGAGAATATTAAACTCGTATTTGCCTGCGTCGGTCTGTTTGGTGGTATAGCCGTAAGCGACGACTATGCAGTCAAACTGCTCGCCGTAGAGTTCTTTGAGCTGATCGATAACGTCGATTTCAAATCCCGTATAGAAAATCTCTGCCGTGATTTCGGTTTTGACTTCAAGCTCCAACGGTTTGATAGTTACGATTATATCAAGCGCGGATCTGTCGTCGGGAACAGTAGTATCCCAGCAATATTTAACTCCGTCGATAAAGCAGATTCTCAAATGGAACTCGCCTGCGCCGTTCTGTTTGAGTTCGTCGCTCTCGCTTGCAACGAATTGAAGAATATGGTCTTTATCTTTTAAAAGATTGTCTAAAACTTCCGTCTTTAAATCGATTTCTTTGCCTTTATAATCGAATTCGAACTCCAAAGGCGAAAGCATAGGTATTTTCTGAAGCACCGTTCCGGGAAGGAAAGGAGCTGTAAACGCCAGACTTCTCTGAACGCCGTCTGCATACGTTATGGTGACGGAATCGGCGTACTTTTCGCATACCGAAACGTGGATGAAGTAGGTGTGACCTGCCTGAACCATATCGGAATCGGTGATTTCGTTACCGTCGATATCGAGAACCGTGCGTATGATGAATTCGGGGTTCTTTAAAAGATTTTCGATTTTTTCAACAAGTTCGGGGCTGTACGAGCCGTTGGGGTTGGAATTAAAAATGGGCTGTGAGTTGAAATTAGGCGGCGAGGGCCAACCCGAAACTTCGATTTCAAGTTTCCCGACCTGAATTATGATCTCCTGAAAGGTAATTACCCATTCGGGCTCTCCGTCCGGATCGATGGGGTTGGGATCGACGATGTTGTCAGAACCGGGGACATCGGTACCGGGGACGTCGGGTTTTTCGGTTTCACCGCCCTCTTCTCCGCCTTCTTCTCCTTCGCCGTCTGCGTACGAGGTTACCCCGTCGGGGGCAACCTCCGCATACGCGTTATTGTTTATTTGCAGTACGGTAAATACTGCCGCAGCGACCGCCAACATAAGCGATAATAAGAATATTAATAATTTTTTAGTAACCGAGATTTTCATAAAGTACCTCTTATGCTGTATTTTCTGAAAGACTGCAAATTGATTTCAGCGCCGTACGTGAGCTGTTTCAATCTGTCGCATACCTGTCTTATCACTTTTTCGGTGGCTGTAACTGCCGTTTCGATTGCAACCGTTTCCGTTACGGTAACGGTTTCTTTTTCCGTTGCGGTTTCTTCTGCCTTAACTTCCGTCAGTTCGGTTTCTTCCTGTTCTTCAATTGCTCTTTTCTGTTTTTTGACGGGAAGAGAGAACGTTGCTTCTTCCGCGGGAGCGGAGGGAGCTTCCGTCGGCGTTTCGGGAATTTCCTTGACGGGAATTTCCGTATCGCCCGAGCTCTTTAACCAAACGACGTTCGGATTCGTTATCGAAGTATTTATTCCGCTCTTTATAGAGAACGTGAACTTATACGAACCGAAGCCGTAAGCAATGTAAGGATTGCCTTCATAGCCTTCGTAAGGTCTGTAATCACCGCCGTCGGAGTACAGGACGTTGATGTCGTAGTACTCGTTCCAGTCGGAAGGAACGCCGAGCATTTCGAGAAGATCGTGCTGTTCATTGTCGAATATAAGCTGTACCGAGCTTGCATCGGGAATTGAAAGCATTCTGCGTTTTATCGTCCATTCTGTAGTAAGACTGAACGTTGCAGGGATTTCGATAGGCTCGAAGTTGTCGTCCGTCTTGAACTGAACTTCCGTTAAGTACTTACCTGCGGATACGCCTGCGTAAGCTCCGTCTTTGCCGTTGGTATTGAACACGACTCTGCCTTTGAGTACTTCGGGAAGATTTGAAATACCTACCCAGAATACTACGGGCTTGTTGTCCTTGCGCGTATAAACGAAGCTGTCGCTGTCGGTGTACTTATTAGTACCGTCGGTATAATACCAGCCGATATTTGAAAGGTCGACTTTGGCTTTTGCTATGCGCCAGGTTACGAGAACGTAATTCTCTGTCGTATCTTCGGGATTCCACTTCGAGTTTTCGGTGGTGAGGACTATCTTTGCCGTATAAGTGCCGGCGTTGATTCCCTCGCCTCCTTCTACTATTTCCATAAAGTCGGGAAGGAAGCCCTTCAATACGTCTTTGGCGTAAAGCGTCTTGCCTGTGTACTGCTGCATAAGGTCTTCGTCGAATTCGGGCATTGCGAGAATCGAGCTGTCGATCTTCCAGTCGACTTCGAACTTCTTGTCGGTCACGACGTTGTATTTGTCCTTCGTGATAACCGTGTGTTCGCTGTCGATTACTGGATTACCGTTTTCATCCTTAGCGTAGACTATCTGCTGTTTCTTGGTTCCGTTATCGTTGAGAACGAACCTTATCATATAGTCGCCGTTGTTGGTAGGATGCTCTACGAAGTTTCCGCCTATCAGGTTGTACGACTTGCTCGTATCTTTCATATCGCAGGTCGCTTCGATAACGGTGTAATGGTAATCTGTTCCGTTGGGAACGAATTTACCGTCGTTACCTATCTGATATTCCCTCAGCTCGTAATTGTTTCCGCCGTTGTGGTACAGATATACCGCAATGGGTTTACCGTCCTTGTCGAGAGCGGGAATAGGTTCGGAGAAGCTGTCTAACGCAAGCTTCTGGAAGATGGGCGTGTACTCCTCTACGTATTCCATAACGGGAATTTTGTAGCCGTACTGTTTGTCGCCGTTCTTATGATCGAGCTTGACGCGCTGAACGAAATTACCTGCCGGATCCGCTTCGTACTCGCCTGTCGTACTGTTGTAAGTATACCTTGCAATCAGCGAGCCGTCCATTACGTAATCGTAAATAACGGGTTTTCCGTCGATCGTGACGATGTTGTTATTTTCGTCGTACAGATAGTAATTTTCACCTGTAATCGGATTAACTATATCGGGCAGGAATGCCGTAACGTCGAAATATTCCATTTCAAACTCGGGCATATACTTGACGTCGAGATAGTAATCACCGTCGTTATATTCGAGATACGTTCCGTCTGCGGCTATATCGGGACCGTTGTCGCCCGACTTGACAAACACCACTTTCCAGCCGTCGCCGTCCCTGACATAAGTCAGTTCGTAGTCCTTGCCGTCGGTGACTGTTTCCTTTTCGGGTTCGCCGTCGTACCAGATACAGCTATCGGGATCTTTGAGCGTGATGGACAGTTTATAGTCGCCTGCCGCCGTTCCCTTGGTTCCTGTGTATTCGAATATCTTGCCGTATTTGTCTTCCAAAACCTTGAACAGGTCTGCCTTTTCCTCTACGACGTCTTTTTCCGTTCCGTCGAACGTGACTACCATACCCTTGAGAATTTCAAGGTCTTCGTCCGTGAGCATAGGAACGGCTTTTTTCTTCACGCGGAAGTTGAGTATCACCGACTTGTTGTTATACAGCGAATCGGGATCGCTTACGGGTGTGAAGCCGTCGGCTTCGAACAGTGTTCTGTGGTCGGGACTTGCCTTATAGAGTGCAGGGTCGTACCACGAAAGCCTTACTTCGCCGAGCAAACGCACTACTGCCGTGTAATCGCCTGCCGCCGTGACGGAAAGTGAATTTGCAACTTGCAGATATACGAAGCTCTTGACGGAAGCGTCGATAGAGAGGTTGTGGTTGTAATTGAGCGAAAGTCTTTCCGCATCGGACAGTCTGTAAAGATTTTCAAAGTCCTTGATAACGAAAGTCTGCTGTTCGCCGTTGTATTCGAGAAGCGCCGTTTCCAAAATGGGTTTGGGCATCCAGATTATGGGCTGGGTACCGTAGTCGCGCGTACCGAATTCATAGGGGTTGCGTACGCCGTCGCCGAGAACGAGGTCTATACCGTAGGAATAAGCAATTCCGTTGGCGTCGGTGCCTTCTTTGAATCTGTACAGAATATTGAACAGAGTACCCGTCGAAAGAGCTATGTCCTCGCGGTCTAAGAGAATATCCTCTTTGCCGTCTTCGTACAGAATATACTCGAACCTGTCTGCGATCTCGTCGGGAAGAGTGCCGTAATCTTCGAAGTAAACTTCGCTGTATTCGTCGCTCTCGTTCCAGCCGATTATCGTTACCGTATATTTATCGACGATAATTTCAAAAGGTTCGGGATTGGATGCACCGTCTTTCCATTTGATATTGACGCCCGGCGTCATAAGCGAGCCGTTGTTTTTAAGCGTCACGGTAAGTCTGTAATAGCCGTAATTGAAGCCTTTGTATACAGAGTAACCGACTACCAGCATATCGCCGCCCCTGTAATCTTCGTAGAGGGCGCCTTCGTTTGCCTTGTACTCGACTTTGATGTCGAAGTACTCCGACCAGTCTTCGCCGAGTCCCAAAAGTTCGGGGAGATCGTGCACTTTCGCGTCGAACTCTTTCCAGCTTTCATCGTATTCGGGAAGGTCGAATTCGCGGGGAACGATACTCCATACGAGCTCCTGCAAGTCGTCGTACGACTGACTTACTATCGAGTAGTTCTTCGTATCTATCTTAGAAAGATCGAATACGACTCTCGTGATATAGCCTGCGTTGACCGCGCTTGCTTTGTTTCCTGCGACGCCGTTGGTCGTATAGGTCGTGTAAAGTTTGAGTATGTCGGGCAAGCCGAGAATTTCAACCGAGAATTCCTTTGCAACGCCGTTTTCAAGCGTGTAGACGAAAGGTTTATCGGGATCGTAAGCGACGGGCGTTTCGCCGTCCATATAACCCCAGTAAGCGTCTTTGAAGTCTATCGTCTGACGCTCGATATACCATGTTGCCGTCCAGGGACTTCTGTCGTCAAGCTTGTTGCCCTGCTTGTCGCACCACGAGAAATTCTCGTTGGGAAGCGAAAGCGTAGCTTCGAAAGGACCGCCTGCGTTTACGCTGCGCGCATTGTTTTCCTTGACGTTAGCCATCAGGTTTGCGATTGCGGTAGAAGGGTTATCCTTGTCGTAGCCGACGAGAATTTCGTAAACGCTGTGCGCTTCTCCGTCATAGACGATTTTCGCGTCGGGGTCGACGTCGGGACGCTGTAAGAGTACGGGAAGTATCTTCCAGCCGAACGAATACGTTCCCAACAGTCCGTTTTCGGTGCCGTTGTCCCATCTTACAGCCACGCCGTACTCGTCTTTGATTTTGAGATACAGCGTCTGTTCGCCTACGTTCGTCGCCTTGTTGCCTGTAATTTCAACGTATTCGCCGTACTGCTCCATAAGGTTTTTCAGCGTTGCGTTTTCGGCAAGCGAAAGCACGTTTATTTCTTCGCCCGTGTAAGTGACTTCCTCGGGAAGTTCGGGAACGGTGAGCATATTGTAACGGATTTCGAAAGTCAGCGTTACCGATGAACGGTCTATTGTTCCGTCGGGCTTAGTTCCCCAATAGAGAGGATGTTCAAGGTCTTTTCTGAGGACGAGCGTCAGGCTGTATTTGCCCGCTTCGATCTGAGTCAGGTCGTCGCCGTTCCATACTTCGACGTAGTTCTTGTAATAATCCCAGTCGTAGATTCTGAACGTGACCGCTTTACCGCCGTAAGTTACGAAAATGTCGCCTGCGCCGAGTTCCGCGCTCGTGTACTGAGTAAATCTTCCGTCTATCGAATAACCGTAAATGAAAGGTTTACCGTTTACAAGCTGTGCGTCGGTTGTAGAAATTTCCTTTGTAACGAACGTAGTGAATTCGGTGCCCGTTTCGAACGAAAGGGAAATGTTGCCCTGATATGCCTTGCGTACGGAAGGCACCATTGAGAAGGATTCGTTTCCGCCGCTTTCAAGCACTCTGTCAAGACTGACTTTCGTTCCCGCGGAGCCTGCAATACCTGTATAGAATTCGTATTCTATGAATTTTGTTGCGTTGATATTGCCTGCCGTGAGGATATACGAATTTTCGTAATCTTTGAACCAGCCTGTGACTTTGAGTTCTTTCTTGGCTACAGTGACTGAAACAGTCTGATCTGCGTCAGTATCGTAGCCGAAGTTTCCGCCTACCGTCCAGACGATATTCATCATCTGCTTATTGTTTACAGTTACGTTGAAATCTTTCTTGATTTTGAACGTGAAGCTGTAAGTTCCGGCATTGTACGCGTAGTATTTACCGCCGTACAGCGTGGTGCCGTCGTAAGCTACGGTATTGCCTTCCGCATCTTCGTAGATAACGGCGATATCGAAGTATTCAGCCCAGTCAACGTCCAAACCGAAAGGCTTCAACAAGTTGTGCTGAGTTCCGTCGAACGCAGACCAGCTCATATCGTTCTGAGGAACGGCAAGACGCTTGGGATTGACCATCCAGCTGAGCGTCGTGCTGACCGATGCGGGCCAGTCGCCGAGCGTATAGTTGGCGGAAATATCGTCCGTGCGGATAGTCGCCTTGGTCGTATAGCTGCCTTCGTTGGTAACGTCACCGGTGATAAGTTCGTCTAAACGCTTAACTTCGAAGTCGATCTTGTCTGCGAGGTAGTCGGGAAGGTTTTTAAGTCCGACTTTGAACGCCTTGGGAACGCCGTTTACAAGCGTGTATTCGAAAGGCTTTTCATAGTCCCAGTTGACCTTAGAAAGATCGAGGAACTGCTTCTCTATCTCCCACTCGTATTCTATGACGATGCTCGAAGCCGTCGTATCGTACCCGAACAGCGTGTTTGCAAACTCGTCTGCCGCGAATTCGTAGTGAGCGTCGTCGAATACCGCCGAAGCTTTGGCAACGTACTTGATGAGGTTGCCGTCGTCGCCTATGAGGTTTGCGTCGATCTGAGAGAAGTCGAGCATTGTGAACGTGAGGTTGGTGTTTTCCGATACGAGGGAAATTTCGTAAGCAAAGCCGTCGTAGACGATTTTTACCTGTTCCCTTGTGTCGACGTTTACCCACCTGCTTGTTGCGATATCGTAATATGCTTCCACCGTGCCTTCGTCGGTCGTGTGTTTAACGTGCCATTCGAGGTCGTCGGGATGGAATTTAGCTTTCACGATATTGAAATCGTAAGTCTTTTCGCTGAGTGAATACGTTTCCTCGGTACCCGAATAGGTGAGTTTAAGAATTACCATATACTCGCCGATTTCGGAAGGCGCCGTACTGAACGTCACCGTAGGCGTTGCGCGGAGAGCGAAAAGAACAGATATATCGCTCTCAGTGATTGCGCCGTTCGATGTATCGAAATCGATGACGACTTCCGCCGTTACGGGATCGCCCGTGTACTCGTAGTCGGTCTTTCTCTCGCCGTTGACGGTAATGTGGTTTACGATATCCGTATCGTCTCCGCCAACTTCCATCATACAGGGATTATCCTTGCCGACGAATTCGAACACGTAGTTACGCGCATAGTCGGTAGAAGGCGTTGACGGCGTGGATTTGAGATATGCCGTTACGCGGTAAGTTGCCGTACCGTTTACGGGACGGACAAAATCCGTCGCAGGAAGCCAGGTGCCGGGGTTCTGGGGATCTTCCTTTTCTTTCCAATAATCAAATTTGGAAGAGTGAACGCCGTCAACCGTCGAGGGATCCCTCGTTACGGTAATGCCGTCTGACTCGTGCGTTCCGCCCTGAGTCCAGTCAACGACTATCTTCTGAGGTTTGATTTCCCACGTTCTCATCCAGACGAACGAACCGCCCTCGTCGGTGTAGGTTGCGTCGGGATTGATATCGGGATTTTCGGGGAGTTTGTAGTTGGAGTTTGCAGGAACTTTGAAGTATACGGTTGTCGTATAGTTACCTGCGTACTTCCTGTTGTTACCGTTTGCAAACGCTTCGGTTCCGCTAACAGGTCCGCCGAGTCCGCTGAACCGATCGGAAACGTACGCACACGAAGTTTCGTAGCGGTCTATCGTAAGATCTGCGGGAAGCGTTCCCGTGAGGGCTACGCTCTTATCCGTATCGTCGAACTCGAAAGGCGTGGTGCCGTCGTAGTTCCAGCCGATGCCGGAGAGATCGTAAAGCGCCTGGTCGATTACGTAATAGAACGTGTAAGTCTTTGTGTCGAACGCCCATTCGTCGGGGTCTGCCGCCGTAAGCGTTACGGTAACGGTGTACTCGCCTGCGTTGTTGGCAGTTCTCGTTCCGCCGTAGTTGCCGTCCCAGTCCACTTTCCAGGAATTGAGCGCACCTATTACGTCGGTGCCGGAATAAGGAGCGTTGGGGTCGTTGTCGTAGCCGTTGAGACATTCGTTATTTACGCCTATATGGAAGGTGTACGAAACGCCGTCTTCGAACGGGATATGAAGCGCGCTGCTTTCCTCTGCACCGAAAGGTCCTACGGGGTTGGTGACTCCGGGAGCATCTGTGCTCATCGAGTAACTCCATACAAGCATTTCGTCCTTGAAAGGAGCAGGGTCGGCTTCGACCGTGAACGTCTTCGAGAATACGGGAAGCGTGTAGTTGCCCGACGTGTCGGTCTGAACGATATTCAGAGTATAATTGCCTTTCTGAATGTTTCCTCTTCCGAAAGCAATGTTATCGAACGTAAAGAACGCGTTGTAAGTGCCGTCGTTATTTTCGGTAGGGATCCAGTCGGCGTTCGTTACGTTGACCGCGCCGAGCTTGATCGTAGGATCGTTTACGGAAGCATAATATACTTCGAACTCGGCATTATAGTCTACCGTGCCGTTGACGTCTCTGAAACCGCGGAGCAGAATTTCCGCCTTGACCGAATCGCTTATCGACCACTTGGCGCCGTTCTGAAGCGATGCGTTCAAATCTCCGTCGCCCTTAGCCGAAGTGAAGTTGACCTCGGGTTCGAGCGTACGCTTTGCAACGACGAACGTGAACGTTTTGGACGTATCCGCCGTGCCGTCCCAGCTGATATAGTCGGTATCGGTGATATTGACGGTTACAACGTAAGTTCCGACCGAGTGCATTTTAAGCACGAGGTTGCCGTCGTACCAGCTCTCGATGTAATTGACGGGGTTTTTGCCCGTAGGCGTAACTATCGAAGTATCGTTGCCGGTATAGCTCGTAACTTCGAACTCTTCGCTGACGGTAGCAACTACGGAGCCGTTCAGCTCGTTTACGCCGTTATATACGTTCTGTATAGTGAAGTAAACGTCTTTGCCGTCGTATTCGACGGTAGTGCTCGTTCCGCTTGCCACCGAGGGAGCGTCGTGCTTGACCTTGTTGATGACGAGCTTGTAGTCGATATCGGCAACGGAGCCGTCCGCCCACATCATATTGTCGTCGTCGGTGAGTTTGAAGCGAAGCACGTACACGCCGGGGGTGTATGCCGTAAGCGTGAACAGGTTGGAAAGATTTACCGCATCACCCATCTTTTCGCCGTTATAGGTATAGTATCCGTTGGGGATTGGCTGTATCTTGTCGAACAGGTCATAGACTATCTTACCTGCCGTAGAATCGTAATGATCCGTCCGATTTTCGTGGTTTGCGCTGTAACCTGCACCGTTCACGTCGTCGGTCGCGTTTTCTACCGTGAAGAAGTTCGCACCTAAACCGCTTGCATTATTGACGTCATAGATGTCCGCAGGGTCGTAAATATTTTCGAACAGCGACTGTACCAGAATGGTATGTTCGCGCTTGTCGAAGTCGACGTTGAGTTCGGTATCGGAAACCTTTTCGGTCGTAAGCAGATAGTCGGAGTTGACTATCGGGTTAGCAAGAGCAAGTTTGTTGATTTCGAACGTGAACGTCACCGTAGACACGTCTGCGAATTCCCAGCAGTGGTTGTCGGGATCGGTTATTCTGAACGTCACGGTGTAAGTGCCGGCATTCGTTGCGGTGAACGAATAGACCGTACCCGAAGCGCCCGCATCGCCGAGATAGCCGTTCACGCCGTCCGTATTGCCCGTGGTAAGCGAAGCGTCGTACTCCATATAGTCGTACTGAGCCGTACCGGTGCCGTATTTGGACGCAGTATTGAAGTTTTCGATACTCATTTCGCGCTCAACGGCTCCGACAGGATTGTTGCTGAATTCGTAAGTGTAAGAAGCTTTTCTGTCCTCCACCTTCAATCCGGGCAATCCCGTTACGATAAACGGATCTTTATGAGCGTGTTTCTTGATCTGAAGAATTACTTCGATATCGGTATCTGTGCCGTCCGCCCACACCGCGTTATCGGTGAGTTCGAACTTGACAACGTACTTGCCTGCATTTGTAGCAAGAAGTTTGAGTAAACCGTTGTTATACTCGTTATAGAGCATATCGCCGTATTTCTTGGTTCCGTCGACGTTGAACGTTCCCTCGATATAGTCGAGAGGGTCGTTGTCGGGCGTGCCGTTGGCGACGGTGTATTGCATAACCGAAGGAACTACCCCGACGTTGTACTGAGGAGCCGTAACGTTTACGCTCGTTGCGGTATCGTGCCAGTAGTTGCCTATTTCAAGCGCGTACTGCGTTGCGGTGGTACCGTCAGTTTCATAAGTTACCGTGCGCGTAAGTCCCACTACGCCCAGCGCAGCCTGAGTGCTTGTGCCGAGGTAAATATAGGGCTTAGCTATTTTCATAGGTTCGATAATGAACTCAAACGTGATATCCGCTACGTCGCCCGTAGACCATTCGTAGTTGTCGGGATCCGCAACTTTTACCACTACCTTATAGGTGCCGACGTTGGCGCCCGAAGCGCCCTGCGTCGTACCGACCTTGGTACTGACGAAAAGCGAGGTAAGATCGGCGCTGTCAGTGAAATCCGCCGACATCAGATCGGTATTCGAAAGAGTGTAGGTAATGAGCGGATTTGACGTCGCGGGATCCATATGCAGAATTTTGAGTGCGTTCTGCCAGACGTCCGCGTTATAGGTAACCGTCTTGGTGTCGCCCGTCTGAGAGCCCTCTAATACGGGACGCTCCAATCTTGCTTTGGTTATCTTGATGACGTAGAATTTAGAACCGTCTTTTGTACCGCTCTTCCATTCCGCGTTGTCGCTGTTGATTTTCAGCTCTAATCTGTACGTCTCTGTAACTTTTGCATAGTCCTTAGTCTGGTCGGGGCTGAGCGTGCGCATTACTATGGTAGCTTTGCCGTCCGTGTCGACCGTGAACGCGTCAACGTTTACAAGAGTATTGTCGTAATTGAGATTGACAAACGAATACAGATCGGGATTCTGAGATAACAGTTCGCCGAAAGGTATGTTTTCAATCGATATAGACTCGTGCTGTTTCCTGAATTCCTTCTCGATAGTGATGGTATCGTCAAGTAACGGAGTGTTCTTATGATCGGTTACCTGAGGAATTTCAAGCTGTTTTTTAGAGATAGTGAATTCGTACTTGCGCGGTACGTACGTAGTGGTTATATCCGAACCCCAGTAGTAGTCGGCAGTCACGAAATTGAGCGTTATCGTGTAAGTACTTACCTCTCTTACGCACAGCCTGTAATAGCCGAGCTTTGAATCGGGATCGGAGGGATCGGTCAGATAATCGGGCTGAACCGCCTTCGAAGCGTCGCCCGAAGTAAGGTTTGCAACCGCCGCGATACTGAACGAGCCTTTTTTAACGTCCGTGCCGTAAAGGTATACGGCATAGTACTTGCCGCTGTATCCGCTGTTGTTCTTATACTGCGTAGCGTAGTTGAGAGGCAACGTGCCCGTATTGTTTGCATTTGCAGTAACGGTAGCTTCGTCGGGAAGAAGCGTCATATCGTCGACGTTCGTCGAGTTATAATATACTTCCGATACGTATCCGTCGGGTATGTTGACGGCTAACTTCTTTATTACATAGCGGTAAGTATAGTAAGACGTACTGTCGCCCGACTTGAACTTGTAGTTGTTGATGTTGGAAACAACTATCTTCAAGTGATATTCGCCCGCACTGCGCGCCTCGACGGAGAGCAGAGACGTGTCCGCGTCAACGGCAAGGTTTGTAGTGCCGTCGGCTTCGCTGACGCCCGTGACGTGAACGATAGGTTCGTCGCCTGCGGCAACGCGCTTGTCGTAGTCATCGTTGATATAGTAGAAGCCGTTGTCGTCGCTGATCTTGTAGCCGTTGGGGTAATCTTTGAGCAAAAGCTGGAAGAGCTGGAACTCGTGGTTGTAGTTGACTTCCCTTACGCCGTTGCCCTGAACGCCGTCAGCCGCCTCGTACCTGATTTCGGGCTTTTCGATTTCAAGCGTGTTTATAACAAGTCTGAATATAACGAAGCTTCTCGAAGTCGAAGTAGTATCGTTATTCCAGCAATAGTTGTCCTTGGGTCTGATACGGATTTCGTATTCGCCTGCGTCAAGGAAGAGAAGTTTCAGTTCGTCAAGAGTATACGCGGCTTCTTCGGGATCGGTGATCTCCTCGGTGTAACTGCCGTTGGCGGCTTTTTTGTAGATCTCGTACTCGAACTGAGTAGAGAAGCCTGCCTTGTACAGGTCGGAAACGGTAGACTGAATAAAGCGTACCGCTTTCTTCTTTTCGCTGAACACGGCGTCCGAATACTTGATTTTGTCGGAGTTGTACTCGTCGCCTCTGACGTTCTCGTCGCCGACGCGGAACCCGTCGTCACCGTTAATGCTCTGCTCGTCTTCGTCGCCGACGTAGCGCATTTCGATGCCCGAAACAGGCGAACGCTTGACAAGTATCGTCAATTTGACGGTTTTCTCTTCGGTTGTCGTCCACTTATAGTTGTCGCTCATTATTTCGAAAGTCCAGGTATATTCGCCCTGATCCATCGCATAGAGACGGACTTCGTTCTTTATCCAGGTGGTGAATACGCCGTACTGGTTTTCAAGCGCTTCGTTGCGCATTGTTGCCAGTTCGCTGTCTTTCTTGGAAGCGAAGTCTTCATAATCGTACACCGTGCCGTCGGGTGCGGTTATTTTAATGAAATCACTGTATTTTTCGTCGCTGAACGAAGCAACGAGCATAAAGAATCTGTGGGTGTCGGAAACCTCGGCAAACGTTCCGCGCATTATATCTGCGCCGAAGTTGCCCTCGGTATTGTTGCCCTCACTCTTCGATTCGTCGATTCTCGGAGCTATTATCCCCTCTGCGTTTATGGTAAGGGTGTATATCATCAGAGAGGATTTACTTTCCGTCCACCAGTAGTTTGTATTGTTGAGCGAAACGCCTATTCTGTAAACACCGGCGTTTGTCATCGTGACGGTCAGAAAACCGCCCGTTTCGTCAACGGTCATACCGTCGAGAAGTCCGATAAAGTTACCGTCCTTATCCAACAGGTAGAAAGTCATTGCATAGTCGCCCGATGTCAGATATTTCTCGGAATCGTTCGTCGCGTCGGGATTACCGATTCTGACGGTCTTCGGATTGCCGTCATAGTCGAGATTGACCGAGAAATTCTCGTTTGTGATATGCATCAGTTCGTCACTGCCGAACTCGTCGGTAGTGTACATATCGAGACAGTCGACGTTTACGGGAACTATTATAAACGTAAATATTACGGGGTCGGAAGTTCCGTCGGACCAACAGTAGTTATTTGTCGGCGAGACGGTGATTTTGAACGTACCTGCCTCCCTGCCCGTCTTTGACATTCTGTCGCCGTTCCAGGCTGTTTCGAAGTTACCTTCGTGCAGAGTATAGACCGAGCTCTGCTTCGTGTACGATATGTCGCTCGTCGCAGGTAACGTCGGGAAGTCGAGATAAATCGAGTGAAGCTTATTATCGAAGCCTATAGACTTGGAAGTAGCCGTATAAGTTGCGTGCACGCCCTCTTCCGTGACTTCGGCATCGTTGAAGAGAACGGGTTTTGCAATTTTAAGCTTTTCTATTACCAAAGTGTAATCGGGAACGGTTACGCCTTCTTTCCACTTATAGTTCTTTTTTGGTTCGAAAGTTACTATATACGTCGCGGCAGGTTTTGCGGTAAGCGTAAGTCTGCTGTCAGACCAGGCTGTCTGAGAGATGTTGCTTCCCTTCGAAACCCATCGGATAACGGACTCGTCAGCGTTGTCGAACGTGAGTGTTGCAACCCAGTCCTGTGAAGTTCCAGCTATCTTTTCTCCGCCGTAAGTGACTGTTTTTACGTTATTGACAGCAACCGCGGCGTCCTCCGGACACAGATACGGCGCCTCGACCTCCGCCTCGTGAATTATCAGCTCGTAAGTCAACTCCGTCGACATTTCCTCGAATATGTATTCGGGTTTAACTTTTACCGTTACGACGTAGTGACCGGCGTCCGTCGCGTTGATAGTCAGAGTTTTGTCGGCCGTGCTGATATCCGTCATCACCTCGCCGGTGTCGACGTTGACGGCGTTGATTATCAGCTGCGTCGGATTTATCGGCATAAAGCTCAGCGTTTGCTGGGCGCCGTTGTAGGTTACTTCTTTTTTGAATTGCGATACATCCGTGCCGCCGCCTACGATATCCGGTACCGTTATTTTCATAGGTCCTATTTCAAAAGTAAAAACCTTTGGCGCGGTATCCGGCGGACTGCCTGGTGGCACAGCGGTATCCCAGGCAACGTTCTGCGTATCTTTGATAGTTACGGTTATGGTATAAAGTCCCTGCCCCATTCCGCCGAGTGTCAAAACGCCGTTATCATCCCAGGTCGTTTCGGTAAGGTTGAACGTTCCGAGGCTGTTGGTGATAGTAGGTACGCTGTACTCTGCCCATTCCGAAGATACGGGATAGAGGGTTATGAACAACATACGGCCGGTCGCATTGACAAACTTGTGTCCCGTGTTTGCGTCATCGCCGAAAATCGTAGGTGTTTCAAGTTTTTTAGGATTGATCGTGAACGTGAATTCAACGGGATCCTTATCGTTCTCCGTTTCCCAGTTGCGGAAGGGAGTCATAGTTACTTTATATTTGCCCGCATTCTTTGCTTCGAATACGGAATTGCCTTTTTTACCCGATCCGGCAGTCGGACGAGATGTACACGTTACGTTGGTTGATGAAGTATTATCAGCAAAATCCACCCAAGCCTGAGTTGCATCATCCCACTCGGAAATTTTATAAGTTATAAGACCGGGACCCCAGTCGTTTTCTATAATCAGCTGCTGAACGGTACCGTCATAGTCGACTGCCTTGTTTTTAAGCTGAGAATCCACTCCTGCGTTGAATTTGAGTCTGGGAGTAGTGATACCCGTGCGACAGATAGATACAGCAACCGTTACGTGCGTAAACCAATTTTTCCATCCTGAACCATTAGGCTCATATATATATTTACTCTGTACATCACCACTCGCGTAGGAAGTATTATTCCAAGAATACCAATATCCACCCTGTGGCCTACTCAACGTAAAATAATATGTTCCACTCGGCGCATCAGCTGAAATCCATATTCCCATTTCTCCGGTAGATCCAGAAGAAGCTCCACCCATAGTTTGGAGTGCACTCCCGGACATAAATGCCGTAGACGGTTTAATTGAACTACCAAACTCATCAAGCCACTGTGTTCTGTTATTTCTAGTTGGATCAGGATCATAAGCGCAGAGCCCAGTAGCCTCGTCAAACCACCATCCGTTTATATACGTTTCTGTTACATAGTTGCTATTAAATGTATAACCGGCAGCTATTGCCGCAGAAGTCTTACACCAATTAGACCACGAAGTTGTAATCGTAGGATCCGTATTCATCCAAGTATAATTATCTACAACACCTCTACCTTTAGTTACTGATTTATTACAGTTAACTCCAAAATAAAATTCCTCACCTTCTTCTACCCAGGCGAAAGAATATTTCATTGACTCATACCAAGCTCTGTCATTTCTATAATTAACGCCACTTGTTTCAGGATAAATAAACTTATCGTAAGGGCCCATTGTAAATCCTACATTACGGAAATACTGAGATTCTTGAGTTAAAGCCTGTTTAGACGAATGATAATTTACTACAGTATCGTGGTTACCCGGCAATGGTACATATGATCCCACCTGATCGGGAGGCAAAAACCAATCCTCGTTAGTATAATCAGTTTCAGATTGAAGTTCTCCCGAAGAATAGTCGGTAAGAAATTGTTTAACTAACTTTGTGAAATCATCCAAACCAACTACGTCATAAAAATCGCAGAGTTCACTTTCGGTGCCTCCGTTGGACTTGACATAGAAAGTCAAAGCTTCCACGCCGATGCCGGTCTTTTCGGAAATTTTCTGTAACCTTTCGGCAGAGCCGTCGGGAAGCGTAACCTTCTCCTCCTCAGCGTACGCCGAAGGGGCGGATTTGAAAAACCATCCGCCGAAAAGTGCGCCGAGCCCCAACGTGAACACACACGTCAAAGCGAATAAGATTATTAATAATTTTTTAGTACCTGTTACTTTCAT
>CAJTXM010000015.1 GCA_910583545.1 uncultured Christensenella sp. | reverse complement strand
GACGCGATGCTTGTCTTATAAGCGGCGCAATACTATGTCGAACTTGCGTTTTGCCTTGGTCGTGTACGTCTATGTACACTCCCTGCGGACAAAGCCGCGTTCTCCTTGTCTTGCTTGCTTCTTCAATCCTCATCCGATTTCTATACAAATGCGAAACGCGACGATTATGTATAATAAAACAGAAATAAGTTCTGCGGAGTACAAAAGTGAAAAATATACAACTTTTCAACTGCTTTGACTGTGCCAACGGTTTCTATCTTATCGAAGCCGTTATCAACGACAAGTCCGGCAAAATAGATTTCAGCAGGTTCAGTCCCAACAGACGTAAAGGCGATGAAAACGCCGAGTGCGCCGACAGCAAGCTGTATGCAATACAGTTTCTCGACCCGACGGGATGCGAACGGATCTGCGAACTGTTCAATAAACCTATGAATATGCGTCCCTGCCGCGTGGCGTTTTTCGTCGCGGATAATTACGGTGAAATTATGAATACGCCGTACGGACAGTTCGACTTGCGCAATCCCGAACCGCTTCCCGACAGATTGATCAACTGCGTTGAGTTTATCGGAATGGCGGACAGGGACAAATACGATTACTACAACGACGAAGCGCTGGATTAAAAGGGGCGGATGTATGTCAAAATATTTTTCGTTTGAAGTTCAACATATCGACAAGTACACGGGCGCGCGTGCTGGAGTTTTTCATACTCCGCACGGCGATGTTTTAACACCCGTATATATGCCCGTCGGCACTCAGGCTACCGTCAAAGGCGTGCTTCCGAAGGAATTGAAAGAAGCAGGCTCGTCGATAATTTTATCCAATACTTATCATTTATATATCCGACCGGGCGACGAACTCGTAAAGAAAGCCGGCGGACTGCATAAGTTTATGAACTGGGACGGACCTATCCTTACCGACAGCGGAGGTTTTCAGGTATTTTCTTTAACCAAGTTGAACAAAATTACAGACGAGGGCGTCGTTTTCAATTCCCACGTCGACGGCTCTAAGCACCTGTTCACTCCCGAAAAAGTAATTTCGATAGAAGAAAATCTCGGCGCGGACATAATAATGCAGTTCGATCAGTGCTCCGAGTACGGCTATACTCACGCTCAGGCGGAAAAGGCAATGGAGCGCACGGACAGCTGGCTTAAACGCTGTCTTGACGCAAAGACGCGTGACGATCAGGCGCTCTTCCCCATAATTCAGGGAAATTTTTACGACGATTTGCGCCTTGAAAGTTTGAAAAGAGCAAAAGAATTTGCTACCGACGGTATTGCGATAGGCGGACTTTCCGTCGGCGAACCCAAGCAGAGAATGTACGAAATTTTAGAGCTTATGCGCCCGTATTATCCGGAAGCCGTTCCGCGCTATCTGATGGGCGTCGGCAGCCCCGATTGCCTCATCGAAGGCGTGCTGAGGGGCGTTGATATGTTCGACTGTGTGCTTGCAACGCGCGTAGCAAGGAACGGGACGGCGTTCACTTCGAAAGGTAAAGTCGTTGCAAGAAACGGCAAATACCGCGAAGATTTCTCGCCTCTGGACGAAAACTGCAATTGCTATTGCTGTAATAACTATACGAAAGCATATTTAAGACATTTAATAAACGTAAACGAGATGCTGTCCGCAATGCTTTTAAGTCAGCACAACATTACGTTTTTACATAAACTTATGAAGAATATGCGCGAGGCGATTTTTGCGGACAGTTTAAAAGACTTCGCAAAAGAGTTTTATGCCGAATACGGCAGTTTTAATTAAAATTTGTGAAAGTTTAATGAATTGTTTTAAAGCGCATTAAATCGCTTGCCAAAAAAAGCCAAATAAGATATATTAAAAAAGTAAATAAATTTTGGAGAATAAATTAATGTTCAGTAACCTTTTGATAAGCGGTTCGCAAGTTTCCACCTATATAATTTTAGGCGTACTCGTTGTAGCCATAATCGTAATGTTCGTGTTTTCAAGCAGACGCCGTAAAAAACAGGAAGAGGACGCAAAGAGCCTCATCGACGCCGTAAAACCCGGCAACAAAGTCAAAACTATAGGCGGTATCTGCGGAATAGTCGTTGAAGTCGACACCGAAGAGAATACCTTCGTTCTGGAAACGGGTACAGAGCAGTCCGGCAAGTCTTTCATCAAATTTGACAGACAGGCTATTTATCAGACCGACGCCGTCGTTGAGAAAAATGCTCCTGTTTCCTCAGAGGAAGAAGTAAAGACGGAAGACGGCGGGGAAGTTAAGACGGAAGCTCCCGAAGAGCCCTTTGCCGACGTAGCGCCCGTCGAAGAAGTTAAAACCGAGGAAAAGAAAGAGGAAGTTCCCGAAGAGGAAGTCCCCGAAGAGGAAGTCCCCGAAAAAAAGCCTGCAAAGAAAAAAACAACTAAAAAGAATTAATATTTTTAAAAACCTCCGCATAGATTAAAGCGGAGGTTTTTATATGAGAAAGAACGTTTTTCAGATAGTCAAGGCGGCTTCTGCGGCTGTAATAGCGTCGCTGGTGTTCGTGCTTATTTTTACGCTTATCATTCAGCTTTTTTCATTGCCTATGAACGCGGTCAAACCGGTAAATCAGGTTTTTAAAATAGTTTCGATAGTTGTCGGCGGACTCATTTTCATAAGGGGTGAAAAAGGTTGGTTAAAGGGGATAATTTACGGTTTTGCAGCAGTAATAGTAACTTATCTCTTGTACGGACTAATTTCTCAGTCTTTAAGTTTCAGCTGGAAATTTATTCTGGAAATCGTTTTAGGCGTGGTAAGCGGAGCGATTACGGGAATCGCCGTCAATATCAGACGCAGAGCTTAAACGGTAGATATGCGTCGCATTTCTGCGTTGTGCTGCGTCAACCCTCAATCATTTACGTCATTGTAAACTCTTTCGGGTTTTCCTCGTACGCCTTGAACTGCTCGCATCTTTGCCGTTCAGTATTTTATCAAAATTGTCGAACGTCGATAAATTTGTGAATAACATTAAAATCGCTTGCATTTTTTCTTGCCGTCAATTATAATTGAATAGTAACTTACAAATTCCGGAGGAACAAACAATGATCAAAACTATATCGGCTCCCAAAGCTAAGAAAATCACGGGCTGCGGAGAATGCAGAAGTACCTGCCAGTCGGCTTGCAAAACGAGCTGTACCGTCGGCAACCAGAGCTGCGAAAGAATTACAAGAGAACAGAATCCCGAAAAGACAGAAAGAAGATAAAATTCAATTCAATATATTTGCCTTGTCATTTTCAGCGTAGCGTAAAATTTAAGCGAAGATATGACAAGGCTTTTTTTGTGCGTTTAATAATATGGTACACGTTTTTAATTTCAAAGATTATTATTACATATACGATTCGGGCAGCGGAAGTCTGCACGAATGCGATAAGGACACGGCTCTGTATTTAAAAGCCAGGTGCGAGGGCGGCGTTATGCCTTCGCTGTCGGCGGAAAAGATATCCGAGATAGAGTCGGACGTTAAAGCTCTTAAAGACAGCGGTCTGCTGTTTGTCGAAGAGGTGAAAACTGCGCCTGTCAAATCGGACAAGGTCAAGGCGCTTTGCCTGCATATCTGCCACGACTGCAATCTTCGTTGCCGTTATTGCTTTGCCGACGAGGGCGCATATCACTCCGAGCGCGAATTTATGAGTCTGGAAACTGCAATTTCCGCCATAGATTTTCTCTTGAAAAACAGCGGAGAGAGGAAAGTGCTCGAAGTCGATTTCTTTGGCGGAGAACCTTTGATGTGCCTCGATACGATAAAAAAAGTCGTCGCATACGCCCGTGAACAGGGTGATAAGGCAGGGAAAAAATTTCTTTTCACCACCACGACGAACGCGCTTTTGCTCGACGGCGACGCAATCGACTTTTTCAACCGCGAAATGGAAAACGTCGTTTTAAGTCTTGACGGCAGACGGGAAGTCCACGACGCTATCCGCAAGACGAAAAACGGCAAGGGCAGTTTCGACTTCGTAATAGACAACGTAAAAAAGTTCGTGCGCTCGCGCGGAGATAAAAGCTATTACGTCAGGGGAACGTTTACGTCCAAAAATTTAGATTTTTCAAAGGACGTCCTTTTCCTTGCCGAAAGCGGCTTCGACAGTATATCAATGGAGCCCGTCGTGACAGAAATCGACGACCTTGCTATCAAGGAAGAGCATATCGATGCGATTTGCGGTGAATACGAAAATCTGTGTGAAAAGTATCTTGAAAAGCATTTCAAGGGCGAGGGCTTCAATTTCTTCCATTTCAATATCGATTTGGAGGGCGGAACCTGCCTTCAGAAAAGAGTTTCCGCCTGCGGAGCGGGCAACGAATATTTTTCGGTTGTGCCTAACGGCGATATTTATCCCTGCCATCAGTTTGCAGGCAACAAAGATTTTCTTTTGGGCAACGTCAAAGACGGCATAAAAAATAGCGGTATCAGAAATCAATTTGCCGAAAACAGTCTTTTTACAAGGAAAGAGTGCGATAATTGTTTTGCAAAATTCATTTGCAGCGGAGGCTGCAGCGCAAACAATTACAACTTCACGGGCGATATGAACACGCCGTATAAAATTACCTGCGCAATGATGAAAAAACGCATCGAGTGCGGTATGCACGCCTTGGCACGCAAAAAATACGACAAAAATTAAAAAAACCCGACTTATAAAAGGATAATTAATTGACGGATAAAAAAAATTCTTATATAATAGAGTAGTTATAAAAGCTAATTATATTCAGGAGTATATTCAATGGGCAAAATAAAGTCGGCTATATTGACGGCGATCCTGTTGGCAGGCATCGTGGTTCTTGCATTTTTTGCCACGGTATCATATCCGATAGCCGGTTCAAACAAAGTAAGTCGGTACGATTCGTTTATTAACAGAATCAGTTTAGGCAGCGACCTGTCAGGCGATGCCTCCGCCGTACTCTATCCCGAGGGCGTTATTTCCTATGAAGATTACGTTTCGGGCATTCCCGACGACAAAGAGTCGGACAAGTATAAAGAATACGTCGATAAATACGAAATTTTAGGCAGCGTCTGCGTCGAAAAAGAAGTCTTGGGCGAAAACGGCGTGAATGCGGACAAGCTCAAAAACGACGTTAAACACGACGCCGAAATTCTTTCAAAACGTTTCGGTGAAAAAGACTATACGTCTTTCTCGGTTTCGGTAAAGGACGATTATACTATACTCGTTTCGCTTCCCACTAACTTTTCGTATTCTGAATACCGTTCGCAGTTTTTGGACAGCGACTACGTTCCCAACACCAAGAGTGATAAAACTTCGGCTATTAGTAACACTCTCACCGCGTTGACGTACGGAGGCGGAGCTCTCACCTTGAGGAACAACGAGGTTTCGGGTTACGGTCTCTATGACAGCAAGCTTTCAAATTATATGCTCACGCCTGCGTCTAAGGACATTTCCGATTATATTAAGAGCGCGGACAGCATTTCGCGTGCGGGCAACCACGTAGTCGAAATCAATCTGACCGAAGAGGGGCAGAAGCTTTTCGAGGACGTTTCAGCGAAAATCTCTTCCGCTACCAACGATAAGAATTTAAGAATTTTTATCGGCGATAAACAGCTTCTGGAAGTACCTTTATCCGAGGCGGTTTCGGGCGATACGTTCTATATCAGCACCAACAACCAGGTTGCCGCAGATAACTACGCGATAATAATCGATTCGTGCGTGAAAGGCGATTCTCTTGCGCTCTATTACGGCACGGACGACGCTAACAATCTTGAAATTACCTATACGAACGCTTCGCTCGGCGACTATTCGGCAGTCTGTCTTTTCTGTGCGATATTAGCTATCGTCGTCGCGGCAATCGTGTATTCCTGCATAAGATACAGACTTTTGGGTCTTGTAAACGCTATCGTAATCTTAATGCACTCGCTGACGATAATCGTCGCGCTTCTCCTGATAGAAATACCGTTTACGGTGGCAGGAGCGTTCTTTGCGGTCGCGTCGCTTGCACTTATGTGCGGAGCAAACTTTGCCCTCTTCGAAAAAGTAAGGGGCGAAACACTGAAAGGCAAAACTATGCAGTCGGCTATTAAGTCCGGCTATAAATCACTGTTAAAAGGTATTCTGGAACTGCATGTAGTGCTTGTTGCCGTTTCTTTGATAGTCGCTTTGGTCTGCGTCGGCGAACTCGCCGCAAGCGGTCTGATATTCTTTATCGGCGCAATAGCTTCATACGTTTTATATTGGTTCACGAGGCTTATGTGGTTCATACTGTCCTCTACGGTAAAAGACAAGTTTGCTTTCTGCGGCTTCAAGAGGGAGGAACTCGAAGATGACTAAATTGAAACTCTCTTCCAAAATGCACTTGTTCATAATAATTTCTGTAGCTGTGGTTTTTATCGGCTTTCTTGTCGGAATAATCTGCCAGTTCGTTGCAGGCGGTTTCTTCAATTACGGCGCGGAATTCAAAAGCTATAACACGGTTGAAATCAACTATGCTTACGTCGATTTCAGCGAAGAGGAAAAGGTAGTCGAAATCTGCGACGG
The DNA here is from genome assembly GCA_910583545.1 of uncultured Christensenella sp. Classification (GTDB taxonomy): domain Bacteria; phylum Bacillota; class Clostridia; order Christensenellales; family Borkfalkiaceae; genus Coproplasma. The sequence goes on along the minus strand of CAJTXM010000015.1, from coordinate 43,520 downwards.
AGTTTTCGATAAAGCAGGCGTTTCCTATTATAACTGTGCTTCGGGCGATACGTCCGACGGCGGAAAAATCATATTCAGATTTTCCGCAGGCAGCGACGAAAAAACCCTTGCAGACGCCGCAAACGCTATTCAGACTCTTTTAAACGGCGATAAGGAAAGCTCTCAGAGCTACGCTGCTTTTCACAAAGTTCAGACCACGCTCAACGGCGGAAGAGTATTGACTTATACGTCGATAGCAATAGCATCCGCGGTAGTGTTGCAGCTTATATATTATATAGTAAGATATAAACTTACTATGGCGCTCGGCGCGCTCCTTGCAAATTTCCACAATCTTGCGCTTTACGTTGCGCTTCTTGCAATGACGAGAATTCCCGTAGGTTTGTCCGCGGTTGCATTCGCCGCTCTCACCGTGCTTTTCACTATGATAGCAACGGGCTATATGTTTGACAGATACCGCCGTAACCTGAAGAAAGAAAACTTTGCTAAACTTGACGGCGACGAGCAGACGGATATCTGCGTAAGAGAAAGCCTTGTTAATTCGCTTTATCCCGCGATAGGCGTTGCCGTTTTGGCTGTGATACTGTTTGTAATGCTCTCTGTCAGTGCAATGTCGGTTGTCGGCGTAATTTCACCCGTGGTCCTTTCCGTACTGGCTGTTGCTTCGGCAATTTACGGCTCTATGTTTTTTATGCCTCCCGTATATACGCGCATAAAACGCATAGGAGATGCAGTCAAAAACCGTTCTAAAAAAAATAATAAGTAAGACGTGACTATAAAAGGACGGGTTTTGCCCGTCCTTTTAATTGATTTACAATAATAATTTATGAAGAAACTCATTCCCGAATTTGAATTTTCGGCAGAACAACTCAATAACATCAGACTTCTTGCAAATAAGTGCGGACTTTTGGAAGATACCGTAAAAATTCTTTACGGCAGGGGTATAGACAGCGAAGAAAAGATAGAAGCGTTTATTCACCCTTCTAAATCGCACTTCGTTTCGCCTTTCAGTATGAGCGGAATGTCCGAAGCGGTGGAACTTATCACAACGGCGCGTGACGAAGGTTGGACCGTTGCCGTTTACGGCGATTACGATGCCGACGGTATTTGCGCCTCTACGATTATGACACGCGCCCTAGCCGATTTCGGCATTGACGCAGTCGTCTACGTTCCCGAACGCAAGGACGGCTACGGGCTCAACAGGACGGCTATCGATGCGCTGTTCGAAGAACATTTTCCCCAGCTTTTCATAACAGTGGACTGCGGAATTTCCTGCGCGGAAGAAGTGGAGTACATAAAGGAACAGGGCGCGGAGGTCATAGTAACAGACCACCACGAACTGCCCGATAAAATCCCCGACTGTATCTGCATAAATCCTAAATTTGACGACGGCTATCCCTTCGATAACCTCTGCGGTGCAGGCGTTGCTCTGAAAGTCGCCGTCGCTTTGAACGGCGAAAAAGGATTGAAATACCTCGATTTCGCGGCGATTGCCACTGTTGCAGACAGCGTTCCGCTTACGGGCGAAAACAGGGATATAGTGGCGGAGGGTTTGAAGCTTATCAATTCCGACCCCCGTTCGTGTTATTCCAAATTTTTTGTCAAAAACGAAAGTTACGGCGCGGTGAACGCCCAGACGATAGCGTTTACGCTTGCTCCGCGTATAAATGCCGCAGGCAGAATGGGTGATTCCAAATCGGCTTTGCGCCTTTTCACTTCATCCGATGAAAAGGAAATTTTCGATCTTTGCGCAAAACTGTCCGCTTACAATCTGGAACGTCAGAAATACTGCGACGAGCTGTACGCCGACGCAAAGCGTAAAATCAAGGAAAAGGGCGCATACGGCAACGTCATTATGCTTTACGACGAGAGTTGGAACACCGGCTTTGTCGGAATAGTCGCCGCGAGAATTGCCGACGAATACGCGCGTCCTGCGCTTCTGTTCGTCAAAAACGGCAGCGTTTTGAAGGGCTCGGCACGGTCGGTGGAAAACGTTAATATCTTCGAGGCGCTGAAAGCCTGCGAAGAGTATATTTCCGAATTCGGAGGACACTCTCAGGCGGCAGGCGTCAACGTAGAGATAGAAAATTTCGACAGACTCGAAGAAAAGCTGAACGCTTATCTTACGGAAAATTACCGCCCTTCCGACTTCGAGCATACCGTATATATAAGCGGAGCGCTTAACGAAAGCAATTTCGAGCGTTTTGCAAAGGAGATAGAACTTTTAGAGCCCTGCGGAGTCGGCAACCGCCGTCCTATGTTCACCGTCGACTTGCAAAAAGCCGACAGCAGACCTTTGAAATATCTTTCTCCGCATTTAAGCGTGAAAGACAAACGCCTCGAACTTATGTACTTCGGCGGCGCAAAATTCAACTATCTTTTGAACAGCTCCGCGCCCAAATGCTGTACTTTCGAGTACAATATTTCTTCTTTCAGAGGCAAGGAATACGTTAAAGGCTATTTAAGGGACATAATTTTGGACAGAGACGCAGGCGCATACTGCGCGACAGAGATAGCCGTAAACAATATTTTGACTCTTTCGGGAACAGACGTGGATTGCAATACCGAATACAGAACGCGTGAGGAGATAGACAATATTATCAAAAATTCCGACGCGCACGGAAATCTGTATATTGCTTCGGACTATTCTTCGCTTTCAAAGTACAAAAATATTGAAAACGTTCCCGTGGAACTTTTTACGCTCACTTCGGGAAGCGTATCGGACACGGTGCTTGTCTCACCCCGTGCCGATACCGATTTGAGCCAGTTCAAGACCGTTATTTTCCTTGACAGTATTCCGTCAAAGATAAAGTTTCCGTCGCTTTCGCAAAAAACTGTTATTATATGCAGCGACGTTTGCGGATATAATTATATAAAAGCACTCTCGTGCGAGCGAGAAAAACTTTTAAAAGTTTTTTCTGCCTTGGTTGCGAACGTCGGCGGAATAGACGGCGCGGACGGCGCGGAAATCGCGCTCGGATACGACCTTTCCGAAAGTCCTTTGCAGACTGTATTTGCCGTGGAGGTGTTCCGTCAGCTTTCGCTTTTGGACTTCAAAGACGGAAAATTCACGCTATACAGGGGCGTAAAGAGCGAACTTTCGAAATCGCAGTTATTTAATACAGTACAGAGTAAAAAAAATGAAGACCGTACTTGACAAAATTTCAGAAAACTATCCCGAAAGCGACAGGGAACTGCTGTTTTCGGCTTACCGCTATGCGGAGGAGATGCACGAGGGGCAGAAACGCGCCTCGGGCGAGCCTTATTTTACGCATCCATGCGCCGTTGCGGAGATACTCATAAATCTGGGTATGGATACGCCGTCCGTTGCGGCGGCTTTTCTGCACGACGTTATAGAGGACACTTCCGCAACCTGCGAGGACGTGCGCAAATTTTTCGGCACGGAGATACTTACGCTTGTAGACGGCGTGACCAAACTCGACAAAATTCAGTTTGCCTCTCACGAGGAGGAGGACGCCGAAAATTTCAGAAAAATTTTCGTGGCTATGGCAAACGACGTCAGGGTGATTATAATCAAACTTGCCGACAGGCTTCACAATATGCGCTCGCTCAATTTTTTGTCTGAGGAAAGACAGCAGCGTATCGCGAAAGAAACGCTTGAAATTTTTACGCCGCTTGCAGGGCGTCTCGGCATTTCGCAGATAAAATGCGAACTCGAAGATCTGTGCCTCAAATACCTCGATCCCGAAAGCTATGAATATCTCGTAACAAACATTCACCAGAAAATCGAGGAAAGAAAAAATTTCGTCGAATCTGTCGTTGTCCAGCTCAAACAGCTTCTGAAAGAAAGCGGAGTTGTCGGCGAAGTTTTCGGCAGACCGAAACACTTTTATTCTATCTATAAAAAAATGAAAAAGCAGGATAAGACGCTCGATCAGATCTACGACTTATCTGCTGTCAGAGTTATCGTCGGTACAATCGACGAATGTTATGAAATTTTAGGCAAGATACACAAACAGTGGAAGCCCGTCCCCGGACGTATAAAGGACTATATCGCTACGCCGAAGCGCAATTTGTATCAGTCGCTTCACACTACGGTTGTCACTAATTTCGGTCAGTACTGCGAAATTCAGATCCGCACGCAGGAAATGCACCGTATGGCTGAGTTCGGTATTGCCGCGCACTGGCGGTATAAGGAACAGAAGACGAGCGAAACGGGCTTTGACCAAAGGCTTTCGTGGATTCGCGACGTAATGGACTGGCAGGGCAGTCTGAACGATTCGAAAGAATTCGTAGACTCGCTTAAAACCGATTTGTATTCAAACGAACTTCTCGTTTTCACCCCTCACGGCAAGGTCATTTCCCTGCCTCTGGAAGCGACGCCCGTCGATTTTGCTTACGCCATTCACTCCGAAGTCGGCAACAAATGCGTGGGAGCAAAGGTTAATTCGAGAATAGTTCCGTTAAATTCCGCCCTGCATACGGGCGACGTCGTTGAAATTCTCACGTCCCCCAACACAAAAGGTCCTTCGTGGGACTGGCTCAAATTCGTGAAATCCGGCTCGGCAAAGGCGAAAATAAGAGCTTTTTTCAAGCGTGAAATGAAGGAAGAGAACGCCAGAACGGGCAGAGCTATGCTCGAAGCCGAGGCTAAAAAACGCGGTTACAGCCTTGCCGATATCCTTACGGAAGAATCGTTCAACCGTCTTTCAAATAAGCTCGTATTTTCCTCCGTAAATGAAATGATGGCTTCGATAGGCTACGGTGCGGTCAGCGTAAATTCCGTGCTTTTCAAGCTCATCGACTACTATAAAAAAGAAATACCTAAACCCATTGTTGACACGTCCGGCGGCAGAGGCGTACGTTCGCCTGCCGGCAGCGTCACCGTAAAGGGGCTTTCGGGACTGTTGATACGTTTTGCGCACTGTTGCAATCCCGTCCCCGGCGACGAAATCGTCGGTTTCGTGTCGAGAGGAAGAGGCGTTATAATTCACAGAAGCGACTGTCCCAACGTTTCGTGCGAGGACAGCGAGAGGTTACAGCCTGCGCAATGGACGGGCGAACAGTCTGAATTTATCGTCGGCTTGAAGATTATCGCTGAAGACGACAGCGGACTTGTTGCGTTCATTTCACAGGAAATCGCTTCGCTCAAACTCAGTATGACGGGCATAAACGGCAGAATAAACAGGGATAAAAACGCCGAATTCGATATACGAATTAAGTTCAACAAACGCTCGGATATAGATCTTCTGGTCAAACGTATTAAAAAAGACAAACGCGTTATCGACGTGTTCAGAACGACTAATTGACAGGTTTTTTAAAAGCATTATGAAAGTTATAAAACTCGAACCTTACAGCGGCGAAGCCAACACGTTCGCAGTTACCTCAGACGGCAAAAACTGCATACTCATCGACTGCGCCGGCGAGGGACTTATAGAAAGGCTTTCGGCTTTGAATTTAACTCCAAAAGCCGTGCTTTTGACGCACGGGCACTTCGACCACGTTGGCGGTACAGCCGAATTTTCTGCTTCGGGCGTCTCGATTTATTGCAGTGCAAAGGAAAAAGATTTTATCTTTTCTAAGGAAAACCGCTCTGTCTTCGGCGGAGTTTATATCCCCGAATTCACAGCTGAAGGCGTTTTGAAGGACGGGAATTTTTCCGTCGCAGACCTGAATATAAAGGTAATCGAAACGCCGGGTCACACGGCGGGCAGTCTTTGTTTTCTGATAGAAAACCGTCTTTTTACGGGCGATACGCTGTTTCGCGGAAGCGTTGGCAGGTGCGATTTGCCTACGGGCAACTTTACTCGTCTTAAAGACAGCCTTAAAAAACTTTCCGCGCTCGACGGCGACTTTACTCTCTACTGCGGTCACGGCGCAGAAACAACGCTTGAACGGGAAAGAAAATACAATCCGTATATTCAGGTTTAAAATGTTGATTACAAACAGCGAATACCTTCGCCCCGAACTTATGGATATTATCCGCGCTTTCGATTGCGAGGATGAAGAGATAACGCATTATTTTTCCTTTTCGGAGGGGAAATACTTCAATTCGATAGAGTACGCAGGCGAATTTTACGACTTCGAGGACAAGGAAGAGGTTGAAGACGAACTCGTCTTTAAACGTCTTGCAAAACGCTATGCAAAACTTGCGCTTTATAAAACTCTTGCAAAACGCCACGGCTCGCTTATCTACGGCGCGCTTACGGGTATAAGACCGACAAAGCTCGCTTATGCAGAAAAAAACGCAGGCAGAAATTTTTCCGACCTGTTCGGAAAAATGGACGTCAGCGACAGGAAAATTTTGCTCGTTGACAGAATTCTGAAAGTACAGCAAAACGCGTATTCGCATAGGGGCGGTCAGGATCTGTTTGTAAGTATTCCGTTCTGCCCGACAAAGTGCGATTATTGTTCGTTTATAACCGCGCCGATAACCTCTACGCAGAGCTACGTTGAAAGCTACGTCGAAAGCTTAGTCAGAGAAACAGAGTCAATAAAGCCCCTGTTGACAAATCTTAAAAGTATTTATATAGGCGGAGGAACTCCTTTCGTTCTCGGCGAAAAGCATCTGCAAAGAATTTACGAATCGCTGTCGGGACTTAATGCCCCTGAATACACCGTAGAGGCAGGCAGACCCGACGTGTTTACGGAAGAAAAACTTCGCCTTTCAAAGCAGTTCGGTGTTACGAGAATCTGCGTCAATCCACAGTCTTTCAACGATTCAACGCTTGAAAAGATAGGAAGAAAGCATACCTCTCAAATGACCTTGAACGCTTATGAAATGTCAAAAAAATTCGGTTTCGATATCAATCTGGACTTAATTGCAGGACTTTCTGACGAAACCGTCGCCGACTTCGGAAAATCTTTAAAGACGGCTATATCCTTAGATCCCGAAAACATAACAGTACATACTCTGTCGTTAAAATCGGGCGCCAAACTCAAAGAGAGGGTAAGACGTCTTAACGTCGCGGGAATTTCCGATATGATAGACTTGTCCGATAAACTTTTATCGGAAAGCGGATATTTGCCCTATTATATGTACAGACAGAAATATCAGGCAGGCGGACTTGAAAACGTCGGCTGGTGCAAAGAGGGAAAGGAGTGCATATACAATATCGACGTTATGGAAGAAATCGCCGATAATATCGCAGTCGGCGCAAACGCCATTTCCAAAAAACTTTTCGGCGACGACCGCATAGAACGTTGCGCGTCCCCCAAAGATTTACCGACTTATATATCCAAAGTCGATAAAATAATCAAAGACAGAAACAATCTTTTCCTTGAAATATAAAACAGGCTTGCCGAACGCATAATTCGGTTAGAGAAACGCGGGAATTTAAACGGTTTTCGGAGTTAAGGTTTCAAACGAAGCGCTTAACGAAGAACAGCTTAAAATATTTTACAAATACGAAAATTTAACGGAGCAAGAGTATTATCCGGACAACAAAAGCTATTTTAAAACGGGCGTAAAGGTGGGTGCGCGTTTTGTTTCCGGGTGTTCGTTCAACTAAAAATTTAATTTCAAAACAGCGTTATTTTGTTTGCTATTTTTTTTCCTTTATGCTATTATAATATCGTTACGGATACGAAGGAGTTCGAATACTCAACGGCTTGCTTCGTTTGCCGCAAATAATTCCATAGGAGGATAAATTAAATGGAAAAGTCTGAAATCATTGCAAAATATGCTTTAAAGGAAGGCGACACAGGTTCGCCCGAAGTTCAGATCGCTCTTTTAACGGAAAGAATCAACCACTTGAACGAGCATCTTAAAGAGCATATTCACGACAACCATTCGCGCAGGGGACTTCTTAAAATGGTAGGCCGCCGCCGCGGACTTTTAGACTATTTGAAGAGCAAGGATATCGAGAGATATCGTTCTATCATTGCTGCTTTGAATTTGAGAAAGTAATTTTTAAAACGGGGTAGTTTTTTTAACGACCCCCGTTTTTCGTTTATAACGACGGCGTTATAAGCACAAGAATAGAATAGATTAGGAGTAAACAATGAAAAATTTCAAACAATTCAGCTTCAAAGTCGGCGGCAGAGAAGTCGTCGTCGAAACAGGCAAATATGCCGAGCAGGCAAACGGCGCCTGCCTTGTCCGTTGCGGTGAAACGGCCGTTATGGTGTCCGTATGTATGTCGGCGGCTCCTCGCGACGGAATGGATTTCTTCCCGTTGCAGGTAGATTACGAAGAGAAAATGTACTCTGTCGGCAAGATCCCCGGCGGCTTTAAAAGGCGCGAGGGTAGAGCAAGCGATAAGGCTATACTCACTTCAAGACTAATCGACAGACCTCTGCGTCCTCTGTTCCCGAAGGGACTCTTCAACGACGTAGTGGTTATTGCTCAGGCAATTTCGGTCGAACCCGATATTTCGCCCGAACCTCTCGCAATGATAGGCTCGTCGATAGCCCTTGCAATTTCCGATATCCCCTGGGCAGGCCCTACCGGCTCTGTGGTGGTCGGAATGGTCGACGGTAAGTACGTCATCAACCCCGACCTCGCTCAGCGCGAAAAGAGCAGAATTCATTTGAATCTTGCAGGAACCAAAGATGCGATTTTAATGATCGAAGCCGGCGCTAACGAAGTCACCAACGACGAAATGGTCGGCGCTATCACTTTCGGTTTTGAAGAAATCAAAAAGATTTGCGCATATATCGAAGAAACTATCGTACCTGCAGTCGGCAAGACTAAGAAGGAAATCGAACTCTATCATATTCCCGAAGAGCTTGACAAAGCCGTCCGCGCATATGCCGATAAGAAAATCGACTATGCTATCGAAACTTTCGACAGACAGGAGAGGGAAGTAAGGCAGGCAGAGGCGGAAGCCGATATACTCGCTCATTTTTCAGATATCTATCCCGAAAATACGAGAGAGATAAAAGACAGCGTCTATTACCTCACGAAAGAAAAAGTCCGTGCAAAGATATTCGACAAGGGTATCCGTCCCGACGGAAGAGGTCTTAAAGACGTCCGTCCTATCTGGTGCGAAAGAGGCGTTCTTCCCCGCGTTCACGGCTCGGCTGTGTTCACGAGAGGACAGACTCAGACTATGACTTCCTGTACGCTCGGTATGCTTACCGACGCGCAGAAGCTCGAAGGTCTTGACGAAGAAACCGCAAAGAGATATATGCACCACTACAACTTCCCCGGCTACTGCACGGGCGAAGCTAAGGCGCTCCGTTCCCCCGGCAGGCGTGAAATCGGACACGGCGCACTTGCAGAGCGCGCGCTTATACCCGTCCTCCCCGACGAAAATACGTTCCCCTATGCTATAAGGGTAGTCAACGACATTATGTCGTCAAACGGTTCGTCGTCGATGGCTTCCGTCTGCGGTTCCACAATGGCTTTAATGGATGCAGGCGTTCCTATCAAAGCTCCCGTAGCAGGCGTTGCAATGGGACTTATCAAAAATCAGGAAACGGGCGAATTCAAGGTTTTGACAGACATTCAGGGTCTTGAAGATTTTCTCGGCGATATGGACTTCAAGGTTGCTGGTACCGTAAACGGCATAACCGCGATTCAGATGGATATAAAGATAAAGGGCATATCCGAAGAGATAATGCACACCGCGATAAATCAGGCCAACGAAGGCAGACAGTTCATTCTGTCAAAGATGCTCGAAGTAGTTCCCGAAGTTTCGTCAGAGCTTTCGAAGTATGCTCCCAAGATCATATTCTTCGAAATAGATCCCGAAAAAATAGGCGACGTTATCGGTAAGCAGGGTTGCGTAATTAAGAAGATAATGGAAGAAACCGGCACCGAAATCGAGTTCAACAGCGACGACAGCGGAAGAGGTTACGTTTCGACCGTAGGTCCTATCGAGAACGCGGAAAAGGCTAAGGCGATAATTATGAGCATCGCGCACGATCCCGAGGTCGGCGATATGTTCGTCGGCACAGTCGTAAGAATTATGAATTTCGGCGCATTCGTGGAGTTTGCTCCCGGCAAAGACGGTATGATCCACATTTCAAAACTTTCGGACAAGCGTGTCGAAAAGGTTGAAGATGTTGTCAAAATAGGCGATACCGTAAAAGTCGAAATCATAAAAATCGGCGATAAGGGCATCGATTTGAAACTTTTGGAAAAAATGTAAAACACAAAATTATTCTGAGTAATTGACGGCTGTGCGGAAACGCACAGCCGTTATTTTAAGAATAAAACGCGACGGCGCCTTTGAAAATCGCGTATGCCAACGCTTTTTGGTATTCGGCGGAAACAAGCAGTGCTTCGTCCTCGCCGTTGGATAAAAAACCGCATTCCACAAGAACGGAGGGATTTTGCGTGCATTTAAGCATATAGAAGTCGCCTGCAAGCGGAGAATTCTGTTTGACGCACTCTTTCATTTCATTGAGGTTTTGCTGTATGCTTTCGGCAAGCGTCTTACCGCTTTGGCTGTCCTTGTCGAAAAAGACAGTTCCGCCTCGGCGCGACGGAATGGGACAAAAATTCTGATGAATGGAAATAACCATATCGGCTTTATTTTCCTCGATAATCTGTTTGCGTTTTTTCATATCGCGCATTTTAAAACCCTTCGTGCTCGTGCCGTAAAGTCCGCCTTGCGTCGAACGTGTTAGCACGGCGTTAAAACCTGCGTCCGCAAAATATCCCCTCAGATACTTTGCGATATACAGGTTTATTTCGCTTTCTTTCGTCTTGGTGTTAATGCCCAAAACCCCTGCGTCTATACCGCCGTGCCCCGCGTCGATTACGACAGTGCGTACGCCGTCGTGAGTTGCCGAGGTGGAAATCGCACCTGCGCATATTCCGAAGACCGCTCCGCCTACGATAACAGCGCACACAATGATAAGTAAACTCTTTTTTATAATAAACAATTTCACGCTATATAGTACTATATATTTGATTTTTTTATTCGTTATATGTTATAATTATTTATTGAAAAACGCCGTATTTTTTGAGGAATAATATAGAGTGTTCAGTCTTTTTTCAACGGTTTCTGTTCAGAAAGCAAAAAATATAAGTCCCGTAACTCTTGCGTTCGTCGGCGATGCGGTATATTCGCTGTACGTTCGTGAAAAGCTCGTGCTTTCAACCGATTTCGGTACGGGGACGCTTCAGAAGCTCACCTCGTCGGAAGTGTCTGCACACGGTCAGAGCGAGTTGCTCGAAAAAGTTCAACCGCTTTTTACAGAAGAGGAAAACGATATTTTCAAGAGGGGCAGAAACGCCAAAAAGAACACTAAAAGTAAAAATGCAAGCGTTGCCGAATACAACCGCTCAACGGGCTTCGAGGCGGTACTCGGCTATTTATATCTTACGGGACAGTACGACAGAATATCGGCTTTGCTGTCCGGGCAATCCAAATAATTCAGGAGAAGAAATTGAAGACCGAAGGGCGTAACGCTGTTTTCGAACTGTTGAAAACGGGTAAAAATATAGAAAAGATAATGCTTGAAAAAGAACCGCAGGGTTCTTTGAAAAGTATCTTTGCCGAGGCAAGGAAAAGAAATATAAAAGTTCAGTTCGTCGACAGGCGCACTCTTGACAAAACAAGCGAAGAGGGCAGGCATCAGGGCGTAATTGCGTTCAGCTCTGATTTCGTCTATTCCTCGCTCGACGAAATAATTTCCGCAAGGGAGGAGAACCGCGGTTTCGTGGTGCTTTGCGACGGTATCGAGGACGTGCATAATCTCGGCTCGATAATCCGCGTTGCCGAATGTGCGGGTGCGGACGGCGTAGTTATTCCTTCAAACAATTCCGCAAGCGTAACGGACGCAGTGATAAGAATTTCGGCGGGTGCGGTCAATCATATCAGGGTTGCAAAGGTCAATTCCATAAACCGCGCGGTCGACAGGCTTAAACAGGAAAACTACTGGGTGTACGCCTTGGAAGCCGACGGCACGGATATTTATAAATCCGATTTTTCGGGCAACGTAGCTCTCGTGGTCGGGGGTGAGGATTGCGGAGTCAAACGCCTTACAAGGGAGAAATGCGACTTTATTGTATCTATACCTTTGAAAGGCAAAGTAAACTCTCTGAATGCGTCTGTCGCGCTCGGCATTTCGGCGTATGAAGTAGTGAGGAAGAGAAATGACTGACGAAGAACTCGTGCTCGCCGTGCAGAACGGCGACAATTCGGCGTTTGAAGAACTTTACAAAAAATACAAACCAATCATTTTATCCGTCGCGCGTAAATTTTTTCTCTGCGGCGGCGAAACCGAGGACTTGGTTCAGGAAGGTATGTTCGGACTGTATTCGGCGGTTTTAAAATTCAAAGCAGGCAAAAACGGTTTTTCTGCGTTTGCAGGCGCGTGTATCCACAACCGGATTATAGACGTTATAAAAAAGAACAACGGCGCAAAGTATTCGGCATTAAACAATTTTTTACCTATTTTCGAAATCAACGAATTTGCTTATTACGAAAGTCCCGAAGACAGAATGATAGGCGAAGAGGCAAAGACGGAATATCTTGAAAAGATGAATAAAGTTTTGTCGCCTTTCGAATATAAGGCGGTTTCGTTGTATGTTGAAGGTATGTCGATGTCGGAAATTTCAGTTGCGCTCGGCAAAAACGTAAAGAGTATCGACAACGCGATAAACCGCGCTAAAAATAAATTGCAGACTAATTTATCGGAGTAAAAATGGCATATCTTGCATTTTACAGAACGTTCAGACCGATGACGTTCGATGCGGTGGTACGGCAGGAGCATATCGTACGCACCCTCAAAAACCAGATATCTACGGGCAAAATAGGTCACGCTTACCTTTTTTGCGGACCGAGGGGCACGGGCAAAACGACTCTTGCGAAAATTTTCGCAAGGGCGATAAACTGTGAAAATCCCGTCGACGGCTCTCCCTGCGGTAAGTGCGAAGTCTGTAAATCGCTTGAAAGCGGAGCAAGTCTTGACGTTTCCGAAATCGACGCTGCTTCTAACAACGGCGTCGACGAAATGCGAGATCTCAGGGAAAAGGTACAGTATCCCCCCGTATCGGGCAGGTACAAAGTCTATATCATAGACGAGGTGCATATGCTGACTTCGTCGGCTTTCAACGCCGTTTTAAAGACTTTGGAAGAACCGCCTGCGCACGCGGTGTTTATTCTTGCGACCACCGAACCGCAGAAAATTCCTGCAACTATACTTTCGCGCTGTATGCGCTTCGATTTCAAATTGATTCCGCAAAAGGATCTTGAAAATCTCATAAAATCGGTTTACGACAAGGTCGGCAAAAGCTACGAGGACGAGGCGGTTTCCGCTATCGCAAGGGCAGGCGCAGGCAGTGCGAGAGACAGTTTATCTATAGCCGATACCTGCGCTTCGTATTCGCAGGGCAAGCTTACTTACGCAGACGTCAACGAGGTTTTGGGAAGCGCGGATTTCAATTCACTGAGTACGCTTTTAAAAAGCATCGTCACGGAAGACGCGTCGTCCGCGTTGGGCTCGGTTGAGGATATTTTGTCTACGGGAAAAAGCGTAGGCGTACTGTTCAGGGACCTTCTGAATTTTCTCAACAATCTGTCTATTGTAAAAATCTGCAAAAATGCAAAACAGATCGTAAATCTTCCGGAAGAAACCTATAACAAAGTTGCGGAGCTTTCATCACTGTGCGACGGACATAAGCTGTTGCGCGTCACGGAGATACTTTCTCAGGCTGAGTCGGACGCGAAGTATTCACTCAACGCAAAAATAACTTTGGAAACGGCAGTTTTAAAGTGCGCTATGCCTTCCGCTGATTACAATATAGACGCGCTTATCGGCAAGATCAGCGCACTTGAAAAAAAGATAGAAAACAATTCGGTTACGGTTATAAGGGAAGTTCCTGCCGTCAAAGCCTGCGAGCCTGAAAAAAAGACGGTGCAGGAGAAAAGAAAAGAGCTCATTGCGGAAGCCGAAGCGCCTTCGCCTTTTAAGGAACCGCCCGTAAAAGATGAACGTCAGCCTACGCTCTTTGACGGAGCGCCGAAACCGTCGCCCGAAATCCGTACTCTCAACGATGGCGAAAAGGGCGGAATATTCGCTAAGCTTATAAGGCTTTTGCGCACGACGAGAAAGAATGCTGTTCTGTTTACTCTGTGTATGGACGTGGGCAATTTCTTCGAGGGAAACAAGCTGATACTTACGACGGAAAGCGAAGCCGTAATGAAAGGGCTCACCCGTACGGACAACGCAAACTTTTTATCGGAAACGCTGTTGGAGCTGGGTGTGGGCGAGCACGAAGTCCGGCTTATAAAAAAAGGCGAAAGCGAAATGGAAAAGGCTGTCAGAGAATTGAAAAAGAATTTCGACGGCATAGATATAGAAATAAAATAGACGGAGGTTTATTATGGCAGGATACAGAGGCGGCGGTATGCAGAATATGCAGAGTCTTATGAAGCAGGCACAGAAGATGCAGGAACAGATGCAGGAGGCAAATAAAGAGCTTGACGAATACGAGGTGGTCGGACTTTCAGGCGGCGGAGAAGAGGGCGACGAAACCGTCGTAGTGTATATGAACGCTAAAAAAATAATCAACGGTATCGAGTTCGGAAGCAAGCTGTCGGAAACTATCGATATCACCGACGAGGACGATATCGAAATGCTTGAAGACCTGATTATGGCGGCTATCAACGACGGCTATAAAAAAGCCGATGAAGTTTATAACGAAAAAATGGGACCTTTTGCAAATTCGGGCTTGATTTAAGATGGATATTTTTATAGAACCTATCGGAAAACTTATAAACGAATTTTCCAAACTTCCCGGCGTCGGCAAAAAGACGGCTCAGCGCTACGCTTATAAAATCATAGGAATGACGGATGCGGAGGCAAAAACGTTCGCCGACAGTATAATAAACTGCAAGCAAAAAGTCCGCTATTGCAGGGTCTGCGGAAACTTCACAGAAGAGGATGTCTGCGATATCTGCAAGAAAAGAGACGGCGCAACGATCTGCGTGGTCAAGGAGCCGAAGGACGTTATCGCTATGGAAAAACTGCACGAGTTCAAGGGCGTGTACCACGTTCTGCACGGTGTTATCAGTCCTATGGACGGCGTGGGTCCTAACGATATAAGAATAAAAGAACTGCTTGCAAGAGTAAACGAAGGCGACGTCAAAGAGGTTATAATGGCGACAAATCCCGACGTCGAGGGCGAAGCCACTGCAATGTATATTGCAAAGATTTTAAAACCGTTAGGTATTACCGTAACACGCCTTGCACACGGAATTCCTATCGGCAGTGAGTTGGAGTACACAGACGAAGTTACTTTATCCCGTGCATTATTGGAACGTAAACAGATTTAAGGACTTTTATATGAAAAGATTTGCAGTTATACTGTATCCGGATTTTTCTTTGCAGGAAATAACCTGCCTTACATCTGCATTAACGGTATGGTTCAGCGAGAAAATAGATTTTATTGCCAGCGAGAACAGGGAATACCGAAGTGAAGACGGGTTACGGATTTTGCCTACGAAAACTATGGCGGAAGCAAGTATTACGGATTATGACTGTGTAATTCTGCCGGGGACAATAAATCCGCTGCCTGCGCTGTTCGATGAAAAGTTGATTGATTTTCTAAGAAGCGGAGTCAATACGAATGTTGTTTTTGCAGCAATTTCCTCATCTCCGCTGTTACTGTCAAAGGCAGGCATTTTGAATGGCAAAAAATTTACTTCGGGATATTTTATGCAGATGGCGGACACGTTCTCTTTTATTGAAAAGGAAAACTTTTTACATAAGGGAATTGTGGAGGACGGTAATGTGATAACCGGCATCGGAATGTTTTTCAGAGAATTTGCAGAAGCCGTTTTAAGAAAATTCGGATATGACATCGGCGATAATTTTATGCGTTATACTCCGGAAGAATTTACCGAGGAAGAATTGACTTTTTATTGGTCTGATGATGACTATAAAGAATTTCTGGATGAGTTGAAAGAATATACTTCCCCGTAAATATTTAACAAAGTAATTCTCGAAGCATTATTTAAAATACAAATAAAATTTTATAGGTTTATAATGAAAGTTTCAGTTTTAGGATGCGGGCGCTGGGGTTCGTTTATCGCCTGGTATCAGGCAACCGTATTAAAAAACGAAGTAATTTCGTGGGGGCCTGAAGGCGACTATTCGTACGAAATTTTAAAAAATACGGGCAGGAACGAATACGTTTCGCTCGACAAAAATATAACGCTCACCTGCGACTTGCAGTTCGCGGTCGAGAGCGCGGACATAATAATAATTTCCATTTCCTCGCAGGGTCTGCGCGGATTTATGCAGAAAATTATCAAGTACGACGTTAAGAGCAAGCCCTTTGTGTTATGTATGAAGGGAATCGAAGAAAGCACCGGTAAGCGCCTTTCCGAAGTTTTAACCGAAAGCGGAATTCCCGAAGATAAAATCGCCGTGTGGGTTGGTCCCGGACATATTCAGGCTTTCGTGCAGGGTATACCTAACTGTATGGTTATAGACAGCGTTTCCGATACTTTGAAGCGTAACCTTGCCGACAGTTTCAAAAGCAATCTTATACGTTTTTACTACGGAAACGATTTAATAGGCACGGAAATCGGCGCCGCCGCAAAAAACGTTCTGGGTATTTCTGCGGGCGTGCTGGACGGAAGCGGTTACGTCAGCTTAAAAGGCCCTCTTATGGCAAGGGGAGCAAACGAGGTCGGAAGATTAATCGAAGCGTTGGGCGGAAAATTCCAGTCGGCTTACGGACTTGCGCATTTAGGCGATTACGAAACGACGCTCTTTTCCGAGTATTCGCACAACAGAAAATACGGTGAAATGATGGCTCACGGTGCAAAGTTCGAAAAACTTGCCGAGGGCGTTATGACCGCAAAGGCTATGAAAAAACTCGGCGATAAGTACGGTGTAGATCTGCCTATAACAAATGCAGTCTATGAAGCCTGTTTCCTCTCTCACGTTTTCGAGAGCGGCGACGGTGCAAAACACTGTATGGATATAATTTTAAAGCTATTTGAGCGTAGCACAAAAAGTGAATTTAAACTATAAACTCAAACAACCACTCAGAAGGACATATATATGATAAGAAACGATTTAAGAAATGTTGCAATAATAGCGCACGTCGACCACGGTAAGACGACGCTCGTCGACGCAATGTTAAAACAGAGCCATACCTTCCGCGACAACCAGTCGGTAGAAGAGAGAGTAATGGACAGTAATGATTTAGAGCGCGAAAGAGGTATTACCATTCTTGCCAAAAACACGTCCGTACATTATAAGGGCGTTAAAATCAACGTGGTAGATACGCCGGGACACGCCGACTTTTCGGGCGAAGTCGAAAGAGTTATGATGATGGTCAACGGCGTACTCGTTCTCGTCGATGCCGCCGAGGGACCTATGCCGCAGACCCGTTTCGTCGTGCAGAAAGCCCTTGAAATGGGACACAGACTCATTATAGTAGTCAACAAAATCGACCGTCCCGACGCAAGGCTCAACGAAGTGCAGGACGAGATTTTGGAGCTCTTGTTAGAGCTCGACGCGTCCGACGACCAGCTTTTAAGCCCCGTCGTGTGGTGTTCGGGCAGAAACGGCACGGCTACGCTCGATCTGAACGAGGAAGGCAAAGATTTAACTCCGCTTTTCGAAACAATATTGAATCATATTCAGCCTATGGAAGTCGATGAAAAGGGGCCTGCACAGCTTCTCGTATCCTCAATCGATTATAACGACTATGTGGGCAGGATAGGCGTCGGCAGGATAGAAAGGGGAGTTATCAATCAGGGGCAGAACGTCGCTGTGACAAACTACAACAATATCCATATGAACGTTTCCGGCAAGCTTGCAAATCTCTATCAGATCGAGGGCTTGCAGAGAATGCCGTGCGAAAGCGCAAAAGCAGGCGATATCGTCTGTTTTTCCGGTCTTGAAAAGATTAATATCGGAGATACCGTGTGTTCTCCCGACTGTGTAGAGGCGCATAAATTCGTAAAAATCACCGAACCGACGGTAGAGATGACTTTCTCGGTAAACGATTCTCCCTTTGCAGGCAAAGAGGGGAAAATGGTGACTACGCGTCATATAAGGGACAGGCTTTTCAGAGAACTTCTGCGCGACGTATCTTTGAGAGTTGAAGAAACAGGCTCAGCTGACAGTTACCGCGTCTGCGGCAGGGGCGAAATGCACCTTTCGATTTTAATCGAGAATATGCGCAGGGAGGGCTACGAATTTCAGGTTTCGACTCCGAGAGTTATGTTCAAGGAAGTTGACGGCGTCAAAATGGAACCTATGGAAAAGCTGATGGTCGACGTTCCCGACGACGCAACGGGCGCCGTGTTCCAGAGTATGGGCAACCGCAAGGGTGAACTTCTGCATATGAGCACGGTGGGAAGCCGTACAAGGCTTGAATTTATCGTTCCTGCGAGAGGACTTTTCGGCTATAAGTCTGAGTTTCTTACCTCTACCAAGGGCGAGGGTGTAATGAACAGCGTATTCTTTGAATATCAGCCCTATAAAGGCGATTTTTCAAGGCGCGACACAGGCTCGCTTATTGCATTCGAAACGGGCGAAGCCGTGACTTACGGGCTTTTTAATGCTCAGGGCAGGGGCACGCTGTTTATCGGTGCAGGCACGCCCGTGTATGAAGGAATGGTCGTCGGCGAATCGCCGAAAAACGAGGATCTGAACGTCAACGTCTGCAAAACTAAACACCTCACGAATACCCGTTCGTCGTCAAGCGATGAGGCGTTGAGGCTTATTACTCCCAAGAGAATGAGCCTTGAAGAGTGTCTTGAATTTATCGGCGACGACGAGCTTTTGGAAATCACACCCAAAAACATAAGAATAAGAAAACGCATATTAAACAGCGAACTGCGTGCCAAGGCTAACGCAAAAATCAAAAAAGGTTTAATTTAAGCGGACAATAATAAGCGCATAACTTTAAATTTTCAGACATATATTAATACCACCCGAAAGGGCGGTATTTTTTTATGCAAAAGGAGTTTTTATGGATACGCCTCATTCAGTAAATATCGAACAGTGCAAAAGAATTACGGCAACGGCGATCGACAGCGTGGACGCATTTTCAGATAAACAGATAATGCTCTCGTATTCGGGAGGAAGGATTGCTGTGTCGGGAAACGGAATGAAGATAACTAACTTCTCAAAAACAAGCGGAGCATTTGCGGCAACGGGCGAAATTACTTCCGTACGCTATATGGCAAAAGGATTAAGCCTCAAAGGCAAACTGTTCAAATAAGTTCACGAATATTTACGGCTATTCTGCGCCGTAAATATTCCGTGATTTTAGCGGCTCTGCCGCTCTTCGCAAGATATTAAGGGCAAACACGTATATAATCTTGCGAATTCACACCGCTGAGGTGGCGAAGCCACAAATTGTGTCGTGCTGCGGAAAAGTGCGATTTTCCTTGCACCGCTAAAAATAATAATTAAGGTCTTTTGATGCAAATATTCATTTTTATAACCTGCACCTGTTGCGGTATTATAAGCGGAGTGGTCTATGACGTTTTATACGTTGCACGCTGTCTTGTGTGCGGTGTGGATAAAAAAACTTATTCCGTTAAAGACAGAATTTTTACTATAATCTGCGATTTGCTGTACTGTCTGTTTCTTACCGCAAGCTATATTTTTATTTCTGTTCTGTTCGGCTTCGGAAATATCAGGCTTTTTATGGTTCTCGGCTGTGTGCTCGGAGCAATATTATATTTAAAAAGTTTTCACATATTTGTTGCATTTTCGGTAAATAAGTTGTATAATAATATTAAATCTAGGAAAATGGATAAGTGCAATGACCGATGAGAAGCGCAACCGCATAATTGCGGCTGTTACTGTCAACGTAATAATCCTTATTGCAGTACTTGCGGCAGTAATAATTTACCAGATAGTACAAATAAAAGTCGTCTCCAAAACCAGGAACGATATAATAAAAGAGATAGAGTATCTTAATCAGCAGACGCAGATAAATAAAGACACTTATGAGTATTACAAGTCGGAAGCAGGACTTTTAGACCTTGCATACAAATACGGGTTTATATTTAAAAAGTAACTCTTACAAAATCAGACGGTTTGAAACATATCCGTCTGTCGGTTATATTTATGAAAATTGCTATAATTGATATCGGTTCGAATTCCGTCCGCCTTGCATTAACGGCTGGCGGAAAAACTTTATATAAGCGCGTTGAAACCGCGCGTCTCAGCGAAGGGCTCGGTATATCCGGTAAACTGACCGAAACGGCGATAATACGCACCGCAAAGGCGGTCGACGGTTTCAAAAAACAGGCGTTGCGCGACGGCGCGGAAAAAGTTTACGTCTTTGCGACAGAGGCGGTTCGTTCGGCTTCGAACGGCGCGGAATTTGTCAAACATACAAAAGAGCGCTACGGTATAGACGTTGACGTTATCAGCGGAGAAACCGAGGCTGATATAGGTCTTTTGGGCGCGCTCGGATCGGATGACGGCGGAATAATTGATTTGGGCGGCGCTTCCTGCGAAGTGACTGTAAGAAGTGGTGGAAGCGTAATTTATTGCAAAAGCGTTGGAATAGGCGCGGTTCGTATTCTTGAAAACTGCAACAGGGACAGGCTTAAAATAGAAAATTATATCTCTGAAAAACTTCCCCTTTACGGAGACTTCAATGCTTCTTCATACGATATGTACGGCATAAGCGGTACCGCGATAACTCTTTCCGCGGTTAAGAATAAGCTCGAAGTTTACGATCCGAAAATCACCCACGGCACTGTTTTAACTACTCAGGAAGTCGGCGCGTTAGCCGACAGGTTTTTAAGCCTCCCCGTGGAACAAATTAAAAAAATTGCGGGTATGGTCGTATGGCGTGCCGATATAATAGGCGGAGCAACGCTCTTTTTATACAGACTGTTGCAAAAATTGCATATATCCGAAATCACCGTATCCGAAAACGATAACTTAGAGGGATATCTTATCTATAAGGGTAACAAATGAAAAAATTGATTTTCTCGCTGTCCGTAAAGGCAGTTACGTTCGTACTGCTTGCGCTCTGCGGTATTGAAATAATTCTGAACAGCTCAGGAGTCGTAATAACTGTTTTAGTCGGTATAATCGCCGTTTTATCCTTTCCGATCGCTTCCGTTCTGCACGAATCGGGGCATATGCTTTTCGGCTCGTTCGTAAAAATCAAAGCGATTCCCGACAGTAAAAATTTTCTTTCCTTCATTTTGGAAAGTTTGCTTGATTTCGGAAAACCGCAGAGCTGTAAAATTATTCCGAAGACGGACAAAAATTTAAGAAAAGCGCTCATAGTAACGGCAATAGGCGGAATTGCCGTAAATATGCTGTTTATCGTTTTAGGCATAATCGCGCTGTGCGTGTCTGCAGTTCCGACGGAGCTGTGCGTGCTATTGCCTGCGTCGTTTCATTTAATCGCAATGAACGCAATGCCGTTTGACTTCGACAACGGCAAGACCGACGGTCGTATAGTAGCGGAACTGATTAAAATGACCGACAGTGCAAAGGTTACGCTTGCCGTGCTTACCGTTCAGGCGCAAATACTTCAAGGCAAAAAAATAGAAGAAATCGACGAAAATCTTTTATTCGGCGTCCCGCAGATAGCGGAGGACGATTTAAGCTTTATATCTTTGACCGAACTTAGATACGAATATTTTACCGCTAAGGGCGACAGTGAAAACGCCGAAAAATGGAAAACCCGCTTTGAAGAGTTAAAACAGCAATATACGGATTGACGAGGTATCGGATGCAAGTAGTAACATTATGCGGAAGTATGCGTTTTGCAAAGCAGATGCAACAGATTGCAGTCGACCTCGAAACCAAACAGGGTTACTGCGTTTTACAGCCGGTTTTCGATGCCGACGTAACTCTGAACGAACAAGATATTGCAAATTTATCAAAGGCGCATTTTAAGAAAATTGATTTATCCGATATCGTTTATATCGTCAACTTGGGCGGTTATATCGGAAAATCGGTAACGGAAGAATTGCAATACGCAAAATTGCAGAATAAAAAAATTATTTATCACGAAACTTAATTTTATAATTAATCCACAGCCGACCGTCTTTTAAAAGACGGTCGGCTGTGCGTTTGTCTGAATTAACTTAATAAAAATCAGCTTATCCTGTAAAGCTTTCCGAAGCAGTGCGGACAGACTCTGTTCCAAAGCTCGGCTTTCGTCTTGCAGACGTGGTTTCCGCACGTTCCGCACTCAAAAAACTCTTTTGAAATGTCGCAGTTTTGTATATCTTTGCAGGTAAATTTTTCCATAGAAACAGTATGCTTCAAATTTAAAATTTAATACTTGATTTTATAACAATTTCCGTCTTTCGCTTGCCTTTAATTATATAATATGGTATAATAAACTGAGTAAAAAATGAGGTTAAAAATATGTTCGGAAGTAAAATCAATCGCGACTATGATGCAAACAGTTTAAAGGCGCTGAAAGGTCTTGAACCCGTCAGGGAACACCCCGGAATGTACATCGGACCTACTGATGAAAAGGGACTGCACTGTCTTGTCAGAGAAGTTATCGATAACTCGATAGACGAGGCTTTGGCAGGTTTCTGCGACAGAATCGACGTTGTAATAACAGAGGACGGATCGTGTTCGGTAAAGGACAACGGAAGAGGTATTCCCACAGGAATCAACAAGGAAGAGGGAATAAGCGGTGTAGAACTTGCGCTTACCAACCTCAACGCCGGCGGAAAATTCGGCGGAGGCAATAAGGCAGGCGGATATAAAATTTCATCGGGACTTCACGGCGTCGGCGTTTCGTGCGTCAACGCGCTTTCCGATACGCTGGTTGCCGAGGTTGCGCAGAACGGACATCTTTACCGTCAGGTTTATCACTGCGGCGTGCCCGAAAAACCCTTGAAGTCTGTCGGTAAAACGCCTCTTACCGGCACTACGATTACTTTCCACCCCGACGCAACTGTTTTCGAAACCATTGATTTCAACTACGATACGTTAAAAACGCTTTTAAGAGAACTTTCATATCTCAATAAGGGCTTGACGCTAACGCTCACCGACAAGAGAGAGGGGCGGCAGAGAAGCGATACTTTCTGCTATGAAGGCGGAGTAGTACACTTTATCGAAGATATCAACAAGGGCAAAGAAGTGCTTTTCCCTGCACCCGTCTATTTTGAGGACAGCGAGGGTGAAGACAGATTTCTGGAAATTGCCATTCAGTATAACAACAGTTATAACGAACAGATTTTCCCGTTTTCGAACAATATACGCCAGCCCGACGGCGGAACCCATCTTGACGGTTTCAAAACCGCGCTGACGAAAGTTATAAACGATTCGGCTAAACGCCTGAATATCATCAAAGACAATCAGAAACTTTCCGGCGACGACGTGCGCGAGGGGATTACGGCGGTCGTGTCGGTCAAAATCGCCGATGCGCAGTATGAAAGCCAGACAAAGAGTAAACTCTGCTCGACTTATGTCAGAACATTCGTATACAAAGCTGTTTGCGAAAAGTTCGGTATGTACTTAGAGGAACACCCTTCCGAAACGAAAGAGCTTATAATGCGCTGTCTTACTGCGCAGAGGGCGAGGGAAGCTGCGCGTCTTGCAAGGGAAGAGACGCACAGAAAAGGCGTGCTGGAAAGCACCAAGCTCCCCGGCAAACTTGCCGACTGTTCGGACAAGCGTCCCGAACTGTGCGAAATCTATATCGTTGAGGGCGACAGTGCAGGCGGTACCGCAAAACAGGGCAGGGACAGGCGCTTTCAGGCAATTCTGCCTTTGAGAGGTAAAATTTTAAACGTAGAAAAAGTCAGACTTGACAGAGCTCTCGGCAATGAGGAAATAAAAGCGATGATTACCGCTTTCGGATGTGGAATTCAGGAGAATTACGACGAAAGCAAGTTAAGATACGACAGAATTATAATTATGACCGATGCAGACGTCGACGGTTCTCATATCAGAATACTTCTTCTGACGTTCTTCTTCCGCTATATGCGTCCTTTGGTCGAAAACGGTCACGTTTATGCGGCTC
This sequence comes from uncultured Christensenella sp., assembly GCA_910583545.1. Lineage (GTDB taxonomy): Bacteria > Bacillota > Clostridia > Christensenellales > Borkfalkiaceae > Coproplasma. Next base: position 19,663 of record CAJTXM010000015.1, on the reverse strand, counting down.
AGCCCCCTCTTTATAAGGTATCGGGCAAGGGCATAGAGGATACTTATCTTTACGACGATAAGGCGCTCGAAGATTTCAAAAAGAGTTATAAAGGCAAATTTGAGCTTCAACGCTACAAAGGTCTCGGAGAGATGAACAAGGAACAGCTTTGGGAAACGACTATGGATCCTGCAAGGCGTACGCTTGTCAGAATAAACGTTGAAGACGCCGTTGAAGCGGACAAGCATTTTTCGATTTTAATGGGCGAACAGCCCGAACTCAGGCGTCAGTTCATTGAAGAAAACGCTAAACTTGTAGAAGAATTGGATGTTTAAGGAGTGGAATAATGGCTAAGAAAGAAACCAGCGCAGAGCTTACCGAAGAGTTTATAAAAACTCTTGCGATGACAAAATTTTTAGACGTCGAAGTCGATGCGGAGCTTAAAAAATCGTTTATTGCCTATGCAATGGCGGTCAACGTCTCCCGTGCCATTCCCGACGTGCGAGACGGGCTTAAACCCGTTCACAGGCGAATTTTATATTCGATGCACGAACTCGGTCTGTATTCCGACAAGGCGTTCAAAAAATGCGCCCGTATCGTCGGTGACTGTTTAGGTAAATATCATCCCCACGGCGACAGTTCCGTCTACGACGCACTCGTAAGACTTGCACAGGACTTCACAATCAATGTACCTTTGGTTGACGGACACGGAAACTTCGGCTCGGTCGACGGCGACCCCGCCGCCGCAATGAGATATACCGAGGCAAGGCTTTCCAAGCTTTCGGCTGAAATGCTCAGAGATCTCGACAAGGAAACAGTCGATTTTTATCCGACTTTCGACGATTCGGGTATGCAGCCCACTGTTCTGCCGTCGCGCTTCCCGAATATGCTCGTCAACGGTTCGGACGGTATCGCCGTCGGTATGGCGACGAATATTCCGCCCCATAATCTCGGCGAAGTTATAGACGGTGTAGTGGCTATGATTGAAAAGCCCGATATCGACGTCGAAGAACTTATGCAGTATATTCCCGCGCCCGATTTCCCCACAGGTGCGCTTATCATAGGCAGATCAGGAATAAAACGCGCTTATAAGACGGGCAGAGGCAGCGTAATTATACGCTCGCGCTGTGAAGTCGAGGAATACAAGAGCGGTAACATAGTCAAAAACCGTATTGTCGTCACTGAAATACCTTATCAGGTCAACAAGGCAAAGCTTATTGAAAACATAGCTGACCTTGTAAAAGATAAGAAGATTGAGGGAATTTCCGATATAAGGGAAGAGAGCGACAGAGACGGTATGCGTATCGTCGTAGAGCTTAAAAAGGAAGCAAATCCGCAGATCGTGTTGAATATGCTTTACAAGCATACTAACTTGCAGATATCCGACGGGCTTATTATGCTTGCGCTCGTAGACGGTACGCCCAAGATACTCAATTTAAGAGAATTTATCTATTATTATCTCGAACATCAGAAAGAAATAATAACAAGAAGAACAAGATACGATTTAAACAAGACCGAGGAAAGAGCTCACATCTTGCGCGGACTCGTTATCGCGCAGGCAAGCATTGACGAAGTCGTCAAAGTCTGCCGCGAGGCAAAGGATAAAGCTGACTGCGTACAGAAGCTTACGGCTAAATTCGAGCTTGATGAACGTCAGGCAAACGCGGTCGCCGAACTCCGTTTATACAGACTTTCGCATCTTGAAGTAGATAAGTTGAAAGAAGAACTTGACGAACTCGAAAGACTGATTGCCGATTATAAGGATATTCTGAAGCGCGAAAGCCGTGTGCTCGGCATTATCAAGGATGATTTACTTGAAATCAAGCGCAAGAACGCAACACCCAGAAAGACTGAAATTGCAGTCGATCTCGACGGCGAAATCGTCGACGCAGATTTGATTCCCGTCGAGCAGGTCGTAATTTCTATGACTCACTCCGGTTACGTCAAGAGATTGCCCGTATCCGAGTACCACGCACAGAACCGCGGAGGCAAGGGAATTACGGGACACAGACCCAAGGACGAAGACTTCGTTGAGAGAATGTTCGTATGCTCTTCGCACGACGACATATTGCTGTTCTCTAACAAGGGCAGAGTTTACCGTATAAAAGCTTACGAAATTCCCGAAGCAACGCGCATTGCGCGAGGCAGAGCGATAGTCAATATAGTCCAGATAGCTCAGGATGAAAAGATAAATACGCTTATGCCCGTTCAGCACGGTATGAAAGGCAGTATAGCATTTGCTACGAGAAACGGACTTATCAAAAAGACAAGATTAAGTGAATTTGCAAGGATTAACAGAAACGGCAAAATCGCAATCAAGCTGAACGACAACGATGATTTGATGACGGTAGTACTGACTACGGGCCACAGCGAAATTATGATAGCTTCGCGTTCGGGTAAATGTATCCGTTTCGCAGAAAGTCAGATACGCTCTATGGGCAGGGACACGGCAGGCGTAAAAGCAATGAAGCTTGCAAAGGACGACTGCCTTGTAGATATGATGGTAGTAGACGAAACCAAGGACGTACTTACGGTTACTTCCAACGGTTACGGTAAGAGGAGCGACCTCGAAGATTACAGATTGCAGGGTAGAGCAGGTAAAGGTATAAAGGCGGGTATATTCAACGAAGTTACGGGTTATCTGGTAAGTATGAAACAGGTAACCGATCAGGACGACGTAATGCTTATTTCCGATAACGGAATAATCATAAGAATGCACTGCGACAGTATCTCGCATATCGGCAGAAATACCAAGGGCGTAAGACTTATGCGTCTGAAAGACGGCGTTGTGGCAACCGTTGCGCTAACGGCAAGAGACGAGGACGAGGCGGCGGAAGCTTTGGCGGAAGCAGCTCCCGAAGTGGTGGAAGCTCCTCCTGCAATCGAAACTGCTGAAACAGGCGTAGGCATCGACGACATAGACGAATAATAAACAGAATAAAAAAGCAAGGTTTAAATATCAAACCTTGCTTTTTTAATTTTTAATTGATATAATATAATTACAAAACAGAAATTTAATGGAGGATTACGGATGAAAAAGAAGAGTGTTTGTTCAATATTTTTAATTATGGTATTGATGATGCTCACTGGTTGCGAAATGCAATTAGGAAGTAAATATATAGATAAGCCTGAACAATATGGGGAATGGGAATCTTACTTGAATATCCCATCTTTTTTACCTGCTTCGATTGATGACTATCAGGTAAATAGTTATTCATATACGCTACTTGCATATATGGATATTTGCTATGAAATTTTTGTAGATATTTCAGTAACCGAAGAGCAGTTTGAACAGCTGATTGCCGAAGCAAAGGCTTGCCCTAAATATAAGGGTGAAAAAGCAGCATACTATTGTGATGGTTATAAAGAAATAGTTTATCAAGATTACTATGACGTTTTTAGTAAGAAAGGAAATGTGGGGTGGGCAGACATTGAGAAAATCATTTATAATTCGGAAATGCTAAATATAGTTTACGTGTGTTTTCATTCAAACGATACCGCAGTTTATGATTTAGACAAAGTGGCATATTTCAATAGGTTTTCAATTAATGAAAATGAATATGCGTTAAATTTGGGTTAAATACGATTAAATTTCATATTAATTGACATTATAATGCTAACTAAAACAGACCGTGCGATTTTGCACGGTCTATAATTTTTTATTATTCTGTTACTTCTTCTTGTTTTTGCTGTCGGCTCTTTCCTGTTGCGGAAGGGAGAATAATATGCATAAGCCCTGATATCCAGCCCGATATCGGGAATGCCGCTTCGAGTACGACAACTATTATCAGTATCTTTGCATAGTCCCATTTCAGGTTTTCCCAACCGTCGTAGAACAGCGCTCCGAGCTGAGGTATCGCTATGCAGACGATGGTAATTACAAGCACGCTGACGCACAGCACCGCACGGTAGACGTTCAGCGGTTTGCACGTTCTGTAAACCATTACAAGTCCTGAGAATGTCAGTGCAATCATACACATTGCTTTGTAATGCAACCCGAATTCTTCGGGGTCGGCTACGTTGGTTATATACATCGCCATTACGCAAATCAGCATAGTAATGGCGCCTGCAACGGCTCCGCACATAACGTGTGTAATAAACTTGCCCTGCACTCGTTCTTTGTTGGGTTGCAGCGAGAGGAAGAAGGAGGGAATAGCAATAATCGCCGTCTCTAAAAGCAACACGTTCTGGGGCATAAACATATAAGCTTCGCCCATTATACAGAAAATAATTGCAAGCATCGCCGTGAACAGCGTCTTCATAAGATACAGGCAGGAAGAATTTTTAATGTTGTTGATAACGCGCCTGCCCTCTGCTACGACTTTTGGCATATTGTTGAAATTATTGTCCATAAGCACTATATGGCTTACGTTTCTCGCAGCTTCACTGCCCGATGCAACCGAGATAGCGCAGTCTGCTTCTTTCAGCGCAAGTATATCGTTTACGCCGTCGCCGGTCATTGCAACAGTGTTGCCTTCGGCTTTTATCGCTTTAACGAGAATGGCTTTCTGTTCGGGCGTTACCCTGCCGAAAACGGTGTATTTATTTGCAACGTTTTCAACTTCTTTTTCGTTAAGTCCTTCAAGCGAAATATATTTATCCGCGTTTTTAATTCCTGCGCGTTTTGCCACTTCGCAAACCGTCATAGGGTTGTCGCCGGAAATAACTTTTACGTTTACGTCGTTATCTTTGAACCAGCCAATCGTTTCGATTGCGTCTTCGCGGATATTGTCCGCAATGGATATTACCGCAATGGGTTTCAAAACTGCAGGCAGTTTATCTCCGACTATGGGCACGGGCGAGTGCGCAAGCACTATGACTCTTAGTCCCATCTGGGCATAGCTTTTGACTATTTTTTCAACCTTTGCAGGATAGGGCTTCAATACAAATTCGGGTGCGCCCATAACGAACGTTCCCGCATCCTCGAAGGAAGCCGCCGAAAGTTTTCTCTTCGAAGAGAAGGGGATAGTTGCAATCGGCGTTAAAAGATTGCTCGTTCCGAAATGGTTGTGCAGTGCGATGGACGTCTGATTGTTGTCGTCAAGCGCGGCAAGCATACAGCCCATTATATCGTTTAAGGAATATTCGCCTACGGTGTTCAGAATCACGCAGTCGTTGACTCTCATTCTGCCGTCGGTTATAGTTCCCGTCTTGTCAAGGCACAAAACGTTTACCCTTGCCAACATTTCCAAAGAATACATATCCTGTACAAGCGTCTTGTTTTTTGCGAGTCTGACAATACCAAGCGCCAGAGCAACGCTTGTCAACAGCAACATTCCCGATGGAATCATACCTATGACTACCGAACAGGTACGCTGTATTGCGTAGTTAATGTCCGCCGAGAATATGAATTTCGTTACCGTATCGGGAATAGTGGAAGTATCGTTTTTTGTTACGAAGAACATCCATATGGCGATAGGGAAGATGAGAAACGACACGGCTTTGATAATAAGCTTAGTCGAATTCATAAGCTCAGACTTCGGCTTTTTATATTTTTTCGCCTTTGCCGTCAGCTTTTCAAGGTAAGTTTCCTTGCCCACTTTGTCAACTCTGAACTTTCCGCTGCCGCTCGAAATAAAGCTACCTGCGTAAAGCGTATCGCCGACGTTTTTCTTGATTGCAATGGATTCGCCCGTTAAAAGGCTTTCGTTGACTTCAACCGATCCCTCGGCAAGTATTACGTCGGCAGGAACCTGATTTCCGAGTTCCAAAACGATAACGTCGTCCAGAACTATTTCCGTCACGGGTACTTCTACCGTTTCCCCGTCGCGTATGGTTTTTACGGAATTTGAGGCGAGAATAGAAAGTTTGTCGATGGAAAGCTTCGAACGTATTTCCTGCAAAATTCCTATGCCTATGTTTGCCGCCGTAATGAAAATAACGAGGTAGTTCGTAATTCCTTTAGTACCTGCGATAAACAGCGCGATCGCCGCTATCAGACACAGGAGGTTGAAAAACGTAAATATATTGCCTATGAATATGCTTGCATAGGAACGGGAATACTTCTTGTTCGTATCGTTGAACAGAAACTGCGTAAACCTCGTCTGAACCTGCGCAGAACTAAGTCCCTTGTTAAGTTTGGGATTGAATCTGTCGACTTTGGTATTGATGGTTTTTTTAGGATGCTTTTTGAAGTATTTTACGATTTTTTCTTTATCGAAAACGTCGTCGCCCGCAATGGGAGCAGAAGGCTCTTCAATAACGCTTTCCGCCAACGACGCGGCGGCCTCTTCCTCGGGCGCAGGCGCTGCTTTTTTAGAGCTTTTCGTCTTTTTGGGCACGCTCTCCGTCAAAGGTTCGGCTTCGCTTACTTTTTCTTCCTTTTTTTCCGTCTCTTTATTCTCTTTACTGTTTGCTTTGAAAACGATTTTACTCATTAAAATACCAACTTTCAAAATTACTACGGATACGATTATACCATATATATAAAAAATTTTCAAGATAATAAAGCTATTTAATTGCAAATACTGCAATTTTGCAGTATAATTTTATACAAATTAAGGCAATTTTCGGAGGAAATGTAAATGATTGACATAAATCTTATCCGCGATAATCCCGAGCTTGTAAAGGCAAATATAAAGAAGAAATTTCAGGATAAAAAACTTTCGCTCGTAGACGAAATAATCGAACTCGATAAGAAAAAACGCGCATTGCAGTCGGAGGGCGATACCCGCCGTGCTCAGCGCAATTCGCTTGCCAAGAACATAGGCGCGCTTATGCGCGAGGGTAAGAAGGAAGAAGCGGAGGAAGCAAAACGCATTTCCAAAGAAAATAACGACAGGGTCGCTCAGATAGAAGCCGAAGCGTCGGAGATAGAAACAAAGCTCAGAACCGCTATGATGTCTATTCCTAATATCATTGCCGACGACGTGCCCATCGGCAAAGACGACAGCGAAAACGTTCAGGGCGAAGTGTTTTTAAAGGCAGAAGAGAAAAATTTCGACGTTCCCTATCACCTCGATATTTTAGAGAGCCTTGACGGCATCGATCTGGACGCGGCAAGGCGCACAAGCGGAAACGGCTTTTATTACCTCACGGGCGATATCGCAAGGCTTCATTCAGCAATTTTGAACTATGCGAGAGATTTTATGATAGATAAGGGCTTTACTTACTGTATTCCGCCTTTTATGATAAGAAGCGACGTTGTTTCCGGCGTTATGAGCTTTGAAGAAATGGAAGGTATGATGTACAAAATCGAGGGCGAGGATCTGTACCTTATCGGCACCAGCGAACATTCTATGATCGGTCGTTTTATGAACACCTTGCTTCCGGAGGACAGTCTGCCTCAGACCCTGACGTCGTATTCACCCTGTTTCCGTAAGGAAAAGGGTGCTCACGGCATAGAAGAGAGGGGAATTTACCGTATTCATCAGTTTGAAAAGCAGGAAATGATAGTTATCTGTAAGCCCGAGGAAAGCGACTCTTGGTACGAAAAAATGTGGAAATATACCGTTGAGCTGTTCGTTTCAATGGAAATTCCCGTCCGTCAGCTTATATGCTGTTCGGGTGATTTGGCAGATCTGAAATACAAGAGTTGCGATATCGAAGCGTGGAGTCCACGTCAGAAAAAGTATTTTGAAGTCGGAAGCTGTTCAAACCTTACCGACGCTCAGGCAAGGCGTTTGGGAATCAGGTATAAGAATTCCGCTACGGGCAAAAACGAATTTGCGCATACTCTCAATAACACGGTCGTCGCTCCGCCGAGAATGCTGATAGCTTTTCTTGAAAACCATCTTCAAGCCGACGGAAGCGTATATATTCCCGAAGTACTGAGAAAGTATATGGGCGGAAAAGAAAAAATAGAAGTCAAGAAGTAATAAAAAGCTCCCGATTTTCGGGAGCTTTTGCTATTTGATATTGAGTATTTTCTTGAATTTCTTAGCAGTGAAATATGAAATTTTAAAATTCTTTTTTCTAAGTTTTGAAAGCTTTGCCGCCGTGAAATTTTTTTCAAGCGCAAGATAAAGCACTATTTCGCTTTTCAGCCTGCCGTCGAATTTGACAAGCTCCTCGCCGTCGACCTCTCCGCACTTTATGGCAAGCATAGTATAGAGGTAGTAGGTAATAAGCCTGTTACAGAGAGTGTTTAAACAGTACGAATAAACTTCCTTTGATAGCGCAGCTTTTTCCGCACAGAAAACCTCGGCGGCAAGCAGGATTCCTGCATTGTTATCTTCGGAGAATACGGGCTGATATTTTTCAAACGAGAAAGGTGTGTAAAGCGATTTTAAAACCGTTTTACAGCCTATAACTGACAGAACGAGGCACGAAAATATATCGGTGCAGTCTTTCAAGGCGTTTTTGATTAAATTTGTCTTAATCGCCGTTCCGCCCGTAAACGATACCATATCGGCGGAATTTTTGTCGAGGATATTCAAAAGCGAATTGATATCTGCAAGCCTGAATTTTCTGTCAGAAAGCACGGTATACTTTCCCTTAGCCGCTTTGATTGCTCTTGTGAGCAAATCCTTTTCACTTTCGTTTTCATCGGGACATATGATTTCAATGCCGTCGTACAGAGGAGGCGCGTTTTTTGTACCTATATCACTGTTTACGACGATTGTCAACAAAATTTTCATAGAAAAATTATAATACAAAAATTTTTATTTGTCAAGACGGTACCTTGCTTATTAGTTGATATTTAGCGTAAAACGTGATATAATTTAATATAGTTCACGGCAAGGTTATACCGCGCACTGCGGTGATTTGCGTGAGGTTTTTTAATGAATTTCGTATTTTTTGATATCGAGTGCGCAAGCGTGAATAAAACGTCGGCAAAGATCTGCGTTTTCGGCTACGTTATGTGCGACGAAAAATTTAATATTGTAAAAAAAGAGGATATACTCATAAACCCCAAGGGCGGATTTCATCTGACGGACAGAAAGGGCAGTAAGGGGCTTGTTCTGCCGTATCAGTATTCTGAGTTTAAAAATTATCCGCCTTTTACCAAAGTCTATCCTTTTATAAAGTCGCTGCTTGAAAACAGAGATAACGTAATTTTGGGTCACTCCATTTTGAATGACGTCAAATATCTGAATCTGGAAACCAAGCGTTTCAAGCTTCCTTCATTCGATTTTCAGTTTTTGGACAGTCAGCTTATGTATATGAGCTATTCGGGTGACTTTAAAAAACAATGCGGTCTTGAACACATCGCAAACGAGTTAGGCGTGGAGTTCACACCGCACCGCGCCGTGGACGACGCGTATGCGACTATGAAAGTCGTAGAAGCGCTGTGCAAAGCGGAGCAATGCAGTTTTGAAGGCCTTGTCAGGCTTTACGGACTCTGCCGCGGAAGGATTAAAAATTACTGTATGTATTCGCCCACTTCGGCAGGCGTCAAGACTTATAAGAAAAAAGTTTCCGAGGAAAAGAGGGAACGCTCTCAGCGCAGAATCGAGTTTTTCAATTACATTTCGCGCAAGAAGTTGAAGCGCGGAGGCAGATTTTACGGAAAGGTATTTTCGTTTTCAAAAGATTTAGAGGACGATACGGAATTTGCAAAGAGCCTTTGCGACGGCATTTACGATGCAGGCGGAAGATATACGCACCGGCTTATCGACTGCAATTATTACGTCTGCGCCGACGGCGACGACACTCAGCGCACGGAAAGCGCGCGCAATATGCCGCAGATTACTATCTTGAATATCGAAGGTTTTAGGGATTTGTTGAAATGAATTTACCCGAACAGTTTTTAAAGAGAATGAAAATTCAGTTGGGCAGAGACTTCGATAAATTTTTATCAAGCTATTCTATGCCTTTGGTAAGGGGAATAAGAGTCAATACTCTTAAAATTTCCGTACCCGAATTTAAAAAAATATCGCCGTTCTTTTTGGAGCCTGTCGGGGAAGAAAAGAACGGTTTTTATGTGCAGGGCGAAGGCTTGGGCAAAACCGTTTACCACTCGCAGGGGCTGTATTACGTTCAGGAACCTTCGGCAATGTCGCCTGCGCCCCGACTTGACGCAAAAAGCGGTGAAAGGGTACTTGATCTATGTTCCGCCCCCGGCGGAAAGGGTACTCAGCTTGCGCAGAGTATGTCTGGCGGAGGTATACTGTTTTTAAATGAAATCGACTTTTCAAGGGCAAAAATTCTTTCGTCAAACGTCGAAAGGCTGGGCGTGAAAAACGCAGTAGTGACCTGCGCTCCGCCAGAAAAGCTTGCAGACGAATTCGAAGAATACTTTGACAAAATTCTTGTCGACGCGCCGTGCTCCGGCGAGGGTATGTTCAAAAAGGAAGCCTCTGCTATTCCGGAATGGAGCTTGCAAAATGTTTTTGCGAGCGCAAAGCGTCAGTCTGAAATTCTTGACAGCGCATATAAGATGCTTACATTCGGCGGCAGAATAGTCTATTCTACCTGCACTTTCGCCCCCGAAGAGGACGAGTTGCAGATACAGGCATTTTTAAAAAAGCATAACTGCGCGCTTCTGGAAATGAAAAAGCTCTATCCGCACGAGGTCAGGGGCGAAGGGCATTTTTATGCAGTAATGGAAAAGAAAGAGGGGGGCAGGCGTGATAAGGAACTTTTGCGGTACACTTTCAAAGACAAAAAGCTTTTATCTCCGTTGAATGATTTTGTAAGCGTCGGTTTCGATAACCTTTGCAAGATAGGCGACGCCGTATATTCCCTGCCTGAAAATATGCCGAAAATAAACGTACAGACGTTGCGCGCAGGTGTACGAATTGCCGAATTGAAGGAGAACAGGGCAGAGCCGTCGCATTCTCTTGCAATGGCTTTAAACAGCGGAGAAGCCGACTGCGTGGAGGTCGACGAAAAGACCGCGCTCGGTTTTTTGAAAGGACTGACTTTCGCGTGCGATTTAAAGGGCTGGAAGCTTATTACGTTTAAGGGCTATCCGCTGGGCTGGTGTAAGTGTTCCGGCGGAATTGCAAAAAACCATATACCAAAGGGCGTCCGTATCTGAAAAAAACGGTAATAAAAAAATCAGCTTTTCAGCTGATTTTTTTATTTAACTTTAATTTTGAGGCTCTTCGGGATTTTCATCCGCCGAAGCTTCTTCCGGAGAAGTTTCCTCGGTTCCGGTCACCTCGTCAGGCGTTTCGACGTCTGCCGTTTCTTCGGCTTCGACAGTCTCTTCGCTTTCGGGTTTCTTATCTTCCGCAGTCGGCGTTTCAATGCTGTCTGCTTCGACTTCTACGATTTCTTCGTTCCTCAGACCGAGCTTTCTCTTGTAGCGGTTTGTTCTTCTCTGATCGTAATTATTCTTGCTCGTCACCTTGTTGCGGCGTCTCTTCTTAATGAAGTCTTTGAGGAATATTGCGATTATAGCAAATACAAGTGCAACTACCAGAATGATGGAGGAGGCAAGGAGCCATATTGAACCGTCAGAGCCGTTGTCCTCGTCCTCGGTTGTATTGTCGTCGTCGGGCGTGGTGTCGTTGCCTTCGTTCAGCGTTACCGATTTGTCGATGTTCGTATAATCGGTAAATACCGTTACGGAGTTGTTGTCTTCGACTTTGAGATATGCAAGCGACTCGCTCTGATCGGATACCGAGTAGTCGTAACCCGACGCATTCTCGTCTGCAACCGTCTTGTTGAACGGCTTGAAGTCAGCCGAATCGTAAAGACTGTAAGTGTAGTAGTGAGCCGTATATTTCAAGTCATCATCCGTAAGCACGATGCCGTTGTCTTTCGCAAGTTTTTCGTAGTAAGCGATGTTCTTGTCGGAAGCTTCGATATCGATAACGTCGAGTTTGCCTGCCGCTGCAAGCTTTGACTGATACATCTTGATAATTTCGTTTTCGTATTCGCTTCTCAGCGTATCGTCCGAAATATTGTCATAGCTGTAATCGAACATTACAAGCTCGCCTGCGCCGTTGCCTTCGGTGATTGCTTCCTCTCTCTTACCGCTCCAAAGCTCCAATCTGTAATTTTTAGCCGAGCTTCCTGCGTGGAGTACAAACGTTACCGTTACCCAGTCTGAGTATTTGTTACCGTCAATTTCGACCGCATATTCTTCCGAAAGGTTTTCATAAGAGTAACGCGCGTAAGCTTTGTCAAAGGGGGTGAGTGCGGCTTTCTGAGTTTCGCCCTTAACTATATAATAATAGTTGCCGTCTTTATACTCGTAAATTTTTTCGTCAGAACCGGTAACGAGATAGTGGTTGGCTTCTTTGGTAGCCTTTTCGTCCGAATAGTAGGTAACTCCGTCGACTAACTCTTCGATGTTATATGCTTTGCCGTTTTTGTCGTAATAGGTTATGCTCTCGTCGTAATATGACTTTTTATAGTTCCAGATATTGGCGAAAAGTTTTCCGTCTCTGTCCTCGTAAAGTCCGTCGTCGCGCAGATAGTAAAGCACGTTTTCACGCTGTTCGGTGATGGTTGCGTTCTTCTTGGGCTCGCCCTTCAAAACGTTGCCTTCAACGTCGTAGTAGAACGAGAAGGAGGGGGTGTTGAACGAATGAACTTTCTTTCCTGCCGAGGTATCTACAAGATAAACGTATGCAACTGCGCCTTTCGTCACCCTTACGCGTACGCTCACGGTCGCGTAGCTGTCTGCCGAAACTTGCTTGTCTTCGCCAAGATATCCGTAGTTCATTACCTGTTTAAGGTTGTAATAGGTTTCCTCTTCGTCGAACTCGGCATTGTGCGGAACCATTTCAAAAGTTCCGTCTTCATTTCTGACGTAGTGTTTTCCATCGTTGAAATTTTCCTTATTCGTGCCGCGCGCTTCCACGTAACTGTCGCGGAGAGTGTTATAGATAATAAGGGGCTGAACCGACTTGTTTCCGAATACCGAATTCCAGTGATCGAGTGCATCCATTGTGCTCGTCTTGGGATAATTCCTTACAATAGTTTTATACCAGTCTGTCTTTGCGTATTCGGTAAAATCTTCGGTAAAGTATTCTTTATTTATAAGGCCTGTAAAAATTCTGTCTTCATAAGTGCCGTCATCTTTACGGGCTGTATAAACGTTGTTGTTGATTTCGTCGTAGGGTATCGAAACATAATCGTTGTTTACGACAGCCGAGCTTCCTCCGTTTACGCCCTTGTAGGCGGAGGGGATTACCATATCGTCCTTTATGGTGTGCGAAAGACTGCCGTAAGCTTCGTCAAACACGTGCGCCTGCTTTTCGGGATCGTCCACTATCGTAAGCTTAGCGGTGTTGTCTCCGCTTCCCGTATAGGAGAAAATATCCTCGTCGACTTCAAGCGTCTGCATATTTGCAAGCGCAGCATAGCCGTATTTATAGGAATGAACGTCCGTGCCCTTTATCGTGGTATTGCCGAAGCTGAATTCGATATTGAATTTTGCGTCGCTTTCAAGCTCGTTCTTTACGAAGAAGAAGCACTGTACCCAACCGTCGAAAATATCCTTATCGTCGCCTATCTTCGTAAATTTATCCGTAGTATCGATTGTTATCTGCGAAGTGTTATCCTTGTTTTTCCTGTCTTTTACAAGTTCGGTTATCTTCACGGTAGCCGCACTGCTTCCGTCCATATCCGAGGTTTTTACCCAGAACGATACTATCTTGTAACCTTCGGCTTTTACGTCAAGGTCGAATGAAGCGGTGTAAGCCGCGCCGTAGGCGGAGAGTAGTACGAGCATATTATTGTCGTACAATTCACTGTTTTTAGGCAGTGATGCGGCTCCTGCAAGCGCGGAATTGAGCTTTTCGCTGTATTTGCCGTCCGCAAAGGGCTTTTCGCCGGTCTTGACAAGCGCCAGAATGTCTTCGTCCGTCTTAATGGGGTTTGCATTGTTTCCGAACGGAAGCTTCGCATTTCCTATCGGATTTATATCTGAGGCGGTGAAACCTTTTAGATTAGTGTTTGTAATATTGTTTTTTGACGAAACGTAGTTGTCTGCGTCGACGGTGAAGCCGACTTTCGTATTTACATCCTTGAACGAAACGGGAGTGTAGGAGTTTTCGCCGGTATTGCCGGTGTGCTTAGAAGAAGCGAGGTCGATGTAGTAATGGAAATTTTTCGAAAACCGATCGTCCTTGTCTTTGCCGTTTCTCATGTAGCTGTCTGCTTTGAAAATCTTTTCGGAAGGATCGCTCGAAAGATTGCAGGTCGTATCTTTAAGGTTTTCTGTATTGTCCTTATACGAACATTTGTCGTCGTTGAGCGAAGGGAACTGAGTTACCGTCACGTCGTCGAAGAAAGCGTAGCCTTCGGTCGTGTAACCCGTTTCGCCGAGACCTAATTCGACTTTTATCTTACTCGAAGCAAAGTCGCAGGCGTTGACGTAAACGGTATATTCGAGCCAGCCGTTGTAATTGTCGTCGACGACGGCTGTTTCGTCTTTGTACTTTTCGCCTTTTGCAAGCAGTTTTTCCGTATTGATGCAGGTAATGGCAAATTTATCAATGGTAGAGCTTCCCACCGTCTGCGTTACGGAGATATTTGCGCCTCTGTCCTGAGTTACTTTCTTTCCCTGACTGAACCTGAGAAAATCGGTTTTGACCCATACCGAAATTTCGGCGGCGGTGTTTGCAGGCAGCTCGATTTCAACGGAAGAGTAGTTCTGTGCAATTCCGTTTCTCGACGTCGCATAGTTGTGAAGCATTAAAACGTTGGAAATGGGCTGTTTATATTCGTCTTTGGCCTCGTCGTATTCGAGGAAATATTCACCCTTTTCATCAACGTAAACGGGCTTGTCCTCGCCGTCGACCGTGCAAATAAGATTTCCGTTTTCTTTCCTTACGTTATAATGTGTTCCGGGATTATTTATACGGGAGAGGTTGCGTTCTTCGCCCTCTTCCAGATCTTCGTCCTTTCTGAGCGCGTCGTAAGTGTCCTGATAGAGAATGTCCGAAGACTTCATTCCGTTATAGTCGATATACTGACTGAGATAGTCGGAAGAGGAGGAGTCGAGCTTGTTGTTATAATCGAGGTCTGCTTCGAGGTTCTCGTCCGTCATTTTTTCCCAGGCCGTTTCAGACGTGCTGATGATTCCCGACATAGTGTATGAGGAAGTACCGCCTCTCGACCAGCTGTCGGGCGTTTTGATAAGATAAACGGGTTCGTTTCCGTCCTTTTTCTTTTCGGGTATAGTAAAGAACTCGAAGTTTCCGTTTTTAAGAAGCTGACTGTCTTCCTTTGTGGTCGTCTTGTCTTTTTCGTCCTCGTCTTCGGTATTGTTACCGCACGCCGAAGCTATGCCCGAAAAGACGCAGGCTGTTGCGCAGACAGACGCAAGGAGAACGTATTTGAATCTGCTTTTCTTGTAATTGTGTTTTGCCATTTTTTTATTATCCTTAATAAATAATCGTACTTACTCATTTTAATATAAAAGCCTATTTTAATCAAGCATTTATACCGCATAACGTCTATTTTTTTTAATTTTTTTATATTAATTGCTGATAATAACGTTAAAGGCCGCAATTTATGTATTTTTGCGTATAATGAGAGATAAAACTATGAAATTGACGCGTAATTTTTTAAAAGAGGGGACGGCAGGTTTTCTCACGGGTACGGTGAACGGTATTTTCGGGGGCGGAGGCGGTATGGTTGCGGTTCCGCTTTTATCGGGAATGCTCGGCTATAAGGACAAGGAAGCGCACGCCACGGCTATTTTCGTGATAGCGCCTATATGTCTTGCAAGTGCGATAATCTATATCATCAACGGTTACGCCGTTCCGGATATAATAATACCTGCGGCGGTCGGAACCGTCGCAGGCGGATTTCTGGGCGCATATTTTTTATCGGAATTTCCCAAAACTGCGGTAAATTACATTTTTATTGCCGTAATGTTTGCCGCCGGTGTGAGGATGTTGGTGTGAGTTTTATATATTTTCTGACTGCCGGTTTCTTTTCGGGACTTCTGGGCGGAATGGGTATGGGCGGAGGAACCATCCTCATACCCGCGCTTACGATATTTTTAGGAGTGGAACAGCACGTCGCGCAGGCAACAAATCTTATCGCCTTTCTGCCGATGGCCCTGTTTACTTTAAACGTTCACCGCAAAAACGGACTTTTGAAGACGAAAGGGCTTGCGGTGATAGTCGTGCCTGCCCTTATTTCATCGGTGCTTGCAGGCTTTCTCGCCGTGCTTCTGCCTTCGTTCGTGCTCAAAAAACTTTTCGGCGCGTTTCTCGTCGGACTTTCCGTAAAACTGCTTCTGCAAACCGTCAGCTCTTTGAAATAAGCCTTTTCAAAGGTCTTAAAGTAAACATTTCAAAACAGAACAGGAATGCGACCGCAAAGCCCGTCGTGGCGAATGCAAGAATTACTATCTGCCATACCGCGGAAACGTATTTCGAAATAATTCCGTCAAGCAGCATACCGAATACGCAGGCGGAAACCGTTACTATAAGGGCGTGAACGGAATATTTCATATATTTTAGCCCCTTGCAGGACTTTCTTAAAAGCAACAGGTTTAAAACGCAGGTGATGACAAAGCTTGCCGCAAGCCCTATCATATACGAGTATATTCCGACGTATCTCGTCAGGAACACTATCGAAATTATCATAAGTACTGCTCCGCAGAGGAAATGAATCAGCGTCCTTCTTTCGTGGTTCATAGAGTTTAATATGGTCGTTGTGATCATACTCAGACACATCGGCACGAGAATGAACGAACAGCGCTGAACGATTTCTCCGCTCAGTTGGTTCGAATACAGAAATTCGCCTATTTCGTCGCCGAGCACGAACAGTATTGGTACGAGCAGGGTTGCAATGAAAATTGCGGCTTTTATCGACTTCTCTATATCAAATCTGACCTGTTCGGTCTTTTTTTTGTAGAAATTTTCCGAAAGTTCGGGTGCGACGACTACGGAGATCGAACCTATCAGCGACGAAGGGATAAACAAAATGGGTAAACTCATACCTATCGCAACGCCGTAAAGACTGATGGCATCCGAGTTGTCGAGTCCGTAGGTTTTCATAAGCAGGAGCGGTAACAGAACGGCGACGGCGGAATTAAGCAGGGAAGTGGACGTGCGCATCGCCGTAATGGGCATAGATGACGAGAACAGCGGTTTCAGCTGTCTTCTTGGATTGACGAACCGTCCGCCTTTTTTGAAATACCAGAACAGTGAAACGCAGAACGAGAATACGTAAGATACCGCTACGGCGATAGTTGCCCTGCGCGCACCGAGAACGGGATCTGTGACGTTGAAGACGAGTATGCAGCCTAAGATAACCATTACGGCGTCTTCCAAAAGCTCGATGACGCTATAAGGAACAAACTGTTTATTGCCCCAGAACGAACCGCGCATTACAGCGTATACAGACGTCAGAATAAGCCCCGGAAGCAGAATCAGGAAGATATCTATACATCTGTCGTCCGTAAACAGGAAATCAAGCGCGTTTCTGCCCAGAAACAGTATGGCTGCTATGGGAACGGTGAAAATAAGCGTTCCCACGACGCCTGCCGTCACGGCGGAGTTTTTTCCTTTTATGTCGTTTACCGTGTTGCTTTTTGCAATCAGGCGCGAGACCGTTATCGGGATACCGCTCGACGCGGCTGTCAGGAAGACGGCGAACACGGAGAGGCAGATCTGATAGATTCCTATGCCTTCGGCGCCTATCACGCGCGACAGCACAACCCTGTAAAAAAAGCTCATTAATTTTTCGATAGTTGAAAATATCGTTACGATTGCAGCCGATTTGTAAATATTCTGTTTCATTTCATAATATTCTACAAAATCCGCGCTCGGATTATGAACGTTTTTTGATTTGCGCGCGTATAATATTACAAAATGTTTACGCTGATCACGGACAGAAGCAGATATTTCAAAGTAAAACGTAACCAGAGCGCGGACGAGGTAGAAGCCGAATTCGGTACGCCCGTAACCGGTGACTGCTTTTCTGGCAGAATAATAAAACTGCGCAAAGAAAAGCTGAAAAAGGTCACCGCCGCGGTCGGCGACACGTATGCTACTCTGGCAAAAAAATACGGCATAGGAGAGGCGGAGCTGAGGGAATTGAATTACTCTAAGCCCGTCTACCCCACCTGCAAAATATTTGTACCCGAAAAACGCCCGAAACAATAACGGGAAGCGTGACATATAATGTATTAAAAATTTAACGGAGGTCAAAATGTCATTCTTTTCAAATTTTCACTCGGATAAGTGTCCCGGCACAATCAGCGGCAATCCCTTAAACGGAATGTGTGAAAAGGTGTGCATTCAGGCGCAGAAAATATTCGATGCCTGCATTAAGCAGATCCAGATAGAAAATTATACCCTGACGCTCACCGACAACGTCCCCGGTGATCCTACATATCCTTTAACTTTCATCAGCGCAAGAACCGTAAATACGGCGGGAGTTATTACAAATCTCAACGTAGAACGGCTTGCCGATAAGCCCGGCTGTGCAAGAGTACAGGCGACCGTCGGTATTCCGGTAGAGGTTGCATACACCGACGCAAACGGAGTGGAGGGCGTGGCTCAGGCTACTATAACCGTCTCGCACGACGTGCTTTTGTTTGTGCCCGCACCCTCGATTATGCCATATAAAATTACGGCGGAAGTAAGCGCTGTCTGTGCGGAAGGAACGTTCAATCAGGAAACGGGAACGTTTACCGTAAACGCTTGTTTAACCACTATTTTAAAGGTTGCCATCGACGTCGAAATTCTTGTACCGAGTTACGGCTATTGCGCAATACCGCCTGCACAGGACTATTCTCAGGAAGTATGCGCAGGCTTCTTCGAGTTGCCTTTATACCCTCAGGGCAAAACCTGTTCAAAACAATAAAATTAAAGGCGGAGTATCAACTCCGCCTCATTTTATGTTTTTTAAAAGCTAAATATAGTATTATGTGTGACATAATAAGCAAGATAATAGACAAAATGTTAATTTATGTCTATTATCTTTTACTATTTGTAATTACTTCAAAAATCTTGTCGGCTGTGGTATAATTTTAAATATGCAGATATTTTCTATAAGCGATTTGCATCTTTCAGGCAAAGCCGACAAGCCTATGAACGTTTTCGGCGACGGCTGGACGGGGCATTTCGAAAAAATAAAAACCGACTGGAACGGCAAAGTTTCCGATGAGGATATCGTGCTTCTGTGCGGAGATACAAGCTGGGGAACCGCGCTTGAGGAGGGACTTTTCGACCTTGAAAGTTTAAAGGAATTGAAGGGCAGAAAAGTGTTTATTCGCGGAAATCACGACTTCTGGTGGAACGGTATAACCAAGCTCAGGCGCGGCGCGCCCGACGGCACTTTTTTCTTTCTTCAAAACGACTGCGTTAAATTCGGAAACGTGATAATCTGCGGTTCGAGGGGCTGGTCGTGCCCCGGCAGTTCCGACTACACCGACCACGACGAGAAGCTGTATTTAAGGGAAGCCGAGCGCTTTAAACTCTGTTTTAAAGAGGTTGAAAAAATCCGCAAAGAGGGCGACAGGGTGATAGTGATGATTCATTATCCGCCTTTCAGCGTCAAGTCGCCTGATACTGCGTTTACTCGGCTGTTTTCGGAAAACCGTGTTGAAAAAGTCGTTTTCGGACATATCCACGGCGAAAATTATTTTCCTTTCCGCACCGTGAAAGATGGCATAGAATATATTCTCACTTCCTGCGATAAAGTGGGCTTCTGCCTGCAAAAAATACTTTAAAAAAGAGTTTACAATATCAATTAAGCCGTTCGGCAGATTGCCGAACGGCTTATATTTTAAAGTCCGCGTAAGTCGATTATTTGAATATGTTTCCCCTGTTTTTCAGCATAGCTTAAAGTGTAGAAAGTCCCGCCTTTCTTTTCA
>CAJTXM010000014.1 GCA_910583545.1 uncultured Christensenella sp. | reverse complement strand
GCCTGCTCCCACAGAGCGGATATAAAAGTACTGTTGCCCGACGCCTCCGCTCGCCGTGACGGAACCGAAGGGTAAGAATTTTGGGGCGGAGTAAAAGTATGCAAATTAAAAGTGTATCGGCATATAATAAGGGGAATTAAGTTTTCACAAAAAATTGCCGTTTTTTACCAAATCACGGTAAAAAAAATTTCACATTCATTTGCTTGATTTTATTTGTTTTTTCATTATAATTGTGTTTGGAAGCTGATTTATATACTTTCAGTCAAATTCATATATATAATATGGAATAGAGGCTGAAAAACAAATTAATTTTGTCATAAAAATCGCTTGCAAATTTTATTTTAATAATTTATAATGAGCAAACCAAAGCGAAAGAGGGCTATTTTCAAGCTTTATCTATCGATTTGAAATAAAACAGGTTTATAATTTTGGAGGTTTTATGAAAATAAAAACTAAACCTATTGCAGTTGCAGGACTGTCGGCAGTATGCGCAATTTCGCTCTTTGCCGGTGCGGGAATGCTTGCAAGAAAAACTGTTTCTGCGGAGGATACGCAGAAAGGTACTATAGCGACAAGCTATTTCGGCGATCACCTCGTTGTTGAAGTGGACGGCACAGAACAGGAGTACGAACTTGCTAAAAAGTTCTATGACGCGCTTGACGCAATCAACAAAAACGGAGATTTCAAAGACGGTAAAGTTCATTACAACATTACCGAAAAAGGCGTTGTCACGCCCGACCAAATCAAGGCGTGGGTAGAGGACGGTGACCTCACCGTTCCCAAGGCGTTCAGCGCTGCGCGCGACGCGTTCCTCACCGACCACCCCGAACTCTTCTACATCGACTTTTACAAAATGACCATAAGCGCAGGCAGAACGGACGGAGTGTACGCGGCGTTTATCGACAGCGGAAGGGAGGCAAACCTTTACCGCGATAACGGTTTTACTACCGAATCGGACGTCGACGCGGCAATCAAAGAATTCGATACCAAGCTCAACAAAATAGTAGATGACGTTAAAAAAGCGCAGGCGGCAGATACGTATTCCGCAAAGGACGTTTTCTATGCAAGGGAAGTAAATAAGAAACTTGCCGAAAGTATTACTTACGATTACGCGGCATACGAAAACAAGGACGACGAGAATTATATCGCGGCGGCGTACATAAACACGGCGTACGGCGGAATAGTAGAGGGCAAGGCGGTTTGCGGAGGTTTCTCAACCGCGTACAAAGCCGTTATGGATAAACTCGGCGTTCCCTGCATAACCGTCAACGGTTACAGCAACCAGATGGACGAATACGGCAACTACAACCCTTCCAGCGTTTACCATATGTGGAACTACGTTTATCTCGAAGCTCCTACAACTGTAAAGTCGGCAGTTTCGACGCGTGACGCAGGCAACGGCGACTGGTTTTCGGTTGACGTTACCTATAACCACTCAAATCCCAACAGAAACAAATACGCTGTTTTGCAGAAAACAAGCGATGAGAAAATTCACGTCAGCGACGGCGTAATTTCTTCGGCTAAATACGAGTTGAAATATCCCGAGCTTTCCGCCCACAACTACGGCGCAAGCGCCGAGACCGACGGACTTCAGGCGGCGTTCGATTATAAGCCCACCGGCGAAAAGGACGACTACGGTAACGAATTAATGGATACTTCCGTAATCGTCAGCTACAACGGCAAGAGCGCGAAGAGACTGCTCGAAGAGGACGGACTCTATCTTGTTTATCGTTACGCGAATTACCGCAATGGACAGATAAACTGGTATAACTGGGTAGCGCTTGCTACTACTTACGATTATCTGAGCATCGTTGCTTCCATCGACGGATATATGGACGACAACGGAACGGAAACGATCTTCTATGAAAATACGGCAGTCTACTATATGCAGTTCGCCGTATACGACGCTGTACCCGACGTATTGTCAACACCCATTCATAGGCCCGATTCGGAACACCACGGTAAAACGTTCCCTCTCACTTATACAGACGAGCATCTTAACGAAAGTCAGCCTGTTGCAGAGAGCAAGCCGATGGTAAACGAAACCTACGGTACCTATACCCCCGCACCCTACGTTCAGAGTACGACGCCCAATAACCGCGAAGAACAGACCATATATGACAATATGGGCAGAGACGGCGTAATGTCCCAGGGATACGCTAAGATCATCGAAGTTACTTATGACGAGCCTTTGCACAAGATCGACCCGTCCAAGCCTATAACCGTTTCTTTCGAGTCGGCGCATCCCAATGCCAAGGAATATGCGAAGTTCTATCCCATCAACGCTGCCGGAGATATGGTAGAGATTATTGAAAGACCGAAAAATTCGGGCGACACCACGCTCGTTCCCAACACGCTGAGATTTAAATTCGGCGCAAGCCTTATGTACGAGCACAACCGCGAAGGTTATCACTTCTACTTCGGCAACGTCGGCTCGGCGAAAATAGTTACGAGAATAGTCGACGGAAAAGAGGTAGAGGAATTCTCCAACAAGGCGCCCAACGCACCTTACTTCACGTTCAGCAGAATGTATCTCGCGTGCCCCGCACGTTTCAACTACGACGGCAGACTCTGGGTTGAATGCTGCGCACAGCCCGTACTTGCAGACAACTCCGACCTTTCGGCAAACAACTTCCTCAAAGAGGACGGCACCAGCTCGTTCTCCGAGGGTGAAAGAAGCCAGATGATGCTCGTTGCCGAAAAGTTAGGGAATGACAATACCACCCTTAACAACATGAAGAACGAAATTCTCGGCGGTGATAACAACGTTGTCAGTGAAGAGGAGCTCGCCAAGAGCGAGACCTACGATATCAGTCTTCAGATCTGTAACAAGTATCCCGTAATTCCCGACGGAAGTTACGTTAAGATAATGCTCGGCTTCCCCGAGGGCTACGGTCCCGAAGACGAGGGTGTAAGATTTAAACTTTTCCACCGCAAACATATCAAAGAAACCGACACCTACATTATCGAAGAGGTTCCCTGCGTAGTTACCAAGTTAGGTATCGTAGCGACTGTTACAAGCTTCTCGCCGTATATGGTAGTTCCCGTAGACGCAGACAAAGTGACCGATAAGACGGTTTACGCAACGATTGACGGCAAGGGCGGAAAGCTCAGCGCAGAGGACGGTAAAACCCGTTTCCTCAAAGAGGGCGAAAGTTACACTTACACGATTAACCCCGATAAAGGTTATCAGGTTTATACTGTAACCATAAACGGCAAAAACGTGACCGATAAGGTTAAGGGCGGTAAACTTACCGTTAATTACGCAGACCTTGCAGATGATAACGAAATCGAAATCAAGTACATTGCAAACGAAGCGGTTCAGCATGTTATTGATAACAATATCGTAACCCCGTCAAAGGTTGTCGTTAATACCGACAATACTACGACAAAGGTCAGCGACTTTATCGAAACGCCGACCTACCTCGAAATCGTTTCCGATACAACCGACAGCAATAGCAACACGGTGGCAATCATCGTAATCGTAGTTGCGGTAGTAGTCATTCTGGCGCTTGCTTCGGTAGCAATTGTGCTTATCGTAAGAAAGAAAGCAGAAGATTAAGTAAATAACAAAACGGCGGAAGCGTAATGCTTCCGCTGTTTTTTGTCAATGAAAAAGGCGGACTTTAAAGTCCGCCTTTTGTTTCTATTTGGCTGAACGTTTGGTTTTTTTCGCACGCAGTTTTTTCTGTACGTCGACGTTGGTGAACGCAAGAATTTTTTCCGTCGAGCCGAACGCAAGAATATGGTCGCCGTCCTCGAAAACGTAGTTGGGATTGGGGGAGGGGACTATGTTTTTGCCTTTCTTTATCAAAAGAATGTTTATTCCGAATTTACCTCTCGGGTTTTCGTCGATAAGCGTCTTGCCGTACCAGCTTTCGGGAACGGCGATTTCGAATATGGAATAGGTGGAGTCGATTTCTATATAGTCGAAAACTCCGTCGGAGTTGAGCTTGACCGCAAGTTTTTCGGCAATGTCGTGGTTGGGATAAACTACGTCGTCCGCGCCGACTCTGAATAAAAATTTGCGCTGAATTTTGGTATTTGCGCGCGCCACAACGTGTTTTGCGCCTAAGTCTTTTAAAAGCGACGTAATTTCAAGCGAGGACTGGAAATCGTCGCTTATGGCAACGACGCACGCGTCGAACGAGGGGATATCAAGCGCTTTTAAATTGTCCGCGTTCATACAGTTTGCAATGACCGCGTTCGTATATTTGGGCGCAAGCGAGTTGATAAGTTCTTCGTCCTTGTCAACTATCATAACTTCGTCGCCCATACTCATAAGCCTTTCGCCTAAGATAGTGCCGAACCTGCCCATTCCTATAAGTAATACAGATTTCATATAATTTTCCTCATAAATTTAAGTCGGTCAAAGCGTGACCTTGCGCCGTATACGGTAAAAAGTTTGCGTCAGCCGATAAGCAGATTGTCTACGGGACGGCGTATTTCCGCAGTGGCTTTCGTCTGACCCAATGCAAGTCCGAGCGTTAAAATTCCGACTCTGCCTGCGTACATAAGAATAATTATTATAATGCTCGAAGCCGTTTTAAGCTTCGGGGTGAAGTCCATACTCAGTCCCGTGTTGCTCAGCGCGGAAACACATTCGAAGGTAACTTCCTTGAATATACCGGTTTCGGGCTGAATCGCACAGATCGCGCCGACGGAAACGATGAGTATCATAAGCATTGCGGCGAGGATAGCGAGCGAGCGCGAAAGTAGAGAATGGTCAATTCGTCTCTTGCCGATGTTTATGTCCCTCTTGCCCCTGAACGAGGCGAACATACCCGTAATTATCACGGCGAACGTGCCTACGCGCATACCGCCTGCGGTGGAACCCGAACTTCCGCCTATGAACATTAAAACGGTTGTCAGCAAAAATCCGCTGTCGGAGAGCGACGTGCTCGATACTGTTGAAAAACCTGCCGTTCGCGGTGTGATGGAGCAGAACAGCGACGCAAGCAGTTTTTCGCCGAAGCTGAAAGAGGCGTATTCCGCGTTATTCCACTCGAAGAGTATGAACAGCGCGCAGGACGATACAATGAGCGTAGCGTTGACGATGAGAACCACTTTCGTGTTGAGCTGGAATTTTTTGAAATTCAGCTTACAGTCCAAAATGTCGCTCCATACGGCAAAACCGAGTCCGCCAAGGACTATAAGTGCGCATATGGTCAGGTTTACAAGCGGATCGTTTACATAACCCGACAGGGAAACGAATTTGTTCGCCGTCGTGCCTAAAACGTCGAAGCCTGCGTTGCAGAACGCCGAAACGGAGTGCCATACGGAAAAATAAATTCCGTTGCCTGCGCCGTAATCGGGAATGAAGCGGATCATTAAAAGCAGTGCGCCTGCGGTTTCGAATATGAGCGTTCCTAGAACTATGCGCTTTAAAAGGGTCTTTATTCCGCTTAAATTGCCGCCCGAGGAGTCGAGCATAAAGACGTTGCGCGTGCTTAAACTCATAGTGTGCCGGAACACGAGGAAAGCCGTCGAAACAAGCGTCATAAAACCGAGTCCGCTCATCTGAATAAGGAACAGAATTACTAACTGTCCGAACAGCGACCAGTGCGTCGCCGTGTCGTATGGAGCAAGCCCCGTGAGCGACACCGCCGACGCCGCGGTGAATAGCGAGTTGATATACGTCGTATTTTGTCCGTCTTTGGTTGCAAAGGGAAGAATTAAAAGTACGCTCCCCAAAATCATACCGAACAGGTACGACAGCGCAAGCATCTGCCAGACGGATAGTTTTCGTCTTTTAGTTTTCATAATAATATAATGCGGAGTTCTCCGCCGTCCGTATAATTATAAATCTTTGACTCAAAGATGTCAATCAAAACCGCATATCACAAATAAAGCAACGATATACATACACTGTTAAGAGGTGATAATATGTGCGGTATTGTAGGTGTTACGGGTGTTAAAGGCGCTTCGGGAGTAGTATATAAAAGACTTTCGCTTCTGGAATACAGAGGTTATGATTCGGCGGGCATCGCCTCGCTCGATAACGGAAAGATAAGCTTTTGCAAACGTCGCGGAAGGGTGTTTTCGCTTGCAGGCGATCTGAAAAATCTTCACGGCGATACGGCGATAGGTCACACGCGCTGGGCGACGCACGGCAAGCCGTCGGATGAAAACGCGCATCCGCATACGGCCGGAAAATTTTCAGTCGTCCATAACGGCATTATCGAAAATTACTCCGCACTGAAAGAAAAATTTTTCAGCGGAGTCAAATTCTTTTCGGAAACCGATACCGAAATAGTCGCCCGACTTTTAAATTATTTTTACGACGGCGATATTCTGAACACGCTTAAAAAGACTTTACCGCTTTTGCAGGGGTCGTATGCGCTCGTCGTCATATGCGCAGATTTCGACGGTATTATAGTCGCAAGGCATAAAAATCCCGTTATTGTCGGTTACGGAAAAAACTGCGCCTATACCGCAAGCGATTTATCCGCGCTTGCGGGGCTGTGCACTGAGATTTCGGTACTCGAAGACGGCGACACTGCCTTTTTAACGAAACACGGAATAGAATTTTATAATTCGGAGTTTGAAAGAACCGAACGAAGCAAGCGTGAAAATCCCGCTCAGAGCGCGGAGTTGGAGCTGAACGGCTGTCCGCACTATATGCTCAAAGAAATACGCGAAGTTCCCTCTTCGATAATTAAAACTGCAGACGCGTATATATGCACACGCGATAAAATAAAGCGCTATCTTACGGGCGCGGACAGAATAATTATAACGGGCTGCGGAACGGCTTACAATTCGGGGCTTATCGGAAAGAGATACATAGAGAGTTTTGCGCGTATTCCCGTCGAGGTCGAAACCGCAGGCGAATTCAGATATAAACAGCCGATCGTAACGAAAAACACGGTAGTTATAGCCATAAGCCAGAGCGGCGAAACAGCCGACACGGTAGAAGCGGCAAGGCTTGTAAAAAGTCTCGGCGCAAAGGTTATTGCCGTAACCAATTCCCCCTATTCCGAACTTACGCGCATTGCGGACGCCGCAGTCCCCGTCGAGGCAGGTCAGGAAATATGCGTCGCCGCTACAAAAAGTTATACGGGACAGCTTTCCGCGCTGTATCTGCTTGCGCTTACTCTTGCGGATAAGGACGAAAAAGAGGGCGCAGAGGCGCTCAAAGTCGCGGCGGATATTATCGCGCGGACAATTGAGCATACGGACATAGGCACACTTGCCGAAGCGTGCGCGCGTTCGAGCGGAGTCTATTTCATAGGCAGGGATCTCGATTTTGCCGTCGCCACAGAGGGCAGTCTGAAACTTAAAGAAATTTCGTACGTTCCAAGCGAGGGCTACCCTGCCGGAGAGCTGAAGCACGGTACGCTTGCGCTCATAGATATAAAGACGGTTTCCGTCTGTATAATCTGCGATGGCGAGCTTGCGAAAAAGAGCGAAAACGCCGTTGAACAGATAATTTCAAGGAAAGGCAAAGTTGCGGTAATAACCAACGTGCCCGAAACGGTCAACCGCTTGAAGGGCAAGGCTGAAATAATAGAGATAGAAGACTGCGGAAAGTTTCTTTCGCCTCTGCTGTCCGCTGTGATTGTTCAGCTTCTTGCATACAAAACCGCGCTTCTTTTAGACAGAGATCCCGATAAACCGCGAAACTTAGCAAAGAGCGTAACGGTCGAATAAATGTTCACGAAAAATTAATTCTATTCTGCGAATTAATTTTTCCGTGAGTTGAAGGCGCTGCCTTCTTTTTGCGTTTTTAATGGCAAACTTATTATATAATCGCAAAAATTCAACTGCTGAGGTGGCGGAGCCACAAATTGAGGCGTGCTGCGGAAAAGTGTGATTTTCCTTGCACCGTAAATTATTTAAGTGTTTATAAAGAAATAAAGGGCTGAACAACAGCCCTTTATATTATTATTTATTCATATGAGCATCTATTTCGTAATACTTGGCAAGTCCGCCGGAGGCGGTTTCCTTGTAGTTGCTTAAAAGATCTTTGCCCGTGTTGTACATAGTTTTTACTATGACGTCGAAGCTTATTTTTCTTGTGCTTGCCAGAAAGTTTGCAAGCGAAAGCGCGTTTATCGCGCGCATTGCGGCGACGGCGTTACGCTCGATACAGGGAATCTGCACGAGTCCTGCGATGGGGTCGCAGGTGAGTCCGAGATGGTGTTCCATAGCTACTTCCGCGGCGTACTCTATCTGACCCAGACCCATTTCGAACAGTTCGGCAAGCGCGGCAGCCGCCATAGAGCAAGCCGAGCCTATTTCCGCCTGACAACCGCATTCGGCTCCGCTTATCGAAGCGTTGCGCTTAATGAGGTTGCCTATTATTCCGCCGACGGCAAGCGCCTTTATTATCTGTTCATCGGAAAACGAGCGAGTTTCCTGCATATATAAAAGCACGGAGGGGACGACTCCGCACGCTCCGCAGGTCGGGGCGGTGACGATAATACCGCCTGCCGCGTTCTGTTCGCCCGTGGCGAAAGCGTACGAGCATACGAGCCTGTTTTCCCTCGTCTGCGCCGATTCGTCTATGTGTTTCTGGTTGTAGAGCTGCTGTGCGCGCCTCTTCGTGCCGAGAATTCCCGGCAGTACGCCCGACGTGGTCAGTCCTTCGTGTACGGTGCGTTTCATTCTCTGCCACACGGTGTCAAGGTATGTAAAAATTTCCTTTCCCTCGTATTTTCCGACGTACTGCCAAAGTCTTAAATTGTGCTTTTTGCAGTACCGGGAAATTTCCGTAAAGGAAGTGTGTGGGTAGACGCGGTCTTTTTCTTTGAGAGGTTCGCCCTCGAACTGAAAGCTTCCTCCGCCGACGCTGTAAACGCGCTGTTTATTAATAAGCTGTCCGTCGCGGAAAACTTCTATATCCATAGTGTTGGGGTGGACGTCGCAGGGGGAAGCGCAGTCGAAGACGACTTCGCAATCGAACGGTTCGCAGCATTTTCTTATGACCGTATCGGTGCAGTGCCCCTTGCCTGTGAGGGCAAGAGAGCCGAAAAGAGTTACGCGGAAGCCGTTGGCTTCGGGGAAACGCGCCCGAACGGTATTTACCGCACTTTCGGGCGCCATAGTGTGGGAAGAGGAGGGACCTCTGCCTATTTTGTAAATTTCAGAGATAGACTGCATTATTTTACCTTGCGGTTTAATATTTCTTTATATACTGCTTCGAAGTGATCCATATCCATAGGTTTGGCGATGTGCGCGTCCATTCCCGCATTTAAAGAATTGCTGATATCTTCCGAGAAAGCGTTCGCCGTCATTGCGATAATGGGGATCGTCTTTGCGTCGGGGTGGGACGAGCTTCTCACGGCTTTCGCGGCGTCGTAGCCGTTCATTACGGGCATCTGTATGTCCATAAGGATACCGTCGTAATAGCCAGGTTCCGATTTTTCAAACGCTTCGAGAGCCAGCTTTCCGTTTTCGGCGACGTCGCAGGTACTGCCGTACATATCCAGAAGCTCGACGAGTATTTCCGAGTTCAGCTCGTTGTCCTCGGCGGCAAGGAAACGCTTGCCTTCGAGCACTTTTTTGGGTATGTCGCTGTCGGGCGCGTCCTTGCTCTTTTTAAGCGAGCGCACGTTGAGCTTTAAGTTGGAGATAAAGAAAGGCTTTGGCAGGAATGCGTCGATGCCCTTGCCGCGCGCTTCGCTTTCGATATCGTTCCAGTCGTAAGCGGTGAGCATAAGCACGGAAACGTCTTTGCCGATATTTTGCCGTATGCGTTCCGCGGTTTCGATGCCGTCCATTTCGGGCATCATATAATCTATCATTATGAGGTCGTAGTCGTTTCCGCTTTCACGGCAGAGGCGCACTTTTTCAATTGCTTCCCGACCGCTCAGAGCGTATTCCGCGTAAAGTCCCGCTTCGTTGAGGGAGGATACGATATTTTTGCAGATGTCTATATCGTCGTCGACTATGAGCGTGCGCTTTATGCCCGTTTCCTGCCAGAATTCGTTGTTTATATCCTCGTCGTCGATTCTCAGCTCCAGCTCTACGGTGAAAGTGCTTCCTTCGCCCTGTCTGCTCTTGACGGAGATGGTTCCGCTCATAAGGTCGACTAAGTTTTTGGTTATAGCCATACCCAGACCCGTGCCCTGAATGGCGTTTACGGTACTGCTGATTTCGCGCGTGAACGGTTTGAAAAGATTTTTCTGATATTCCTCCGAAATACCTATGCCGTTATCGGTGACGGAGAAGCGGAGGCGCGCGAAGTTTTCGTTGATTTTCGGCAGTTCCGAAATATCCATTTTCACAGTTCCGCCCTCGGGCGTGTATTTTATGGCGTTGGAGAGGATGTTTATGAGTATCTGATTGATTCTGAGTTTGTCGCCGAGAAGATTTTCCTGTTTAAGGTCGTGAACGCAGACTTCGAACGTAAGATTTTTTCCGTTCGCCTGCGGACGCATCATCATACCTATTTCGTCGACGAACTCCGCAAGATTGAACTTCTGAATATTCAGAACGAATTTTCCGTTCTCTATCTTGCTCATATCGAGCACGTCGTTGATAAGTCCTAAAAGGTGCTGTCCGGAAGTGGAAATTTTGTTCGTGTATTCCACGACTTTTTCCTTATTGCCTGCGTCGTGTTTGATAAGCTCCGTGAAGCCTAAAATTGCGTTCATAGGCGTGCGGATATCGTGCGACATATTCGAAAGGAACACGCTCTTTGCGGTGTTTGCCGCTTTTGCGCTTTCCATAGCGTCTTTCAGGGCGCTTTCCGCCTGAATTTCCGCGGTTCTGTCCGAAAGCGTTATGATAAATTTATCGACGTTTCCGATAGTCGTTCTGTAAACGGTTTCGATAAAGTGCTTAATTTCGCCCGTGACTTTGTGTATGCGGTTGCGCTTGAATACCTGCTGTTCGCCCGACTGAATATCCGTAAGGCTGAACAGGCTTTTTGAAATGTCGTCCTCGTATTCCTGTTCGCTTACCGCCTTTATGGCGTTTTTCAGATCTTTTGGCGTAATTCCCAAAACCCTGAACGAGTTCGGGCTTACATACTCGACGAAAAAGTCGCGCATCGACATCAGCATATACACGTCGTCGGTGGTGTTGGCAAGAAGTCCGAAAAGCTGTTCTCTGTATCTGACTTCTGTCTGCTGGGTTCTGACCTTTCTGCGGTAGAGATACGTCACGAGAAGGAATACGACGAATATGACGAAGATTAACAGCACTATAACGGTGAGCGTCTGAGAAGTCTGCAATACGTCTTCGATATGGCTCATTATCGCGGAGTTTGGTATATCGGATACAAGATACCACCTTTCCGCGCTTTTCAGCGGAACGAACGCCACGACTCGCCCCTCGTCCTTTGCGTTAAAGCGCATTGCGCCCTGCTTGTTCAGGTTCATAAACGCTTTGAGGTCGGAAATTTCGACTTCGTCGCAACCGTTGTAGGAGAGGAGGTCGAATATGTTCACCGCCGTGCGGTTGCTGTTTTTGTGCTGGGGACGGACTATGATTGCACCGTCCGAGTCGGTTATGTACGAAAAACCCGTGTCGTTGTAGAAGGAAAGCGAAAATTCGTCCTGCAGATACGACATAAGCTGACCCTTTCGTATGATGGCCTCTTTTCCGTCGGCAAAGACGAATCGCTTAAAATAGCCTAACGTCCGCTGACCCGTAAAGTCGTTGAGATAAGGTTTTGTTATTCCGTTTTCGCCGTAGCTTGCGAACGCTTCGTTCATCTGGCTCTTTGTGTATTTTACGGGTTCGGAATCAGCAACCCGTATTTCACCGCTTCCGTCGGCGTTGAAAATTATCAGAGAGAATATACCTTCGCCCTTAGAATAGGTGTCAAGAAGCGAGGATACGTTTATGTCGTCCGAGCGGTACTGCGTCATATTGTCGGCAATGCGCCCTATCGATTCGCGCTCCTTGTCGATATACGTTTCAAAGGCGTGCGCGCCCTGATACGAAACTTCCGTAAGGTCGGTTACAAGCTGATTCCACATTGCGTTTTCCATTCGGGTCAGATACAGCGATCCGAGCAGCGACGCGACTACGCAGACAATGACGGCGAATGCGGAAATTATTATCATCTGATACTTTTTCAAAAGATTGACAAAACTCATTTTGCTCCCTCCTTTTCAAGCAGGGAATAGAGGTGAGCTTTTACTTCTTGCGACTTCGCACCGTTTAAAATCATATCCGTGCATTCGTTCAGATAACTATCGAGCGGAATTTTTAAATTGACGTCGGAAGCAACTACGAATTTTCCGCCCGTAAAGTGGCTTGCCGAGGGTACGAGCGCGGCGTCTGCCTGTATCTGCGTCTGTTCTTTGAGTACCGAGAAATATCCCTGTCCCTCGCTCATCTGCGACAGTACGGAATACTGCGTGAGCTTATTGACGAGTTTTTTCGCGCTGTCTGCTCTTTCTCCGTCTTTTACGCTGAGAATAGCGTCCGCCTGCGCGACGAGCACGCTTCCCGTTTCGAGTACGGGATAGGGATAAATGCCGAAGCTGATGCCGTCGGATATCCTTTTAAGACTCGTTACGGCGTAGCTTCCCGTAATCATAAAGGGGCGTCCGTTTTTCGAAAACAGCTGAATATCGCCCGAAAAACATTCGCAGTTTTTCGCCTCTTCCAAATCTATCCAACCGCTGCCTATCATACGGTAGATAAAGTCTATTCCGTCGTTCAGTCCATCGCACATAAGCGTCGCTTCGGCGTTGAACTTTGAAATTTCGGCGGAAACGTCCGCGCTTTTATAGGTCTTATCGAAAGCTATCGCATATATCAAAGTGCGAAGAGAGGAGTAGTTGTTGACTATGACGGGCGTTACGCCCTGATCTTTAAAATAGTCGCAGGCAGCTGCGAAATCGGAAAGATTTTTCGGTACTGAAATTCCGCTGTTTTGCAAAATGCCGTAATTGACGTACAGCCCGTGCGTGGAAACGGCGGTGGGTACCGCGTAAAGAGCTCCGTCGGCAAATGCGGACTGTGAGAGCGCAAATTCGGAAAAATAGTTTAAGTTCACGTCCGACGATATGTCCGCGAGCGCGGAGCTGTTCATAAACGACAAAAGCCTGTCCCTGTCGGTCATAAACACGTCGTCGAGATTTCTGGTTGCAAACCTCTTGTCGAGCGCGGAAAAGTAAGACGTTTCGCTTGCACTCTCGTAAGAAACGTTGACGTTCGCGTTCTCCGACATAAAGCTTTGCAGAGCGTCTTCGATAACGTTCAGACTTGCGCTGTCCGTTCTGTGCCCGAAAAAGGAAACGGAGTCCGATTTAGAGGACGGATCGTTTCTGTCGGGCAATATAATTGTGTTTTTGCCGGTGCAGGCGCATAAAAACGAGAGCGTCGCGGCGCATACGGCAATGGCTGAAATTTTTCTTTTCATAATTTTTATGTCCGCCGTAACATAAATGACGGCGCGTATTAGATTTTATTGCAAATCTGATTTACGATAATTATTTGAGTCTGAATCTGATCTGTACGGGGTTGTGGTCGCTGTAAGCGTAATCGGTGTCTACGGTGCCTTCGGCAATTACTTCGATATTGTCGGATACTATAAATCCGTCTATGACCGTGCTGTAATTTACGCCTTTTTCGTAAGGAATATCGGCGCCCCTGCACGTCGAGGCGTTGATATCCGCGGAAATGGAATATCCGTCCGTTATCTCGTCAGAGTGCAGAATGGAATTTTTGACCCATTCGGGAACCTGCTGTTTGCTCTCGAAATAAGTCAGGGCTTCGCTGTCGCTGTTGAATTTGTCGGCTATAAGGCAGTGATTGAAATCTCCGCCTGCCAAGACGTAGTTGCCCTTGACGCGTTCGAGCGAGAGGATAGTATTCAGCATTTCAAGCTGTTTAGCTCTTATTTTGCCCCCTTCGTCATATGCCGACATATGCAGGTTTATTAATACGAGCTGTTTGTCGCTTCCCTGCACGGGCAGGCAGTGGACGGAAAAACATCTGTCAAGGTCGAAATACTTGTCGGGGAAACCGTCCGTTATGGGGAATGAACGGCGCACCGCGCTCGTAACGCCGTACTTCGAAAGCGTGAGTATTCCGCTGACCGATTTTCCGATAGGGTCTGAAAAGGGGTACATAAGATCCGCCGTGTGGAAGTTTTCGGCGTAAGTGGAAAGGTGGGAGTGGAACGCCGCGCGCATACTTTCAAGCATATTTATCTTGTAGCTTCTGTCGGCTTTTCTGTCGACTTCCTGAAAAAAGTAAAAATCCGCGTCAAGCTCTTTCGCAACTGAAATCTGACCGTCGACGTTCTTCTGCACGTCCTCTTTATTGAGGCCTTTTGCATACTTGCCCTCGGTTTCAGTGCCGTCGAGCATAACGCCTTCGTCCATAAAGAAAGTGTATTCGGGCGAATACGCGCCGAAACCTAAGTTATAGGATACGAGCGAATATTCTTCTCCCTGCATAACTTTTTTATCGGACGAGCCTTCTATACTCAGTTCGAAGTTGTCCTCTATTCTGTAATACTGCACTGCGACGTATATGACGTACGCGCAGACGAGCAGGATAATAAGCCCTATAAAGCAGGCGAGCGTTATCGCCGTAATTTTTAAAAAGTTTTTCATAAGCATTATTATATAATATATTTTTATTACAGTCAAGGCAAATGATAAAAAATACTCCGTCCGCATATACGCGGACGGAATATTTCAATTGCTGTCAAATTTATTAATTGAGCCGCGTTTCGAGTTTATTTTTTATTTCAGATATAAATTCGTCGGTGTATACAGCGGTCGGCTTGACGTTTTCGTCCATAAGCGGTATAAGATCTTTCGTCGCCGTTCCGCCGTTTATGGTATCGAGCACGGCTTTTTCAAGCAGTCCGGCAAAGTTGATAAGGTCTGTAAGTCCGTCAATTTCGCCTCTCTTTCTCAGTGCGCCGCTCCAGGCGAAAATCGTAGCGACTGGGTTGGTGGAGGTCTTTTCGCCTTTGAGATATCTGTAATAGTGGCGCGTGACCGTGCCGTGAGCCGCTTCGTATTCGTACTTGCCGTCGGGGGAAACGAGCACGGAAGTCATCATTGCAAGCGAGGAAAATGCTGTGGAAATCATATCGCTCATAACGTCGCCGTCGTAGTTTTTCAGCGCCCAGATAAAGCCTCCCTCGCTTCTTATAACCCTTGCCACGGCGTCGTCGATGAGGGTATAGAAGTAATTTAAATTCAGTTTTTTAAAAGTTTCTTCGTATTCGGTTTTATAGATTTCTTCGAAAATGAATTTAAACGTCTGGTCATAGATTTTCGATATGGTGTCCTTGGTTGAAAACCACAGATCCTGTTTCGTCGCAACGGCGTAGCCGAAGCAGGCGCGCGCAAACGAGCGGATAGAGCTTTCCCTGTTGAACTGTCCCTGCAATACGCCCGCGCCGTCGAAGTCGCATATCGTGCTTCTCGTTTGCTTCCCGTCGGCGTCCGTGAACAGAAGTTCGGCTTTGCCTGCCTTTTCAACTTTTATCTCTTCCGCTTTGTAGATATCGCCGTAGGCGTGGCGCGCGACGGTTATCGGCGCTTTCCAATTTCTGACGGCAGGCTTTATCGAGGGGATAATAACGGGAGTGCGGAAAACCGTACCGTCAAGCTCGGCGCGTATCGTCGCGTTCGGGCTTTTCCACATCTCTTTCAGTCCGTATTCTTCGACGCGCTGTCTGTTAGGCGTAATAGTGGCGCACTTGACCGCAACGCCCAGTCTTTTGACTGCCTGCGCCGACTGAACGGTGACTTCGTCGTTCGTTCTGTCCCTGTTTTTAAGTCCCAAATCATAGTATTCGGTCTTTAACCCGACGAAGGGGAGAATTAGCTCGTCCTTTATGCTTTGCCAGATTATTCTCGTCATTTCGTCGCCGTCCATTTCGACAATGGGCGTTTTCATTTCAATTTTTTTCATTTTCTGCCTGTTCCTTCATATAGTTGAGCAATCCGCCGTACTGCAAAATTTCACGTTGCCGTGCGGTGAAATTACCGCAAAGCGCGTAATTTTTGCCCGTTTTGATATCTTTCAGTGTAAATCTTCCGTCTTTCAGCCCCGAAAAGAGGTTTGAAATTTCTATTTCGGCGCCCTCGCCGAGTTTGTTGAAGTCGTCCTCGTTTTCAAAAGTCAATGGGATTATGCCTGCGTTTATGAGGTTTGCCGAATGGATACGCGCAAAGCTCTTTGCAATAACTGCCTTGACGCCTAAAAAGAGGGGAACGAGCGCGGCGTGTTCGCGCGACGAGCCCTGTCCGTAGTTTATTCCGCCTATAATGACGCTGTTTTTATATTCTTTCGCCCTCGTTTCAAAGTTTTCGTCTACCGCTGAAAAACAGAATTCCGAAAGGCGTGGGATATTCGAGCGGTATGGCAGAATTTTCGCGCCCGCCGGCATAATGTGGTCGGTAGTTATATTGTCGCCGACTTTGAGCGCAATTTTCGCGCGGATCGCGTCGGTGAGCTTTTCGCCGACAGGCACGGGCTTTATGTTGGGACCGCGTAAAACTTCGGCTTTTTCCGCCTCGGCTTCGTCAAGCGGCGCGATAATCGCGCCGTCGTCTGTTTCAAACGTTTCGGGCAGGGGCAGGGGCAGGGGAGAAACGGCGGAAAGCTCCCTCGGATCGGTTATTTCGCCTTTGAGTGCGGAAGCCGCGGCCGTTTCGGGCGAAACCAGATAGACCTGCGCGTCTTTGGTTCCGCTTCTTCCGAAAAAGTTGCGGTTGAAGGTTCTCAGCGATACTCCCGCGCTGTTTGGTGAAAAACCCATACCTATGCAGGGACCGCAGGCGCACTCCAAAAGTCTTGCGCCCGAATGGAGAATATCGTTAAGCGCACCGCTTTTTGCAAGTGCGCAAAGCGTCTGTTTCGAGCCCGGAGAAACGGAGAGGCTTACGCCGTCGGCAATGCGTTTGCCTTTGAAAATCGCCGCAACCTTGTTCATATCCGCAAGCGACGAATTCGTACAGGAACCTATGCACACCTGATCAACTTTGACGCCTTTAAGCGCCGAAACCTTTACGACGTTGTCGGGGCTGTGAGGGCAGGCGATGAGAGGCTCTAAGCTGTCGAGGCGGATTTTTATCACCTTATCGTATCCGGCTCCTTCGTCGGCGGAAAGCGGAACGAAGTCGCACTCTCTTTTCTGCCGTCTTAAAAAGTCGAGCGTAACTTCGTCGGAAGGAAAGACGGAGGTCGTTGCCCCGACTTCCGTGCACATATTGGTTATCGTAGCCCTTTCGGGAACGGTCAGATGCTTTATGCCGTCGCCGCCGAATTCTATAATTGCTCCGACTCCGCCCTTGACGGATATCAGACGAAGTATTTCAAGAGCTATATCCTTTGCCGAAACGAAGGGGCGAAGTCTGCCTGTCAATTCGATTTTGTATATTTTCGGCATCGTTATATAGTAAGCGCCCCCGCTCATAGCGACGGCTACGTCAAGTCCGCCTGCGCCGAAAGCAAGCATTCCCATACCTCCGCAGGTCGGGGTGTGGCTGTCCGAGCCTATCAGGGTTTTGTACGGTTTCGAGAAGCGTTCAAGGTGCACCTGATGGCAGATGCCGTTGCCCGCCCTCGAAAAACGCAGTCCGTATTTTGCCGCAACCGACTGTATGTAGCGGTGGTCGTCGGCGTTTTCAAAACCGCTTTGCAGAGTATTGTGGTCGATATAAGCCACCGAAAGTTCCGTTTTCACCCTTTTGCAGTTCATTGCCTCGAATTCGAGATAAGCCATAGTTCCCGTTGCGTCCTGCGTGAGAGTCTGGTCTATTTTCAGACCGATTTCTTCGCCGACGGTCATATTTCCGCTTACTAAATGCTCTTTTATTATCTTTTGCGCTATTGTCAGTGCCATTTTACACCTTATTTAACAGCGTATATACTTCACAATACTGCGTCAAGCTTACGTTTTTGCTCAGGCATTTACTTCATTGTAAACTTCTTCGCAAAATCCGCGCTTTCCTTGTCTTGCTTGCATCTCCGCTGTTTAATTATTTTATTTAATATCAGATTTAATATCTGAAAATTTTTCGACTAAGTCTGTCAGTTCCTTGTCGGAAATTAACGTCTGTCTGCCGTCCTCGTACTGTTTGTCGACGTATTCCTTGATTTTTGCAATGAGAGGGGAGCGCTTACTTACCTCTTTTTCTGTTCCCAGCAGGTTGTAGTGCGAATTTATCCAGAAAGCAATGCCTGCAAGACCCGAAGTTTTTGACACGGTAACCTGAACTTTTCTGTTCAAAAGCTTTTCCGTATCGAAAATATTGTAAATTTCCTCGTCCTTCAGGAGTCCGTCGGCGTGAATACCTGCACGCGTCTGATTGAAATTCGCCCCGACGAACGGCGTCATAGGCGGTACGTCGTAGCCTATTTCTTTGCGGAAATAGTCGTAAATTTCGGTTATCGCCGTCGGGTCCATTCCGTCGAGAGTGCCTTTGAGTGAAGCGTATTCCACGACCATTGCTTCAAGCGGGATATTCCCCGTGCGTTCGCCTATGCCGAGAAGCGAACAGTTGACTGCGCACGCGCCGTGAAGCCAGGCGCAGGTCGCGTTTGTGACCGCCTTGTAAAAGTCGTTGTGACCGTGCCACTCGATATATTCGCTCGGAATATCGGAATACTCCTGTATACCGTAAATTATGCCCGGTACGCTCCTCGGCAGCGCTACCTCGGAGAACGGTATGCCGTATCCGAGCGTGTCGCACGCGCGTATCTTTACGGGAATTTTATACTCCTCCGAAAGCTTGTGTAATTCGTTTATGAACGGAACCACGAAGCCGTAAAAATCGGCTCTCGTTATGTCCTCGAAGTGACAGCGCGGAATAATTCCGTTGTCGAACGCCGACTTGACGACGGAGAGGTAATGTTCCATAACTTTTCCGCGCGTCGAGTGCAGTTTTTTGAAAATGTGGTAGTCTGAACAGCTGACGAGTATGCCCGTTTCCTTGATTTTCATTTCCTTTACAAGCCTGAAATCTTCCTTCGTTGCCCTTATCCATGCCGTAATTTCGGGGAATTTAAGTCCTAAATCCCTGCACTTGTCCAAAGCTTCCCTGTCCTTTTTGCTGTATATGAAAAACTCGGTCTGGCGGATTATTCCCTTCGGCCCGCCGAGCTTTGACAACAGTTTATAAAGGTCTGTTATCTGCTTGACCGTGTACGGCTCGACAGACTGCTGACCGTCGCGCATAGTGGTGTCGGTTATCCAGATCTCTTTCGGCATATTCATCGGCGAACGTCTGTGATTGAACGGGATTTTGGGTATCTGGTCGTAGTTGTAAATATCCCTGAAAAAGTTTGGCTCGTCCACGTCCTGCAACGAAAATTTGTAAGATTTTTGCTCCAAGAGATTGCTTTTGTCTGAAATTTCTATCATAATTAACCTTTTTGCTCTTGTTTATTCTGAAATATTATACCATATTTTACAGCATTTTAGCAATTGTTTTTCAGAGTTAAATAGCCGTTATAACGCTATATTTTTTTGTGCAAACTGCATAAAAAAATTGCACTGAAAACAGGTCTTTTCAATGCGTTTTTATACGTTATCCGGAACGGTTTTTTATGCATAAATGTGTATTATTTTTGCATAAAAGTATAAAAAATTTATATATTCACGGGCGGAGCGGCTGAGTATAATGTCACTTATTATAATAAATTGTTGACGGATAACAAAATTCGGGTTTTTGTAAATATTTTCCGTGTATTTTTATGCGTTTTTTTGGAATTTAGCGGTTAAATCTGTTTACAAGCGCCGTCGCAAAGTGATATAATAAATCAAATATTTTATTATTATATTATGTGGTATTAAGATGATCAAAAAATTTGCGATTGCGTTCTTTTCATTGGTAGCCGTTTGCTGTGCCGCCGCGTTTGCGGCCTGCGCCGGCGACGTGGACTATGACGAAAAGTATTCCGACAGAACGAAAATAGTTTTCGAGCTTGAAGGGGGCAAGTATAAAAACAGCACCACCTCGGTCAGCCACTACTACAAGTTCGGCGAGGGCGCGCCGAAAAAAATAAAACCTCTCGGCACACAGGACAACCCCGTCACGCGCGACGGCGGTTTCGTGCTCGAAGGCTGGTTCAGAGGCGAAAAGAGTGACGGCGTCACCGTCTACGGCGAGCAGTGGAATTTCGATACCGACGCCGTTCCTGACGGAGGGATTACGCTTTACGCAAAGTGGAAGTCGCCTATAATCTATTCGTTCGATTTCATCAGCGTGGACGCAAGCGGCGGCGAGAGCGTAATAAATTCGCTTGAAGTAAACGCGGGCGACAAGCTTGCAAACGTTCACCCCAAGGACGTTCTGGAATATGCGAATAAGCTTTCGGGTCACACCGCGATAGCCGTCTACTACGACAAAGAGCACACGCGTCCGTTCGACGACAGCGTGCTTCACCCCGGCGGTGACAAGAGCTTTGCCGTCAAGATTTATGTCGAATTCATCGAGGGTGATTACGCGATAGTACGCAACGCCTCCGACCTCAAAAAGGCAAAGTCGAAAAATATCTACGTTATGCCGGGAAGCGTCATCGATATGGGCGGAGAGGAACTCCGCTTCGACAACTTCTCCGGAAAGACTTTCCTCGGCAACGGTTCGACGGTAAAAAATTTCACTCTGAAGAAAGATTGGAGAGGACTTATCGACGAGCTCGAGCCCGATATCGGCGAAGAGGGGAGCGCAAACTCCGTCTACCTTGCGATTTTCAGAAACGCAGATAACGCGACGGTCAGGGACGTAAGCTTCGAGGGAGTGACGCTGACGGTGGATATCGGTTCACTGTCAAGGCTCAAAAAGGTCTACGTCGCGCCTCTTGCCGTTCAGTCGCACAACAGCACGTTTGAAAACGTCAGCGTGAAAGCGACTTTCGGTTACACCGAGAGAACGGAAAGATACGAACTCATTTTCCTGCAGGACAAGGGCGTTTACAGCGGAAACGCGGTCGAAACGAACTGCGTGTACGACGTGACTCTTGCCGGCAGAGTCTGAAAATAAAAAATTAAAAATTTCCTTTTGCTATACCAAAAGGGGGACAGCCACGCTGTGGCTGTCCCGATAATAAATCATTAACGGAAAAACATTTTAAGGAGTTAAGCTATGAATAAAAAAATTATCAAAAGGATAGGTGTGCTGTCGGCAACGGCTGTCGTTACCTGCGCGACTGTTTTGGGTGCTACGGGCTGTGACGACGACGGCAAACGCACTTACGACAATGCCAAGGATACTCTCGTTTTCTCTTCGCAGGACTTCGATAAAGTATTCAATCCTTTCTATTCTACTTCGGCAATGGACGCCAACGCGGTTGGAATGACACAGATCGGTATGATCGGCAACGATGAAAAGGGCAACCCCGTCTGGGGCGACGACGAAGCGGTCGTAACCAAGGAATTCTATACGAGAACGCTGGGCGATCCGAAAACCGACCAGACCACGGAATATTACTTCGTGCTCAAAAACAACGTCAAATTTTCAAACGGAACATATCTCACTATGAAGGACGTTCTGTTCAATATGTACGTCTATCTCGACCCTGCATATTCCGGTTCCTCGACGATGTATTCTACCGACATAGTCGGCTTGAAGGAGTACCGCACCCAGTCGGCGGACGAAAAAGAACAGGACAAATTCGAGGAGCAGTTCATTTACAAAGCATCCGAGCGCATAATGAACCTCGATATGGCTATCGCGGCGGTCAAGGACGCTCATCCCAACCAGATAACGATGACCTCCGAACAGATGATAAGCTACCTTGAAAAGTATGCGAATGACAATCCCGGCGACGCGAACGAGTATATCGTCAGCGATTATAAGAAAGCCGAAGAGCTTTTCAGGGAAGAACTGAAGCAGGACTTCAACGATTCCAAAGACAGCTACGAGGATACCAAGTTCACCAACGAAAACGGCGAAACGATAACGCCTTTCACTACCGACGTTGAAGTTTTTCTCTATAACGAGGGCTACATAACCTGGAAAAAGAAAGAGAACAACGGCGCCGGCGCGCTCGAATCCAAGCTTGAAAACGACGTCAGCGTGTTCAAGAAATGGACGGAAGAGCAGGCTATTGCAAAGATTGTAGAGGATATGATCCCTTCCAAAATGGACGAGGTCATCAATTACTGGGGTACGGCTACCGACCTTGCGGGCGAAATCGCGGGCGCGGCGAAAGAGGAATATTTCAAGACCCATACCCAGAAATACAAGAATATCAGCGGTATTGAGTTCATCAACAGAACCCAGCCCGTTACGATTGTTACCGACACCGCTACGGGCGCAACCAAGGAGATAGGCGTTCCCGTCTACAACGAGGACAAGACGCAGGTCGTCAGCGGAAACGAAGTTCTGAAAGTCACCATAAACAAAGTAGACCCCAAAGCTATATGGAACTTCTCGTTCGGCGTAGCTCCTATGTACTACTATTCCAACGAAGAGCAGATAAAGGCATTCGACTACGAAGAGCATTTCGGCGTCGAGTACGGCTCGCAATCGTTTATGGATAAGACTATCAAAAATGCCGACAAAATCGGCGTTCCCGTCGGCGCGGGTCCCTACGTTGCGGCTTCGGAGAGCGACAGGACGGAAGGTATTACGGGCGGAGACTTTCTGGCAAACAACGTTATGTACTTCGTCAGCAACCCCCATTACCTTATGGGCGAACCCAAAATCAAGCACGTCCGCTATCAGGTCGTAAACACGAACCAGCTTGTAAATACTTTGCAGACGGGCAGAATAGACTTTGCCGAACCCAACGCAAAAACCGAGGTAATCAACGAATTGAAGGGACTTTCGAAAAAGGGTATAGGCTATACGAGTATTCAGACGGCAGGCTACGGCTATATCGGAATCAACGCTTCGAAAGTTCCGTCCATCTACGTAAGGCGCGCAATAATGCACTGCATCGACACGTCGCTTTCGGTAGAGTATTACAAGGGAACGGCAGATCCCATTTTCCGTTCGATGTCGCGTTCGAGCTGGGCTTATCCCCAGAATGCGCTCTCGTACTATCCGTATATCGGAGATCCCATACCCGACGATTTGTCGAAAGTCGGCGAAGATTACAGAAAGTTCGTAACCGACAAGGGCTTCGAATCGGGATATACAATGAAAGAAGAAGAACAGGTTGAATTTATAAAATACCTTGTCGAGGAAAAAGCCGGCTACGGTATCGACGGCAACGGAATTTACGCCAACAACCACGGCAGAGGCTCCACGAAATTAAAGTATACGTTTACTATTGCGGGTCAGGAAAACGACCACCCTGCATTTATGGCAATGTATCTTGCAGGACAGTTTTTAACCGACAAAGTCGGCGGTTTCCAGATAGTTACCAAGGCGGACAACAATGCTCTTACCAAGCTTTCTACCGGCGCGCTTGCGGTATGGGCGGCAGCGTGGGGTTCAACTATCGACCCCGATATGTATCAGGTCTATCATATGGATTCGAAGGCGACTTCGGTTCAGAACTGGGGATATCCCGCGATACTCAACAATGCAGGCGGAAGATACGATACCGAAAAAGCCATAGTCG
This sequence comes from uncultured Christensenella sp., assembly GCA_910583545.1. Taxonomy (GTDB): domain Bacteria; phylum Bacillota; class Clostridia; order Christensenellales; family Borkfalkiaceae; genus Coproplasma. The sequence goes on along the minus strand of CAJTXM010000014.1, from coordinate 29,511 downwards.
AAGAGCTCTCTACTCTCATAGAAGAGGGCAGGCAGTTCGAGGATCACAAGACTCGCGCCATTAAATACGCGGAAGCTCTGGACCTTGTTATGGAGCTTGCGGTAGAGCTTCCCACCTATCAGCGTGACGACCTGTTCGCATACAACGCGTTCAAAATCGACGTAAACACCTTTACCCCTGCGGATAAGAGAAGCGCGTTCAAGGGCTTGACGTCGGAGATATATAATCTCTCTTTCGTCACAGAAATTAAATAAACACCGCATATACGTCGCATAGCGGTGTTGTGCTGCGGCAACTTTCAGCCACTTACCGTAAAGTAAGCTCCTTCAAGTTTTCCTCGCACGCCTTGCTATGCCCGTATCTTCGGCGTTTAACCGCATTTAACACACAATAAATTAATTTTAAAGATGATAATATGCTTAAATATATCGTAAAAAGACTTTTAATATCGGTTGTCATTCTGCTCGGCGTATCCGTGATAATTTACGCGCTCGTCAGATGTATGCCTACCGACTACATAGACATCAAGTTTGCCGACGCGGCTATGACCAACGAGGGCGTTGCCGAGAGGATACAGGAATTCAAGGAAATGTACGGCATTGCCGACAATTCCTTCGGCGGAATATTAAAGGGTTATTTCAGTTGGATCGGCAATCTTTTCAAGGGCGATTTCGGAACGTCGTTCGTTCACGAAGTGCCCGTAACGCAGGTTATTGCAGAGCATATGTGGATCTCCTTCGGAATTGCGCTCGTCGCTGTTATATTGCAGTTTTTAATTGCAATTCCGCTCGGAATCACGAGCGCAACGCATCAGTATTCGGCGAGGGATTATTCGGTAACCGTATTCACGATGATAGGCTTATCGCTCCCCACGTACTTTTTCGCGGCAATCTGCATCAAGCTGTTTTCGGTCGAGCTGGGCTGGTTCCCTGCAACGGGTCAGGTCAATCCTCAGGAAATTTATCCCGAAACGTTTGCGGGCGCAATGCAGAAATTCGGCGATTTGCTTCACTGTATGATTCTGCCGATATCCGTCAGCGTAATTTTGTCCCTCGGCGGACTTATGCGCTATACGAGAACGAATATGCTAGAAGTTTTGAACTCCGACTTTATCCGTACGGCAAGGGCGAAAGGACTTTCCGAAAGAAAGGTCATTTACCGCCACGCGTTCAGAAACACGCTTATCCCCCTTGCAACTATGCTTGCAGGCATCCTGCCGGGACTGTTCGGAGGTATGCTGATAACCGAGCAGGTGTTCGGAATAGAGGGCATAGGCAATCTCGGTTACAAGGCTACGCAACAGGGCGATATACCGTTTATAATGGGCTATAATATGTTCCTTGCGATACTTACGGTAATAGGCACGTTGCTTTCGGATATTATGTATTCCATAGTCGATCCGCGCGTCAAATTAGTCAAATAAGGAGTAGGTTATGAGCGAAAAAGACAATTTAAAATCAAAAACCGCCTCCGAAACGACGGATGCGGAAAAGAAAACGACAACAAAAACCGCGGTGAAGAAATCCGCAACTTCCGCGGACAAATCAACAAAGGCGGAAACGCAAAAGACCGCAGAGAAAAAGACGGCTTCAAAAAAGCCTTCAACGGCTACGGGCAAAGCGACAAAATCGGAGGCGGAAACAACAGCTGAAAAGAAGACGGCTTCAAAGAAGCCTGCGGCGAGCGCAGGCAAATCGTCAGGCACGGCAAAGAAAACGACGGCAACGCCTGAAAGCACGGCTGTCAGGAAAACTTCCGCAAAGAAACCCTCCGCAGAAAAGCAAGAGGCAATAAAAGAAACCTTGGCAAATGAAAACGAGGCGGAAATCGGCACGGAAGAGATTGTAGCTCCCGTTGCGGAAATAAAACCTGCCGAGGCAGAGAAAGCCGAAGAGGTAAAAACGGAAGAAGCAGTATCTTTGCAGGAAACAGCCGTAACGGCTGAGGAGAGACCCGTCGACGAGGCGGAAATCGCGTCTTCAATAGATAGTCAGCTTTCCGAAATTCTCTCAAAGCCCGAAAAGAGGGTAAAAAGAGATACGGGAATGACGCAGGAGGAGATAAGAAAAGCCCAGTCGGAAATGCACGAAACTTACAGGGAAATGAGCCCTTTGAAGTTGGTTGCGCGCAGATTCTTCCGTTCGAGACTTTCAATAATCGGACTCGTGATGATAGTCGCGCTGTTCCTGTTTGCATACCTCGGACCCGTCGCCTACAACAGGTGGGGCGAGGGCGAAGCGGACACGACGCCTACTACGGTGACTAACGTCGACTCGTTCGAAACCGAAAACGGCTCCGTTGAAGAAGTTTACGAATATACTAACAAAATCAACAGCTACGCAGGACCGAGCGCCGACCATCTTTTAGGTACGGACGACAAGGGTATGGACGTGTTTACGCGCCTTATGTACGGCGGAAGAATTTCGCTGATGATAGGCTTTATCGTCGTAATATTAGAGACCCTGATAGGCGTTTTGCTTGGCGGACTTGCAGGCTATTTCGGAGGCTGGGTCGACAGCATAATAATGCGAGTGGTCGACGTCTTCAACTGTCTGCCTGCATTGCCGATACTGCTTATCGCCTCTGCGATAATCGACGGCTGGATAGAAAAGGGCGCCATACGGCCCGAAGATCAGATATACGTTCTGATGGTCATAATAACTATTTTCAGCTGGAGCGGCGTCGCCCGATTAGTGCGAGGGCAGATCCTGTCTTTGAGAGAACAGGAGTTTATCACCGCGACGGAGGTTATGGGACTTCCGACGTGGCGGCGCATTTTCAAACATCTGATTCCCAACGTTATGCCTCAGCTCATCGTTTCGATGACGTTGGGACTCGGCAGTGTAATTTTATACGAATCGACTTTGAGTTATCTGGGACTCGGCGTTCAGCTTCCGCACGCGGCGTGGGGAACGATGATTTCACTCGTAAACGACCCCATCGCGTTGCAGAATTATCCTCTCGTCTGGCTCCCTGCAGGTATTCTGATAGTTATAGCCGTGTTAGGATTTAACTTCGTCGGCGACGGACTTCGCGACGCAATGGATCCCAAAGCGAAAAAATAGGAAAGCTTTTTATGGCAAAGAAAGATACGAATTACATATCAATAAAAGACAGCCGCGCTATACTCAAATACAATATGCGCGAAATGCGCCGTTATGAAAAGCTCAAACGCAGAAAGAAAGCGGAGAGCGAGTTCACTTCGGTAATGCGCGACGAAAACAATATTATAGAGTTGGACAATCTCGAAACCTGTTTCTTTACGGACAACGGCACGGTAATGTCGGTAAACGGCGTATCGTTCGATATCCCCAAAAACAAGATTGTCGGCGTCGTCGGCGAGAGCGGATGCGGAAAGAGCGTGACTTCGTTTTCGATAATGCAGCTCGTTCAGGCTCCGCAGGGACAGGTAACGGGCGGAGCGATAAGATTCAACGACGACAGTCTCGGTTATGACGGGGAAGGCAGAAAACGCTGTTACGACATAGCAAAGATGCCCACGCAGGAGATGTGCAAAATCAGAGGCAAGGATATCACTATGATATTTCAGGAGCCTATGACTTCGCTCAACCCCGTGTTTACGATAGGCTTTCAGCTCGACGAAGTTTCGTTTCTGCACACTCAGGGCATAAGCAAAGAGGACGCGAAAAAGAAGAGCCTCGAAATGCTCGACAAAGTCGGAATTTCCATTCCCGAACGCGTCTACAAATCCTATCCGCACGAGCTTTCGGGCGGTATGCGTCAGAGGGTTATGATAGCTATGGCGCTCATCGGCAATCCAAAGCTTATTATAGCGGACGAACCGACTACGGCGCTTGACGTTACTATTCAGGCTCAGATTCTGGAACTGTTGAAAGAATTGCAGAAAGAGCAGGGCTGTTCGATTATGCTCATTACGCACGATCTGGGCGTCATTGCCGAAATGGCGGACGAGGTGGTGGTAATGTACGCGGGCAGAGTTATAGAGAAGGGCACGGCGCAGGACATTTTCCACCGCCCCAAGCACCCCTATACCGTCGGCTTGCAGAAGAGCAAACCTTTGATAACTTCCTCCTCGCACGAGCCGCTGTATTCTATTCCCGGTCAGGTGCCCAACCCCATCAACCTGCCCGACAGGTGCTACTTCTGGAACAGATGTCCCCATTGCAGCGCGGACTGTATGAAGAAATATCCCGATGAAGTCAAAGTGAGCGATACGCACTTCGTTTCGTGCTATCTTTGCAATAACGGAGGAAAAGAGTAATGGAAGAGCTTAATAAGGAAATTTCCCCCGAAGAGAAGAACACGGAAGGGAGCGAATATATCCTCGAAGTCGAGAATCTGAATAAATATTTCACCATAACCAAGAACATTTTAGGCAAACCGCTGACGGTTTTAAAAGCCGTCAACGATGTCAGCTTCAAGGTCAGAAAGGGCACGACGATAGGCGTCGTCGGCGAGAGCGGATGCGGAAAAACCACGCTCGGAAGAACGGTGCTGCGCTTATACGACCCCGACGGCGGAAAGATAGTTTTCAACGGCGACGATATCACAAAACTCAAAAGAAAAGATATGCGGAAATACCGCACCCGTATACAGCTCATATTTCAGGACCCCTATTCGAGCCTGCCTCCGAGAATGACTGTCGGAAGCATTATAGGCGAAGCGGTTAAGGTTCACAAAATCGTACCCAAATCCGAGGTTTCAAAATACGTCCGTTCGATAATGGATCGGTGCGGATTAAGACCTCAGTTTTACGACAGATACCCTCACGAATTTTCGGGCGGACAAAGACAGAGAATCTGCATTGCGCGCGCGCTTGCAGTCAAGCCCGAGCTGATAATCTGCGACGAGCCCGTTTCCGCGCTTGACGTTTCGATACAGGCGCAGATAATAAATCTTTTGAAAGATTTGCAGGAGAAAATGGGGCTGACTTACGTCTTCATTTCGCACGATCTTTCGGTAGTCAAATACATAACCGATCAGATTCTCGTAATGTATCTGGGCAACGTAATGGAGCTTGCCGAAACAGACGAAATTTTCGACCATCCCCTGCACCCCTACACGCAGGCGCTGTTCTCGGCGGTGCCCGTACCCGATCCCGACGTGAAGATGCAGAGAGTGGCGTTAGAGGGGGATATACCCTCGCCCGTCAATCCTCCCAAGGGCTGTAAATTCCACACGAGATGTTCCAAATGTATGGACGCTTGCAGATTTATCGCCCCCGAATACAAAGAGGTAAGGGAAAATCATTTCGTCGCCTGCCACCTTTATAACGAAGAGATTACTTCCGATCCCGAAAAATACAGCGCGCAGTGGCAGGAAATTCAAAGAGAAGAGGAAGAGCGGAAAAAGGCGGAAGCAGAAAAGCGCAAATTCCCCTTCCTGAAAAAGAAAACAAAACAGAAAGAAATCAGGCAAGAGGACGGGGAAGAAGAGGCTGCCGATGAAGCGGAAAAAGACCTCTGAGGAAAAGTTTGTCGACGACGGCAGAACTCTCTATGATATGAGCGGTCTTGACGATATGCACCGCACGGGCGAGAGAAAGCCGAAGAGAGACAGAGTGAGCGTTTCCAAAAAAGAGAGGCGGATGCTGATAAGAGCCGCATTGCTGGCCTATCTTCCCATATTCATAGGCGTTTTGGCTTGCTTTACGCTCGCCGCGCTTTTGATGTACTTTTGGTTCATATAAATTTTGAAAGCCGTTTTTAACGGCAACGCGATATTTACGGAGTAATATATAATGATAAAGAAAATCGTTGCGGTCGCAATGACCGCGCTGATGGCTTTCACCTTCTCGGCGTGCGCCGACAAGGAGGGGGCTTCGGACAACATAAATAATTCGACCGGCAATACGGGAGGCATTACTTCCGAATTCAATTCGGGCGAGATAGAGCTTTTGAGGCAGGATTCGAAGCTCACGCAGGAGCAGGTTCTTTCGCGTATCAAAGCCGAAAAACTTATCGAAAACAAGGGCTACAAGGACGACGACGCCATAAAAGTTATGGTTAAATTGCCCGAAACGTCGCTTGTCGAAAGTTTCAATTCTGGCGCGAACGCGACGTTCGGTTCGGTTGCGGAGTATTCGAAAAGCTCCGCCGGAATTATCGAAAAGAGAGCTATAAACGCACGGCAGGAGAGCGTAGTTTCCGAACTCAAAGCAAAAGGGCTTATAGACTCGGTCGAATACCGTTACAACACCGTCACAAACGCAATCGCCGTTACCGCGAAGTACGGCAACCTTGAAAAAATCAAGTCGGTGACGGGCGTTGAAAACGTCTACATAAGCGATACCTACAACCGTCCTCAGGCGATAAGCGTGGACGAGGTCAATTCGATAGTTAACGACGTCGACGTATACGATACGGGTATTTTCAACTCGGGCGTTCTGCCCCAGTACACGGGCGACGGCACCGCGGTAGCCGTTCTCGATTCCGGCTTCGACTGTTCGCACTCGGTTTTCCGGAACAGCAATATAACAAAGCCCGTTCTCACCACCGAAAAGATAGGTAAAAGTCTTGCAGGTATGAACGCTTCGGACGCGGAGAAAGGCTCTCCCGGCGTAGCGGTTTCGGACGTCTATTACAGCGTAAAAATTCCGTTCAAGTACGACTACGCAGACAAGGACAGCGACGTGTTCCCCTACGACAGCGAACACGGCACCCACGTCGCCGGCATCATAGGCGGATACGACAGAGAGGATAAGGAAGGACAGCGCATTACGGGTATAGCAATAAATACCCAGATGGTGCTTATGAAGGTTTTCCCCGACCTTGACGAGGGCGCGGAAACCGACGATATCCTCGCGGCGTTAGAGGACGCAATGGAGCTCGGCGTAGACGCTATCAATATGTCGCTCGGCTCGTCCTGCGGTTTTGCAAGGGAAGTCGACAAAGTCTGGATAAACGAAGTTTACGACGCGCTCAAAGTCAGCGGAATAAGCGTAATCACTGCGGCAAGCAACAGCTATTCGTCCGGCTTCGGCGGAGAGCAGGGTAATACCAATATGGTATCGAACCCCGACTCGGCTACCGTCGGCTCGCCTTCGACGTACGAAGCGTGCCTTTCCGTCGCGTCGATCAGCGGAGTAAAAAGCAGATACCTTATCGGCAACGACGAGCAGGTTCTTTTCTTCGACGAGTCGAACAACGTTTCGGGTAAGCCCAACAATTTTGTGGAAGAGCTGGGCTTAAAGGAAGGCGAAACCAAAACGTTTGAATATCTCACCGTTCCCGGTTCGGGACTTGCGATAAACTACTCGGGTATTAAAAACGATATCAAGGGCAAGATAGCGCTCGTAAGACGCGGAGACAATACTTTCGAAGAAAAGGCGCAGATCGCAAAGGAATTCGGCGCTGTTGCGTGCATAATTTACAACAATATAGACGGCGACATATTAATGTCGATGGGCAAGAGCGACCATATTCCCACCGTATCCATATCCAAGGACGACGGTACAAAGCTCGCTTCCAAGGACAGGGGCACTCTGAAAATCGGCTACAATCAGGCGGCGGGTCCGTTTATGAGCGACTTTTCAAGCTGGGGCCCCACGCCGTCTCTCGGAATAAAGCCCGAGATTACGGCGCACGGCGGAAACATAACTTCGTCCGTTCCCGGCGGCGGTTACGACACTATTTCGGGTACGAGTATGGCTTCGCCCAACCTATGCGGAATAGTCGTGCTTATAAGACAGTATCTCAAAGATACTTACCCCGAAATGACCGCGCTGGAATATTCGAAGCTTTGCAACTCGCTTCTTATGTCCACCGCGACGATAATCAAAAACGAGGAGGGAAACCCCTATTCTCCGAGGAAACAGGGCGCAGGTCTCGCAAGTCTCAAAAACGCGGTAAAGACGAAGGCGCTCATCGAAGTCGACGGCACCGACAGACCCAAGTTCGAGCTTGGTGACGACAAGAAGAAAAACGGCGTCTATACCCTTGAATTCACGGTCAGAAATCTCAGCGCGGATACGCTCAGATACGACGTCTCTCTCGACAGTATGACCGAAAGCGTATCTTCGTCGGATAAAAACCACGTTGCCGAAAAGGCTTATATGCTCGGCGGAAACACCTCGGTGACTTTGCTCGGCGGAGACGCTTCTCTGGACGGCGCAACGCTTACGGTAAATGGCAGAGCTTCGGCAAAAGTAAAAGTCGTATATACGATGACCGCGGAGGATAAAAACTATATAACGCAGTCGTTCCCCTACGGAATGTACGTCGAAGGCTTTTTGAAGCTCACTGCAAAGGACGCAAATGAAATCAGCCTCAGCGCGCCCTATCTCGCGTTCTTCGGCGACTGGACGGAAGCTCCGCTGTTCGACAAGACCTATTACGAAGTAGAGTCGGAAGCGCACGACGGAAGCATAGACGAAGAGGACAAATTAAAGGCGGATTATTTCGCAACGACCCCGTACGGCTCTTATTTCTATAATTATATAATACCCCTCGGAACGTATCTCTACGATCTTGACGAGACGGTGTTCGAGGCAATTCCCGCAACAGAAGAGCACATAGCGATTTCGGATATGCTCGGCACGATAGACGGAATTTCCGCAGTCTACGCAGGACTTTTGAGAAACGCGAAGGAAATGCACTTCACCATCACCGACAAACTCACGGGTGAGGTAGTGTACGACCATTACGACTACAACGCGAACAAAGCGTTCTCGCAGGGCGGATCTCCGATACCCTATTACGATTTCCTTAAAATCAACTCGCAGAAGATAGGGCTCGTAAACAACAGACAGTACGAATTCAAGATGCAGGGCAAACTCGACTACGGCGAGGACGGCGGTCTTTCGACCAACGTCAGAAACTTCTTCGCGTTCGACTTCTATCTCGACAACGAAGCTCCCATCATAAAGGAAGCGACCTACGAGAAGGTTTACGACAAGACGCTGAAAAAAGACAGATATTACATAACGCTCACGGTTTACGACAATCAGTACGTTCAGTCCATAACACCCGTAGCGTTCACTTCGACTTCGAGCTACACGTTTTTAAGCGAAAACCCCATCCCCGTTTACAGCAACAAGGGCACGGACAACAAAGTCCGTTTCGAAATCACCGACTACCTTGACGCGCTGTATTCCGACGCACTCGTCGGCAGTGCGCTGGCGTTCTCCATAGACGACTATGCGCTCAACTCTAATATTTTCCTCTGTCAGCTTCCCGGCACGCGCGGAGAGTTCCGCTTCACCTCCAACGGCGACGCGAGCGGAAGACCTCTCAGTGTTCTCACCGCATACGTCGGCGACGTGGTAGATCTCACGGATTATCTCTATTCCGAAGACAAGACTCTGGACGCAGACAAAGATTATCTCAAATATCTCACCTGGACGACTTACAATACGTCCATAATCAAAGCCGATCCCGTAACCAAACAGTTCAAAAACGGCGAAGCCGTATGTCTTAAAGCAGGCAAGACGCAGGTCACCGTTGTAGAGAGGATGGACGGATTGCAGGCAACTATAACCCTTAACGTCAAGGAAAGGGAAGCTTCGGCGGTAAACGGCAAAGCTTCGGCGGACGGCGGTAAGAACAAGACTGCGGGAAACGGAGTCAAAAAGAACGCCGCAAAGGGCACGGCAGACGACGCCACGCTTCAATCTCTCGACTTCGTTTACTTCGATACGCTGTTCGCATACAAGCGCGCGGCGCAGACGAGTGACATCGGCGACACGGGCGACAGAAAATATGTTTCCGAGTTCAACGGAGGCGTCAGCTTCTACCCCGGCGAAAAAATCAAACTTACCTATGCGGTCGAGCCGTGGTATATCGAGGACAGATTAAAACTCGAATACACCACTTCCAACGATAAAATCGTCAAAGTGGAACAGGACGGAACGGTAACCGCCCTGAAAGAGGGCAGCGCGTTAATAACGCTCGTTGCCGAAAATTCCAATATCAGGGCGAGAATAAAGGTTACGGTCAAGAGCGAATTCGTCATAGAAAACAGGACTCTGATTGCGTATAAGGGACTCGGCGGACACGTCGAAATCCCCGACGACGAGGGCATACTCTATATAGGCCCGTACGCGTTCTGTCTGTACGACACCGACAGGTCGGTAGAGCTTGACGAGGACGACTACGACGCAAACAAAATCCCCGCAATGAACACTTCGGTGACTTCCGTGACCGTTCCTCACGGCGTGGAGGAAATTCAGAAATACGCGTTCTACAACTGTTCGGGGCTGAGGGAGGTTACGCTTCCTACTACAGTAAAATTCATAAGGGAATACAGCTTCTACAACGACGAAAAGCTGACCTACGTTCACGGTCTGGGCAGCGCCGAGATGATAGGCGCGTATGCTTTCCACGGCTGTAAAGTTTTGGCGGAAGCCGATCTCGGCAAGTGCTATTCGCTCGGCGCAAGCGCGTTCGAGGGCTGTTCGGCACTGACTGAAATCGATTTGACCCACCTCAGAAACGCGGCGGAAGCTCCCGTGAAGGGAAGCGGCGAAAAGGTCGGCAGGACGTTTAAGGACTGCACCTCGCTTGCTACGATAATTCTCGGCGAAAACACCAAACTCTGCCGTGAAATGTTCGTAAACACCGCGGTGGAAACGCTGGATATCTACGAAAGAAATTCTATCCCTGTTTTCGCTTTCGCAAAAAATCCGCACCTTAAAAAGGTCACTTTCCACAATCCGCTTCTTTCTATAGGTCTCGGCGCATTCTGTCAGAATCCTCTTCTTGATGACGTCGTATTCAAGGGAAGCGTGGGCGAAATCTCTTCGCAGGCTTTCTATGCGGATACAAAACTCACGGCAATAAGACTCCCCGACGGCGCGATTACGCTCGGCGAGTACTGCTTCAGGGATTCGGGACTGAAAGTTCTGACGCTTTCGGACAACACCGAATTAGTTAAAATCGGCGCGTCCGCGTTCGACGGCACAAGCCTCGGCACGTTCGCGGTTACACAGACCAACGCTTATTATGCAACCGAAGCCGACGGCGCGCTTCTCACGTCAAAGGACGGCAAGCAGGTAATACTTGCGGCGATTGCAAACGATTTCGGCGATTATACTCTTCCCGAAAAATACGAAAAAATAGCTTCGGGCGCGTTCTCGGGTGCAAATATCACTTCGATAGTCTTCGCAAACCCCGATATCGTGATAGGCGCGTTCGCGTTCAACGAATGTACTTCGCTTACCGCGGTAATATTCCCCGATACCGTTTCCGAAAACGCAACAGTCGGCGAAAGAGCTTTCAACGGCTGTGCCGAGCTTGCAACGGTTGTAAACCTCGACAAACTCAAAAACGTTGATAAATACGGCTTTGCAAATACGGGACTGAGAGAAATAGTCATCGGTGCAGGCGCACAGCTCGGCGAGGGCGCGTTCTTCCAGTCGAAAGTTGAAAAACTGACTGTCGGCGCAAATTCCTCTTTCGGAATGGGCTCCTTCCAGAGATGCACTCTCTTGGAGACGGTTGTAATGCCCGACGGCGGAAACGTTCACTTCGGCGCAGACTGCTTTGCATACTGCACGTCGCTCACTTCGATAGATCTGAGCAAGACCGATAAAATAATCGAGGCGGAGACCTTCTACGGCTGTACGTCGCTTATGTCGGTAAACCTCGATAAGGTTACGAGCGTCGGCGCATATGCGTTTGCCGACTGCGCAAGACTTTCAGGCGTAATCAATGCAATGAGCCTTAAAGAAATAGGCGACGGCGCATTTTCGAGGGCGACCGAGAGAGGTACCGCTCCCATATTCGAGGCGATAGCTTTGGACAGCGTCGAAACAATCGGCGACGGCGCGTTTATGGGCTGTGCCGGGCTCAGCGAAATAACTCTGCCCGATACGCTTACGAAAATTCCCGATTTCGCATTCTCTTTCAACGTTAATTTAAGAAAAGTAACTCTTCCCGAAACCGTGACCGAAATAGGTCAGTACGCGTTCAGGGGCTGTGAAAACCTTGAAAGTATAAATCTTGCAAACGTCAGAAAAATAGGCGACTACGCGTTCTACGGCGCAGGTTTCCTCGTAACGGCAAACCTCGCTTCGGCTGAAACAATCGGCGACGGCGCGTTTACGAACACCTCGCTCGTATCACCCGTCATCGCTCCCGATCTCGTTTCTGTCGGAAGTATGTCTTTCGCTTATACGCGCATTGCTCTGTTCACTGCGCCCAAGTTAAAGACTGTGGGCGAAAGAGCGTTCTATAAGAATACCGCGCTTATGAAATTCGGTTTCGGCGCAGATATCGAAAAAATAGATTCTATGGCGTTTTTGGGCTGTTCGTCTCTGACGACCTTCTACTTCACCGAAGAGGGAGTGGAAATGACTACGGGCGAAATCAACGGCTACGCTTCGCTCTACAAGGGTGTGCTTTACACAAAGATGCCCTCGGGCAAGCTCGAACTCAAATCCGTTCCTGCCGCGCTGAACACCAAGACTCTCACAGTCAAGGACGGCACGGTCAGAATAGACACCTACGCAGGCAACAGAAACAATATAATAACTAAAATCGTTTTACCCGATACTCTCAGACTGATAGGAAACTACGCTTTCAACGGCTATAAAAACCTTGCGGAAGTCGAGTTTAAGTCTTTCGAAGCCCCCGCACTCGAAACACAGTATTATTCGGTGAAAGATGAAACCGACTTCTTCCCCAAAGCGGAACTCAGCGAGGACGCACCCGGCTACGGGCTTTTACACAATCAGTTCGATCTGTTCGGTTACGAACTTTACTACTTCACGTTCAGAGATCTGGCAGGTTCGTTCAAACCTATTAAAATGACGCTCGCTTCGAACGCTTCGCTTACAGGATACAAAGCGCCCGTATTCGAAGCCTGCTTCGGCAAAGCGGACGCCGCAAAGAAGAGCGAACACATCGCTCCCGATACAAACACGACGGACTTCATCGAATACGCGGAACAGATCAAAAAACTTGAAAAAGTAACTCTCTCCGACGCGAAACTTATAAACAATGCAGTGGCTTCGCTCAACGCGATGAAACAGAGCCTTACCGACTTCGGCTATACGCAGGAACAGGCTGATGCGCTTATAAAGGCCGTAAGGGACGCAAAATCATCTCTTACCGAATTGCAGGTAGCTTCGGCAGGCAGAGATTTCAAAAATCTTTTAACTAAGATAAACGGGCTCTCCGACACTTTCTCGGCAAAGGATATCGCAACTCTCAGATCAATTTCCAACGAAATTACCGCGCTCACCGCGGAAGAGAGAATGCTTTTAAAGGATACTGCGCAATACGCAAAGTATCTTGACCTTACCGAACAGTACAAGGAATACTGCAATGCGATTCTTCCCGAAGGCGAAGAGGCGGCAAAGGGCGCGGTATCCGCGTTTGCATACGCCGCGGCGGCAATCGCCGCAACGGTCTCGGTTGCAGCGGCGGCAGCGTTCGCATTGAGAAAAAGGATAGGCTTATAAGGAGGCGGAACAATGAAAAAGAAATTTATAGTTGCATCTTTGTGCGCAGTGTGCGCATCGGCTTTCGCCTTCTCCGCCTGCGGAGGAAGCGGCGACGGGATCTCCGGCTACGTTGACGGAATGAAAAAATCCGCAGACGGCGCGGTGAGCGTAAACGCAAAAGTCGAACTCATCGACGAGGGCGTTCCGGTTTACGTTTTCAACAGGCTTATTCAGGTGGACTTGCAGACGAAAACGGCTTCCGTTGCGGACAGCAGAACGGTGTACTCAGACAACTTCGAACAGAAGACAACAACTTCCACGTCGTCGGTGGACAACGTGAGCGGAAGCGCGATAGTGGGGCTGAACCTCAGCGAAAGCCTTGTTTCCGCATACGAGATAAAAGACGGAGATCTTACCTGCACAATACCGCAGGAAAAGATAAGCGAAGTTCTGAAGTCTTCGGTTTCCGCAAAGTCGGAAATGACTCTGTCGGTCGATTTCGAGGGCGGAAAAATGGTCGGGGTCAGCTACTCTTATGAAAATACGAATTCGAGGACGGTATCCGTTACCGTGACCTACGCGTATTAAAGGATGACGGAAATTATGAAAATATTTAAAAAATTTATCTGTGCGGTTCTTATCGCGGTCGTCGCATTTGCTCTGGCAGGGTGCGGAGACAATAAGACTCCCGGAGACGATACGCAGACAAACAGGCTTGCAACTCCCCAGAACGTCAGATGCACCGACGAGGGACTCATAAGCTGGAACGCGGTTGAACACGCCGACTTCTACATAGTAGTTTTAAACGGTGCGAAACTCAAAGCGACAAATACGAATTATAAAGTAGGTTCCGTCGTCAACGACTTCACTTATCAGATAATAGCGGATTCGTCGGGCGACGAATACACGCAGTCGGCTCCTACGGAAGTATTTACTTTCAAGGGCAAGGGCGTGCCTATCGTACCTAATCCTCTGTTGGACACGCTGACCGTAAGCGTTACGGGAAATCAGCTTGTGGGAAGCGGAAGGTCGACTAAACTCTCGGCGACCGTCAACTTTATCGACGGCAACTCCAACAGGAACGTTACCTGGTCGGTAGTCGACGGCGAAGAGTACGGCACGGTAGACGAAAAGGGTACGTTTAAGGCAAAGACGGTCACGGAGGACCAAGACGTAACCGTCAGGGCAACGAGCAACGACAACAGCGAAAAATACGCCGAAATCGTTATCTGCGTTGCGTGCCAGCCCGTCCTCACCGAAGCTATGCTTTCGACCGTAAAGGATGACGTGATAAGCTTCGAGGGTTATATGGACATTGACCTTTACACCTTCGAAATTTACGAAAGATACGTCAAAACCGTCACACTCTCGGGCATTTCGACGAGTATGAACGGCGAAAGATGGCACGCAAGCTACGTTGACAGCAGTACAGGTTATCTTGCAAGTATTGACTACAAGAACAACGGCGGAATTGCACAGCAGGTCGCTTTAAGCCTTATGAACGACGAAGAATACTACCCTATGACGGACGACGAGGGCAACGAGGTGAGCTGGGCCGATTCGGGACTTTACAACAATTTCAAAAATCTTAAAGTATCCGACTTCACTTTCGACGAGGAAGACTGGCGCTACTATTACAGCGGTGAGGACAACGGCTTTATTCAGAAAGTACTTGCTTCGTCTAACCCCTACGAGTTCAGCGCAAACCGCTTCGGACTTATAATCGAGGACGGCGAGCTTCTGGGAATATACGCAGAAAGCAATCCCGATTACGCGGTGGTTTCGGGCTATAAGGCAATAGAAAAGCTTTACAGCTATATAAACTGCGGAGCGGAAAACGTCGAAGTTCCCGTGATAGAAAAATTCAAGCACAACCCTATGACTACCGCAGGAACGGCTATCGACCACGACGCTCTCGGCGCGGCAATAGACAATATGCGCTCTTACGATAATTACAAGCTTGAATTCAAGCTCTCTTCGCATATGGCAGGCGGTTATAAGATAGAGGGATATTACGAGACGGTCATACCCGGCGATTATTACTTCGAGCCTTACAGCATAACCGTTTCAAACAACAGCGAAATCAAAACTCCCAAAATAGGCGAACAGTACGGCTATCACAGGCTGGACGAAAATACGTACAACAGCTATAACTTCGATATCGAAACCGGCAAATACCTCGCGTCGCGCGCATACAACGGCGATATGAACAATATGAGAGCTTCTTTCGCTTTCGCACCCGAAATATTCACCGCGACAGCAAAGGCGACGGTGAACGGCAGAGACGCAACGGTTTACTACGTCGACGAAACTATGTGCACCGTCGCAAGCACGATGTACTGCGGCGTCGGCAACGACGCTCCGCTCTTCGGACTGTTTGCAATGCGCTATGAAATTCTCGCCGACTACACGCCCTACGTCGTAGTTCAGGACGGAAAATTCATCGAAGTCGGCTGGTTCTATTTCCTCGGCGATATGTACGGCGAAGTAAGAATTTACTACTCCGATCTGGGAACGGCGAAAATGCCCGACAGCTTCGTCGGCTTCAACGGCTACGTTCCGAGAATTCCGCCTTCGAGCTGGAATGATCTGACTGTCATCGATCAGACGGTCGACGGCAACGAGGAAGAGAAGAACGCATACGAATTCTTTACCGGACTTTTAGGCTCCGAGGAAGCGGCTTCGTCACTGCCTTTCTTCGGCACGAGCGAACTTCTCGGCGATACGTTCGGTTTCGCCCTTGCAACGTATTTCAGTCCCGGCGGTACTTCGAGACAGGTGCCCTGCGTAATACTCTATTACGACGTTGCGCTCGACGGCGACAGGTCTATCGACAGAATTATTAAGAAAACACAGGAATTTCTTGTTAGGAACGGCTTTACAAAGAACGCTTACGGCGAGTATGAAAAGGACGGCGTTTCGGTCAAACCCTACGACAGTTCGCTCGATTTCTGGATCTACGTCTGGAAAACCGTATAAACATAAATAAAATAAAGAGGAATAAAAAATGAAAATCAAAAATATAGCAAAGACAATTGCGGCGCTTATGCTCGGCGCAAGCGTGGGAATTTCCGCTTTCGCCTTCGCGGGCTGTAAGGATTCACAAAAAAATCCCGACGACCCCACGATAGACGTTCCCGTCAATCCAGACGACATTCTTGATCCGAGTAAAGCAAAGATAACCGTCAGCGCTGACAAGAAAGAAATAATCGCAGGCTCCGACGGAAAAATCACTATGACGGTCACTATCGAGGATTTCCCTATAAAGACGGTCATCTGGACAATTTCGGGCGCAGGCGCAAACTACGTTGAAATCGACTCTACGACGGGCGTTATCACGGCGAAGAAAGGTCTTTATCCTTCGTTCGACGCTGACGTCACCGTCACCGCAACGAGCACGGCTGCAAGCGAAGTCAAAAGCTCGACGACAATAACCGTAAAGGCGATAGTCATCTCTGACGAGGTAGGCGATCTCAAAACCGAAATGTTCGCAGAACTCGGCAATCCTTCGATAACCGTTTCGGGCGAAGTCAAGGACGTTTACGACGACCTTACAAGCAAAAACGAGGATGTTGAAACGCTCTACGACTACAAGGTAATGATGTCGGACGGCGCGTGGTACGGCGAATGGAACGAAAAGGGCAAGACGGCAAAGGATATTTCCAACTACCGCAGAAACGCAACGCCCGTTGCAGGCAGCGACAACCACACTTTCAATCAGGTCTATATAGATAAGAACAACAACGTTGCTCAAAAACCCGTCACCGATTATCAGTCGGTAGCTGCTATCTGGGAAGAACAGCATATGTGGAACCACCTTACCCAGCTCGGCAACAACATTGCCGATATGTGGAGACACGATCAGACAAACGACGTTTACATCTATCAGGCAGACAATAACTCCATTGAAGATCTGTATTTCAGAACGTATCTTGCATTTTCGCTCACGCCTATGCTCGGCAACGGCGACACGTTCGACAGCATCTTCATCACACTCAGCGAGGACAAAACCCGCATAGTCAAGATGGAAGCTTCCACCGTGGTTATGTACTACGGCGGACAGGAAGAGGGCTCGTCCGAGGGCGCGACCGCAATGTCGTATACTACGGTCACTCTCAACTTCACCGACGTCGGCACAACCGAAGTGCCCGATCCCGCTCCCTACGAGGCGGACGAATTCACTCCGCTTTTGCAGACTGCGATCGATAAAATGAAGGGGGCAGACAACTACACCTTCCACGCGGTACAGCATACTGTTTCGGCTCCTTCCACCGACGACGGCGATTACGGCGAATATTCTGCAAGCGGATACAAAACCCCTGCAACCAACGGAACTACGAACAAGGGCACCGAGGGAGTTTTAGGCTACGTTACTTCCGACGCCGTTCTGTACGAAACAACCACCAAGTACACCGCCGCGCTCGACGATAACGTTTACAGCAAGAAGTATACGGGTTACAAACAGATAAGCGAAAATATTTACGACTATTTCGAGTATAACGCAGACTTAGGCGCGCTTGAAGGCAAACAGCAGTATTCCGGCATCCTTGCAGACAGACTGCCCGACTTCGATTTCTCCGCTAATCTTTTCGAATATGCGGGTCAGAAACGCGTTCAGCAGGCAGACGGTAAGTGGAAATCTTACGATATGTATTCTCTGCGCGAACCTGCGGTTACGAGAGACATCGCAATGCAGATTTCCGCGCACAGCTATGCGCAGAGCGCAAAGGCTTCTACATATGCCGAATTCACTATCGTCGTAAACCCCGAAACCGAGACTGTCTATTCGGTGGAATTCCCCTACAATCTCACGCAGGGCATATATCTCGGTACTATTGAAACCAAGTTCACTAAGGTAGGAACCACGACCCTTCCCGAAGGCACGTTCGACGGTTACGCCGCGAGAGTTCTTCCCTCGAGCTGGGAACAGCTTCAGGTCAAGTATTACCACGCAACGCACAATACGGCGCTTCCCTTTGACGAAATCGACGCAGGCACGCTCTTAAATCAGATTTTCGGCAGCGACGCGTCCAAAATGCCTTTGCCCGAAGTATTCCGCAAAGCCTTCGGCGACACTATGTCGGGACCTTTCTTCGACTGGGTGACAGAAGACAAGACGGCAAGCGGAGGAAGTATCACTCATTACGACTATATCTCTTTGAAACTGATGATAGAGGAGTGCGACGAAAATTACAAGATAAGCAAGGCTC
This sequence comes from uncultured Christensenella sp., assembly GCA_910583545.1. GTDB lineage: Bacteria > Bacillota > Clostridia > Christensenellales > Borkfalkiaceae > Coproplasma. The sequence continues at coordinate 10,935 of CAJTXM010000014.1, read as the reverse complement.
AGCACGATGCGGCTATCGCCGTCCTTACCGAGGAACTTGTAAAGTTGGGTTATACCAAGTCGCTTGCAGACTGCGGTACCACCTATTACGGCGAAACCTATACCGTCTATACAAACGGCAGTATAATGATCAAAGTTTCCAACAACGGAACAAGATTTTTCGACGTAGATTTCCTTTCGACTCCCATCTGGTGGCATTACGACCACGATCTGGACACACCTCCCGATCAGCAATAATTTAAACGGTTTTAGCGCTCCGCCGTCTGAAAAGACGGCGGAGAAGCGAAAAGCTCGTTAGGAGCTTAATATGAAAAAGAAACAATTTATCGCGCTTCTTGCAGCGTTCACCGCGGTTTCCGCAATGGCGTTTACAGGCTGTAACAGCTGCGATGACAATAAAAACCCCGTCGTTCCCCCCGACGAAGTTCCCGAACCCGAAGCGCCCTCGGACAAGATAAATATCGGCGTCACGGTGGCGGAAGTTACATTGAAGGACTATGAAACGGCGGATTTCAACTTTGCAAAATATTTCAGGATAGTGGACGACGGCGTTCCCGTTCCGGCGCACGCATACGTCGACGCTTCCGCAGTCATAGCCGAGGCGGGAGAGTATGAGGTCAGGTGCACTTACAAGGAAAAGACGGCTTCAATAAAAGTTACCGTCGTCGCTTCCGTATGCACCGTTACGCTTTCAAAGCCGTCGGTTTCATTGAACACGACCGCGCTTAAAGATTACGATTTCAAGTCGCTGTTCACCGCAACGGTAGACGGCAAATCCGTCAGAATAACCGACGCTATGATAACTACCGATTTGAAGGCTGAGGCAGGCGAGTACACCTATACGGTCACCTGCGGTTCTGCGTCGGAAACACTCAGAATAACGGTAATAGACGCCTTTCAGATAGAAATTCTCAATTCGTACAGCGAATACGAACTGACAAAGGCGGAACTTTCAGATTTCGATTATAAACAGCTGTTCTCTATCTACGTCGGCGGTATTGCCGAAGAGGTAAAGGACGAGTACATAGATATATCCGCTCTCGACGGCGCGGAAGAGGGCAACGCCTATCCCGTAACAATAAATTTCGAGAAAAACGGCAGGACGGCACAGTCGACCGTCAATCTGAAAATAGTGGCTAAGACCCAGCTTTCCGTCACCGCAAAGACGGTGGTGACTTATCCCAACAGCGAAGATATCGATTTAAAGACTCTGTTCGAGGTGAAAAGGGGCAATCAGATACTTACCGTTACGGACGATATGATTTCGGGCACCGTCGACTATTCGAAAGAGGGCGACAACGAAATTACTCTCAATTACGGCGGAAGAGTAGCAACGGCAATCGTAAAGGTCAAGCTCGGCGTAATCATAAATTACGCTGCGGCGGACACGGTGCTTATTCAGAAGGGAACTGATATTTCGGGCTACGATTTCGGAGCCGATTTCTCCGTAGTCATCAACGGCGTAAAATTCACCGCGCTCGATAAATCTTATTTCGACCTGACGGACGTCGATTTCGCTAAGACAGGCGAATACAAGGCGAAAATCAGAATTCCCTACAACACGAAACCCCTCAGTTTAACGGGTGTGCAGTTCGACTATTTCGAAAAGGAAATAACCTACGAAGTGGTTGAAAAGAAAGTAGACTATTCGATAAAAGTTCTCGAAGAGACGGTAATGCTTCCATCGGGAACGACGAAGTACAACGTTTTCAAAAACGTCGACGTCGTCATAGACGGCGTAAAGCGTACTCTGTACGACAACCCCGACTATATCGGCGCGACTACCTGCTACGCGGAGATAAAGAGCGAACCGCTCGACTTTGACTCTCCTGCCGAGCAGTACGTCGAAATTGACGTGTTCGTTTACGGCATAGGGACAACGCCCGTTACGGTCGGTTTTACCGTCCGTATTGACAACGGCGTCGAGGTCAACGGAAGCGAAAGAGTGATATTCAGCGGAACTACGGTCTATCCGAGAGAGCTTTTCACAATCACGGAAAAGGGCGAACCCGTCGCCGTCACCAACGAAATGGTAACGGGCAAAATCGATTTGTTCAACGCAGGAATTTATTTCGTAACGGCGGAATACAAGGGCGTTTCGGCCCAGTCGAAGGTCGTCGTTTTAGACAGGGAGATGACGGGCACTTACAAAACTTCGCTTATGCCCATCGAAAAGTACGAAGAGAGCGATGACGGCGATTACGAATACGGCTGGGGCGACGGAGGCGCCGGCGAATACTCGCTGATATCGCCGTACTCCGCATCGGTTTACGCAGGCGCGGCAACGCTGAACGATTTCGTCGTGGACGAAGACGGCAATATGTACTTCGACGACGTAAAGGCGGATATGCTTTCGATAATCGACGACTGCACGTTCAAAATAAGCATCAGAACGTACGAGTTCGTAATGCGCTATGCGGACGGAATAATCAGTCTCGACCCCGTAAACTCCGTAAAACTTTCCTATCACGACGGTTCGCGCCCGTTTGTATTCTTCAACGAAAACAAGTGGAGTACCGGAAGCTACGTTCAGATAAATTCGAGCATCAACGGATATCACGTTCTGCAAAGGAATTCGGCAGGAAATCTTATTGTAAGTCCCGGCGCGTACTCTCTCGACCTTATTCAGATAACCGACAAAGCCGACGGCTCTTCGTTATGGTACGGCATTAAAACTCAATTTATAAACAAGTACTCAGCCGATACTTTCTACGCGGAGGAAATTTTCGATTACGCTGTGTTCGCGCCCGATTTCACGCAGAATACGGGTATTGTCTCCTCGGTTCAGTTCGGCGGCGAAACGTATTCGTTCACTATGTCGAACGATTATAAGGGCATTATCAACAAGGAAGGCACTGTAGCTTCGCCTTATGCGGGGATGACCTTTAAGGGCTTTATCGACGGAAAAGAAGCCTCGTTCGCGGTCAGTGCGGCGGACAGGGTAACTCTTAAAATCGACGGAAAGACCGTCTTTGACATAATCAAAAGCGAACAGTCAACTCTCAAAAACGGCGGTGCGGACTACGCGGAAAACACCTGGCTCGTTTACAACAAGTTTTACGACGGCGAAAATACGCCTATGTCGTATCTGTTCCGTCTGGATAAGGACAATAAAACCTTCACCGTGGATGAAAAGGACGATCTTTTCGGCAGATACGTTTACGGGAACACGGCTTTCTTCTTCGACGGCTACGGCACGGGTGAAATGTGGTTCGACACGGAAAGCAAGTATATGACCACTGCGTTTTCATACGTCAAAAACGGAAACAACGTAACTATAACTTATATCAACCCCGAACCGACTTTCACGCACGGCAAAACCGCGAAGCTGATGTTTTCCGATTATAAAAACGTTTTGACGCTAAGGGAAATGGCGGACGCTGAAAACCTCGTCGGCAGAAGCTTTGTAAACGTTTTAATTGAGGACGGCGCGATAGTTTCGGTAAACAACTTCGTTCTGGGCAAAGGCTCCGGCAAAAAAGAGCTTTTCGAAGGGCTTTCGATAGTGACTAAGGACGGCGCGCTTTCCCAGACTCAGATGGAGAGCAAGATAGAAGGCTTTGACGTCAGGTACGTCGATACTTCGAAAATTCAGTTTGCAAGAGCAGGTTTCTATCAGCTGATAATAAATATCCCCGTAGGCGGTGCGATAAAATCTTCGTACTACGCGGTTCAGATACTCGACAGCGTGTACAGCGGTGAAAAACTCGTCGGCAATTACACGACGGGAGCAATCAATTCCGGCTCGTCGCTGAGACTGGACGAATACGGCAGAATTTACGGAGTATTTCAGGGCATAAGCTTTAACGGAAACGCGGTGCTCAGCGGTAATACGTTCACGGCTTCGGCACAGACCGAACGCGGAGCCATAACTCTTACGGGCGAATACGTCGCCGACGGAATTATAAAAGCCACGGCGCGAGGATCTGTAACGTTTACGGACTACTTTACAACGGGATCGGCAAAGGCGTGCGGAACGGAGGGCTTTACTCTCAGAGCTATAACGGCAGGCGGAATTACCGTTTACGCCGCCGCGTCTGCGCCGACGGCGCTGGGTGAAACGGCTTCGGTTACGGCTCTTACGGGCGACGTAAACACTCTCGGCTCGATTCTCGAAGTCGTTTACGGCGAAAAAACGGCCGTTGTAAAGGTTAAGGAGTGGAGCGGAGCTTCAAGCGGACTTATCCTGTCCGACAGAGTGAGGGGAACATATTCGGGCGCTGACGGCGAAATTCTCGTGCTCGACGGCTTCGGAACGGCTGTTCTCGGCTTGAAAACAGGCTCTTACGAATTCTATTCAAACAGCGTGACGGTACTTTTCGGCACGGAAACGAAAGTTTACGATTTAGACTTTGCCGAAAAGACCTTTAAAGAGAGCGACATTGCGCTCGACGAGTCGCTTCTTGCAGGGAAATCTTTCGAAGCTACGTTCACTTTCGTTTGCGATTACGAGGACTACCCTTACAGAGCAAAGACCGTTTTCGAGTTTTCGGAAAACGGAAAAGTTATTATAAAATCCTCTTCCGCCGAGCACGACGAAGAGTGTAAAGACAAATATAATCCCGAATATGCGACCGGTGAGGGAACGGCAGGAACGTTTACGGTTGCAGGCAACAAAATCACCGTAACGGTGAACGGCAAACAGATAGAGTTTACCTTTACCGACGCGGTAGGACTGAGCGCTATAACGTGCTCGAAAACGGGGATATCTGCTTCCTCGCACGGCTATTTTGCGGCAGGCACCGTATTCGGTTCAGTGTAAAAGGTAGAAAAAATATTAAAGGAGTTTTTATGAAAAAACGCAACATCGCAAAAACAGCCTTGGCTGTGCTGTCGGTAATGACTATCGGCGCGGCCGGCGCGTCGCTTACGGCGTGTGACAAGGACGGCGAACATACTCACAGCTACGGCAAATGGACGCTTATCACCGATCCTACGCTCACGGCAGGCGGAAAAGCAGAACGCTATTGCAAAGATAACGACGGCGGAAAAGAGGAAAAGGACGTTCCCGTTCTTACCGATACTTCCGTCTGGACTGAAAATCTGACCGTCAAGGTAGACCCCACTTGCTCCGCTGAGGGTAAGCGCGAATTTACTTCCGCCGATTACGGCACGGTTATTGTCACTCTTGCCGTAGACGCAGACGTTCACAGTTACGGCAAATGGACGCTCACCAAAAAACCCACAGAGACGGAAAGGGGCGAAGCAGTGCGCGTCTGCGGAGCAAACGGCGACCACACCGAAACCAAGACCGACGTCCCCGTTCTGACCGACACTTCTGTCTGGACTTTGGATGCGGAAAAATCACAGGCTCCCACTCATACCGAGGACGGCAAAAACGTTTACACTTCGGCTGAGTACGGCGAAGTTACCGTTCCCGTTTCCAAGTCTGAGGACGCCCACGTTTACGGAGACTGGACTTTCGTCGGCGGACAGCCCACGCTTACGGCAGGCGGAAAAATCCAGCGCACCTGCTCGGATTCTGCTTGCGGTCACGTCGAAGAAGAGGACGTTCCCGCGCTCAGCGACACGTCGTTCTGGATTAAGACGGAAACCGAGCCTGCAACGCACCAGACGGCAGGTATTGCCGATTTTGCAAACGCAGAGTACGGAATAAAGGTTGAGGGAGTAACCGTCCCCAAACTTGCGCACACTTTCGGCGCGTGGGAAATCACGCAAGAGCCGACTGCAACCTCAAAGGGCACGGCAACGCGCACCTGTACGCTCAAGGACTGCGCCGAGGACGAAACGGCAGTTGAAACCAAAGAGTTGCCCGAATTGACGGACGCGTTCTGGACAAAGTCGCACACCGCCGCAAACTACAATTCAGGCTCGACTGATACTTACACCAACTCCGAATACGGCTTGGAAATAAAGAAGGTTGCGGACGACAAAAAACCCGCACCCTATGACGACGTAGATTATTATTGCTTCGGCTACTATATTGATTCCGAGGGGAAACTGTTATCAAGAACGTGTGATAACCTTTACGGCGGTCCCATTCTTCCGCTTGATAAAAACACGGCTACAGGTACAACGTACCCCGTAAACGGCAAAGTTGTGATTAACTCCAAAAATCCCGAAGTTTTAAACGGCGAGATAGATTTTATCATTGACGGCGAAGTTTATCCCGCTTATTACGATGCGGAAACTAAAATTATCGTTTTAATTTATTCCTCGACGGATATAAAGATATTTACACCTTATTACGATACAAGAGAAGTTCATAAGGATATTTTGGACGAAAACGATAACGTAACAGATAGTGTGATTTTCAATGCGAATTTTGCAAAAAAAGACGGTAAAGCCGCTACGATTACTGTCGGTAACGACACTGTGTTTGCAGTTGAATATAATTACGCCGACGGCAAAACTATCGGAATATGCGTAAACGAAGGCGCAGTTACTTTCAACGTAAAATTCACCGATTTGGACGGTACGGCGTCAGACCTTTCCGTAATGGACGGTTATACAAATCTTTTCGTTAAAGACGCCGACGGCAATAAGGTTGAAAACTTCGGGTATAACACTTCAACCGAAAGATGGCAGGTCTGCGACGGCTTCGAAGGAGAGTACGAAGTTAAGAATTGTGACATCAATAAGATAGTTGTCAACGGCGCAGGCGCAATAGACTGCACTTTCCGCAACGGGGACAAAAAATCTTCGGCTTATAAGTACGAGCGCGTTGACGGTTTCGGCAGAGAAAATATAAGCACGGTAATCGGCAAAGATTATTTTGTATTTGCTTTCGATAACGACGGCAAAGTCACCGGTATGAAAGAGAATGTACGCATCGTCTTTAATTTGAACGGTGTGGAAGTTTCCGATACCGACGGACTCGGCACGGTCAACGAAGACGGAAATTATGAACTCAGCGTCAGCAAAACAGTTCCCTTCAAGCTTCCCGTTCCTTTAAATAATGAAAAGATGTTTATGGGCTGGTATCTGGATAAAGACTGCAAAACCCCCGTTGAACTCGACAAGGACGGCAATTACGTTCCCGTACATATTTACAGCATCGACTTCTATGCCAAATGGTCGCAGAAGCACTCGTTTACGCTTAAAACCGACGCCGACGACGCTGGCACGGCTGTGTACTTCGGCGATGGCGAAATAATCGGCAAATTCTTGCCCGATCACGATATAGATTTGGACAACTGGCGTTCATTCGACGGTTGGTTTGTCAACACAGACAGCGGAGAAATGCAGATTAACGCCGAAACCGAGCTCAGCGCAGGCGACGACGGAATTGTAGTTTACGGCAAGTGGACCGCTCTTCCCGTTTATTACGGTGAGTACAACGGCGCCAGCGGTACTTACGATACCGAAGCGCACATTACCATCGACAAAGACGGCAATGTCACGGGCGAAACTCGCTGGGGAAACTTTAGCACAAGTCAAAGGAATTTTACTGCAAAGGTAAAAAGTTACGATGCAGAAGCCCAGACTCTCATATGGAGCACGTTAAAAGATAATAAAACTGTCAATATTAAGGTGTTCTTTTATGCTTCGGAGGATCACGCAACCCGTATTTTGATTATGCAAGATTGGTATAACTCAGATACGGAAATCGGCGGTTCTAATTTCTTGCTGACAAACGGCGAAAACGTTGAATTTGCGGAAGATGGCAATAAAGGTATTGATTTCAATGCTTTGGGCGGTTATACGGAAGGCAAGACGCGCGTCGTTAAATATTCGGTTGACGGCAACGAAAAGCTTATGCTTATCTACGGCAACAAGATTTATACGGACGTTACGCTTGAAAATCATTTAGGCGAAAAAGTCGAACACGCAGACGTACTAAACGGCAAAACTCTCGTCGTTAAACAAAACGGTAATATAATTACCGCGCTCGGCACGACAAGCGCAAACTTAGGCGCAAACAATGCGGAAGTTAAATTACTCGACTCGTTCTACGGCAAGTATACTTTCGAAACTGCCGAATACCTTATAGACGGCATAGGCAATATGACCGACGGTACCAAAACCTACGAATATGAGGTTATAGACGAAAATAAGATTTCGGCTTTCGAACTCAATGAAGAAAAAGCGCGTACAGCGCACTTCGTTGTAACGTTTGACAGCGAAATCATTGCAAGCATTATCAAGGAAATGGCAAACCTTACTATGGACGGGGAAGTCGTATCTATAAATACAAAAATTCCTTACGCGCTTGAAGATCCCACGCCTAAGGTTGGTAAAGTGTTTGTAGGTTGGCACGCGCTTTCTGACTTATCAGACGAAGTTATCACTTCCATAACTATAACCGAAGCAACCGAAATTTACGCAGACTGGCGCGATGCAATCTCAGTTACGTTTATGAATAACTTCGGCGAAGGGGATACTTCCGTATTCAAGACGGTAGACGCAGCTAAGGGTATGCCTCTTGAAATGACAGACGAGCCTTTAAATAGCGTAGACGATGCGTTATTCTTCAGGGGCTGGTTCACCGACTCCGCTTGCACGGCAGGCAACGAGTGGATACCCGGCGAAACGACAGTAGACGCTCCTGTTGCTGTCTATGCAAAGTGGCAGAAGTTTGAAATGTACGGCAGTTATTTATACGGAAACGTTTACAATACGAGCGGTACGACTGGCACAAAAACGGCTGCTTCTTTAAATTCCAAGCTGACTATCAACGCAAACGCTAAAATGTCTGCTATTACTTCAAACGGTACTGCTGACTTTGACTCCGATACGGGCGTATTTAAAGCAATAGGCTCTGACGGAAAATATAAATTCGGCTATTTTGATAATGATTCGGGAATTTTCATAATTAATTATAATAGTCACGATTACGACAGATTTGAAAAGAACGATATGTACGTTGGTGTAAAAGTTGGCGAGTATACCGACGACACGAGTACTATCGGTCAAAACTTAAAAGTTTCGGCGGATATGTCGTTTTGGAATACAACGACAATCGCTTATAAGATAACGTTTACGAATACGGAAACGAATACTGTCGAAAAAACCGTAAACGCATTTGTTTACAAAGACAAAGCCTATTTTAACGTTTCGTTCAAGTCGGCGGATGCGGACGGAGAGGACGTTGAGGCGTTAAACTGTTATAAAGCTGCTTTTCTGTACGTTTACGCTTCCGACGGAACTACGCTTATCGGCAAATTCGGCTACGACGGTTCGACGATGAAAGAGTTTGACGGCAACGAGGGAACGTATACCTGCGAAGGCAAAGACGACCTCGTTTTAAGCGGATTGGGCACGTTCGTTTGGGGCGAAAAGACGGGTACTTATTCGGAAAAAGACGGCGGAGGCTATACAATGCTCGTCAAAGACGGTAGTAAAACCGTTGAGAATTACGTGCTGAATATCGAATCCGAAAATAAGACATATACCACAACCGAAAACAAGGTTACAGTATCTTATATCACAGCTTACGGTGAAAAAGCCGATGACGTTGTTTTTGCAGAGGTGGAATTCGAATTGCCCGTTCTCGAAGAGGAAGGCTTACTGCATATCGGTTGGTACGTAGACGACGATACTCAGCTTACTACCAAAATTACTCCCACTGAAAACGTTGAATTGACAGCTAAATGGGTTGTGCCTGCCGCTATGATGGGCAGTTATAAGGGTTGGAATTTGTACAATGCAAATGAAAGCGGAACTAAAACCATAGCAAGTCTTTCCTATAGTTTCAATTTGACGGCGTTAGGCGCTTATAGCGGAAAACAGCTTTCGGACGGCAAGTTAAGCGAAGAAGACAGTGCAAAGACGAGCGGAGCAATCAATGTCGGAAGATACGCCTACGTCGATAAATCTGTCGGCGTCGTATGGTACGCCTGGACCGCAAGTAATACTTCTGTCAATAACGATACGCTGATATTCTTTAATACCGAATTAGTAAAATCGGTAGATTATTCGGGTATGAAAGGCGACGGACCGTACGTATTCTGGGCAACAGTTCATTTTGTCGACGAATCGAAACCCGACGTCAATATATTCGGCTATAACAACGTTATTCACGTTGGCGTAAGCTGGGGAGATATTGACGTTACGAAGTGCAACGTGACAAATCATATCGTAAAAGATTCGTCGGGTACGGATATTGCCGTTATGAAGGACGGACATATTGTTCCTCTCGACGGTTATCAGGGCACGTATACTTCAAACGATATTACTATCGTCATTGACGGCGGAGGGTCTTTAACCGTAGGCGACAGCACCGTTGCCGACGCTTATACGGCAGTCGACGGTAAACTTATTTTTACTCACAATAATCAAATGCACGTAATTACTCTTGACAAAGCTGCAAATACGTTTGCATTCGTTCAGGACGGCTATGCGGGTACTTATACCTTGCCCGACGGCACGACCACAATTACGCTTGACGGCTTGGGTGGCGCAGGCGATAATAAAACTTACGTTATAGACGGAACGCAGATTACTATTTATGACGGCGACACCGCAATAAATTACGGCATAGACGTAGATAATAAGGTGTTCCTCAGCAAGAGCGCGTTTGCTGGGTTGATATATCAAGGGGAACATTATAATAGCTGGGATGAAGGTGAAGCAAATGTGGTAATCACATTTGATGATTCTTCAAGTATAACAGGAACACTTACTTTCAAAGGGCAATATTCAAATGTAACTTTCACTTTTATAAGTGGAACAGTTGAAAGCGGAGTGCTTACTTTAAAAGATAGTAGCGATAAAACTTTGGTATTTCAGTTAAGCAATGAAAATAAAACAATGAAAGTTTTATCTTCAAGTACAGCAGTTTCAAATAGTGGATTTGATGCTGTCGGTGCTACGTTGAATCTTGTGCAGTAAAATAACATTAAATTTAAATACTCAAGCAATAAAAAACGGGGCGGCTTTGCCGCCCCGTTTGGCTTTGTTCCAACCGATATGTTTGCGTTAAACAATTTTTGTTAAAATTTAGCATATTTATATATTGACATTTAGAATGACT
>CAJTXM010000013.1 GCA_910583545.1 uncultured Christensenella sp. | reverse complement strand
ACGACGGTGCGGGCCTGCGCCTCTCATTTCGACATTTCCAAGTCTACCGTACATAAAGATGTAACCGAGCGGTTGAAAAATATCGACGGGCAGCTATTTAAAAAAGTAAGAAGGGTTCTCAATAAAAATCTTTCCGAACGGCACATCCGCGGCGGTATGGCGACTAAAAATAAGTATATGAATTTAACGTAAAATTTCTTATTTACATATTTTTCATATAAATAAATTTGAAAAATCAGTATTAAAGTGATATAATACAAAAAAATGCCGAAAAAACATATGACAAAACTTTTAGGGATAGACGTCGGTTCGACTACCGTTAAAGCGGTAGTTCTCGACGGAGAGAAAATTTTATACAAATCCTACGTCAGGCATTTTGCGCGCGTAAAGGAGACGGTTTTAGCAGAACTTGAAAACGTCCGCCGTCAAATCGGCGGGGATTTTCGCGTGAGCATAACCGGCAGCGCAGGTCTGGGATTATCCGAAAAAAGCGGACTGAATTTCGTACAGGAAGTTCAATCTGCCTTTATCGCTATCAGAAGGTTTTATCCCGACGCGGACGCGGCTGTCGAACTCGGCGGAGAGGACGCGAAAATCATATTTATCACCGGCGGAACAGAACAGCGTATGAACGGAAGCTGTGCAGGCGGAACGGGTGCGTTTATCGACCAGATGGCGACCCTTCTGAATATCACCGTACCGCAGATGGACGAATACGCGTTAAACGCCGAAAAAACTTATCCTATCGCTTCCCGATGCGGAGTGTTTGCGAAATCAGACGTTCAGCCTCTTTTAAATCAGGGCGCGAAAAAAGAAGACATAGCGGCTTCTATTTTTCAGGCGGTGGTCGATCAGACCGTTTCGGGACTTGCTCAGGGCAGGCGCATAAAAGGAAAAGTCCTTTTTCTCGGCGGACCTCTGCACTTTTTAAAGGGACTGCGCAAAGCTTTTAAAACGACTTTGAATTTGTCCGAGGAGAACGCGGTTTTCCCCGAAGACGCTCCCTGCTTTATGGCGATAGGCTCCGCTCTTGCCTCCGAAGGCGTAAGAGAGCAGAGCATAGAAAAAATAATCGAAGCCGTCGAAGGCGTTAAAATAAGCGACGACATCGCTACGGGCGAACCGCTGTTTTCAAGCAAAGAAGAATACAGCGAATTCGTCAGACGCCATCGCGCAACCGATTTGCAGTTTGCCGATATTCAGTCGTACAAAGGCGATTGTTATCTCGGTATAGATTCTGGCTCGACGACGACGAAACTTATCTTGATAACACCCGATTGCCGTATTCTGTATTCGCATTATCAGTCGAACAACGGTCAGCCTCTCGACGTTATCATCGATAAACTCCGTGAAATATACCGTATTTCCGACGGCAGGCTCAACATAAGATCGAGCGCGGTTACGGGCTACGGCGAAGATTTGATAAAGAGCGCGATTAAAGCCGACTTCGGCATAGTCGAAACCGTAGCGCACTTCAAAGCGGCAATGCACTTCAACCCGAACGTCGATTTTATCATAGATATCGGCGGTCAGGATATAAAATGTTTTAAAATAAAGAACGGCGCGATAGATTCCATAATGCTCAACGAAGCTTGCTCGTCGGGCTGCGGATCGTTTATTCAGACCTTTGCGAAAGCGATGGGAATGGAAATCGACAAATTTGCGTTGCAGGGACTTTACGCAAAGCGTCCCGTAGAGCTTGGCTCGCGCTGCACCGTGTTTATGAACAGCGCGGTAAAACAGGCGCAGAAAGAGGGCGCAGGCGTCGACGATATCTCGGCAGGACTTTCCTCGTCGATAGTCAAAAACGCTATATATAAAGTTATCAGAGCTTCTAATGCGGACGAACTTGGCGAAAATATAGTCGTTCAGGGCGGAACGTTTTTAAACGACGCAGTATTGCGCGCATTTGAAAAGGAGACGGGTAAAAACGTAATACGCCCTGGTATTTCGGCGCTTATGGGCGCGTTCGGCGCGGCGCTGTACGCAATGGAAAAAACCGACGGTACGACCGCTCTTTTGTCCGATAAGGAGCTGAAAGAGTTTGCGTATTCTTCAAAGTCGGCAAACTGCCGCGGCTGCACTTCCAACTGTAATATAAACGTCGTTTCCTTCGGCGACGGAAGAAAGTTTATTTCAGGCAATAAATGCGAAAAGGGCGCAGGGCTCAAACCTGCCGATTCCGATTCGGACATATATACATATAAGCAGGAACGGCTTTTAAAGTGCATAAACGGTGTAAAGGGAAAAATCAAAGTAGGACTTCCGTTACAGCTCGGAATGTACGAACAGCTTCCGCTGTGGTCGGGCTTTTTCGAAAGCCTCGGTTTTGAGGTGGTGCTGTCGGAAAAATCTTCCAGACAGCTCTATTTCAAGGGTCAGCATACCGTCGCTTCGGACACCGCGTGCTATCCTGCGAAGTTGATGCACGGTCATATAGAAAGTCTGTTGGATAGGGGTGCCGACTTCATTTTTCTGCCCTGCGAGAGCTATAATTTAGACGAACAGTGTTCTGTAAATCACTATAACTGTCCCGTCGTCGCGTATTATCCCGAGCTTTTGAAAGCCAACAATGAGAGGCTGACGGACGAAAATTTCCTGATGCCGTACATCGATCCGAATATGGAAAAGAGTACGGTTTTGAAACTGTATTCATCTTTGAAAAAGTACGGCGTTAAAAAAAACGCAGTGAAGAGCGCGCTGAAAGAGGGCTTCAAACGCCTTGAAGATTATCAGTCTGACGTCAGGGCGAAAGCCGACGAAATTCTGAAAAGAGCGGAAGAGGAGGGGAAGCAGGTCATAATTCTTGCCGGCAGACCGTACCACCTCGACAACGAAATCAACCACGGCATAAACAAACTTTTAACTTCTTTGAATATTGCCGTGCTCTCCGAAGACAGTGTTTTCGAAAAGGGAGATTTAGTAAAGGTAAACGTGCTCAATCAGTGGACTTATCACGCAAGACTGTACAGAGCCGCAGACTTCGCCGCAAAACGAAAAAACGTTAATTTGGTTCAGCTCGTTTCTTTCGGATGCGGACTTGACGCCATTACCGCCGACGAAGTGCGCGCGATTCTGGAAAAGAACGGTAAACTTTACACCCAGATAAAGATAGACGAAATCAATAACTTGGGCGTAGTGAAAATCCGTCTCCGCAGTATGCTCGCCGCAATAAATTAAACTGCGTATTTACTGCGCAATAGTTCGTCAACTTTACGCACCGCTTCGGTCACTTACCTTTGAGTAAGCTCCCTTGCGTTTTGCGCAGTTTCCTGCTCTTGCTTGTAACTCCGCAGTTTAGAGTTTCTGTGCGGTTGCTCGCAACTCCTCAGTTTAAACTAATCTTATGATTAAAATACAGCTATGAAAAAAGTTACCGATTACACTGACAAATATCCGCGCTGGACGGCGGATATGAAAAAAACGCATAAAATTCTTGTACCGAATATGCTTCCGTGGCACTTTCAGATAATCGAAAAAGTGTTGAAGTCGGACGGCTTCGACATCGAAATTCTGCACAACGAAAGCAAAGAGGTAATAAACGAGGGCTTAAAGCACGTTCATAACGATACGTGCTATCCCTGTCTGTGCGTTGTCGGTCAGTATATAAACGCGCTGAAAAGCGGTAAGTACGATCTTGACAAAACGGCGGTTCTCATCACGCAGACGGGCGGAGGCTGCCGCGCCTCGAATTACATTTCGCTGATAAAAAAGGCGCTCAATTCCGAATTTAAACAGGTCCCCGTAGTTTCCGTCAATTTTTCCAACCTTGAAAAGGAAAGTTCTTTAAACATCTCGCTGAGAATGTTCCTGCGCCTTGCGTACTGTTTCATTTACGGCGATACCGTTATGTGGTGCTATAACCAGACCAAGCCTTACGAAAAGGAAAAGGGCTCGGCGGACAGGGCAAGACAGCGGGCTGTCGATTTTATAGTGGACAAGTTCGCACACCGCGGTTACAGAAAATATAAACAAATCAATAAAAAGATAATAGAAATTTTTGCTTCCGTTCCGCGCACGGACGAAAGGAAAATAAAGGTCGGCGTCGTCGGCGAAATCTACGTCAAGTATTCGTCGCTCGGCAACAACGGTCTTGAAAAGTTTTTGCTGGAAGAGGGGTGCGAGCCCGTTGTTCCTGCGCTGTTGGACTTTCTTTTATACTGCGTAGTCAACGTTATAAACGATTATAAGCTTTACGGTCACAGCAAAGCGACGGCGTTCGTTTATTCCATCGTATATAAATACGTTCACCGTATGCAGAAGCAGATAATAAAAATATTCAGAAAAGAGGGTACGTTCGAGCCCGTTCACGACTTCGGGCATTTGAGAGCCTGCGCCGACAAGGTGATAAATCAGGGCGTAAAGATGGGCGAGGGCTGGCTTATTCCCGCGGAAATGGCGGCGCTTGCCGAAACGGGCGTAAAAAACGTTGTGTGCGCTCAGCCGTTCGGATGCCTTCCGAATCACATAGCAGGCAAAGGCGTAATAAGAACGCTGAAAAATCTCTATTCGGACGAGAATATCGTCGCTGTCGACTACGACCCTTCGGCAACGCAGGTCAATCAGGAAAACAGAATTAAACTTATGCTTGCCACCGCAAAGGAAAATTTGAAATAGAATAATGCAATAATATAAAGCGAACCGAGCTTCGGTTCGCTTTATATTATTTTCCGGGATTCCACGAATAGTTGACGGCCGTATTCCAGTGCACAGAGCTTACGTTGCCTCCGCCTGCATTATTTGAAGCCGAGCCTGCTCTGTAACAGTTTATCTGAAACATTTCGCCGGACAATTGTATTCCTGCCCTGAAAGACGGCTATTTTAAGCCTTAAAACAGTTGTAAAATTTTTCAAGCTATGTTAAAATAAATTGAAGTAATATTTTAAGGTTTATAAAAATGGCTTTTACGGTAACTAATCTCGAAGGCAACGAAATTGCCGACGATTATACGAGAACCGCCGCTACTGGCGGAAGGTGGGGCGATACCTGGGGCGTATTCAAAAGCAACTTCGGAAAAATCGTATTAAACAATATTTTCGTGCTTTTGTTCTTCGTTCCTGCAATAGCTTTGCTGTTCATACGCACCATTTATATAAGCGGTCTCGGCTATCAGTATCCATTCAACGCAAACACGGGCATAGGCTATCCTGCTTACCCCGGCACTCAGGGACTAAACGAAAGTATATATCTTTCGGCGGATCTGCTGTTTTACGGACTTCTGATCGCCGCAGGGCTTATCGCTTCGGTCGGAATTGCGGGCGGCGCGTATTCTATGAAGCGCCTTTTGAACTCCCACGGCAAATTCTCTTTGAAAAGTTTTTTCCACGGCGTCAAAATCGGCTACCTCAACGTCGCCGCGCCGTTAATGGTATTTCTGACGTTCTATTTCGCCTGCGTTATTATCGGCGACTGGCGCGACCTTACGGGCGCAAAGGGCGGTTCCGTTGCGGGCGCGACTACGGCTTATGTGTTTATAATAATTGCAACCGTGCTGGTCGGTGTTTACTGCGCCTGGCTTATAGCAACGGGAGTGAGCTACAAGCTCAAAGTCGGCCAGCTTCTGAAAAATGCTTTCGTGCTTATGGTCGGAAGCCCTGTTCAGACTGTCTTCTTTGCAGGTATGTCGCTCATACCTGTGTGGATATTCGTTATAGGTCTCTCCGTTTCGTTCATTAAAATATTCGCGTATATCATATTTATCTTCATAGGCTTCTCTTTTATCCTGCTTGTGTGGATGAGCTATACGCAGTGGGTGTTCGATTTATACGTCACGCCCAACCTCAAAAAAGCCGAAGAAGAAGCGAAGGCAAAGAGAACGCCCGAGCAGGTCAAGGCGGATGAGATAGAGGAATCCAAGCGCGTCGCAATGGAGCTTCTGGCTTCGGGCAGAAGCGAGCTTATCTGCAAACCCATTCTTCCCATACAGTCCGAACCTGCAATAAAACCGCTTTCGGCAACTTTCACGCGTAAAAATTTAAGCGAAGTAAAAGAGGAGCGCGCAAAGCTCAGCGAAAATATTTCCGCGTACGAAAACGAGCATAAAAACGACGCCGTGTACAAGGAATACAACGCACTGTTCGCTGAACGTGAAAAGGCTCTCAAAGAGGACGGCAAGAAGAAGGGCAAAAAGAAAAAGATCAGCTCTGAAAATCTTTTGAAATAGGAAAAAATAATGGCAAATTCTTACTCTGCGCTCGGCAGGTGGTTTGAATATCTGAACGATGACTGCGACTATGGACAATGGTCGCAGTATTTAATTGACCTTGTAAAAACGCGTGCTTCGGGGCTGTCGGGGCTTGATATCGGATGCGGAAACGGCTATTTTACGCGCGCTTTTATCAAAGAGGGATTCTCTGTCAGGGGCGTGGATATTTCACCGCAGATGCTCGATACCGCAAAGACGCTCGCCTTAAAAGAGGGCGTTAAAGCAGAATTTTTACTCGGCGATATTACCAAACTAACTATTAACGGCAAAGTCGATTTCTGCATAGCCGTCAACGACTGTATCAATTACGTTCCGAAAGACAAACTTACAAAGGCGTTTTCACACGTTTATAACTGTCTTAAAAAAGGCGGAGTTTTCATCTTCGATATCAGTTCGTCGGAAAAGCTTAAAACCGTGGTCGGGAACAACGTCTTTGCGGAGGACAGGGACGATATCTCGTATATGTGGTTCAATTCCGTCGATGGCGACAAGGTTATTATGGATCTGACTTTTTTTGAAAAAGGCAAGGACAATAACTACAACCGCTTCGACGAAAGACATATTCAGTATATCTATGAAGAGGACGAAATTCTTTCCGCGCTGAAAGCTTCGGGATTTTCCGCGGAGAGCGCGGGACACCTCGGCAAAGACAAAAAGGACAGGATAAATTTTATCTGCATACGGCTATGAATAAATTATATAAAGCTTTGATTTACGACAAGCAGGTTTCTCTTTCGGTGCTTGAAACGACCGAACTTGTAAACGACGCTATAAAAATACACTCTCTCGACGGCGACGCAGCAAAAACTTTCGGCTGCCTTTTAACGGCCGCGGCCTTTATGGCAGGCTGTCTCAAAAGCGAAAAAGGCGCTGTTTCGATAACCGTCAAGGCAGGCGGAGAATGCGGTACGGCAAGTGTTTCGGGCGATAAAAATCTGCACATAAGGGGCTATATAGACGGTTCGTGCGGCGGCAGACTCAACGGCGGATATCTTACCGTCGTCAAAGAGGACGGCTTTTTCCGCCCGTTTGTCGGCGCAAGCGAACTCAAAGGCGACAGCGTTTCGGAAAATCTTATGCAGTATTTCCATATCAGCGAACAGGTCGAAACGGCTGTGGCTGTCGACGCTGAAATAGAGAACGGAAAATGCGTCTCGGCAGGCGGAGTTATTATGCAGCTTCTGCCCGGCTGTTCGGAGGAAAATATGGACAGAGCCGAAGAGCAGATGCAGGCGTTTGTTGACGTTGCCTCCGTTATCGAAAAGCTCGGCGCCGATAAAATTATGGAAAAATTTTTCGGCAAAGAGGCAGAATATACTTATGAGTATTTCCCCGAATATAAGTGCAGCTGTTCGAGGGAAAAACTCGAACGGGTCATTCTCTCTCTCGGAAAAGAAGAGCTTTACAAAATTATAGAAGAAGAGGGCGCGGTAAAGGCGCACTGCCATTACTGCAACACCGATTACGTCTTTACTAAGGACGACGTTGACAAACTGTTTTAATTATGAATAAAAGCGTAAGTTTTGATTTGAGCGCTGACCGTCTGGTTCAGACCGCGGAAAACTTAATAGACAGCCGCGACTATCTGGGCGCGCTGAAAATTCTCAATAAAAATGCGGAGCGCAACGGCGACGAGGCGTACGTTCATATGCTGTACGCTCAGATTTTCGACGATCTGGGACTTTACGAACGCTCCGTAAACGAGTGGTTCAAATTCATTGCGCTCAGCGACGACTTGGACGAGGAAGACCTTTTCGACGCGTACGAGGGACTGGCAGTCGGGTTTATGAACCTCGGCGACGAGCATTTTTCGGCGTTTTATTACGATAAAGTACTTTCGCTTTCGGGCGAAGAAATTCCGGACGAAATGCGCAAGGACATCTTGGGCGGTTTTCTGCACGAAATTAAAAACCCTTTGAAATTCGTCTATCCCCCCGAACTTGCCGATTATTCAGAGGTACTTTCAAAGGGCGTCGACTTTATAAAGAGCAACGAGTTCGACAAGGCTTTGAAAGAGTTTGAAAAGGTCGACAGGCGCAACAAGGCTTACGCCCCCGCGCGCAATTTAATGGCTATGACGTATATGCTTTCGGACAGAGCCGACGTCGCAGAGCAGGAGTGCTTTAAAATTTTGGAACTTTTTCCCGACGATATACAGGCTTTGGCTACGCTTGCGGCGGTCAAGACCGAACAGGGTAAAAGGGAAGAAAGCAAAGAATATGCGAAAAAAATTCTCAGACTCAAACCCAAAAACAACGACGAACTTTTCAAAATAGCCACCGTGTGCTGTGAAAACGGAATGCACGAAGAAGCTTACGGTTTGTTTTTGAAATTGGAGGAGGAAAACCCGTACGACAGCTCGGTGCTGTTCTTTACGGCGGTTTCCGCCTATAACTGCGGTAAATACGAAAAGTGCCTTACCGTTTTCGATAAAATGCTGATACTCAATCCCTACGCGGTCACGGCGGAGTATTTCAGACAGAAAATAAAAATCGCCGTCAGAAAAAACGAAAAGATAGACATCGGCTACTTTTACCGCCTGCCTCAGAGCGAGAGAGAAAGCACGCTCAAAATCCTTGCGGCTACGGTCTCGCTTCCCGATTCACATATAAAAGAAATGAGCGAAGCGGTGGATCTGACGCAGTGTATACGCTGGTGCTTTGACGAAAGCGAGGGTACGGGCAATACCGAATTAAAAACGCTCGGCGCAATCTGCGCTTCGCGCACCGGTCACGACGATATAGTTTCCGACTTCCTTTTGAACGCATTTATCGAAGACAACGCAAAAATAAAAGTGCTTACCGAGCTTGGCGAAAGAAATAATGACGCCGAATGGAATATCGTTTTCTGCAATATGAACAAGTCGGTCAGATTTTACCGTTTGCAGCTTCCGCGTACGAAGAAAAAACTTTTCGTCGACAGCTATGCCTATC
Organism: uncultured Christensenella sp.; assembly: GCA_910583545.1. Classification (GTDB taxonomy): domain Bacteria; phylum Bacillota; class Clostridia; order Christensenellales; family Borkfalkiaceae; genus Coproplasma. The sequence continues at coordinate 53,322 of CAJTXM010000013.1, read as the reverse complement.
TTGCGGCGCACTTCGGAATATTCGGTGAAAAAATAAGTCTGGGTTTTGCTTCCGCCTGCAACCGCCTATATAATAAGTTAGAGGCGGAGGATAAGCTTAAAAGCCTTAAAAACAGAAGCGAGCTTTCAGCCGCTATTTTTCTCGACGCCGGCGTAAAGCTTCCGCGTTTGAAAAAGCGCGAAGATATTTTAAAATTTTTTAATGCGGACGGCAAAAAGATTCTTGAATTTTACGGAGTATAAATGAAGCTTTACGATTTCGACGGAATGTTCGACAAAAAAATAACCGATTTTATTGAAAAGAACGCAGGGAAATATTCCGAGAGTCAGCTGGAAGATATTATCCCGAAACTATATAAACAGTTCGGCGACGTCTATATAAAGTCAGTCGGCAATACTCCGAACGGCTTTTATTCGGCAATGACCGATGCCGAGCTTGTGTCCGCTCTGAGGGCGCATTTAAAGCAGAATGTGCCTGTTTCCGCTTTCCTTTGCGACGCGATAGAAGGCAGGGACGCGGTCTCGCTGTTGATTCCTCTTTTAGACGGAAGTGCGGACGAGAGGGAGTACGCCGTCAATCTTATAGGCTCGGACGACAGGGCGATAGCCAAATATATGCAGATGCTTTTAAACGAGGAAGACGCCGACTTTAAAGACAGGCTTGCCGACTGCATAAAGGAAAAAGCCGACCTCGTCATAAAGGACGCGGTCGAAAACTATGAAAAAGGCGCGGAACGGGAGTATATGCTTGAAATAATGTCCCGAACGGTAATTCCCGACGAAAAGATTTTTAAAATTCTTTTAAACGAGTTCCGCTCCGATATAGACAATATCCCTCTGCACGCAAGCTATCTTGCAAGCTACGGCGATCCGCGCGCACTTGAATATCTGTTGGATAAAATCGACGAGGAGGGAATTTCCTTTATCGAATATAAAGAGCTTTTAATGGCTATCGAAGCTTTGGGCGGAACGTATAAAAAACAGCGCGACTTTTCTTCCGATCCGTACTATCAGCTTATAAACAGCCACACCGTCTCTGATACCGATATTTTCGGCGGATTGAATAATAAATAAAAAACAACCCGAGCGTTCTATGGGCGCTCGGGTTTTAATCTTCCACATATTCAATTATATCTTCAACTTTGCAGTGCAAAATTTTACATAGATCGTTTATTTTTGCCGTGCTTATTCCGCACCCCTTTCTTAGTCGATCAATAGTACTACTGCTTATATGGTATTTACTTATTAAAGTGTATGTGGTTTCGCTACTCGCTTCAAGAGTTTTCCAAAACGGTCTGTAACTTATCATATTTATATTATAATATATAGTTAATTAGTTGACAATAGTCTAAATTATGACTATAATATGAATATAATGTTTGAAACAGGAGGAATGACAAATGGAACGGTCGGTAATAGAAAATTTATATTATGATGACGATATGCGAAAGAAAATAGAGACGGACGTAGAATTTGAAAAGATAGAAATGATAAGCAACAGAATAGCGGAGAAGTTGAAAGCAAAGCTAACGGAAGAACAGCTGAAAGAATTTCTGAAATTCGAAGATATAGTATTAGACGAGTTTAATGTTGCAACGAAGTTGTATTTCAAAAAGGGAGTAAAAGTAGGCGTGCGCCTCGTCGCCGAAAGTATGTTCGATTAAAACCGCCCGAGCGTTCGTAGAATGCTCGGGCGGTTCACTTTTGATTAGCGGAAAGACAGTCTGTTGCCAACGCAATAAAGATATGCCGTCAGCGTAAGGTTGTTGCAAGCCACACGATTAAAACCGTCACGTCGGCGGGGTTTACGCCGTAAATTCTGCCCGCCTGACCTAACGTGAGGGGGCGGACGCGCTTCAACTGTTCTCTCGCTTCAAGCCTTAAACCTTTTATTCCGTCGTAGTCGATATCCTTAGGGATAGCCTTTTCTTCGAGTTTTTTGGCTCGTTTTATCTGCTCTTCGTTCTTCTTTATATATCCCTCGTATTTTATTGTGGTTTCCGCGCTTTTCAAAACGTCGGCAGGATATTCGGAAAATACGCCGAAGTGTGTTTTGATATCCTCTATCTTAAAACCTCTTTTTATAAGGTCGGCGTAAGTTAAACTTGCGCTTGTTTCTATAAACGACTGCGTTTTTTCTTTATCAGCGCGCCTGTTCAGCTCTTCGAGCGCATTTTCATAGAGCGTTTTTCTCTTTTCGAAGACGGCTTTTCTCTCTTCGGTGAAAAGCGGAGTGCCGAAGATTTTGGGCGTAAGTCGGAAATCCGCCGTATCCTGCCTTAAATTTATTCTGTATTCCGCACGCGAAGTCATTATGCGGTAAGGCTCTTCCGTGCCCTTGGTTACAAGGTCGTCTATTAAAACGCCTATATACGCCTCGCTTCTGTCGAGTATCAAAGGAGGCTTGCCCGTTATCTTGAAAGCGGCGTTCAAGCCTGCCATAAGCCCCTGCGCCGCGGCCTCTTCGTAGCCCGAAGTTCCGTTTATCTGCCCTGCGGTGTAAAGGTTTTCAACCTTTTTGAATTCGAGAGTGGGATATATGTCCAAAGTATCTATGCAGTCGTACTCTATCGCGTAAGCGTAGCGCATAATTTCCGAGTTTTCAAGCCCCTCGACCGAGCGGTACATATCCCTCTGAATATCGAACGGCATAGAGGACGACATACCCTGAACGTAAATTTCGTTTGTGTCAAGCCCCTCTGGTTCTAAAAAAAGCTGATGCCGTTCCTTGTCCTTGAAGCGCACCACCTTTGTCTCGATGGAGGGGCAGTATCTCGGTCCCGCGGATTTTATTTCTCCGTTGTAGAGGGGCGAGCGGTCAAGGTTGTCAAGAATTATATTATGCGTTTCGGCGTTGGTGTAGGTTAAATAACATTCCCGTACGTTTTCGTTGGCTTTGCCGTTGAGAAAGGAGAAGGAGGGAACACCCTCTTCGCCGTACTGTACGGTGCACTTTTCAAAGTCTACCGTTCTTCTGTCAAGCCGCGCAGGAGTGCCCGTCTTGAAACGGCGTATCTTATAGCCCAAATCTATAAGACTTTGCGTAAGACGCGTTGCCGCGGCAAAGCCCGAAGGTCCGCTTTTCTGCCTGAGCTCGCCCGTCACGGTTTCCGCGTTTAAATACACGCCCGTGGCAATTATCACGGCCTTTGCGTAAAGTATACCGCCGTAGGTCGTTAAAACGCCTGTAACTTTTCCGTTTTCGGTTATAATTTTTTCGGCTTCGCCCTGAATAATTCTCAGGTTTTCGCAGTTTTCGAGTGTTCGCTTCATTTCCCTGTGGTATGCGTTTTTGTCGCATTGACAGCGGAGCGACTGCACGGCTTCGCCCTTGCCTTCGTTAAGTATCCGCATCTGAATTGCCGTCTTGTCGGCGTTTTTCGCCATTTCTCCGCCGAGCGCGTCTATTTCCCTTACAAGATGCCCTTTGCCCGTTCCGCCGATAGAGGGATTGCACGCCAGAAAAGCTATGCTGTCAAGGTTTAAGGTCAGCATAGCCGTCTTTAAATTCATACGCGCCGAACACAGCGCCGCCTCGCAGCCTGCGTGCCCTGCGCCTATTACTACGATATCGAATTGTCCTTCAACAAAATTAATCATATGTCTCACAAAAAATTTCGGCTAAGATGCGCCTCAATTTTTTCGTGAAATTGAGGGCGTTGCCCTCTGTTTGCGATAGCTAAAGCACACAATAATAGAAATCGCAAACATTCACCTACTGAGGCGGCGGAGCCGCAAATTGTGTCGTGCTGCGGAAAAGCGTGGTTTTCCTTGCACCGTACTTTATTTGGAACACTAATCACTGGCAAATAGTAACTTATCTACAAACATATTGCCCGAAACAATCGGGCAATGCTTATTTTTTAAGTATAATGTTTTTAATGTCGTCTACGTCTTTTGCCATCTTGTCGTTGACTCGGCACATATCTTCGACTTTGTCGCGCGAATACAAAATGGTGGTGTGGTCTCTTCCGCCCAATTCTTTGCCTATCGCAATAAGGGGGAGGGAGAGAAGTTCGCACATAAGATAACAGCAGACCTGCCTCGGAATGACTATTTCTTTTTTCTTGCTCTTGCCTGCAATATCGTTTTTTCCGAGTTTGTAGTAACCCGTAACCGCATCGATTATGCTACGAGGCGTGATTTCTTCCTTTCCGCCCTCGGATACGGCTTCGTTCAAAGCCGACTTGGCAAGCGTTACGGAGATAGGTTCTTCGTGCAGCTTGGAGGCGAAGATAACTTTCGTCAGCCTGCCTTCAAGCGTTCTCACGTCGTCGCCCGAATCCTGCGCGAGAAATTGCAGAACGTCGTCGGGAACGTGGCATTTCTTTTCAAACGCCTTGCGCTTTAAAATGGCGATTTTGGTTTCAAGCTGAGGGGGCTGAATATCGAAAAGCCCTCCGCCGGAAAAACGTGTTCTCAGTCTGTCTTCAAGCGCGGTCAGCTCTTTGGGAGAGTGATCGGACGAAATTACTATCTGTTTGCCTTTCGACACAAGCTCGTTAAAGGTATGGAAAAATTCTTCCTGAACGGCTTTCTTGTTTTCGATAAACTGAATATCGTCTATAATCAGAAGGTCGGCGCTGCGGTAGTGGTGCCTCAGTTTATTGCTCTTGTCCCTTGCGTCGGGACCGCGTCCCGTGAACATATTATCGATAATTTCATTTACAAACTGTTCGCAGGTGACGTAAATTACTTTGATGTCGGGGTTATCTTTCAAAACCTTGTGTGCGATAGCCTGAATAAGGTGCGTCTTGCCGAGTCCCGTTCCGCCGTAGATGAACAGAGGATTCAAATCACCCGCAGGCGATTTTGCCACCGCGTAAGCCGCGGCGTAAACGAATTCGTTGTTTTTACCCACGACAAAGCTGTCGAACGTATAGTTTGGGTTGAGATTTGTCGGAGGCGTAAATTCCTCTTCCTCTGGAGCATTGTACGCAAAATCGTCGCTTCCCTCGACTTTGAGTCTGAAATCGGAAATGCCGACGTCGGCTTTTAAAATTGCTTCGCGCATTTTTTCGGCGAGGGTGTTGGTTATGTGCTTTGCAAAACTCTCCGTGGGGGTTTCGAGCACGATAATGCGTCCGTCGATGTCGACGGGCACGAGGTTGTCTATAAAGGTAATAAAATTCGTGTGGGATATAATTTCACGCATTTTTTCCTTTATAGGGGTATATAAAAAGTCAAAATTGCCCTTTTCTGCCATAATCGTGCTTTTAATCCTTTGAGTTTTTTCAAATTATTTGTTAAAATGATTATACACCAAACGGCAGTCAAAATAAAGTGTTTTTAAGATAAAATGCGCATAAAAAATTTAAAATTAAAAAATTTCAGAAATTACGCGGACGAAAGCGTCTCCTTTGCGGACGGGCTGAACGTGCTTTTCGGCAGAAACGCGCAGGGAAAAACCAATTGCGCGGAGGCCGTCTATTACCTCTGCACGGGCACGTCTCCGAGGAACAGACGCGACAAACAGCTCATCCGCCACGGCTGTGAACAAGCCGAAATTTCCGCCACGGCGGAGGGCAGATACGGCGAAATCGAGCTGTACGCAAAAATCTGCGAAAACGGCAGGGAAGTCCGCCTCAACGGCGCCAGAATAACCAAAAACGCCGATATCTTGGGCAATATATACGGCATCTTTTTTTCTCCGCACGAGCTGAGACTTATTCAGGACGGACCCGACGAAAGGCGCAGATTTATGAACGTTTCCATATCCCAGCTTTCGCGCCCGTATTTTACGGCGCTTTCGCGCTATAATAAAATTCTCGACCAGCGCAACAATCTTTTAAAGGACAGGGATATAAATCTCGTTATGGACACTCTGCCCGTCTGGGACGAACAGTTTTCGAAATACGCCGCAATCGTTGCGGTCAAGCGCAGTGAGTTTATCGCAAGGCTTGCGCCCGTCGCGGAAAGAATACATTCCAATCTGACCGACGGAGCGGAGGAGCTTAAAATTTCCCCCGAAAAGAAATACAAGGGCGATGAAAAAGAACTTGCAGCGCGCATATTCAACGAACTGCAAAACAGCTACGAGCGCGACGTAAGGCTGGGCTACACCGCTTCGGGTCCGCACAGGGACGATATAGATATCGTTATAAACGGCGAGGACGCAAAGGCTTTCGCCTCTCAGGGTCAGACGCGCACGGCGGCGCTCTCGATGAAGCTTGCCGAAGTTGAAATTTTCAAAGAGATTTCGGGCGAATATCCCGTGCTCGTTTTAGACGACGTTATGAGTGAACTCGACTTGCCGAGGAGAAAAAAACTCGTCGGCTTCACGCAGGGCTTGCAGACTATATTGACCTGCACGCACGCCGAAAGAGTGCTGTACGGCAGGGACGTAAACAAGATAAAGGTAGAGGGAGGTAAGATAAAACATTGAGAGCGGATCTTCATATTCACACTTATTTTTCGGACGGGCTTCAATCCCCCGAAGACGTTGCGCTTTGTGCGAAATCGAACGGCGTCGGGCTTATTTCCGTCACCGACCACGACACTGTTCTTGCCTATCCCGAACTTTTTACTCACTGTGAAAAAACGGGAATAAAGGCGGTGTGCGGAATAGAAGTTTCGGCGTATACCGACGGAGTGCGCCTGCATACCCTCGGCTACGGTATGGACGTAAACAGCGCCTTGTTCAAAGAATTTTTGTCAACGCTTGTCACGGGTTCTCTGGAACGCACCGACGATATTTTATCAAAGCTTAAAAAATCCGGCGTAAGCCTGTCTTTCGACGAGGTGCTCGGACAGAGAAAGAGTCCCTATGCGCCCGTTCACTCTATGCATATATCCCGTACTGCGGTAAAAAAAGGCTATGCGCGCGACGCGTTTACATTTCAGAGAAATTTCCTTTCATACGGCTGCGACGCGTATTCGGGCATAGGCAGACCTTCTCCCGAAACCGCGGTAGAGGTGATAACAGCCTGCGGAGGCTTTGCCTCGCTTGCCCACCCCGGCAGGATAGAACTTGAAAAACAGGAATTAATTGCACTTGTAAAAAGACTCGTTTCAAAGGGGCTTAAAGGCATAGAAGCGGAGTATTCTGCGCATACTTCTTTACAGACGGCATACTATACACAGCTTGCAAAAGAATACAATCTTTCGGTAACGGGCGGTTCCGACACGCATTTTCAGGGCGGAAACAAAAAAATAGGAACTCCCGTATTCGATTGCGGAGAAGAACTTTGCGAAAAATTAGGACTTTATTCTTAAATTTAATTATTGCGCTCGCCGTTACGGCGGGCTTTATTTTTTGTTGCGGTTTCTCGTTCCATACGCGGGAGGGCGTGCAGAATTTTGCGCCTTCCGTCCTCTGTTCGTTTACGACGTATTTCGATAAGGATAATAAGGACCGCTGTCACAATATCCGCCTTGCGTCAAAGCTCATCGACGGAACAAAAATCGAAAACGGAGAAGTGTTTTCGTTCAATTCCGCCGTCGGCGAGCGAACGGTAAAGAGGGGATTTAAAATAGCCAAAATCATCAAGGACGGCGAATTTGTCGAGGGCGTGGGAGGCGGCGTCTGTCAGGTCAGCACGACGCTTTACAACGCGGCTCTGCTTTCGGGCTGTATCATACGCGAGTATCATCCCCATTCCCTGCCCGTAAGCTACGTCGCTCCGTCGAGGGACGCTATGGTCAGCGGAACGTATTACGATCTGAAATTTCAGAACGTCTCCGGAAGAGAGATATATATAAAAAGCTCGGCAGGCGCGAATTACGTCAGATTTACTCTGTACGGAATAAGCGACGGCGCGAAGTACGAGCTAAGCACTTTCGTTACAGGCACGATTGCGGCAAGCGAGGAGCAGACCGACGATATTGCTCTCGTCAGGGCAGGCAGGGACGGAATAATCAGCGAAGGGTATCTTACTGTTACGAAAAACGGAGTGACAAAAGTCAGGCTTCTGCGCCGTGACAAATACGCTCCGCAAAAGCGCGTGGTACTCAAAACGGAGGAAGAAAACAAAGACGGAGAACTTCCCGAAATAACCGACGAAATGCAAAACGGCCGATAAAAATTTATTAACCGTTTTGTTTGTCTTTTTAAAAGGTCTGTGTTATAATGCTATGTGGAAAAAATTCACTTGCAGGAAATTTATGGTCAAAATTTTATTGGACGCTATGGGCGGAGACAACGCGCCTGCGTCAAACGTCAAAGGCGCCGTCCTTGCGCTTGCAAAAGACAAAGAGCTGTATCTTATTCTGACAGGCAGACAAAACGAGATAGAGGCGGAGCTTAAAAAATACAGTTACGACAAAACCCGTCTCGAAATAGTCGACTGCCCCGACGTCGTTTCTATGAACGATATCCCTACCGAGGCGGTAAAGCGCAAACAGTCCTCGCTTATTACGGCGTACTGGATGCTCAAAAAACAGGACGATATCTGCGGACTCGTCACGGCAGGCTCTACGGGTGCAACGATAGTCGGCGGACAGCTCATTTTAGGCAGAATACGCGGAATCAAACGCCCTGCGCTCTGTCCTGCGATTCCGAATGTGAGGGGAGGAGTGACCCTTCTTGCCGATTGCGGAGCAAACGCCGAATGCAAGAGCGTAATGCTCTGCCAGTTCGCGCTTTTAGGTTCGGCATACGCTACGGCGGCTTTCGGCATAGAAAACCCCAAAGTCGGACTTTTAAACAACGGCACCGAAGAACACAAGGGCGATCCGCTCCGTCAGGAAACGTATAAGATAATGTCTTCTATGTCGGGCATAAATTTTGCCGGCAACGTAGAGGGCAGGGATATTACCATAGGCGACTGCGACGTGGTTGTCGCCGACGGCTTTTCCGGCAACGTCGCGCTCAAATCCATTGAGGGCTGCGGAAAGCTCGTTCTCGGAATTATGAAAAGAGAGCTGTCCTCGTCCGTTTCTTCGAAGATAGGTTATCTGTTTATAAGAAAAGCTATTAAGCGTATGCGCGCACAGCTCGACTTCGACAAGGTCGGAGGAGCGCTTCTTTTAGGCGTTAAAAAACCCGTAATCAAGAGCCACGGCACTTCCAAGGGCGAAACGATAGCAAACTCGATCGCCAACGCCGTCAACGTATATAGGGGCAACCTTATTTCCAAAGTCGAAGCCCTGCTCGAAAAGGCAAATCTCGACGCAATCACGGTGAGCGATGAATAATTTTGAGGAAGCCGAAAAGCGTCTCGGTTATACGTTTAAGGATAAACAGCTTTTAAAGCGCGCGCTTACGCTCGCTTCGGCTTCGGATAAAAACAATCAGCTTCTGGAATTTTTCGGCGACGCGATACTCGAATTTGTAGTTTCGGAGCGGATATTTTCAGAGGGGATCAGCGAGGGCGAACTTACCGAAATGCGCAAAACGCTCGTTTCCGACGCCGCGCTTACGCCCGTTTCCGAACGGCTCGGTTTAGATAAATTTCTCATTCGCGGAAAACAGGACAATCTCAACAAAAAAGCGGTGCCGTCCGCGTACGAGGCGGTGACGGCGGCTATATATCTCGACGGCGGAATGGACTCTGCGAAAAAGTTCGTTCTCTCCACACTCGATTTTTCGGCGGACAAGCCCTTAGTAAATTACAAAGGCGAGTTGCAGGAACTTTTGCAGGGATCGGGACAGCCCGTCCCCGAATACAACCGCAGGGATATAGGCACTCCGCAAAGACATATCTTCAAGGTAACTTTAAATATATTCGGTAAGACGTTCGAAGCGCAGGCTGACAGCGTAAAAGAGGCTGAACAGCTTACCGCCAAATCGGCGCTCGCATATTATAACGGCAGGAAACAGAAATGAACCAGTTTAAACAAATACAATTAGTCGGTTTTAAATCATTCGCGGACAAGACGGTCATTCCTCTCAACGAGGGAGTGACCTGTATCGTCGGACCAAACGGCTGCGGTAAATCCAACGTCGCCGACGCTATCCGCTGGGTACTCGGCGAACAGTCGGCAAAGATGATGCGCGGCTCTCAGATGCTCGACGTCATTTTCGGCGGAACCGAGGCAAGGCGTCAGATGTCGTTTTGCGAAGTTACGCTGACTTTCGACAATACGAAAAGAATTTTCGATATCGACTGCGACGAAGTTGAAATGACCCGCCGTCTTTACCGCAACGGCGACAGCGAATACGTCCTGAACAAACAGCCTTCGAGAATGAAGGTTTTGACGGGACTTCTGCACGGCGCCGGCGCGGCAAAGGAAGGCTACTCGATTATCGGACAGGGCAGAATAGAGCAGATAATGAACGCCAAGCCCGAAGACAGACGTTCGATTTTCGAGGAAGCCACGGGCATAGTCGTGTTCAAGGACAGAAAGGCGGACGCGGAGAGAAAGCTCAACGCTTCGAAAGAAAATCTTTACGTCTTTATGCAGAGGCTCAACGAGGTAGAGCGTCAGATAGGACCGCTCAAACGCGCTTCCGAAAACGCGCTCAAATACAGAGAACTGTATACCCAGCTTCGTCATCACGAAATGAACCTGTACATATCCCGTCACGACAGCGCGGCAGGCGAAAAGGAAGAACTCAATACAAAGGCGTTCAATATCGCAAAGCGTATAGATGAAGTAACCGCGCTTTCCGAAAAACTTCTTGCAGAGTATCAGACGCGCCGTGACGAAGTAAATTCGGCGGACGCGGAATTGCAGGATCTCAACGAACGGCTCCGCCGCTATGAGGTTAATATCGAACACAGAAGCGGAGAGAGTAAACTCTTCACCGAAAAGGCTCGCTCGGTAAAAGCAAAGCTCGCCTCGGCGCAGGAGGACGTAGTCTATTCGACCAAGAGAATAGACGATATCGACAGGGAAATCCGCCGTGCGGGCGCATACGCCGAAAGAAACGGTCAGAGGATAAACTCTTTGAAAGAGAGCGGAGACAGCTTCCGCGCCCAGATAGAGGAACTTTCCGAGAAGATCGCAACTTACGAATATATGACGGGCGAACACCGCAAAAAGGTAATGGACACGTTCAAGGATCTGTCCGATATGCGCCAGAATATGGGTTCGCTGTCCGCTCAGAAAGACCTTCTTAAAGAAAGGCTCTCCGAAATAGGCGCGGAAATGAAAAAAATCCACGACCGCAGGGATGCGGCTAAGGCGGAATACGAAGACTGCATCGAGCGCAGTAAATCGCTGAACGGCTTTTTAGGCAACGAAAACGCGCTTTTGGAGCAGGCGGAAGCCAAGACGAGAGAAGCCGAAGAGAAAATTCAACAGCTCATCCGTTTAACTTACGACACGCAGGCTCAGATAGCAAGTTTAAACGACAGTTTAACCACTTGCCGCGCGCTCCGCGACAGATTCGACGGATATACTTATTCGGTCAAAAAGCTTTTAAGCAACGCCAAAAACGACTTGTATCTTTCCGAAAAAATCGGCGGACTTATCGCCGATATCGTCAGGTGCGACAGCGACTATGAAGTTGCAATAGAGACGGCGTTCGGCGGAGCGATGCAGAACGTTATTACAAAGACGCGCGACGACGCGAAAGACCTTATCGAGTACTTAAAGCGCACGCGTTCGGGTCAGGTTACTTTCCTGCCCGTTGACGCGCTCCGTCCGAGGTTCGAAAACGACGAAATCAAATCTGCGGTAAAAGATACGGGCGCTATAGGCTTTGCCATAAACCTCGTCAGATACGAAAGACAGTTCGAAAACGTCATACACAACCTTTTGGGCAACACTTTGATTGTTGACAACATACAAAACGCTACGGCTATCGCAAGACGCTATCCGAGGGCGTTCAAAATAGTAACTCTGGACGGCGACGTCATTTCCACTTCGGGTTCGATGACGGGCGGTTCCAAGAGAGAAATCGCAGGCAACCTCCTCGCCAACGAAAGAAGAATACAGGAAATCGAAGAGAGCATAGAGTCAAAGAAACAGTCGCTTTTAAAGCTGGACGAAAAGCACAAAGAGCTCGATTCGAAGAAAGCGGAAGCGTCAGGCGAACAGCAGATTCTCGTCAAAAAGTTGCAGGACGCGAGAATGGAGCTTGCAGGACTTTCCGAAAAGCAGTCGTCGCTCCTTGCTTCCGTTACGGACGCGGAGAGCGAATACGCCGCTTACGGTCAGTCGCAGAAAGAACTCTTAAACAGACTTTCGGGACTTGACAGCGAGTATTCCGGCATAAGCAAGGGCGCGGACGATTTATCCGAGCAGTCGGACAAGGCTTCCTCGGCTATCGACGATATGAGCGGTGAAAACGACAGGCTCGTCAATCTCAGAAACGAACTAAACGAAAAACTCAACGCGATTATGGTCGAGATCGCTTCGCTCGAAAGCGCTATAAAATCGGGCGAAGAAAACGTCGCAAGACTCAACAGCGAGAGGGAAAGCCTCTCCGAGCGCCTTGAAAAAACTAAGGCGAGCATTCCGCAGATAGAGGCGGAAATGCAGAGTTTCACTTCTCAGGCGCAGAAAGCCGCGCTTTCACCCGAGGAACAGGAAGTCGTATCCGATCTCAACAGACAGGTAAACGAAGTCCGCGAACGCAAGGAAGAGCTGAACAGGCGCATAATGCACTACGACAGCGAAAGACTTTCCGCATATAAAGAAAAGGAAGAACTCACCAAAGAACAGAGTATGCTTGCCTTAGCTTTGCAGAAAATTGACAGCGATCTCGAATATCTGCAGACCCGTATTTCCGAAGAGTACGGCGAGGACTATGACGGCTGTCTTAAAGAAAAGGAAGAAAATTACGATACCGCTTCGGCAGGACAGACTATTGCAAACCTCAAAAGGGCTATTACAATGCTCGGCCCCGTCAACCACAACGCGGTTGAAGAATACGACGAGCTCAACGCGCGCTACGAGCAGATGACGGTGGAGAGAGACGACCTTGAAAAGGGCATATCCGACCTTACCGTCGCGCTCAACGAGATACGCGCGGAAATGCAGAAAATTTTCGACGACGGCTTCAATACCATCAACGAAAACTTCAAACACACTTTCAAAGAACTGTTCGGCGGCGGCAGAGCGGAATTACAGCTCGACTACACCGACTGCGACGATCCCCTGAACGCGGGCGTTGAAATTATCGCCTGCCCTCCCGGCAAAAAGCTCACCAAAATTTCGCTTCTTTCGGGCGGTGAAAGAGCGCTGACGGCTATCGCAATTCTTTTTGCAATCATCCGTATGCGTCCTATGCCTTTCTGCGTCCTCGACGAAATCGAAGCCGCGCTCGACGAGGCAAACGTCGCAAGATACGCAAAATATTTAAAGAAATTTTCGTCCGACACGCAGTTTATCGTTATCACCCACAGAAAACCCACTATGGAAAATGCCGACGTTCTCTTCGGTGTAACTATGGAAGAGAAGGGCGTTTCGAAGATAGTTTCAGTTAAATTATCAGAGGTTGAGAGTAGGTTGGGAGGAGATACTATCTCCTAAAACGCATATATGCGTCGCAATCCATATTTTAGCCTTCCCTTCAAGGGCAAGGTGTCTGCAAAAGCAGACGAATGAGGTTTTATGGGACTTTTTTCAAAATTAAAAAATGCAATGAAAAAGACGCGGGAGGGGCTTTCGGGCGCTCTCTCCGCGCTGTTTTCAAAAAATAAAATAGACAGTGAGTTTTACGACGAACTCGAAGAAATTCTTATCGGCGCGGACATTTCCGTGACCACTGCCGAAGAAATCGTCGACGATTTGAGAGCCGAAGCAAAAAAGGAAAAGCTCAAAGACAAGGAATTTGTAACCGGTTTATTGAAAGATATTCTGGAAGAAAAACTTACCGAAGCGGAAGAGCTTAAAATCAAGTACCCTGCAATAATTATGCTCGTCGGCGTAAACGGCGTCGGCAAGACGACTACCGTCGGAAAGCTTGCCTCCTATTTCCTCTCGCAGAAAAAGAGCGTAGTGGTTGCTGCCGCGGATACTTTCCGTGCGGCTGCGTCCGATCAGCTCACCGTCTGGGCAGACAGGGCAAAGGTCAGAATAGTCAAGCACGAAGAGGGGAGCGACCCTTCCGCAGTCGTGTTCGACGCGCTCTCGTCCGCAAAGGCAAAGGGTACCGACGTGGTAATTATAGACACCGCAGGCAGACTCCACGTCAAAGCCAACTTAATGGAAGAGCTTAAAAAGATGTCAAGGGTCGTCGAAAGGGAGTGCCCGAATTCTAATTTTTATAAGCTTTTAATTCTTGACGCAACCACAGGCGGAAACGCCGTAAATCAGGCGGAAGTCTTTGACGAAGCGGTAGAACTCGACGGCATAGTTTTAACCAAGCTTGACAGCTCGGCAAAGGGCGGCTTTGTCGTATCTCTTTGCAACGAGCTTGCAATTCCCGTCGCTTTCGTCGGCACGGGCGAAAAGCTCGAAGACTTGGAAACCTTCTCCGCCGAAGACTTCGTCGAAGCTTTGATTTAAATATTTCAGTTTCGTACAATAGTGCGGTAGCAATACCGTTCCACAATAGCGTTTTGTTTACCGCAAATGGGTTATTTTAATTGGCGTTGCAACCAAGGAACGGTTTGCTATAACGTCGTTCCTTCGGGGACGACGCTTTTTTATGTTAAAAAACGAAAAAATCTGTTCGTGTTTCGGTCATCCCGAAATTGATTTTTCGGATTGCTTCAAATTTATATCCGAAGTCGCAGTAAGCCGTACGTAATCAGTCACTTCTTTCATAGTTTTATTTCTTTTTTAAAAGAATATATTTTAATTTTTTTATGGCGCGCTTGAGGTAACGCAATGCTTAACGGCATTGCGTTATTTTTTTACTAAAAATTTCCTCTTTTTTCCGAAAAACAATTTTACTTATTGTTTAAAATATAGTACAATTAAATATAATGAAAATATTATAGAGTATTATACTCTATCGATAACGGAGTTAATATGGGACTTATCAGATATATCTTAGGTTCGGACAGCAGAAAAAGCCTTAAAAAGCTGAACAAGCTCGCTTTTAAGGTTGAAGAGTTGGAGCCTAAATATCAGGCTATGTCGGACGAAGAATTAAAGGCACAGACAAAAGTTTTGAAGGACAGGCTTGCTCAGGGCGAAACGCTTGACGATATCCTTTTCGACGCGTTCGCGGCTTTGAGAGAGGCGAGCTGGCGCGTACTCAAAATGAAGCACTTCCACGTTCAGATAGTCGGCGGTATCTGCCTGCATCAGGGCAGAATTGCGGAAATGAAGACGGGTGAAGGTAAAACTCTTGTTTCTACCCTTCCGGCATATTTAAACGCGCTTTCGGGCAAGGGCGTGCATATCGTAACCGTCAACGACTACCTTGCAAAGCGTGACGCCGAGTGGATGGGCAAAGTCCACAAATTTATGGGCTTGACCGTCGGCGTAGTCGTTCCCGGAATGGACGACGACGAAAAGCAGAAAGCGTACAAGTGCGATATAATCTACGCAACCAACAACGAGCTCGGCTTCGACTATTTAAGAGACAATTTAAAAACTTCGATTCCTGCAATGGTTCAGCGCGAACTGAATTTCTGTATAATCGACGAGGTCGACTCCATACTCATAGACGAGGCGAGAACGCCCCTCATTATTTCGGGCAGAGGCGGACAGAGTTCCGTTCTCTACGAACAGGTCGACAGATTTGTCCGCACCCTTTCGGGCGGTTTTGACGACGACAAGAAGGACGCAGAAAAGAGGGCGCCTTCGAGGAAGAAAAAGGAATTAAACGAAAAAGAGCAGGAAGCTCAGGACAGGCTTACCAAAATTTTGGAGGAAATGGAAAACTGGGACTATATCATCGACAGAAAGGATAAGTCCGTTACCATTACCGAAAAGGGCGCCGAAAAGGCGGAAAGGTTTTTCAATATCCCCAACCTCGGCGATATCGAAAACGCAGATCTCAACCACCACATACAGCAGGCTTTGAAAGCGCACGAGCTTTTCAAGCGTGATGAGGACTATATCGTGTCCGACGACGGCGAAATTCTCATTGTCGACGAATTTACGGGCCGTGTTTTAAACGGCAGACGCTATTCCGACGGTTTGCATCAGGCGATAGAAGCAAAGGAAAAGGTCAAGGTCAAGGACGAGAACAAGACCCACGCGACCGTCACTTTCCAGAACTATTTCCGTCTTTACAACAAGCTTTCCGGTATGACGGGTACGGCAAAGACGGAAGAGGATGAATTCAGAACGATTTATTCTCTGGACGTCGTCGAAATTCCCACCAACCGCAAGGTACAGCGTGTTGATTATGCGGATATGATTTATTCGACCGTCGAGGGCAAGAAAAAGGCGATCGTCAACGAAGTCATTGAAAGACACGAAAAAGGCCAGCCCATTCTTATAGGTACCGTCACCGTCGACAAGTCGGAAGAAATTTCAAGACTTTTGAGACGTAACGGAATCAAGCACAATATCCTCAACGCAAAGAACCACGAGCGCGAGGCTGAAATTGTCGCACAGGCAGGCAGATTCGGCGCGGTAACGATAGCTACGAATATGGCAGGACGCGGAACCGATATTCTTTTGGGCGGCAACCCCGAATATCTCGCTAAAAAGCGTATGCGCGAAGAGGGCTACGAACACGAAATGATAGAAACGGCTATTTCCTATGCCGACAGGGAATTCAACGAAGAAGAGACCAGGGCAAGAGAAAGATACGCTGAATTATACTCAAACTACAAAGCCGAAACCGACGCTGAAAAAGAAAAGGTCGTCGCCGCAGGCGGACTTTGCATCTTAGGCACCGAAAGGCACGAATCGCGCCGTATCGACAACCAGCTCCGTGGCCGAAGCGGTCGTCAGGGTGATCCGGGCGCTTCGATATTCTTTATATCGCTTGAAGACGACCTTGCAAGGCGTTTCGGCGGTGAGAGTATGAAAAAGCTCTATCAGATTTTCAAGATAGAGGAAGACCAGTGCCTGCAATCGAAAATGCTTTCGCGCAGTGTCGAAAACGCACAGCGTGCTATCGAGGGCAGAAACTTCGGAATAAGAAAGCATACCCTTCAATATGACGAAGTTATGAACGAACAGCGTAAAACCATTTACGCCGAGCGTTTGAAGGTTTTGAAAGGCGAAAATATCCACGACCAGATGCTTAAATTTATCCCCGATTACGTTGCAAAAGTAGTCGGCGAAGCCGTCAATACCGACGCAATGCCCGAAAAATGGGACGAGAACGCTTTAAACGAAGCGCTTGTACAGAAAGTTTATCCCGACGAGTGCACTTTCACCGTCACGCGTGAAATGCTTGAAAAATGGGATTATCAGTACGCAATCGATAAAATCACCAAGGAAGTAACCAAGGCGTACGAGCAGAAGATAGTCAATATAAGAACGGAAACCAACTGTCAGGTAGACTATTATCAGATAGAGCGCAACGAACTTCTCCGCGCCGTAGACAGAAACTGGATAGACCATATCGACGCAATGGACCAGCTCAGAAAGGGCATAGGACTTCGCGGTTATGCACAGCAGGACCCCGTAATTGCTTATAAGCAGGAAGGCTACGATATGTTTATGGAAATGATAGACCGTATCCAGACCACGACTATTTCGCGCCTTTTGAAGGGCAGAATCGTCCGTGTTCAGCCTATGAGACCTGCGCCTCAGCCCGGCGCGCTTAACCCTTCCGTTATGGAAAGGGCAAGACAGATTGCCTCCGAGCGCGCTCAGGAAGAAGCAAAACAGCAGTCTGAGTCTGCACCCAAGACCTCAGGTCCCGTGATAGGCGACGCGCCCAAACCTCCCGAAGATCTGGCAACCAATGTCGGCGGTAAAGCTCAGCCCAAAGTTGCCGGCAAGAACACCAAAGCCGGCAGAAACGATCCCTGCCCCTGCGGTTCGGGCAAAAAATACAAAGACTGCTGCTACTGGAAAGACCACAAATAGAGTTCACAATTTTTTTGACGTTCGATGATGTCAAAAAAATTCGTGATTTGAGGGCGTTGCCCTCTTCGTGCGATATTTAGGGCACACCGATATATAATCGCACGAATTCACCTACTGAGGCGCAAGTATGCGCAAATTGGGGTGTGCTGCGCAAAAGTGTGATTTTGCTTGCACAGTAAATATTTAAAAGCAAAATAATTTAAGTTTGATTAGTTGAAAGCTGTCGTTGCAGTAACAAAATAAAGAAACATTGATTAAACGGAACGTTTATGTTTAAAGCTGACGATTATAGATTAAGATTGAAATCTCTTTCGGAAACTCTCGCGGAAGCGAAATATGCGCTCGATATCGACAATATCGGGGCAAAGCTCGAAGAGCTGACGGCGGAACAGGAAAAGCCGGAAGTCTGGCAGGATCTTGAAAAATCGAAGCGCATCGGCAGAGAGATCGCAATCGTTGAAAACAAAATAGCTTCTTACAAAAAGGGCGAAACCGCCCTCGCCGAAGCATACGCTTTTATCGACCTTATAGAAGAGGCTGACGACGAAAGTCTTATTCCCGAACTCGAAGAAATGATTTCCGTTGCGGCAAACGATATCGACGAAATGCGAATCCGCGCGCTTTTAAAGGGTAAGTACGATAATAACAACGCAATTTTGAACCTTCATTCGGGCGCAGGCGGAACCGAAGCCTGCGACTGGACGCAGATGCTGTACAGAATGTACACGCGCTATTGCGAAAGGTCGGGGTTTAAAGTTACCGAACTCGACTTCGAAAACGGCGACGAAGCAGGGCTGAAAAGCGTTTCGTTCCGCGTCGACGGCGAAAACGCATACGGCTTTTTAAAGGCTGAAAAGGGCGTGCACCGCCTTGTCAGAATTTCGCCTTTCGACAGCAATAAAAGGCGTCACACCTCTTTTGCATCTTTGGAAGTTATGCCCGAAATCGAGGACGACGGCGAAATCGAAATCAAGCCCGACGATATCCGTATCGACGTATACCGTTCATCAGGCGCAGGCGGACAGAAAGTCAATAAGACCGAAACGGCGATAAGAATAACGCATTTTCCTACGGGAATAGTCGTGACCTGTCAGAACGAGAGAAGTCAGCTTCAGAACAAAGAAATGGCTTTTCAGTATTTGAGGGCTAAACTTGCCGAGCGTCAGGTAGAAGAGCGCGAAGCCGCCGACGCCGCCATAAAGGGCGAAATAAAAAAAATAGAATGGGGCAGTCAGATCCGTTCATACGTTTTCTGCCCTTACACCCTCGCAAAGGATCACCGCACGGGATACGAAAATACGAATATTCAGGCGGTTATGGACGGGGATATACAGGGGTTTATAATCGACTATTTAAAGAAAACGATATAACTGCACACGGCAAATAAGCTTCGCAATACTTACGTTGTCTTGCTTGCTTCTTTACCGTGATAACAAGCATTAAATATGGAAGAAAAATTCATTTTGGGAATTGAATCAAGTTGCGATGAAACGGCTGCCGCGGTTATTTGCGGCAGGCGTCTTTTATCAAACGTAATATTTTCTTCGGCAACCGAGCAGGCGAAGTACGGCGGAGTAGTGCCCGAAATTGCTTCGCGCGCCCATACCGAAGCCGTCGACGAAGCTGTAAAACAGGCTCTTAACGAAGCAGGGCTGACGGTAAAAGAGCTTGACGCAGTGGCAGTAACCTACGGCGCGGGGCTGTTAGGCGCGCTTTTGGTCGGGCTTTCGTTTGCAAAATCGCTTGCATATTCGCTGAATATTCCGCTGATTGCGGTAAACCATATCCGCGGACACCTTGCGGCGGCGTATCTTTGCGATAATAATCTGAAACCTCCATATATAACTTTGCTTGCAAGCGGCGGACATACTGCAATAATTCATATAAAAACTTACACGGAATTTGAAGTGTTGGCGTCCACCTCGGACGACGCCGCAGGCGAAGCGTTCGACAAGGTCGCCCGTGTTTTGGGTTTGCCTTATCCCGGCGGTCCTAACGTTCAGCGCCTTGCAGAGGGCGGAGAAGCGGTAATAGATTTTCCGCCGTCGCTCGTGCGCGGAAGCAATACTCAGTTTTCTTACAGCGGACTTAAAACTTCCGTTATAAACTACTGCCACACCGCGGAGCAGAAGGGCGAACAATTCAGTAAAGCAGACGTAGCCGCTTCGTTTCAGAAAGCCGCGATAGACCCGCTTGTCAAAAAGACTGTTGAAAACGCGGTAAAGCTCAATGTCGGCACGGTGACGGCCGGGGGCGGAGTTTCGGCAAACGGCTATCTGCGCGAAAGGCTGAAAGCAGAGTGCAAAAAGCATAATCTTAAACTCGTTCTGCCCGAAAAGGGCTTCTGTACCGACAACGGCGCAATGATAGCAATGGAGGGGCTGATACAGTACAATGCAGGCAATTTCGCAAAAATGAATATAAACGCCTGCGCCCAGATACCTTTGAAGTAAAATTTAATTAAAATTCGCTTTACTTTTTTAAATTTATCAAATATAATTTAATTACAACTTTTAAAGACAACGATAAAGGACAACGCCTTGCGGCAAGATTTTTCAGAGAGCTTTCGGTCGGTGTGAGAAAGCAAATCCCCGTGCAGGATATCCCCTTTTAGTCCACGGCGCGAACGGTAACAAGTAGTGCGGTGCGGATTTGTAACCCGTTACAAGTTACAGCAAATGTCAGTTTGTTTTGGTGGTATATAAAAACGCTTTTTTAAGTGTCCGAACAACTTCGGGCGCTTTTTGTTTTGATAACTTATGTTGCCGTCCAAAACTGCGCTTTTGGACAGGCAGACCCAATTTGCGCATACCTGCGCCTCAGTAGAGTGAATTTTCGCAATTATATATGCGTTTGCCTTTATGATTGCGAAAAGAGAGGCAACGCCTCTCAAATCACGAAAAAATTGAGGCGCAGAATAGCCGAAATTTTTTGTGAAGGAGTTAATTTATGTATAAAAAAGTAGACACTTCTTTGAATTTCGTAGAAAGAGAAAAGGAAGTAATCAAGTTCTGGAAAGACAATTCCGTCTTTGAAAAGAGCATTGAAAAGAACGTCGGGGGAGACGAGTTTTCGTTTTACGACGGTCCGCCTACGGCAAACGGTAAACCGCATATAGGTCATATTTTAACGCGCGTTATGAAGGATATCATACCGCGTTATCAGACTATGAAGGGCAAGCACGTTTTAAGAAAAGCGGGCTGGGATACTCACGGACTGCCCGTCGAACTGGAAGTCGAAAAAATGCTCGGTCTGGACGGAAAACAACAGATAGAGGAATACGGCATAGAGCCGTTTATAAAACAGTGCAAACAGTCCGTCTGGAAGTACAAGGGCGAATGGGAAAAAATGTCGGACAGAGTCGGCTATTGGGTCGATATGGACGACCCCTATATAACTTACGACGATAAATATATCGAGTCCGAGTGGTGGGCTTTAAAAGAAATGCACAAAAAAGGGCTTTTATATAAGGGTCACAAGATAGTCCCCTATTGTCCGAGGTGCGGAACGGCGCTGTCCTCGCACGAGGTTGCGCAGGGCTATAAAAAGGTCAACGAGAATTCCGCCGTCGCGCGTTTTAAGGTAAAGGGAAAAGAGAATGAATATATTCTTGCCTGGACGACGACCCCTTGGACTCTTCCTTCGAACGTAGCTCTCTGTATGCACCCTGACGAGGCTTACGTCAGAATCGAGGCGGACGGCGTCAGATATATTCTTGCCGAAGCTCTCGTGTCGAGGTTTTTCGAAGATTACAAGATAATAGACAAGAAGAAGGGCAAAGAATACGAGTATTTGGAGTACGAACCGCTGTTTGATTACACAACGGAAGAGATAAAGCGCATTTCGCCTTCGAATTCGCCCTTGAAAGCGCATTTCGTCGTCTGCGATACCTACGTCACTATGGCGGACGGTACGGGTGTGGTACACATTGCTCCTGCGTTCGGCGAGGATGACTACAAGGTCGGCAGGCGCTACAATCTGCCCGTGGTACAGCTCGTCGACGAAAGAGGGCGCTTCGACAAGCGCTTCCCCGATCTGGACGGAGTTTTCGCCAAAAAAGCCGATAAAACTATTCTGGATATGCTTGAAAGCGCTAAGCTTCTGTTCAAAGTCTTGCCCTACGAGCACGACTATCCCCATTGCTGGCGTTGCGACACGCCGCTTCTCTACTACGCGAAATCAAGCTGGTTTATACAGGTCACCAAAGTCAAAGACGAGGTAATAAAGGCTAACCGCTCTGTAAACTGGATGCCCGACACCATAAAAGAGGGCAGAATGGGCAACTTCCTCGAAAACGTCATCGACTGGGGTTTGTCGCGCGACAGATACTGGGGCACTCCTCTGCCCGTATGGGTCTGCCCCGACTGCGGTCAGACAGAGGTAATGGGTTCCAAAAAAGAACTCAAAGAAAAGTGCGGAATTGCAGAAAATCAGGATATCGAACTGCACCGTCCATATCTTGACGAACTTGTATGCAAGTGCCCCGACTGCGGAGGAAAGATGAAACGCACGCACGAGGTCATCGATTGCTGGTTCGATTCGGGTTCGATGCCGTTTGCGCAGTATCACTATCCGTTTGAAAATAAAGAGCTGTTTGATGAAACTTTCCCCGCAGATTTCATTTCCGAGGCCGTCGATCAGACAAGGGGCTGGTTCTACGTACTGCTCGTAATAAACACCATACTTTTCGGCAAGGCGCCCTTTAAAAACTGTATAGTCTTAGGTCACGTCAACGACAAAAACGGCATCAAGATGTCAAAGCACAAGGGCAACGTCGTGGACCCTTGGTCGGTGCTTGACAAACAGGGAGCAGACGCCGTAAGGTGGTATTTCTATACATCGTCCGCGCCCTGGCTTCCTTCGAGGTTTTCCGAAGAAACGGTGTCCGAAGCGCAGCGCAAATTCTTAGGCACACTGTGGAACACTTATGCGTTTTTCACACTCTACGCCGATATCGACAAGTACGATCCGTCAAAGTACGATATTAAAAAATGTAAGCTTTCGGTTATGGATAAATGGATACTCTCTAAGCTCAACTCGCTTGTAAAGTCCGTTGACGAAAGTCTGGAGAGGTATGAAATTTTCGAAAGCTCGCGCGCTGTCGCCGACTTTGTTGATATTTTATCTAATTGGTACGTCCGCCGCGGCAGGGAACGCTATTGGGGCAAGGATATGACCGACGACAAGGCGTCGGCGTACACAACGCTTTATACGGTTTTAGTAACGTTAGCAAAGCTCACCGCGCCGTATACGCCGTTCGTTTCTGAAATGATATATCAAAATTTAGTGCCTTCGTTCTATAAAGACGCGCCTTTAAGCGTTCACCTTTGCAAGTTCCCCGAAGCGGAAGAAAAGTTTATCGATAAAAAACTCGAAGACAGAATGGACGAGGTTCTGGACATCGTCGTTTTGGGCAGGTCGGCAAGAAACGCAGGAAATCTGAAAAACAGACAGCCTCTTTCGAAGATAGTAGTTGTAACAAACAGGAAGATAGATCTGACCGAAGAGGATAAGGCGATAGTCACCGAAGAGCTTAACGTCAAAAAGATGGAATTTGCAAACGACGCCGACAAGTTCATAAGCTATAAATTAAAGCCTCAGCTCAAAACTTTAGGACCTAAGTACGGCAAAAAGTTAGGCGTAATTTCGCAGTTTCTGGCAAACTGCAACGCGAAAGAAGTCGTTACGGCGGTAAAGGGCGGCGGAAGTTTTGAAATCAAGGGCGAAGACGTCGTTTTGACCGAGGAAGATTTACAGATTTTCACCGAGAGCGCAGGCGGATTTATTTCTGCGGAAGATAATGGAATAACCGTCGCGCTTGACGCGGAACTGACCGACGAGCTTGTATTCGAAGGAATTGAGAGAGAGCTCGTCTCCAAAATTCAGAATATGCGCAAGGACGCAGGTTTCGAAGTGACCGACAGAATAGAAGTTTACTTTAAAGCCGTCGGCAAAGCGCAAAAAGTTCTTGAAAAAGGCGCGTTCGCAGAGGACGTATTGGCGGAGTCGATAAAATCAGGCGAGGCGCAGGGCTTTACTAAAGAGCAGAACGTCAACGGCGAAAAAGTCGTTCTCACTATTATAAGAAAATAATATATCATTATTTTTGCTGAACACTCATAGGTTATTCTATGAGTGTTTTTGAATTGAAAAAAGGCGAGAGCGCGTATATAAAAAAATGCGCAGTTACGGGCAGTGCAGAGGCAAGGCTTAAGTCCCTCGGCATAGTTTCCGGCAAAAAAATAACACTTTTGGCATATTCGCTTTTTAAAAGCAGCGTCCTCATTTCCTGCGGCGCGGTGCGCCTTGCAATAAGAAAAGCGGTTGCCGAAAGTATTGAGGTGGAAAAATGCGCGTAAAGGCATTGAAAACCGCCCGCACCGATAAAAATCTCCGTGTGGTGCTTGCAGGCAACCCGAACGCAGGCAAGACGACGCTTTTCAATTCTCTTACCCGCAGTTCGCTGAGAACGGGCAATTTTCACGGCGTTACAACGACGGCTTCCGAAAAGAAAAGAGGCGGTATAACTTACGTCGATTCTCCCGGTCTGTACGCTATGAACGCATATTCTATGGAGGAGAATTGTGCCTCGGAAGAGTTGAAGGGCGCCGATCTGATAGTCAACGTCTGTGACGCGCTCACGCTTGTCAACAGCCTCAATTTAACGCACAGGCTTATAAGTGCGGGCAAGCCCGTCGTTATGTACGTTACGAAATCGGGACAGCTGAAAAGGCGCGGAGGCAGGATAGACAAAGACAAACTCTCTTCATATCTCGGAATACCCGTATTTATCTGTTCGCCCAAACAGCTGAAAAGACAGATAGAAAACGGAATAAACTTTAATATTTTGAAAAAAGATATTCCGCAGAGCCAGTTTTACAGCGCAGGAAGAGAGGGCGTAAGCAGGGCGGATAAACTGTTTTATAACTGCTATTTCGCCTCTTTTTTCTTTGTCTGCGCCATTGCGCTTATGTTTTTTCTTGCGTTTCATCCGCTTATGATAGGCGCGTATCTGAAAGGCCTTACGGAAACGCTCATAGTCGACAAACTCGGTTCGGCGCTGACTTCCTTTATGCAGAATGAAATTCTGATCTCCCTCGTTCGGGACGGAATTTTAGGCGGAGCGGGCTCGGTGCTGTCGTTTATTCCGCAGCTTGCCGTGCTGTATCTTTTTTTGACGCTGTTGGACGAAAGCGGAATTATGAGCGCGCTGTCGTTTGCGACCGACGGACTCTTCGAAAAAGTAAATCTTTCCGGCAGAACGGCGTTTTCGCTCGTTTCGGGCTTCGGCTGTACCGCCGCCGCAATTATGACCACGAGGGGCTATTCCACCGAAAGCGCGCAAAAACGCACCGTTGCAATACTGCCTTTTATCCCCTGCGGAGCAAAACTTCCCGTCTTTCTTACCTTTTTATCACCGCTTTTCAAAAATCCTTTCCCCGTGATTACTCTGCTGTATTTTTCAGGGCTCGGGCTGTCGCTTTTGGTTTCGCTTCTGTTGAAGGGCGGAAAGGAGGGAATGCTTTCCGAAGTCACGCCCATAATTCTTCCGTCCGCGAATACCGTCTTGAAAAAGTTGTATTTTTATCTCAAAGGGTTTATAATTAAGGTGGCAGGGATAATTACGCTTTTCTGCCTTATAAGCTGGTTCTTTTCACACT
This sequence comes from uncultured Christensenella sp., assembly GCA_910583545.1. Classification (GTDB taxonomy): domain Bacteria; phylum Bacillota; class Clostridia; order Christensenellales; family Borkfalkiaceae; genus Coproplasma. The sequence continues at coordinate 27,881 of CAJTXM010000013.1, read as the reverse complement.
TTTCGTTTTCTTTTGAATACGTTCCTGCCGATAAGAGTATGCTGTCGCACGCAAGCAGAATAATTTTACCGCTGTTTTATCCTATGGGGGTCACTGACTGGCGCATAGCTTATTCTGTCCTCTGCGGTTTTATAGCAAAGGAAAACGTCGCGGCGACGATAGCAATGCTGATACCCGATTTCACCGTAGGTTTGGGAGAAGCAATTTCGCTCTGCACGTTTATGCTTCTTTGCCCTGCGTGCATTTCGGCGGTTTCCGCATCGGTCAGAGAAACGGGTCTGAAATTCACTTTAAAGTGTTTTACTCTCCAGCTCATAATTGCCTTTACGGGAGCATTTTTAATACATTTACTGTTTTTATGAAAACATTTTCAGTTACGGAAGACACAACTTTAAAAAACTTTACCGACGCCGTGTATCCGCAGGGCAGTTTCTGCCTGTCCGCGCTTTTAAAAGGCAGGGACGTTAAGATCAACGGCGTACGCGTAAACAAAAATACCGCCCTGAAAAAGGGCGATACGGTCGTGTACTATACCGATAAAAAGCAGGAAGAAATGCCTTCGCACACCGCAGTATTCGAGGACGGGAACGTACTTATTGCCGACAAATTTTCAGGTGTTTCAAGCGAGGCGCTCTTTTGCGAACTGAAAGAAAAACGCGAAGTTTACGCCGTGCACAGACTTGACAGAAACACGCAGGGGCTCATAATCTACGCAAAAACCAAATCGGCGGAAAAGGAGCTTTTGTCCGCGTTCAGGGACAGGAAAATAAACAAAACCTATATAGCTCTGTGTAAAAATAATTTCAAAGAAAAGAGATCAACTCTTACTGCATACCTTAAAAAGGACGAAAAGAGCGGTACAGTCAAAATATTCGGTAAGCCTTGCACAAACGCCGTTAAGATTATAACCGAATACAGCGTAACGGAAGAAGACGGCGATATTGCGACGGTTAAGATAAATCTTCACACGGGCAGAACGCATCAGATAAGGGCGCATATGGCATTTATAGGCTGTCCCGTTCTGGGCGATAACAAATACGGTGACGGGGCGTTTAATGTAAAATATAATGCTAAGCGTCAGCGTCTTACGGCAAAATTTCTCGAATTCAATCTTGACGGGGAATTGTCGTATCTGAACGGAAAAATATTCGAAAGCAATCTGTAACCTGTTTCACGGACGGTGAAACAGGTTATAATAAAAGTATAAGTATTTTACGGAGGAGCTTATGCGTCAGGTAAAACTAACGTCAACGGAAAACAAACTGCATTTTTCGCTTTCTGGCGAGATCGATTCGGCTACGAGCGAAGATTTTTACGCCGAGGTAAAGACGGCGTATCTTCACGATAAAAAGGATATCGAATTCGACTGCACGTTGCTGACCTTTATCGACAGCACTATGCTCGGTACGTTCGTAAAACTTTTCAAGGAATTGAAAGCGGACGGATTTAAAACAGAACTTAAAAACGTTCAGCCGAGAATAAGAAAACTTTTCGAAATCTGCTCGCTTGACAGGTTGATGGTGATAAAATGAAAAAACTGACTTTGGAATTTTATCTTTCGGACAGCGAATATATGACGGCGCTCCGCCTTGTGGCAGGCGCGGTTTGCTCTTCCGCCGACTGTTCGGTCGACGTGTTGGAGGACTTTAAGGTTTGCGTTACGGAAAGTGCGCTCATACTCAAAAACTGCGGTTTTGAGGGGGTACGGGCGGAATTTATCGCGGAAGACGGCGTAAAGGCCGTAATTTCGGGAATAGGCGGAAACGCGAAGGAAGGCGACAGCGAGCTGTCTCTGGCGCTTATAGGCGCGCTTGTCGAAAGTTGCGATATCAGCAGAAAAGGCGGAATAATCGACAGGGTAACGCTTAGAATATGATTGACGCAAAAGAAGCGGAACGGCTCTTCCGTGAGTACCGTAAAACGGGCGACAAGGAAATACGCAACCGCCTTGTCGAAAATTACATATACGTTGCGGAAATTCTTGCAAAGAAGTTTGCAGGCAGAGGGGTGGAATACGACGATTTGCTGCAGGTCGCGTCCGAAGCTCTGATTTTGGGAGTTGAAAAATTCGATCCCGATATCGGCGTGCAGTTTTCTACTTACATAACCCCGACGGTCACGGGCATAATCAAAAACTATTTCAGGGACTATTCGCGCGCCGTCCGTCCGCCGAGAAGGGTTTATACACTTTCCGCGAAAATCAGACACGAAACAAACGAGCATTTCAAGGAATACGGCGTAAAGCCTACCGTAAAACAGCTTTCCAAAAAGTTGGGCGTTTCCGAAGAAGAAATAATCGAAGCGCTCGAATACCGCGCTCCCGTCAGCCTTGATTCCAGAATCGTCAGCGAGGACGGCGAGGGCAGACTCTACGACGTAATTCCCGACACCTCCGACAGGTTCGAGGCGTTCGAGGACAACGAAGCTCTGCGCAGTGAAATTTCAAAGCTCGACGCTACCGAACAAAAGGTCGTCCTGCTCAGATTCGTTCAGGGCAAATCCCAGTCAGAGGTCGGCAGAATTTTAGGCGTGAGCCAGATGTTCGTATCTCGCGCCGAGCGCAAAATCGTAGATAAATTGAGGGAATCGCTCCTGTAATGATAAACTTTAAAGTCGACAACTTAAAATCAATGAAGGAAAATTTAGCCGACTTCGTTGAGTTTCTGCGTCTTTCGGGCGCTAACGACGAGGATATTTTTGCAAGCAAACTTATCTCGTGCGAGCTTATTACCAACGTCATACGCCACGGCGGAGACGAGGCGGAGTTCAAGGGCGAAATGTGCGCGGACAGAATAACTGTCACCGTCACTGCCGAAAGTCTGAAAGGCGTTGATATCTGCCGTCCCGTTCCCGACGTTTTAGCCGAGAGCGGAAGAGGGCTGTATATTATAAAATGCTTTTCTACCGATATCCAGCGCAGCGATAAAGGCGAAGTAAAAGTGGTAATAACACGGCATAAATGCGACAAATAATCGATAAAAAAAGACTCGACCGGATTACCGTAATTCCCGCAGGGAATTAAATAAAACGCAAATAAAAAGGTTTAGGCATAGCGTTAAGCTGTGCCTTTTCTGTACTTTTTTTCGTGGACGAATTAGGCTACTCGTAGCCTAATGAGATATAGATATGTTTTATATTTCCCGCAAAATTCAATGGGTTGCGTTCTTTCATTTTTCGTGATATAATGACAGTAAGATAAACAGTAATTTAGCGTAAGGATACTATGATTGATAGCGAATATAATGAAACAATAAAATCCGATGTTTTGAACTTCGGAAATAGAATTGTAAACTGTTGGGGGTACCGAATTGATAACGGATATGTCATTATAGATACAGGCTATGAAAATAGTTATAGGAATTTCAAAAATAAACTGAAAGCAAATAATATTAAAATCAATCAAATTAAATATTGCTTTATGACACACGCGCACGACGACCACGCCGGATTTATAAATCAGCTTTTGTTCGATAATCAAGAAGTGAAAGTCATTATGAGCGATAAAGGGATTGACACTTTACGCAAAGGGCAAAACTCTTTTGTCGGCGGTTGTACAAGTAAACTTGCACTTGCATTTTGCAATGTGATGAAGTTGTTCGGGATGGGACAGCACAAATTTCCGCCTATACAAGCCGAATATGAAAGTAGGCTAATCATTATATCAAATGACAATAGGGCTTATTTGGAACAAGAGCTAAACGGCAAAATCGTAGAAACAGCAGGACATACTTCTGATTCTATTTCGTTGCTTTTGAATAATGGCTATCTGTTTTGCGGTGATGCGGCAATGAACGGATTTCCAAGCAAACACAACATAACGATTTGGGCGGAAGATAAGGTAGCATTTTTGCAGTCGTGGCAAAAGATTATTACATTACAGCCTACCAAAATTTTTTCGGGGCACGGAAAACCGTTTAATGTTCAAATTCTAAAAAGGAATATCGGATTTGTCGAAAACATAAAATTGCACGCTCTAAAACACAAATAAATTTCAATTTATCTTTCTAAATGGTTTGTAGTAAAAAGCTCTCGAACATATCGTTCGAGAGCTTTTGTCCTTGCTTGAAAGTATAACTCTTAATTATTTAGTTTTTTAATTCCCTATGGGGAGTGCGCTTTCGGTCGAGTCATTTTTTATAACATATTCAGTTCTTTATACATCTTGTTCAGCAGTCCGTCGGAAACAAGTCCGCGTATTCTGCCGAGATAAATGAACGCCACGTTGAAGAACTTTTTGTTCTCACCGCCGACTACGTAGTCGGGAATATTGCCTAAATCGCCTCTGTTCTTTTCGATGAAAGTCTTTGCAAATTCAATTCTTTCATCGTTAGAAAGCTTGCGTATGAAGTCGTCCATAGGTCCGGCGTATATCGTATCGATAGTGTAAATGTGCGGATCCTTCGGGGGCTGTTCGCTTACGGGCGGAACAGGCTTGAATTCCTGAATGATGGGGCGGGGCTGTAACGGCTTGACGGGAGGGCGTTTGTCCGCAATCGGCTCGCGCGGTTTATATTCCTGATGAACGGGCTTTTGCTCGATGGGCTTTTCAACCGGTTTAGGTTCAACGGGTTTAGGCTCGTAAGAGGTGTAAGTCTTTTCAAAAGGATTAGAAGGTTTGCGCTGAGTGTAGGGATTGTAGGGCTCTGTCTGCGAATTGTGCTCGTATGCCCTGAACGGATTATCACGGTGCATATACGGGTTGTAGGGTTCGGCAGGTTGCTTTTCAGGCTCTTCGTGCGTTTCCTCTTCAACCTCTTCGGCTACGGGCGCTTCTTCGGCAGGCTCCTCGGTTTCGTCGTCTTCATCGTCTTCTTCGGGAACGTTTTCGGGCAGAATTTCTTCTTCGGTTCCTGCAAATTCTTCAACCGTTTCTGCGGTTTCCGTTTTTTCTTCTGCAATTTCTTCGGGCTCGTCAGCTTCTTCGACGGGCTTTTCAACGTAAACCGTATCGTCCTTATATGGATCTTCGGGCATTACGTCGGGTTCGATATAGACGGGTTCGTTTTTGAAATCGGCAGTAGGTTCGGTATATAACTCTTCGTGAAGTTCTTCGGGCAGAATTTCTTCTTCTGCTTTGACTTCTTCAACCGTTTCGGCTTCTGCTGTAAATTCTGTTTTTTCTTCTTCGGCAGGCTCCGTAAACGTCTCTTCAGGAAGATCGTCAAAGGGAGGGGTGAGGTCGATTTCCTCTTCTATTATCTCCGCTTCGGGAATTTCTTCAAACTCTTCGACGGTTGCGCCTGCGGTCGCCGTCAGCTTCGCAGGTTCGGGTTCTTTCCAGATAGTAATCTCGTCTGCGTCTTCGGCTTCCTGTTCGGAAACGGCGTTTGCTTTCTTTTTGATTGCGCTTGATACAATTCTTATTACGCTTATCGTAAGCTGAATCGCAACGGCAACCAGAAGAATTATAAGCATAATTCCGATACGGCTCTTACAGATAAACGTTGTTGCAAGCACGCATACGGCAAGCGCAAGTCCGAGTCCATATCTTGAAATATAGAAAATACGTCCGAACTTTTTATCTCTGCCCGTACCGAGCCGTACGGCGTCGATAAAGTAATTTATAAGCACTACCGTTGCAGTGAGCGCGGCAAGCATAATCAAGGCTCTGTCTTTTACGCTTACGCCTTCTTTAAACAGGTCGGAAATCTTTGTCGCAAACAGTAAGGTGAGATAACCTGCTCCGTTATCGTTTTCTATATAACCCGAACCGAGTTTTATTTTTTCGTACACCGAAACGTAAGCTTCCTCTTTGCCGAGCAGAATAACGAAGTTGAACAGCGATAAAAATGCGACGGCGGAGAGGAGGAACAAAACTATTCTGACTATCCCTGACTTGCCCTTGTCCATACAGCAGAGCAGCAAAAGGCTGACGAACGAACCGCCGAGCGCAACTATCATATTGTAATGGACGGGGAATTCGGGATAGAATTGAAGCGCGATAACAAGGTAAAGCGAGAGTACGGTCACCGCCGAAATTTCGAACGCATAACAGAGCTTTACCGCAAGCTTTCCCTCCTTGCGTACGGAAAGAATTACGGGCGCGGCTGCGAGCAGTGAAAGTCCCGTTACTGCAAGGTACAGAACTATTATCACAGCCATAAAATCTATTTCTTTTCCCATACCGAAAAACTGTATGGGGAATGCGATTGCGCCGTACTTTGCGCCTTCGCCGAGTCCTTTATTCAAAAGGCTTTTAAATACGTCGGGAAGTTGCAGTGCAAGCAGACTTTTGCCCTCGAAAAGAGGCAGAAAAAGCCCCGCCAAAAGACATATGACGGCAACGGCGTACGTAGCAAGCAAAACAAACTTTTTTGACTTCTGCATATAATATCTCCTCGGTAAAATAAGGTAGAATATTTTACTTCTTAAAAAAGAAAGAAAATTCACGAATTGACAGGCGCATATGCACCGACTATTCATTTTTATATTTTAATACAATTTAAACTTTATGTCAAGGAAAAACAGCAAATTTTGCGCTTTACGGCAATATTTGGACTATATTATTTAGGAATAGAAAAAACAGTGTTTTTCGGCTTTTTTAATATTTTACTCCGATAGGCGGAATTTATACTGAAAAACGGCAATATATTAAGAGTACGGCAATTTGTTTTCAGCACCGAAAAAGTATTGCAAAAGATATAAAAATGCGCTATAATGCAGTGTATGGAAAACACGGAAAACAGTAAAAAAGCGTCGGAAAATTGTGTAAAAAAAATCGGTAAAAATTCTGATTCGTGCGGTAATATGCCCCAACGAACGCCCGTTTTGCCTAAAAACATAAGCCTTTCCGAGCTTGTTTCCAACCTTACGCGTTCACAGCGCGAAAGGCTGATTTCGGGATACGACGTAAAAAGCTTCGCGCGTATTTTCGAACACGCCGATCTTATGCTGACGGTGGACGCTTTTTTCGAAAACGGTATGAACGTGTCGGAAACGTCGCGCAGGCTGTATATGCACAGAAATACTCTGATTTACAGATTGAACAAGATACAGAAAAGTACGGGTTTCGATTTGAGAAATTTCGAAACGGCGGTAACTTTTCAGATTCTGCGTATCCTGTATGAATTGAAGTGAGGTTTATAAAATGAACAAACAGGCTAAAATAGCGGTCAGCGTCGTAAGCGCCGTGCTCGCGGTAATTTTATCGTTTACGGCAGGGTTTTTCGTGAGCCGCTGTTCCTTCGATAAAACGGTTTCGTCCTATCGCTGGGCTATCGAAACCATAGAAGAAAATTACTATTTCTGCGAGCCCGATCAGGCCTTTACGGAAACGTCGTTAAAGGCAATTGCGGACACCTATCTCGACAGGTATTCCGAGTATTACACCAAAGAGGAATACGCCGAGGTTTTAAAGAGCAACGAAGGCTCGAAAAGCGGTATCGGAATAGGCTATTCTTACGTTTCGGGCAAGGGCGTTTTTATAAGCAGAGTAGTGGGGAATTCGCCTGCGTACAGGAGCGGACTCCGTCCGGGCGAAATTATTAAAAGCGGAAAAACCGAGGGCGGAAACGAGGTTGAATTTACTTCTCTGAACGCTTTTACCGATCTTGTGACTCCTGCAAAGGACGGCGAAAAAATTACGCTCGTTGCCGTGGACGGCGCACGGTACACCGTCGCAAAAGCCGAGTATACCGCAAGCTATGCAAGCATATCCTTTTCGGATACGGGCTGGCAGTTCTGCGATTCGGCGGACGGCGGACTTGCGCTCTACGAGGAAACTTCCCTGCGAATAGCGTCCCTTCCGCAGGACTGCGCTTATCTTAAATTCGACCAGTTTTACGGATCTGCGGCGAACGAGTTTTATTCTCTCGTTGAAAAATTCAACGCAAGAAACTGCACTTCGCTCATACTCGATCTCCGCTCTAACGGCGGAGGGTACGTCAGCGTTATGCAGGAAGTCGCAGGCTCTTTCGCGGACGGCTCGTCAAAGCTTGCTATGCTGTCGAGAGACAAAAAGGGCAAGGAAGAAAAATTCAACTGTAAAAAAGTCTCCGACGCAAACCGCAGGATAGGCAAGGACAAAAAAGTTTTCGTGCTTGCCAACGCAGGCACCGCAAGCGCTTCCGAAGCGCTTATAGGCGCGATGGTTTGTTACGGCGCGCTGAGCTATGAAAATATTTTCCTCTCCCAGTATTCCGACGGGTATATAAACTGGCTCTACCCGAACGGCGGAGAGGTGAAGAACGCGCAGACTTTCGGCAAGGGAATTATGCAGACTCCGTTTACCAATTTCAGTACGGGCGAGGTTCTGAAACTGACTACGGCGAAAATTTTCTGGCCCGATAAGACGACGAGTATTCACGACCGCGGCGTTACTCTCGAAGACGGCGCAACGCCCGTTAAAACCGACTTCGAATGGACGAAGGGAGATAAGGAGCTTCTCTCGGCGATAGAAATAATTAAAACAAGACTTTAACGGATTTACCGATAACCCCCGACGCGTTCTCGCGTCGGGGGTTTTAAAATTTACTTTTACTGCGGTTTTTTTACGTTTTTTATTCTCCTTGCAGACATCAGAAGGCATATCAGAAACCCGTCGTCCGCTCTCGTTATTTCGAGGGCGGGCTTTTTGTCGCTTTCGAAATATTCGTCGCAGACTTTTTTAAGGTCGCTTAAAAACAAATCCCTTTCGAAATCGGACATATCCTCTCTGTCAAGCGATAAAATTCTTTCTATTTTGTTCATAGCCTTTCCCTCACTTTGCGTTTGATGTATCCGTTAAGCCCGAAATAGGGTTTTACAACATTGCAGACGATTTCCCTTTTTCCGCTCACCGTCTCTGCCGCCGCCCTGAAAGCTTTCAGCGTGGATTTTTTCCACTTTCCGAGCGGAAGCGTCAGATCTTCGGGGATTACGGCTTTCAGCGGAAGGCGGAGAAGCGCCGCTATCTCCTGCGCCGTCATAACTTCGCCGTTTATTATCTGACCGCCGTTCAGCTTGTTGACGATAAGCGAAATGTCCTTTATCCCCATATCCGAAAGATACGCCTTGCACGCGTCCGAACTCTTTACGGAAGGTACGAACGGTTCGGTAACTATTATCGCGCTGTCGCACCTGTCGGGCGCAGTCTTGTCCAAAAGTATGTAATCGAACAGCCCTTCCAGCTCGTCCACCGCAAGCGAAGCCGATTTTCCGTCCTGTGCGCCGAGCGACGAGGAGATGCACAGATTTTCCGAACGGTGGTGGGTGACGAGGGTCTGTTTCGCCCTGCACGCTCCTTTTTCATAGTCGGCAAGGGTGTATATCTGCAAATTTCCGCATCCGCCCGTGACAAGCGCGTTCGCCGCGTATCTGTCGCCGTCCACAATCAGCGTCCTTTCACCGAGTTCGGCAAGCATCAGCCCCAGACCTATGCAGCAGCTTGTCACACCCGTACCGCCTTTCAGATTTGTCATATAAATTTTATGAGCCATATTTTCACTCCTTTTTTATGATTATAATATAGGGTAAAGGTAAGTATTTGTATGATTTTACGGAATTTTGTATTAATTTCTTTTAAACTTGTAATATTTTTTTATTACAAATTGTTAAATTCGTTTGACAAGCGGAATATGTTTAATATATACTTGTAGAGTAATTAATTTAAAATGGATAAATTTATGAGTAAATCAGCTTCAAAACAACAGAGAGTTTCAGGCGGCAGAATTGCCGTAATGATAATTTCGGTGTTACTTTTATCTTTTATAATGGCGTTCGGTATGCTTCTCGGCATATCCTCGTTAAAGCATAACGGTCCCGTCGTTCTCGGCGAGGACGCAACGACTGTGAGAAAAAGACTTCCTGCCGAGGGCGCGGATCCTATGTCGTCGTCGCCTCTCGACAATATCGGATATATGGCTTACGTTCTGGACAGTCAGCCTCTCTATCATTCGTACGCTCACAATTCCACGAAGTCTACGGGCTACGAGCAGATAACCCGAACCTGGAAAGATTTCAAAACGGCAGAGGCGAGCGGAGAAGATTTCGACGTAATGGTTGCATCCGATCTTTCGTATTCCGCACTAATTAAAAGTTCAACCCAGAGCTGTTATATCGGCGGTAACGAAGCGCACGTCCGCGGAGGCAACAAACCCGGCAAAAATTCCGAACCCACCGACGTGGAATGGTCAAAGAACAGACCCTCGGTTTACGACAAAAACGGTTACAAAAAAACTTACGGCGAATTTCCGAAAGAAATTTCCGTGTACGTTATAAGCGAAGAGACGTTTATCAGTGCGGACGGAGCAGTAGACAACGGCGACGGTACCTATTCGCAGAAATTCTATCTGAACGAAAACTGCGGCGTCTGGTATCAGTACAAAATGAAGACTAACGGCGGACTGAAAAAGTTCCCCCAGTTCAAAAGAGTAGAAATAACTTTTACTTTCGATAAAGATTACCGCCTTATTCAGACCTACTGTGAGGAGAGGGCCACGATAAGCCCCCGTGCTCTCGGCGGAATGGATATGGCAAGCGACTCGAAAACTACTACGTACTTCGACTATACCGCAGAGGGCTTCGACGAAAAGCACTTTGCTTACTATAACGATTTCTTTAAAAACTATGTAGGAAGCAGCCCCGAAGATGAGCATCCCGATGCTCCTACGACCGTTCTCGAAGTTCTGGGCGGAGGCTTTTCGAAAGTTCTTTCACCCGACGGAAGCGGTCAGCAGTTCGCGCTCGCTTTAAGAATCGGAGAAACCGACTACGACGGTAAAGTCTTTGCCTCGGTTTCCGATATGGACGACGTTCTGAATACGCTCGACGCCCGTTTCGTTCTCGAAAAGAGAGGAAGCGGAAAACAGGATCTCTACGCGGAGTTCAAAAACGGTAAGATAAACGTCTATTACAGCAACAGCTTTGCTCTCACTGCGGATATAGATTCCGTTTCGCAGTCTGTAAGCAGAATAACCGAATGGATAAACGGACTGAAAAACGGCACAAAAACGTCTGCATCGTCCGCTCTTGCCGACGAAGGTCAGTCGGGCGGTCCGGATATCGAAGCGCTTTTAAACGATTTGAAGCTTGAAGAAACAGACGCCGAAGCCGTCATTTCCCTTAAAAGCGACAATCTTTTGGGGCTCGGCATAGGTGTAGATGTTGCGCTCGGCTTCGACAAGACTGTCGACGAAGACGGCGGAAAAGCTTTTTCAGTCAAATCGATTGATCTGAATTACGTCAAATACAACGGCACAACCATCGATATATCGGCGGAAGTCGTTCCCGACAACGGCGTAAAGATTTCGCACGACCCTGCCGAAGCGCCGGCAGACCTCGCCGATTACATAAACAGCGTTTTCTCTATTCTCGAAAGTAAGACGGTCAAAGTCGACCTGTGTCTGGAAGATAAGCTCATTTCGGGGCTTAATTTAAACGCTTCGGCTTATCTCAGCCTGGGAAGCGAGATTACGGCGAAATTGGACGTTTCCGCGGACTATAAAGGTATTTCCTTAAAGCTCGGCGCGGGATACGAAATAGATATGAACAGCGGAGATTACGGCAACGTATATCTTCACGTCAGCGAAATAAACGGCAAAGCGGTAAACGCAAGAATCTACTGCAATATCAAAGATACCGCCGAATCCGTCAAGAACATAATCGCGCTCTTCAAAGGAAACGGAGGCGGTGCGGATACCGCGTCCGAGGAGACTGCGGATTCTCTTGCGCAGATTATAAACAAAGTTTTAAATCTCAACTTCGGCAAAATCATAGGCTCGCTCAACGGCAATTCGCAGGAATTGAGCCTCGAAGTCGACGTTGACGAACTTCTTAAAGGGCTTGACGTCTCTCTCGGAATCGGTTTCGGAAAACTTTCCGTTGCGATAGACAGGGAAAACCCCAAAATTCACGGATACGTTTCGTCGCTCGGCGTAAGCATAGACGTGACGGGCTCCTCCGAAGGATTCGTTCTCGATAAGTCCGGCTATGTCGACGCAAAGGCGTACATCGACGGCGTTGCCGCGCTCCTCAGCTGTAATTCCTACGAACTCAACGTAAAACTCAACGGCACGAAGATAAGCGAAAGTATAGATCTCACGTCTCTTACCGTCGACGGCACTGCAAAAGTAGCGATAAAGGACGGCAGGGTCTCGGTTGCCCTTCCCGTTTCCGTCGGCTACAACGGATATACGGTTTCGCTCACGGCGTACTATACGGTTGCGCTTTCGGGCGGAGACTACGGCGATATCTATCTCGATATCGAAAAAATGACCGTTAAAACGGGCGAGACGGAGAGCAGGGAAATAATTCTCGGCGCAAAGGTTTTCTGCGATATCAACGACGCTTACGAAACCGTGAACAGGATAATTTCAAAATTCAAGCCCGCAGGCGCAGATACTGTTGCGGTTTATGCAGAAACGGATTTGATTTCAAAAGTTATAGAAACGCTTTTAAAGCTCGACTATAACGAAATCATACACGCGACAAACGAAAAGCTCGAAGTAAATCTCAACGTCGACGAAATTCTTTCCGGCCTTGAAATATCGCTCGGCGGAATAAGTTTCGGTAATCTTCATCTCGAATACGTCACTGCTTCGGGACAGCTTTCGGGTACTTTGGAAAAGCTCGGACTCTCTCTCAATCTTTCGGGTTCGGATAACGAAGTCGTCATCACCGACGGCGAGGGCTTCGTTGATCTCAATATTTATCTTCACAGTATAGAAACGCTCTTAAACAGAAATTCATACGTCGTCAAAGTCGACCTCGACGGAAGTAAAATCGAAAGCGAAGCGGTAATTGCAGGGCTTGTCGATTTAAGAAAATTGTCCGTCGACGCCGAAGCAAAGGCTTCCGTGAACGGCGGTACGGTTACGGTAGAGCTTCCGGCTCACGTCAGCTACGACGGCTATTCGCTGTCGCTCGGCATATTCTACACCGTAGATACGGCAAGCGGAACTTACGGAAAAGTATATCTTCACCTGACCGAATTTGCTGCGCCTTCTTCGGTTCAGGCGCTCGACGCAAAAGTTTACTGCGATATCAGGCAGGTTGCAGACACGGTAAGCGCGCTCATTGCAAAATTCACCGCAACTCAGAACGAAGATACCGCTCCCGACGCGGAGCAGGGCGACGTTATTTCAAACGTCATTTCCCTTCTCGTATCTCTCGATTACAAAGAAATAGTAAACGCTACCAACGAAAAACTTACCGTCAGACTCGACGTCGATTACGTCCTTTCCAAGCTCGGAATTTCGCTCGGCGGAATCAGCCTCGGCAGACTCGATCTCGAATTTGAGACTGCAACGGGAACGCTTTCGGGCTCGCTTGACAAACTCGGGCTTCAGATGAGAGTGGAAGGCTCGGACGATATCGTGACGGCGGTGAACCCCGACGGCTATATAGATATCGGCGTATATGCGGAGAGTATTTTAAATCTTTTAAACAGCGAAACTTACGAAGTCGGCTTGCACCTTACGGGTACACAGCTCACTGACAAAATCGACCTTACGGGTCTTACTCTGGACGCTTCGGCTTTCGTTCAGGCGAAAAACGGCTTTAAAACTATCGCAGTCTGCGTTCCTTTAAAGGTCGAGTATCACGGCGTATCGCTCAGCCTTACCGCACGTTACAATATCGACACGGCTGTCGGAGGAATGGGCGAGGTCTATATCGAACTTACCGAAGTCAACGGCACGCCCTTTGCGGCAAAAGTTTACGGAAACGTTGACGAAGTCGTCGACGCGGTCGGCAGGATAATTTCTCAGTTCAAGACCTCAAACGGCGGTGACGCCGAGGCTCAGGCGGCTTCGGCAGATATTATCTCCAAGGTGGTCGGTATTGTACTGAACCTCGACTTCGCAAAAGTAATCAACGCAACCCGGACCGAACTCAAAGTCACTTTGAACGTCGACGAAATTTTAAGCGCGTTTGATATTTCGCTTGCGGGTATTTCTTTCGGCGAACTGAAACTCGTCTATAACGTCAACGGAACGCTTTCGGGCGGACTTGAAAAATTAGGCGTAAGCGCGAGCGTCAAGGGCAACAACGGTTACGTTATGCCCGAAGTTTCCTCCGCGGACTATCTCGACGTTGTAAAGCTTCTGAATATCGTAAGCGGTATGATAGAAGAGGGCAAAGCGATTGCAGAGTCCAAGGACGTCGCATTCACCGTAAATGCAGATTTGACGGACGGCGGAAGTACTGCGGTAATAGGCGGACACGGGGAAGTTATCTGGAAGGACAATACTGTCAAAGTCGCGCTTGCTCTCGACGTTTCGGTCGACGGCGCGGAAAACTTCGCGCTTAACTTCGTATTCGATAAGACGAATATGGACAAAACTTCGCAAAGCCCCGTAGCAGTGCTTTCGATAAACGGCTCCGCAGTCAGAATTTTCGTAAAAGACACGGCTAACCTCGTCGACTCGTTCAAGGCGCTTGTCAATGCGTTCAAAACGGACGGTAACACTGAAAATACGGTTCCCCCCGACAGCGCAAGCGGTTACGCGCTGAGCGTCGGCGGTTACACGATAGAAGAACTTCTCAAAAATAAAAACGTAGTCAAAGCGCTCAACGCCATTATAGGCTTTATCGGTGACTTCACGGTAGAACTTGCGGACGGCGACGTCGATAAGATATTGATAAAATATTCCGACAAATTTACCCTCACGCTGTGCGATAGCGGATATCTTTCGTTCAGAGCGGAAATCAAATCGGTCATTCTCACGGGCTCGGCGGAAGCGGGCAACGGCAGTACCTTATCAGAAATCAGCGCCGACCTTGCAAACGAAAAAACCGCGGAAAATCCCGACGGAAAATATACATATTACGACCTCTGCGATTTCGTGGAAATTATAATAAACGGTATTTTCGACTATATCGAAAACGGACTTTCTTTCAAAGACTTTATCGGTGACAGCGCTTATTCGGCAGAGCTTAGCATTATCGGTGCAAACAGCGGTATTTCCGCGCTCGAAGGCGTTTCGGTAAACGCAACTCTCTATTACGACGAGGGCATAGTTGCGCTCGACAGGAAAACCAAGCTCTTATATGCGGATCTTCAGCTCGATATAAGCGGAACCAAGGTCAGTGTTTCCGTTGCATACAAGGGTCAGACGCTGTACGTTAAACTTACGGAAATCGGTTCCACCAAACTGTACAATATGGCGTTCAGAACCGATGTTCACAATATCTATCCCGCGGCGGAAGAAATCGTACGCCTTATATGCGAGAGCGATCTTGTCGACACGATAAACAAGTTTATGGGCAAGGGCGCATCTTTAAGCGAAGAGGATAAAGAAAATCTTAACGCGTTCGCTATGCAGACTGCGGACGACGGCGAACCCGCCCCCGACTTGCTTACAAAGCTTTTAGATGCGATTCTTTCGCTCGACATCGAAAAATCGTTCATATTCAACAAGCAGGAAGGCACGGCGAAGATAAATATCGACGCTCTTTCCGAGGCGCTGTTCGGCGTTAAGATAGGCACGGCAGACGTTGCCGTAAATGCTGAAACCAAGACGCTTGAAATGTCCGTCGCACTCGAAAACAGTCCGGAATGGTTCAAACTCAACGGTGCTCCCTGCGAAAGACAGTCCAACGTACTCGTCTACGACGAATATATGGATATCGGCTTCACGTCTACGCTCATTGCCGATTTTGTAAAAACTCTTACGGATGACAATAAGCACGTTTACGATCTGTACACTTTCACGGGTTCGATAACCGTTCCCGTAAGCGTATCGGATATACCTTTGCTCGGCAGTATCAATATAACGCTTGAATTTAAGAACGCCACAATAAGCGTGGGGCTTGACGAGAACGGCGATTTCTATCTTACGCTCGCGGCTTCGATGCAGAAATGCACTTATGCAACTTTCGTTATAACCGAGAACAGGGATATCAGCATAACCTATTCCAAGGGCTATATAGTTTTGGGCAGGGATATCGGAACGAATTCCGAGATATACAAAATCTGCACTCTCAACTATCTTTTAGACAATCTGTTAGACAAAAATAACTCGCCTGCACGCTGGCTTTTGGGTACTAACAGCACCGTCTGGGGAATTTTGTGCGATCAGCTCAAAGTCGATTTGTCAAGCGGACTTACAAAGCCTGAAACTTACGAGCTTTACGAACAGCTTCAACAGATTACCGCAGAGGGCTCGTTCGACCTCAAAAAGATTCTTTCGGGTCTGACGGTAAAAGCCGACGGAAACGTCCTTTCCGAATACAACGGCGGAGCTTCGGTTGCGATAGATAAATTCGCTCTCTCCGATAAAAGCGATTATTATGCGCTTGACATAAACGCGAAGGATTTGACGGGCGGAACGCTTACGGCGCTTTGCGCATTGCTTATAAGAACGCCAGACGGCGGAATAACGGGCTTTAAGGCCTACGGCGCAATGGGCACAATGGTAAGCTTCAATATCGACTTCTCGACCTATCTTGAAGGAGTAAGGGAAGTTTACGGCGGTAAAGTGCTTGTTCCTCAGCAGGTTGCAGTTGACAGCTACGAATCTCTGTTCGGCGATTTCACAGAAACGAAAGATACCGTTACCGCAGAGAATTTTGCAGACTACTACGTTTACGACGTTGATCAGGCTATGATAGTTCCTGCGCTGGAGTATATAGACGGCGCCGCTTACTTTGAAAGAGTAAACAACACTTACTACGTTAAGGACGGCGAGAATTACGTTCTCGCAACCGAATTCAACGCAGGCACCGCTTATTACAAGTACGTCGAAGGGGACAGCTCGGCAAAACTCGGTACGGTGGCAGTACGCAACTATTTCGCGCACGCGATTACGTTAAAACCTTTCGATCCCGATCAGGATTTCAACGCAGGCAACACGACGCCTCACGTCAACAAGATTTTCGGCTGTTTCAATACCGAAGACGGCACTTACGAAACTTCCGATATTCTTGAAACGATTTATATCGACGTATATCCCTCCCTGGACGCTTCCGTGCCCGAGAGAACGGTAGAGGTGCTTTACGGCTCGACGGTTCATCTTATAAGCGACTTCCCCGAATTCGCAGACAAACCCGACAACACCAAAAAGCTCATTTACGTCGATAAAGATGGTACGCCTTTCGGGAATACCATATATATTAGAGATAACGAGATAGTGTTCGAAGAGGTGGACGGCAAACTCCGCGTAAGCCTCTACAAGTCGGAAGAAACCGCTTACGAAGTCGTGTTCCACTTCGTCGGCGTGGAGGGAATGTCGCCCGTTTCGGCGGCGCTCGGCGCAGGCGACGACCTTGCCGACTATCCGTTAAACGATATGTCTTTCCTCGGCTGGTACAAGGAAGAAACCTTTAAAACAAAGGTTGAAAAGGTAGTCAAAGCGGACGCAGTAAATAACGTAATCCACGTTTACGGCTGGTATATAAAGACGCTTTACGAAGCGGAAAACGGCGTAAATTACTCGTTTGATTCCAAACTCGATAAGGGCAACGGCGGTTACTTCGTCAGCGGCGTCAACAGGAATATAGAAAAGTATTACAATAATCAGACCGAATGGCTTGAAATCGCAAGCGAGATAAACGGCTATAAAGTTTACTATATCGCCCAGAGCGCGTTTGCGAACAAGAACGACGACACGGCACATTCGCTTGTCAACGTCCTCGTTCCCGAAACGGTCGTCGCCGTTTACGACAAAGCCTTCCTCGACAATAAGGGATTAAGACAGGTCGCTTTCCTCGCCGATAAAGTATTCTTCGGCGGAAGAGCGGACGCAAACGGAAAAACTTCCGTGTTCTACGGCTGTTATACAAACGTTTCAAACAACGTGAATACCGACTTTACGGTGTATTACAACGGCACGCAGAACAACCCTTATACGCACGTTTCCACTGCGAATAACGTAATAGACGGAGCCTGGAACAGAATTTATTTCAAATCGTCCACTTTCGGCAAAACGACTTATACTATGGAAACGCAGTCGTCGGGCTGGGCGTACGCTCGGTTTGAAACGGCAGTCTACGGTTTGGACGGAAATCTCTCTGTCCTTCCCGAAAACGTCGATTTAAGCGCTATTATCTATAACGGAATTTACTTCACTAACTATGCCGAAGCAGGCAATCTTGCAAACGCTATTGCAGAAAGCATAAAGGCACAGCTCGGAAAAGATATTTACGAGGTAAATGCAACATCTCCCGTCAAAACCAACGGCAAGAGCTATTTCGTAGAAGTCACTATCACCGAGCACGAAGAGGTGAATACCGCCACCGATATCAACGTAGTTGTCAATTTTGCAGGCTCGGAGCTTTATAACGAAGTTCAGAGTGCGGAAAAGGACGCTTCGCTTGCGGATATTTACCTGAATATCGCGTTTGAAGGCAAAGATAATTACGCGTTTATCGGCTGGTACACGGACGCAGAATTCAAAAACCTTGCTCCTGCGCTCAACAACGGCAGAATTTCCGCGCTGTACGCAAGAATAGTTCCCAAGACCGTAACAAAAGAAAACGGCGTTATATACAGTTTCGTTGAAGGTGATGATGCTCATTACGCCGTGTCGGATCTTACCGCAGGCAGCGACGGTGCGGATTATACGCAGCTTGACGTCTGGCTTATCCTTACAGACGAAATATACGGCGTCAAAGTCACGGAAATTAAGAATAACGCTTTTGAAAATAAGGGACTTAAAAACGTTGTCGTTCCTGCGAATATTACAAAAATCGGTTCGCGCGCTTTCTATAATAACTACGACATAAGAAACGTCGCTTTCACGGCGGACAATATCTATTTTGACGGCACAGGCAACAATACGGTATTCTACGGGTGTGCGACAAGCGCAGGCGGTACTTCTACAAATCTTTCGGTTTACTATAACCGTATGACCGCGGCCGCAGGCGACGGATGGGGATTGTTCGGTAATGACAGCTACATCGGCAGAAACGGAAAGGGTAGTGCGGTTTCGGAAGGTTGGTATTTCGTATCGTTCGCTTATACAGGCAGTGTTCCGCAGGATTTCAACGCGTTCACCACGGGTATTAAAAGACAATCTCAGTCGGTTGAACAGCTGATTTCCTCTGCTAAAATTCACGTCAATTCACTTACGGAAGCTTTGGGATATATTAACGGATTTAATATCACTATTGACGATGGGTATTCGATAGTCGGAAAAATAAATGAAGTGACTGTTGGTTTTGAACACAAAACGCCTTACTATTATGTAGAAATCGACGGCAGTATTATCGGCTCGAAAGTAAAAGGAATAAGCGTTGAGTATTTCAACGGTAATGCCTATGCGTTGGGCGGTTCAGTCGTTGAGCTGGTTGCTCCCGACGGTTACGAATTTACTTCCGTTTTAGTCGGAGGTGCCGAGTTACAGGTTCAGGAAGACGGCAAGTATCTGTTTAATATGGACGGCAGTTCTACCGTTATCGTTTCGGGTACGGTCAGGAAAGTCGGAATTAAGCAGACGACGGTTCACAGCGCTGTTGATTTTACGTATGACGGCGTAAGTTATACAAGTGAAGATACTGTGACGTTAAACGACATAACAGAGGGCGAATCCACGCTCAAAACTATTTCCGCCGAAGGCTATGTATTTATCGGTTGGGCTTACGAGGACGGCGGTACTGTTTCGATTACAAATTCTTCGCTTATATCTTATTCGGCATATTATGCGGTCTGGGCTTTGGAGCGCGGAGAAATAAGTTCGTACGGTTTCAATGAAAACGGCAATTCGCTTTCAGACGTAACCGTAAACGTCAATGCGGATAACGCACAAAGTTTCTACGGTTGGTATGCTTATAACGACAGTGATTTCGAAAAGCAGTTAAACAGCGTATCGTTGAGTGAAACCGTTCTTTATGCAAGGGTAAATTATAAGCTTTCGTATACATTGAAAGGTTCGTCCGGAAGTGATAATTACTTCTACTACAACGGCGACAATGTAAACGATAAGTCAAGTATATACGGATCCGAAAATACAAAGGTTATAAATGTCCTTGAAGGAACTTCTGTTCAGGTCGGTTTAGCTGATAATAATACGCAGTTGGTTATAAGCTATAACAACGGCGCGGAAGAGTCCGCAAGGGCAAAGAAAAGGGGCGGTTGGCCTATGTACAATCCAGGTAGTTCAAGAACCTTTACATTGCCTGACGTCAGCGAAATTACAAATAGCAAAGTAAATAAAAATTTAAGTTTTACTGTTACGTTTTAAAATTCAGACCTCCGTGCGGAGTTTCCGCACGGAGGTTTCTTTATTAATAAAGTCTATCGGCAATATGCTTCGGCATACAATATTATATGAAACTTTTAGAACAGATTTTGTCCGAACTCGGCGCGGACTCGTTAAAATCGTTTTCGATAGTTCCCGACTTCGGCGGTTATTTCCGCAGTATAAAGGGCGTTGCCGAATACTCTTCCGAAAAAATCGTTTTAACTCTCAGAAAAAATAAAATTATCTTAACCGGCGAAAATCTTACGCTCGGAAAATATTTTGAAGAAGATTTGCTTATTAAAGGTAAAATAAAGGGAGTGGAAATTGACTGAATTTGCACGGATAAGCATAGTTTCAACTGCTGAAACGGCTTTAAAAAAGCTGAAAAACGCAAAAATCGGCGTATACAACTGTAAAAAAGACGGCGCACGGTTTATATTTTCAATAAAAAGCAAAGACGTAAAAAAAGTTTTTGCAATTTTTTCCAAGCCGTGTTATAATATCAGTATGCAGGCAAGCCGTCAGAAGCGTTTGCTGAATTTAGCTCTGAACAGAATAGGACTTCTGGCAGGCGCGCTGATGTTTTTAATTATAACCGCGGTGTCGAATTTATTCATTTTCAGAATAGAGGTCGGAGGCAGCGGAAGCTACCTCGGTACGGAAGTCAGACGCATAATCTACGAAGCGGGCTTTTCCGAATTTCAGGCTTTCCGCAAATTCGACGCGCCGTCGGCAACAGGCAAAATTTTATCTTTGCCGTCCGTCACGTTCTGCAATATCGAAAAGCGCGGTTCCACACTCTATATCGACGTCGAAGTCGATGAAGTTCACGGCGGAAGGGTGAGTTACAAACCGCTCTTATCCGACAGGGACGGTACGGTCAGAAACGTGATCGTCGTCTGCGGAACTCCTGCGGTGGAAAACGGCAGCAAGGTCTATAAGGGCGATACGCTTATATACCCCTATACGGTTTTGAACGAAGAAAAAGTCGACTGCGTGGCCGTGGGCTATGTAGAGCTGGAGTGCAAAGGCGTGTACGAGTACTGCGCCGAAAGCGAAAGTGAAATCGCTTTAAAATCTGCTTACGCGCAGGCGAATTTGTACGCCGAAAATATTACGAACCGCACTCACACGGTAAAACCCGTCGAAAACGGAGTGGCGTACGTAATAGAATTTACTTATTTGCAAAAACTTTCTATAAATATGGAATAGATTTACGGGTAAAAATGAACAATACTGTAAAAAAAGTCGAAGCGGATTCTTTGGACAAGCTCCAAAAAATCTTAGGTTCGTTCGATGAAAATTTAAACGTAATAATGCGCGCACTCAGTGTCATCGTCAGGGTCGAGGGTCTTACTTTCGTCATCGAGGGCGAGGAGGAACGCGTAAGCACTGCGGTTTCGGTTATCGAAAGCCTTCTGGCTCTCGCTGAAATCGGCGAAACCGTCGATAGGGGCAGGGTGGAATACTGTCTTGAACTTGCAAGCGAGGGCAAGGCAAGCGATATTACGAAAATATCTTCCGACACCGTCGCTATAACTTATCGCGGCAAGCCGATAAAAAGCAAGACGGTGGGTCAGAAAAAATACGTCGACAGCATAAAAAAAGATTCTATAACTTTCGGAATAGGCCCTGCCGGCACGGGCAAAACTTATCTTGCCGTGTGTCTTGCCGTTCAGGCTTTCAAATCGAAGCAGGCGGATAAAATTATTCTTACGCGTCCTGCGGTCGAAGCGGGCGAAAAGCTCGGCTTTCTTCCCGGCGACTTGCAGACGAAAGTCGACCCGTATTTAAGACCGCTGTACGACGCATTGCAGGAAATGCTCGGTCTTGAAACTTATACTAAGCTTATGGAAAGGGGCTCTATAGAAATCGCACCGCTTGCCTATATGCGCGGAAGAACGCTTTCCAACGCTTTCGTTATTTTAGACGAAGCGCAGAACACCACGCGCGAACAGATGAAAATGTTTTTAACGCGTCTCGGCGACGGGAGTAAAATGGTCATCACGGGCGACGTAACTCAGGTGGACTTGCCTGACGGGAAGTCGAGCGGACTCGAACACGCTTCCGCCGTTTTAAAAGGCGTTGAGGGTATAGGAATAATCTACCTTACCGATAAAGACGTTGTCCGCAACCCCTTGGTTATGAAAATCGTCAGGGCATACGAACAGGACGGCAAAAGGAGGTCAAATTTTGCAGACGGTAACAAAACTGACTCAAAAACAAATAGTTAAAAGTCTGTTCTCGTTCATTTTCGGAGCGGTCGGCTTTTATCTCGTATTCTTAATAATGATTCTTATACACGAACACCCTTCGGGTTTTTCGGCGTATTTTCTGACTCAGCGCAAACAGCTCATAACCATAGCTGTTTCGGTAGTAGTTGTTATGACTATGCTGTATTGCTACTTCTTTTTCGAAAACAAAGCGGTGCTTGCAAAACTCCTTAAAACTACCGAGCTGTTTTTAATTTTATACCTCGGCGTATTTTCCGTATTTTTGCTCAGCGTCTACGTCAACGTGTTCGCGCGCCCCGTGGCTTTCGTCGCGCTGATGTGCGCAACCTTTTTCCACCGCCGCGACGCTATCTTCGTCAATACGATTTTTTCGCTTTTAATGCTCGTTATCGACAATTTCGCGGGATTGACGAATATTGAAATCTATATCGAGGGTTATGCGTGCTTTTTGTGCAATTTCTGTGCGGGCATCGTCGCAGTATTTGTTTTCGGCTCTATAAAATCGCGCTTCCAGTGCATAATTTTGGCGTTCATACTGCTTATACCCGTTGAAGTCACAAACTCTGTAATTATGTTGCCTCTCGGCGAATTCAATGCACAGCAGTCTGTCGACCTCGTAATCTTCGGCGGTCTTTCCTGCGTGATTTCGGTTATGCTGTTTATGTTCGTGCTTCCGCTGTTTGAAAAGATTTTTGCCGAAATGACAGTGTTCAGACTCCGCGAAATTACCAGCGACGGTGTAAAGCTCATAAAAAAACTCAAAGAGAAAGCCCCCGGCACTTACAGCCATTCGGTCGTCGTATCACAGCTTGTCGAAGCCTGCGCAAAGGCGATAGGCGAGGATGCGGAACTTGCAAGGGCGGCGGCGTACTATCACGACGTGGGTAAATTGAAAGGACCTGAAATGTTCGCCGAAAATCAGACTGAATACAACTTTCACGACGATATCACGCCCGAACTTTCGGTAGATATCATCCGTTCCCATACAAGAAACGGCGCTCAGCTTATCCAGAAAAGCCGTCTGCCCGAATTTTTCGCCGACGTTGCCGTTCAGCACCACGGTACAATGCCTATTAAGTATTTCTATTACAAAGCCCTGAAAATGAGCGACGGCGAACTGAATATAGAAAACTATTCTTATTCGGGTCCCATTCCCGAATCCAAAATAGCCGCGCTTATTATGATAGCCGACTCCGCGGAGGCAGCTACGCGTACTCTGCCCGACCGCTCGCCCGAAAAGATAGAAGCGTTCGTAAGAGGAATAATAGAGGAACGCCTCGATTTGGGTCAGTTCGACAACTGCAATATAACTATGCGCGAACTTACTATTATAAAAAGTACTCTCGTAAGCCAGCTTTCCGGCGTATACCATTCGCGCGTCGTATACCCCAAACTTACTATATCCAAAAAGAAATAATATGAAACTGTATATATATTGTGAAGAAGAGGACTTTTCAGCACTTTCGGAAGCGTTTGACAAAGAGACGGAAAGCGATTTAAACCTTTCCGCGGAAATAGTAATAACAGACGGTGACGAGATTCGCCGTTTAAACCGCGAACTGCGCGGAATAGACGCCGTTACCGACGTTTTAAGCTTTCCGTCGCTAAATTTGAAAGCGGGTGCAAAACTTTGTAAAAAAGATTTCCCCGCCGATATCGACGAGGACGGAAATCTGTTTATCGGCAGTATTGCCATTTGCAGAAAACGCGCCGAGGAGCAGGCGGAGGAGTACGGACATTCTCTTAAAAGGGAAATGAATTATCTTGCCGTACACGGCTTGTGCCACCTTTTGGGCTACGACCATATCGAAGAAGCTGACAAAAAACTTATGCGCGAAAAGGAGGAATGCGTCTTGAAAAAAATAGGCGCTGTGAGATAATGAAAAGCGGTTTTATCGGCGTAATAGGCAAGGCGAATGCAGGCAAAAGCACGCTAATTAACGTGCTCGTCGGCGAAAAGGTTGCCATAGTTTCCCCCAAACCCCAGACCACGCGCGACGCCATTTTAGGAATATTGACGAAGGAAGATTATCAGATAGTTTTCGTCGATACCCCCGGTATCTATAAATCAAAAAACAAACTTACCGACAAAATGATGAAAACCGCCGAAACCGCGGCAAAGGACGTCGATTTCATTCTGTTCGTCCACGACGGTCACGGCGGAATTTCCGACAGCGATATCTCGCTTATCAAGCGTTACGCGGACAGCGATATCCCTATGGCGATTGCCTATACAAAAATAGATATAATGCCAAAGGAAAATATCCCTGCGGATATAAAGCTGTTGTACGAAAACGGAATCGACTGCGACGTTTTCCCCGTTTCGGCAAGAAAACGTACTAATATTGCAAAGCTTGAAAAATACCTTGCGGACAGACTTCCGCAGGGCGAAAAGGTGATTTCGGAAGATATCGTTTCCGACAAGTCCGAAAAATTTATGATTTCGGAAATAATGCGCGAAAAAATTCTTTTGAAATTTTCCGAAGAAATTCCGCACGGCGTTGCAATTTCCGTAAACGTATTCAAGAAACAGGAAAACGGCGTCTACGATATCAATCTCGATATCGTCTGCGAAAAGCCGAATCATAAGGCGATAATCATCGGCAAACAGGGCAAAGCCTTAAAAGAAGTTGCCTCGTTTGCGCGTCAGGATATGGAAAAGTTTCTGGGCGCAAAGGTCTTTCTGACAACCTACGTCAAGGTTAAGGAAGACTGGCGCAACCGCCCTAATATACTTACCGAATTAGGTTATAACGACTGACATAATTTTTTATAAACTGCACACTCTTTTTTTTAAGAGGTAGTTTATGAAAGAGAGAGATAAAGACGCAGCCGAGCTCGCCTGGAAAATGTTCGAAAAGACGGGCAACGTAAGCTATTATATGCTCTACAAACACTTAGACGATAAAAAATAGTTAAAACACATATATACTTCGCAATGCGGCGTTGCGCTACGGCAATCCTCAGTATGACGTTTCCCAAAGGGAACCCTCGTCATCGGTGCGACATTTACTTTTATGTAAACTCCTTCGGGTTTTCCCCGTGCGCCTTGTCTTGCTTGTATCTCTGTGTTTTAGATATGATGAATATCTTTTATGGAATTAATAGTTAATGCCGTAATGCTTAAAGCAATAGATTACGGCGAAAACGATAAAATATTGACCCTCCTGACCGCCGAAAACGGAAAAATTACGGCAGGCATAAAGGGCGTAAAAAAAGCTTCGGCAAAACTCAGATTTGCCGCACAGCCCTTTTGTTTTGCCGAATACGTTTTATCGCAGAAGGGCGACAGGTTCACCGTTATCAATGCGGCAGAGTGCGAAAGTTTTTACGACCTGCGCACTGATATAGGAAAATTTTATTCCGCAAGTTCGGCGGTAGAGGCGGCAGACGCGCTCACTTACGAAGGTGAAGAATTTCACGAAATTTTTTCCGCGCTCGTCAATACACTTTCAAAAATCAGCGTCGGAGATGAAAAGTCTGAGCTTATTTCGTTTTTGCTTTTCGCGCTTGAAAAATCGGGCTACGCCGTAAATGCCGAAAACTGTTCGGAGTGCGGAGCTTCTCTTAAAAATGAAGATAAACTTCGCTTCGATATGAACACGGGTTCTTTCACCTGTTTTGAGTGCGGTAACGGCTTGGGCGCAAGCAGAGTTACATACAACGTTATAAGAAAGGCGGAGGGTAAGTCTTATGACGAAAATTTCATTACCGCCGACAGAGAAAAGCGTGCTTTGCGCCTTATCCGCGAATACGTTTCCTTTAAATTGAATACCGCTTTCAAAAGTCTGTCGGAATACATAAGATTAATTTAAAGTTAAACGCCGTGCGCAATGTTGCGCACGGCGTTAGTTTCAGTTCAAGAGTAATAATAAGCAAAAATTGCAATAGTGACTATAATAAACGGGATAGGCATTAATGCGGAAATTATTCCTTTAAATATTTTTTCGCGTTTTACGGACTTCGGAAATAAATGCGTTTTTTCATAAACGGGTTCAAAATAAATATTGTCTAAATTAAACGCTATTTCGTCTTTGTCCGTATACCAACCTAAAAGCGTTTTATACGCATTTCCCTTTTTATCTATAAATATAGAATAAACGGGATACTTCGGCGTGTCATTATTGACGCAGTACAAAAACTTTGTTTCGTAACATATTTCGTTATGTTTACAACAATACTTGTTTTCCATTTGTATAGCGTCTTCGCTTACAAATATATTGCCTATGCTAAGCTTGCAGATTTGCTCGTATAAATAAGGATTATACTCTTTTAATAAGTCAAGCTTGTCGCTCTTTAAATATTTGTCAAGCTCAGCTTTTATTATTTCTCTTTTGTCGTTCATTCTAAAAATTATTATATTGCAGAAATTTCTGTAAGTCAAGTAATATTAAAGAAAATTCTGTAATATCGTATGTTGATGGGAACTGACTTGGAATTTAAAACGATATTATCAGAATTTTTAAAAGAAAACGAAATCTCGCAAAGTGATTTTGCGAGACAAATAGGTGTTAAACCTGGACTTGTAAATGACTGGAAAAGAGGCAAGGCTAAGCCTGGCTACGACAGTTTGCGTGCAATGGCAAAAGCGTTCAACGTTCCCGCCGATTATTTTTTAGGTTTAAAAGAAGATTATTGAGTATATTGCCGACGGAGTTATCCGTCGGCTTTTTTTGTTAATCGAAAAATATTTATCAAATAAGGTTTAAACACTTGCTAAATTTTGCCTTTTATATTACAATTAAATAGTTAAAACAATATTAATTTTTTGGAGGAATTTATCTAATGGCAAAGAAGTATTGCTACCTCTTTTCAGAAGGCAATGCAGGAATGCGCGAGCTTTTGGGCGGTAAGGGTGCGAACCTCGCTGAAATGACAAAAATCGGTCTTCCCGTACCTCAGGGCTTCACAATTTCAACCGAAGCCTGCACACAGTACTACGAAGACGGTCGTAAAATCAACGACGGTATTCAGAAAGAAATTATGACGTATATCGAAAAAATGGAAAAGGTATGCGGCAAAAAATTCGGCGACAAGGAAAACCCTTTGCTTGTTTCCGTTCGTTCGGGCGCAAGAGCGTCAATGCCCGGTATGATGGACACCATCTTGAACCTCGGCTTGAATGAGGACGTAGTTAATACAATAGCAGCAAAGTCCGGAAATCCCCGTTGGGCTTGGGACTGTTACAGAAGATTTATTCAGATGTTCTCCGACGTCGTTATGGAAGTCGGCAAAAAATATTTCGAAAAGCTTATCGACGAAATGAAAGAGAAGAAGGGCGTAAAGCTTGACGTCGAACTTGACGCGGACGACTTAAAGACCCTTGCAAATCAGTTCAAGGCAGAGTATAAAAAACAGCTCGGCAAGGACTTCCCCAACGACCCCAAAGAACAGCTTTTCGAGGCTGTAAAAGCAGTATTCCGTTCGTGGGACAACCCCCGTGCGAATATCTACCGTATGGACCACGACATTCCTTACAGCTGGGGCACGGCTGTAAACGTACAGATGATGGCGTTCGGCAATATGGGCGACAACTGCGGAACGGGCG
>CAJTXM010000012.1 GCA_910583545.1 uncultured Christensenella sp. | reverse complement strand
ACCCGGTATATTCGGTTATTTCTATGAGAAAGCGGATAATCTGTTTAAGAAGTTTGATGAGCACTTTGAAAAGATATTTAAGTTTAGCCTTAGTGCTAAGTTTAATAGTATAGTAGATAAAGTATTTGGACAAAAAGGTGAAGATGGAAAAAGGACCGGTGGTAAACTTAGTCCTTTCTATAATGCTACTAGAAATTCTTTAAGGGAAGCTGGTGAATGGGCCTTTGGTTCATTAGTAGATGTATATGGTACAAAGAAAGCCAGACAAGCCCATAATGGAGTTGGAGAGACAACTCCAGTGGGAGATAATGGTCAGGCTGCTTTTGGTAGAAGACAAGTTACTAAAACTGGCATTGTGGCTGTATCTAAGGGTGAAATGATTATACCTTCAGAATTTAATCCGTTCTACCATGGTACAACAAACAAATCAAGCCAGATAAGAGCTGAAAGAAATGCTATAAATAGATTTTATGGTAGTTTTGCAGAAGGCGGAACCGTAGAAGGAGAAGAAAGTAAGAAGAATTTTACAGACATGGCTTCTGATAGTTTTCAAGCTCTTAAGTCTGGTACTGTTACATTCTTAAAGTCTGTATTTGGCGGAGAAAAAGGGCAACAGAAGAAAGATGAAGATAAAGTACAACAAGCAATCAGTACTGCTTCTCAGGAATTAAAAGACCCTAACAAAGCTGGTGGAGCCGCCGCAGGAGCATTAATAGGTGGTGGAGTATCTTTGCTTACTGGTGCTGTGGTCGGGCCATTACTCGGTGCTGCTATAGGCGGTGCTGTAGGACTGACTATAAAGTCCAACGCGATACAAGATTTACTATTTGGTAAACAGGATAAGAAAGGTAATAGAAAAGGTGGATTATTACCTAAAAGTGTATCAAATCTATTTACCAAGAATCTTCCTAGGATTTGCACTACTTAGAGGTTGCCGATAGCGTTTTGATGAAAACGAAAGCAGATATTGGTATGGTAGGACTTTTGCGCGAATATGACGTAAATATGCCTAAACCCGTTTTCAAATGCAAATATGACAGAGAATATATTTTGAGCGGCGAAACAGCATTTAAAATTATGACGTATCAGTACGAAATGGGCATAAAAATCATTCCCGCTGCAACAAATAAGCTGTATAAACGAACGTTTTTACAGAAAAACGGAATATGTTTTTTAGATAATATCGCATTCGAAGATTTACCGTACAACTTCAGAGCCATAAGAATCGCAAACAAAGTGGTGGCTATCCCCAATGCATTTTACCACCATTACAGAAGAATGGGTTCAATTGTACAATCTTTCCAAGAAAAGAATATTGACGATATAGTTGTCGGATTTACGCAAATTCGCAACGACATGATAAAAGACGGCGTTTACGAACAAAATCGAAATAATTATTACGCTTTTTTCGAGCATTTTTATAATTTGATTGTGCGGCAAATTTTTGAATTTGTTCCTAACGAGAAAAACAAAAAGGAATTGTTGCGTCTTTCGCTACATAAAATGAAAGACATTCTGATTCCCGACGAGTTTATGGAATATATGTCTGCGGAAGAATTAAGAAGACATATTCAGCCCTCTATCACGGATACTACAATATATTGATTATCGGTCCGCACGCGGGTCGATATAATAAACGTTCGGATTCAAATCATAGGACAGCGCAAATGCAAAGCGATTTGGAATGGTTGCGGTTCGTTGCAATAGTTGTATATTATGAGTTATAATTCGGCTGTATGTAGGAATAGCTTTAACGAGTTTATTTGCCTCATGCAACATTTTAAGTGCCTTTTTGCTGTTTTTTTCCACTTTCAAGGAATAAAGCGCCAACGCTTGTTTAAAAAACATATCCAAACGCATCCTTCTGGGGCGAATGGTTTGTATCTCGCTTTCCAATAGAAAATTGGCGGTTTTATAATCGTCAAACAGTAAGCTTGCGGATAGCATCGCACAGCGTACTTTCTGCTGTTTTACTCTAAACCCGTTTCCAAAATCGTTGTACTTTTTCAACAATTCCGGCAAGTGTTTCTTTGCCCCATCACGAAGCATTTCAATATATTCCATTTGAAATGATATCTCTTTTCGTTGCTTGTCGTCCGTCGAAACTCGCGGAGCATACAATAATAGGTATGACTGACGCGTATATTTATAGGCTTTTTCTATATCCGAAACATAAAGAAGTTGGGCGAATCTTGCCGTGCAATCGAGAAAATGATGAAGGCTTTTAATCGGCAATTTCACATATTGTTTGCGAAGCTCTAAAAATTCTCTTTCCGCACAGATATCGTCTTCTGTACATTTTATATAAATATCGATAGATTGCGCAAGTAACCGACGAATTTTCCACTCCGCATCGTCTTGAAAATAAAAAGCAAGTTGATTGTATTGATCGAGAAAATCTTCGTAATACTTTTTTGCTTCAACAAGACGCAAGCTGTCGAATTTTGAATTAAGTTGCTCACATCGCGAAACCAAAGCTATTGAACGCACAGAATAGCTTTCGAACTTTTCCGCCAAGCGAATAATTTTTTCATGTTGGCTTGAACTGGTTACGTTCGTACTATTATAGGCGCATGCAACGGCATAAGCATGGAATAAAGAAAAAAATAAATCTTCTCCAAATACGCGTATCAGCTTTTCGTATAAGTCGTCCACTCTTGCAAACATCGGTTCCAGTGCGTATAAAACGGTACTCGGAAATTTGTGAGGAAGTTGGCATAAAATTTTGGCTGTTTCTTTTCGTTTTTCCTGTGAATTCGAAAAATTGAAATCTACAATCAATCCTTCTTGTTTTCCCCACACGGTAGAAAAATCGGCGTGGCGACGCTCATCGCAATAGCGCATGTATATATTTCTGTATGTTTCATGATACGGCTCTAATTTATTCCCCGTAATAGAGCTTTTTATCAGATTCATGCCCAATAAAGTTTCTTTGGCGGCTCGGCGTTCATTTGATTCGTCGTCTACAATATATGGAACGGTTTCGGGGGCGTAATATATTTCTTCCATCAAGCTTTTACAAAGCGCATTACATTTATGCAAGCTTTTATTTATGTATTCTTGAATCGCCGAAATCGCTTCGTCGCAATTTTTATATCGTGAAAATTCTAAAAGAAAAGAGTTAGTATCTTTAATGCAAATCTCGTTTGTTTTCACATATTTGATAAATTCGTTTATTTCAAAAATATCGGTAAATATTTGGTGCTTAAATTCCAAGCGAATATTTGCGTTGAAAATGCGATTTAGATTTTTTATAACGTCATCCATGGTAACTTCGCATAAAAGCTCGCCGTATCCGCAATCGGATATCGGCAATTTGCGACTATTGATGTCATTATAAAAATTGTTATCTTGAAAAAAGGTATTCCCAAAGGCAATAATTTTGACAGAGAAGGAAGATATATCCAAAGCGCTGAGTATTTTTCGAAAAAAAGCGCCGTCGGCATTGCTTAAACGTTGAATATTATCAATAAAAAGAATATTTTCATTATGCGGGATATTTTGAGGAAAAATTAACCGAAGTTGCGAAATTTTTTCTTCCAGTTTTTTTTCATCATCTTTCTTTTTTTGAACGTACCCTATAAACGCTCTCAAGTCTTCAAGCAATTCAAAACCAAAGCCGCGCGTTCTTTTTAATTCAGTAATATACTGTTCGTCGATATCTTCGTAATCGATATACGGCAAGAATAGATGGTATAGGAATCTACACAAATAGATTATGTTGGTATAAGCGTCATAGTCAAAGGAAATAAAGAAATTCTGCTTTGTTGTTTCTTCCATTATATGATGCAACATATCGGTTTTTCCCGTTGCGTTTTTGCCGAGTATCAGTAATGTTGAACATGCGCGACCAGCATTCGATGCGGTAAACTCTCGTACGGCGCACATAATATTTTTGTGCGAGGCAATATCAAGTTGTTCGCGTTTTTCATATGTAAATTGTATTGGTTCGGTCTTTTGTCCGTTGATGTTAAACGATAAAGGATTGTTTGGTTTATCACAAATTTTTATTTTGAATTCGATGAAATTATTGGATGCGGTTCTTTGGGGTTGTGAAACGAGCTTTATTCCCTTGGGAACACGCACTTGCAGTTCCGATTTATCCTCTTTGTAAATGTTCATAGTTACAATGTAAGTCGTACCATATACTAATTTTATGCAATCGGGAAGAACATAACGATAATTCAGAAATTTATAATAACTTGGGAGAATCTCTATTTTTTTGCTTATATAAAACGTATGATTAGTTTCCGTTTCTTCGGAAAGTGAATCGTTAAAATATGTTTTGTATACGTCTTTATGACAATATAACCAAAATTCAATATCTTCTCGTTCGTAAAAAACCGCAGTGCAGTTTTTTTTCATTGCTTTTAGCGCATTTGAAATATCTGTTTTTACTTTCCAAGGTATAGCTGCATTGGTGAAAAAGAAGATTTTACTGACAGTCGCTTTTCCACCTTCCGCACGCTGACTTTTTTCTTCCAGCAATTTACTAACTATCGTAGCGTCTAAACGATATCGCGTAATTTTTTTCGAATCGTTAGAATAAGAGTATTTTGCTTCGAGCCACCATTTTTTCTTGTTATTATCGCGGTAAAGAGAAACAAGAGCATATGCATCATGATTAAAATCTGCAGCCCATTTCGTATGTTCCCACTTAACATTTGTAAGTTGATGTACTATTTCAACCGCAAGCAATTCAAAGTTATTATGACGATAATTATTGTCGCTAGGTTCACAATTGGAACTGTTTCTAATAATTGCTCCTTCGTGAAAATTCAATCCTCTGAATTTTTCCCAGTCAATATCGAACATACATTACCTCAAATAATTGCTAGTTATTGTAAGAATAAAACCAGTCAAATTAACTTTGACTGGCGTTAATTCGAATCATTTTGAAAAAATGGTTGAGAATTTTTAATTTTGACTAGTTTACTCTTGAAACAAATAAACTACCTTTTGTATTTTCTAATTCTTCCTGATTATTGCATTTCGACAGGGGCGGAGGTAGCACTGTTCGGGTGAGATAGAGCTAATATTAAATACGGCAGCGAAAGTAAACGACTGGTTTATATCTGTGTTTAGTTACTAAAACAATAAGAGTGTTTATTGCATAAAAATAGTCAGACGATTTCGTCTGACTTAAAATTTATAATTAAGATTTTAAGCGCTTTTTTTGCGTTTCTTTAGGCGAGAACAGTGCTACAACTGACACCACGAAAGGCAACAATCACGGAGACGAAAGAACAAATTTGAATACAATCCATTTCTTGTTATAGATAATGTCTTGTATTTTATTTGGTATTATGATATAATTTGATTACCGCTATTACATCGGTCAGTAAAACTAGCGAGATAAACGTGTTGGCAATAAAGGCAAATCAAAGATTATAATTGAAATATGCTTAAAAGAGGAAACTAATAAAAAGAGTTGTGGCAATAAAATTCGGTCATTTGCAAATTGAACAGGAACTATAACTAATTATAAATGGAGGAGGATTATGGGAGAAGGTACTGAAATAGCAAAAGCTTTGGTGTCTCCGGTAAATAAATTAATTGATTGCGTAAAATGTGCTTTTGGAAAAATATACGAACCAATACATATTAGAAGAATAGCTAAGGCAAATGCTTTTGCTTTAAAAACAATGCAAGAAGTAATAGATGACAATCCGACACTTGCACAAGCATATAATAATGGCATGATAAAAATAGAAA
This sequence comes from uncultured Christensenella sp., assembly GCA_910583545.1. GTDB lineage: Bacteria > Bacillota > Clostridia > Christensenellales > Borkfalkiaceae > Coproplasma. Next base: position 58,034 of record CAJTXM010000012.1, on the reverse strand, counting down.
ATGATAAGATAAACGGTCTAGCTATTCGAAGTCTTGAGCGCTCATTGTATCAAGAAATGGTTAAACAACAGAATTTGGAAAGTGTTATATCCAAGACATACGGCTTATTAGATGGCGAGCCTGATGTAATTGACGAACCAGTTGAGCAAGATTGGATGATGCGCTTTGCTAATTCAGTTGAAACTATCAGCGATGACGATATGCAATTATTGTGGGCTAAAGTTTTGGCTGGCGAAATAAAAAAACCTAAATCCTATTCTTTACGGACCTTGGAAAGTTTAAAAAATTTATCTAAGGAAGAGGCTTTGCTTTTTCAAAAACATTGCGAGTATGTTATTTCTGAAACAAAATGTTCATATTTTCTAAATGAAGAAGATCTATTGAAAAAAAGCAATATAGATATGGATATCATTTTGCGGTTGAGTGAATGTGGAATAGCAAATGATTCAGGGTTTATAAATAGAGATTTTAGGTTTCAATCAAACGAAAGCAAAATAATTTATAATGATAATATTATAATTATTATGCAAAATAAGACATCACAAACTTTAACATTTACTTGTCAAGTTTATCCGCTTACTAACTTTGGGTGTGATTTAATTTCAATTATAAATCAGCAAACATCGGATGCTTACTTATTGGATTATGCTCAGTTTTTGAAATGTCGTTTTAAAAATATAAAAGTGACTGCACATAGAATTATTGAAAAAACGGGGATGAATTTTAGAATTAATCAGGATATTGATTTGCTTGATAAATAATTTTATTGAATAACGCAGTAAAGTGTTCTTGCAGGGTTAAATAAAGGTGCGTTCTATAATTGCAGTTCGCTTACAAACATAATCATTCCCGACAGCGTGACAATTATCGGCGATTCTGCGTTCTATAATTGTAGTTCGCTTACAAGTATAACAATTCCTGACGGAGTAACGAGTATCGGCTATGAAGCGTTCTATAATTGCAGTTCGCTTACGAGTATAATAATTCCCGACAGTGTGACGAGTATCGGCGGTTATGCGTTCGAAGATTGCAGTTCGCTTACAGAGATAAAATTTAAAGATATGGCAAGCTACTGTCAGATAGACGGGCTTGATAATGTAGATCAAAACAAAGTATATATAGGCGGACAAAAATTAACGGAAATGACGAGTATAGTTATTCCCGACGGAGTAACTTATATCGGCAGTTCGGCGTTCCATAGTTGCAGTTCACTTACAAGCATAACAATACCCGACGGAGTAACAAGCATCGGCGAATATGCGTTCGAATATTGCAGTTCGCTTACAGAGATAAAATTTAAAGATATGGCAAGCTACTGTCAGATAGACGGGCTTGATAATGTAGATCAAAACAAAGTATATATAGGCGGACAAAAATTAACGGAAATGACGAGTATAGTTATTCCCGACAGCGTAACAATTATCGGAGATTCTGCGTTCAGCGGTTGCCGTTCGCTTACAAGTATAACCATCCCTGACAGCGTAACAAGTATCGGCGATGAAGCGTTCTGGGCTTGCCGTTCGCTTACGGATATAACTTATAAGGGAACGAAAGCGCAGTGGAAAGCGATTGAAAAAGGGTATTCTTGGAATTATAATACAGGCAATTATACGGTTCACTGTACGGACGGGGATATTTAAAATATTAATTAAATAATACAACAAGCCGAGCGTTTTTCAACGCTCGGCTTGTTGTATTGACAATAGTATCAGTTTTCTTCGGTTTCGGTCGGCTTGTCTTCGGTTTCGACAACGGGTTGTTTTTTGACTTTGGCGTATAAGTCGATTCGCTTGACGAAATTTTTCGAGGACAAAATCAGCACGCCTACGGCGATAACTATCGCAATGTCGACGAACACGTAGCTGTTGTAGCCCAAGCTGTACAGCCAGAGGCTGTCTCCGCCTGCGTCCGCGCCGAACGCGAACACGCCCGAAAATACGTGGGCGGTAAATCTCAGCGCGCTTGCGGCAACCGCGCCGAGCGCGAATTTGATCTGCGGAAGTTTATCAAGCTGTGTTATTTTTTTAAACGCGCCTGCAAGTCCTGCGGATGCGAATGCCACCGGATAGTCTAAAAGGAACTGCGCAGGGTGTATAAGCCAGGGATTCTGCATCGCCTGCAACGCGCCGTATATACAGCCGACGAATACGCCCTTTTTCGCGCCGTAGACGTAAGAAAACAGCATTACTGGCAGAAGCGAGGCAAGCGTTACCGAACCGCCCTGAGGCATTGAAAACATTTTAATATACGAAAGCGCAAAGGACAGCGCGACGCAGATTCCTGCCAGAGCTATGCAACGGCTGTCGAACGCAGTTTTGTTTTTCAAATCGGCAACAACCGCCGTTCCGACTATCACGGCTATAAGGCCGACGGAGGAAAGATACAGCGCAAGCTGATTTATCTCTTCGCCGTAATATCCGTCGTTTTTGATATTTTTGGTGAAGAAAACTATCAGGCACACGACCGTTGCGACGAAAGCCAAACCTATACACGACAGTGTGCTTATCAGCGTGATTTTAAAGGTTTTCGGGGTAAAGAAATGAGAAGCGTAGCAGGCGATTATGCCTATTACGATGACTCCGCCGAGGACGAGGGGAGGGACAAGTTCCAGAAGCATATTTTCGCCTTCGGCATAACCCTTTTCCGAAATTTTGGCAAAGCCGAGCGTCAGCATAGTGACTGTCACGGTCAAAGCAAAGGTGACGGCGACCGTCGCGCCTGTTCTGAAAAAGGCAGAAAAGCGTTCGGGCTTTTTAAGTCTGACGAAAATTCCTATACCGATGAGAATTACGGCAAGCGCTATCGCAACGTACATAAACACTGTCGAAAGCGTGGCTGTTGCATATTCCGTCCATACTTCCTCGTACAGGTAGTACTTGTTGCCGTTTTCGTGCGGTACGCGGTCGAAATACGCAGATAAGAGTGAAAAGTTGTGCATAAAACTCCTTCTACCGCCGAAAAAATAAGGTATTCCCCGAATAGGGAATACCTGAAAAAATCTCTTTGCACGCCTGTTTCAAAAAATGGAAAGGCTCTCTCGCTCAACCGTTACGTTGCCGATTCAAAGGGTATAATCTCAGCTCGCACATATACTTCGCATCTCTTCGTCGCACTGCGGTATCCTTCGGTCATTTACTTCATTGTAAACTCCCTCAGGCTGTCCTCGTGCTTCTTGACCTGCTCGCATCTGAGCGAGCTGTTGATGCTTTCCGACGCATATATACTTCGCATTACGGCGTCGCGTTTACGCTTTTACTCAGTCACATACCTCTTTGTATGCTCCTTCGTAAAATACGCACGTTCCTTGTACTGCTTGTATCTCTGCATCGGAATAACTTTTTGCGCTTGCACCCCCGACGGTATTAAATTTTTTAGTGGTTCTATTATAATTAATAAATTTCTTATTGTCAATAAAATGGGTTATAAATTGAATTTTTTGTAAATAATTTTAAAAACTGTTGCAAAAAATTCGCCCTTATGTTAGACTGAATGTGCGCTAACTCAATAGAAGTAAAGGGCTACAACAGGCATTGTTGTATCCTATATTTCCTTTACTTTGGAAGTTAGCGCAACTTTAAGGGTACTATATGCAGGCGCCCTTGAAGGGGCGCTTTTATTTTGACTGCAAAAAGGAGTTACTTATGAAAAAACTTTTAACGGGAATTTTAACTGCTGTCTGCGCGGTAAGCGCGGCTATCGGTCTTACTGCGTGCGGAAAGAACGACAAGAACGACAGCGAAGGCTGGGGAAAAGAGTATACGGTGAAAACTGCTTATTCAAAGGCGGTCGAACTCGGATACGATAAATCTCTTGAAGAGTTTATCGCAACAATCAGCGGTAAAGACGGAATAAACGGTGTCGATGGTAAAGACGGTATCAACGGTACGGACGGCAAGGACGGAGTCGACGGCGTCGGAATTAAGGAAGTCAAATTCGATGCCGAGGGAAACCTTGTCGTCGTGCTCACTGACGACACTGAAAAAAATCTCGGTAAAATTCCATACTGTAAACACGCTTTCGGCGAATTGCAAACCGTGCTTGAAGCAACTTGCACTTCGATAGGCTACGGTATGCGCGAATGCGAAGCCTGCGGTCACGCCGAATACGTATTCAGCGAAGCTAAAGGGCATACTTGGAATGACGGGGTGGAATTTTACGGAAAAATTCTTAAAACCTGCACGGTATGCAGTGCGACTAAGATAGAGGATAACGATGTGGATATTCCGGATAATAATCCTGGATTGCCTGACGACGGGTCTGAGTATACTTTTATTGCTCCCGTTGACAAAATTGAAGTTTTAGTCGGTTACGAATTTGCATATAACCCTACTTTGGATCGTTACTACTTTCATCAGGGTATCGATTTCAAATGCGAAGAGGGAACGGAGGTCAAGGCAGCGCTTGACGGAACGGTACTCGAAGTCGGCGAAAATGTTTTGGACGGCGGTTATATCAGGATAGAACATTTGGACGGCTTGGTAACGGTCTATAAGTTTATTATTCCCGTATGTTCCGACCCTGAGAACCCCGAGACTGTGTTGAAGGCAGGTGACAAGGTGAAAAAGGGCGACGTCATAGCTACCGTTGCTCCTGCAAGCGGAAATGAAATTAAAAGCGGAGCGCATTTGCATTTCGAAATTGAAAAAAACGGAATTATAGTAGATCCGAATATATATTTAGACGTTTCAGATAAGTAAAAAGACGGCTTCTCCAGAAAGGGGGGAGCCGTTAAATATAAACCCCGTTCATCCGAACGGGGTAATTTTCTGATATTAAGTTTTAGGAAATCACTGCCTTTTGCGGAGCCTTTCCGGCTAATCGGTAAGAACCTGCGCAGTAATCCGACCGGTATGGAATTACTGCATCGACTTTCCGTTTTTCGGCGTCAGATTTCGAAAGTAGAATTGTACATCGGAGTCTACCTACCTTTTTCTTCTATTGTTTTGGCAAAGTAAATCATAAAACTTTACCTCCTGCAATATGCTGAACGTTAGAATTTCCTGCGGTTACTACCGCCAAATCAAACCTTGTCCCGCTTTCGCGGCTACTTATATTTCATATAGCTTACTCCTTATATTGTGCACGGTACCTCTGCACGCGGTAAGTTATCTTTCTTGTCTTTATTATAACACCGAATTTTACTTTGTCAATACCTTTTTTGAAAAAATTTTTATTTTTTTGTTGGAGATTATCATTTAAATTAAAAATAATAATTTCGTCTTTTTGCTTAACTTTTTACTTCCTAAATAGTATAATGTCTCTATATTTTACGGAGAGGTGAAAAAATGTTTGACGGAAATTCGGCTATCGGCTTTTGTATGGTACTCGCAATTATTCTGTTCGCAACCAAACTGTTGGGTCTGATTTTCAGAAAAATAGGACTTCCTCAGGTTCTCGGATATATTATTGCCGGCATATTGATCGGCCCCGCGCTTTTCGGTGATCTGATAGGCAAGCACGGCTTTGCGCTTATCGGATTTGAAAGCGGCGAATATTGGAGCCTGCTTTCTCTGCCCGACGGCAGTACTTTGCTTTCGGTATTCTCTAAAATCGGCGTACTGTTTTTAATGTTTTCAACGGGACTCGAAACGAATATAAAAGAACTCAGATCCGCAGGGCTTGCCTCTACGCTGATTGCGTGCGTAGGCGTTGCCGTGCCTATGGTTTTAGGTATTTTGATTGCGCTGCCGTTCAGTGAAATCGGGCTCGGCGTAACTAACGTCTACAACTGCGTGTTCATCGGTGCGATACTTACCGCAACTTCGGTTGCTATAACTGTTTCGGTACTTAAAGAACTCGGCAAAATAAATACGAAACTCGGCACTACGATAGTTTCCGCCGCGGTCATAGACGACGTTATCGGTATCGTGGTTTTGTCCGTCGTTTCGGGTATGGCAAAGGCGGGCAACACAGCCGACCTTACCGGCTTCGACTGGTTCAAAGCCCAGTGGTGGGGAACGGTAATTATGATTATCGCGTTTTTCGTCGCCGCGATAGGTCTCGGTTTCGGCGTATCAAAACTGTTCCGCTGGCTTGAAAAAAAGTGGCCCGACACTCACCGTCTGCCCGTTTTCTCTATAGTGGTATGCTTCTTCTATTCCTGGGCGGCGGAAGAAATTTTCGGCGTTGCGGATATTACGGGCGCGTTCCTTGCGGGTATAATTCTTTCAACCGCGCACCGTTCAAGCGAATATACGGATAAAAAAGTTGAAGTCAATACGTATACTATGTTTGCGCCCGTGTTCTTTGCGAATATCGGAATATCGAGCATTCACTTCTCGGGAATGAGCGGTATGCTTTTACTGTTCACGCTGTGTGCTGTGATTTTAGGTCTTATCGGCAAAATTATCGGTTGCGGCGCCGTTGCGAAGTGCTTTAAATACGGCTGGCGCGAAAGCGCCATTGCGGGCGTGGGAATGATGGCGAGAGGCGAAGTTGCCTTAATCGTAACGGGAAAGGCGATGGAAGTGGGCTTGCCGGGCGAGTTTATGATTATGACGGTGTTCTTGATTTTAATATCTTCTATTCTTACGCCTATACTCTTAAAGGTATTGTATAACGCAAAAAATACTCCTCCGAGCGAAGGCGAACCCGCAGTCGGGGGCGAACCTGCCGCGGAAGCAGTTGCGGAAAAATCTTCGGAAGCGGTTGAAAACGGTTAAAAAAATCACGGCTTACAAGCCGTGATTTTTAATTAATGAGATAATATCCAGTGCTTTACGTCGGACCTGTCGATCGGAACGATATCTTCTTTCGGATATTTAGATGAAATTCCGCCGTAGGTGTAAACAAAATATCTTCCGTCGTTCGTTATATACAAAGTCTCTTCATAGCCGCAAGGATCGCCGGGAACACCGTAGGTGAATTTTTTGTCTACCGTAGAATTTGAGGTGTCGTACGCGACGCCTTCGATTTCTTTACGCATAAATTCACGCTCCCCCTTAAAAGTGCTTCTAAATTCTATCATACGCTTGCGGTTAAGTCAATTCAAAACGTTTTTCCGCCGCTTTACCCCGAAATTATGTTAATAATTAAATATTAATGTTATTACAAACACAAAAACATTAAAATAAGTCAAGTAAAAATACTTGACAAAATTGTTTTAACGGAGTAAAATATTTTTTACAGATGGATAAGTTTTCTTTTATCGGGCTCTGGGACGTCTATTCCGGACTGCTTACCGAGACTCAGCAGGAAATAACCGATATGTATTTCAATCTCGATCTGACCGTTTCCGAAATTGCAAAAGTAAAGGGCGTCAGCCGTCAGGCGGTTTCCGAATGTCTGAAAGGATGTAAAATTCAGCTTGAAGAATACGAGGAGAAACTGCATTTTTTAAAGCGGATGCGGAAATTAACCGAAGAGGTAGAAAATCTGAAAAAGCTTTTAAATAATTAACGGCGCAAGCAAAACCGCGCTTTTGCGCAGCGCAACTCAATTTGCGCAAATTTGCGGCTTACCGAGGTGAATGGCCGCAATTATATAATAAGTTTGCCCTTAAAATTGTGGGCAGAGGGCGAGTAGCCCTTAAAATCACGAAAATTATTGCGCGCAGAATAGCGCAACAATTTCGTGAGGAGGTAATTAATGGGAGCGTTTTCATCACTTTCCGACAGGCTTAATCATATATTCTCCAAGCTGACGAAGAGAGGCAGGCTCACCGAGCTTGAAATCAAGACGGCGATGCGCGAGGTGCGCGTTGCGCTTTTGGAGGCCGACGTCAACGTCAAGGTTGCAAAACAGTTTTGTGCCGACGTTTCGGAAAAAGCCGTCGGACAGGAAATATTAAAGAGTCTGAACCCTGCCCAGCAGGTCATTAAAATAGTAAACGACGAACTTATCGCGCTGATGGGGTCGTCGAATCAGAAGCTCAACGTTTCGCCCAAACCGCCTACGGTAATAATGATGTGCGGTTTGCAGGGCGCAGGTAAGACGACTATGTGCGGAAAGCTTGCCGTCAATCTGAAAAAGAGCGGTAAAAAGCCGCTTCTTGCGGCGTGCGACATTTACCGCCCTGCGGCCATCAATCAGCTCAAAGTAGTCGGTAAAAACGCAGGCGTGGAAGTTTTTGAAAAGGGCACGCAGGATCCCGTCAGGACGGCACGGCAGGCGGTCGAATATGCAAAGTCGATGGGCTTCGATACGGTAATCATCGACACTGCGGGACGGTTGGAGATTGACGAAGCGCTGATGCAGGAGCTTGAAAATATCAAAAAAGGCGTCGACGTTTCAGAAATTCTTTTAACGGTAGACAGTATGATGGGACAGGTCGCGGTGAACGTTGCCAAAACTTTCAACGAAAGGCTGGAAGTGACGGGCGTAATACTCACCAAGCTCGACGGCGATACGAGGGGCGGCGCCTGTCTTTCTATAAAGGCGGTGACGGGCAAGCCGATAAAATTCGTCGGCGTCGGCGAAAAGCTTACCGATTTAGAGCCCTTTTTCCCCGACAGAATGGCATCGCGTATCCTCGGAATGGGCGACGTTTTAACTCTTATCGAAAAGGCGCAGGAAGTCGTTTCGGAAGAGCAGGCAAAGGCAATGCAGAAAAAAATGCTTGAAAACACCTTTACCCTTGAAGATTATCTCGTTCAGTTCGAGAGTATGAAGAAGATGGGCGGCGCGCAGGCGATTCTTGCAATGATGCCCGGTATGGGCGGAAAATTGAAAGCCGACGATATCGACGAGGATAAAATAGAGCGCACGAAAGCAATTATTCTCTCTATGACCAAAAGAGAGAGGGTAGAACCTGCGATAATCAACTCTTCGAGGAAGAAGAGAATTGCGGCAGGAAGCGGTACCTCCGTTCAGGAGATAAACCAGCTTTTAAAACAGTTCGAACAGACCAAACAGGTGATGAAACAGCTTAAAAGCGGCAAGCGTCGTTTACCTTTCTAAACAGCAAACGACGTTTAAGTGGCGCAATACAGTGTCAAGCTTCGCTTTTCTCGGGTCATTTACGCAAAGTAAACTCCCCGTCGAAAATGCTCGCTGTCCTTGTCTTGCTTGCTTCTCTGCCGTTATATAGGTATTTATATGAGTTATCAGGACAAGAACGCCGAGACGATAGACCGTTGGGTTGCCGAAGGCTGGGAATGGGGAATCCCCGTATCGCACGAGGAATATCTGTCAGCCAAAGAAGGAAAGTGGCAGGTTTTGCTGACGCCTACCAAACCCGTTCCTCACGAATGGTTCGGGGATATAAAGGGCAAAAAACTTTTGGGGCTTGCCTCTGGCGGAGGACAGCAGATACCCATTTTTTCGGCGCTCGGCGCGAAGTGCACCGTGCTCGATTATTCCAAGGCGCAGATAGACAGCGAGATAGCCGTCGCAAAACGCGAGGGGTATACGGCGGAGTTCGTCCGCGCGGATATGACAAAGCCTCTGCCGTTTGACGACGGACAGTTCGATATAATTTTTCATCCCGTTTCAAACTGTTATATCGAAGAGGTCGAACCCGTTTTCAGAGAGTGTTACAGAGTATTGAAAAAGGGCGGAATTTTTCTCGCGGGGCTTGACAACGGTTTCAATTACGTCTTCGATGACGGCGATGAATCCACCGTAAAAAATTCTTTGCCGTTCAATCCGTTGAAGGACCCCGACCTTATGCGCCGACTTGTCGAATGGGACGACGGAGTTCAGTTCTCGCACACAATTGAAGAGCAGATAGGCGGTCAGTTAAAAGCAGGCTTCGTGCTTACCGATATTTACGAAGATTATAATGCGGAAGGGCTTTTGAGTGAAAAGCATATTCCGACGTTTATAGCAACAAGAGCAATAAAAAAATAAATTTTTATATATAGGAGAAAAGAAAAATGGCAGTTAAAATGAGACTTACGAGAATGGGCGACAAGAAGTCCCCTTTCTACAGAGTAGTGGTAATCGATTCGAGGAAAGCGCAGTCTGGCGAGTATATCGATAAGATAGGTTATGTTGACCCCTTAAAGACCCCCGCAGAAATCAACATCGACGTTGAAAAGGCAAAGGCGTGGCTTGCAAAGGGCGTTCAGCCCACCGAAACGGTCAAAAGCTATCTCGTAAAGGTCGGAGCAATGGAACAGCCGAAGAAGCTGTCGGCGGCTAAGACCAACGACAAAAAGAAAAAGAAAGATTAAAAAGCCGCATATACTTCGCAATACGGCGTTGCACTGTGGGAACCCTCAGTTATTTACTTCTTAGTAAACTCCTTCGGGTTTTCCGCGTGCGCCTTGTCTTGCTTGTATCTTCGGTGTTTTAGGTTTTGGTGTGAGTGTTAATTATGCTCGCATCTTCAAGGTTTATAAAAATAAGGTAGAATAATATGTTAGATTTAATAAAGTATATCGTCGCAACCTTTGCCGAAAAGAAAGACGAGGTTGAGTATAAGGTTGAAGAAAAAGACGACGCGATTGAAGTTACCGTACTTCTTGCGGCCTCGGATATGGGCAAGGTCATAGGCAAACAGGGAAAAATTGCCAAAGCTATGAGAACGCTTGTCAAATCGGCTACGCCGAGAGACAGCAAGCGCTATATGATAGAAATCAAGGAGAAGGGCGAAGTTTAACGAACCGCTCTTTTCCGTAAAATTCTTATATGAAAAAAGATAAAATAACGGTAGCGGTAATTTTGAAACCGCAGGGTATCCGCGGAGAATTGAAGGTCAAGGCAATGACCGATTCCGCCGACACCTTAGAGGCTTTTAACAGCGTACTTATAGACGGAGCGGAATACTCCGTCTTATCGTTACGCTGTTCCGGCGAATTTGCGTATATCGTTTTAAAGGGCGTTGCAGACAGGGATTCTGCCGAGCTTTTAAGGGGCAGGGAAATCGAAGTTTACCGCGAAGATATGCCCCCCCTTCCGGAAGGAAGGTACTATATTGCCGACCTTATCGGCTGTGACGTTGTCAACGAAAGGGGCGACGTATACGGACGGGTAGTTGACGTCACTCCTGCGAGAACGGACGTCTTTACTCTGGACAAAGACGGCAAAAGCGTTATGTTTGCGGCCGCCGACGGGGTCATTTTAAGCGTTGACGCGGAGGCGAAAAAAATTACGGTCAACGGTAAAAGATTTAAGGAAGTATCGGTTTGAAGATAACTATTCTTACGCTCTTTCCCGAAATGTTCACACCGCTTTTCAGGAGTATTTTAGGCAGGGCGCAAAACGGCGGAAAAATAGAAATAAGCGTCGTAAATATCCGCGACTTTTCCGATAACAAGCACTTCAAGTGCGACGATTATCCCTTCGGCGGAGGCGCGGGAATGGTTATGATGCCCCAGCCTATCGCGTCGGCAATCAGGTCGGTCGACCCTGAACATAAAGCTCACAGAATTTATCTTTCGCCCAAGGGCAGAACGTTTAAGCAAGACGACGTTTTCGGACTTTTGGAATATGAACATATTCTGCTTTTATGCGGTCACTACGAAGGCGTCGACCAGCGCATAATAGACCTTTATATCGACGAAGAGATTTCTATCGGCGACTACGTCTTAACGGGCGGCGAACTGCCCGCTATGGTCGTCTGCGACTGCCTTGCGCGCTACGTAGACGGCGTCATTTCTTCCAAGTCGCTTGTAGACGAAACGTTCGGCGAAAACGGACTTGAATATCCGCAGTACACCCGCCCCGCAGTTTTTGAAGGCGTTGCCGTTCCCGAAGTTCTGCTGTCGGGAAATCACGCGGATATAGACAAGTGGCGCAGAGAGAGAAGCAGGGCTTTGACGAAAGAAAAGCGTCCCGACCTTTTAAAGGGGGATTGATATGCCCGAAGAACGCAATTTTGACTATCGCAAAAAAGAAACGAAGAAAAAGATTTTTGATTTATTCGGTTGTCTTGTGTTTTTTGCAGTACTGATTGCTATTATCGTTTCAGTTGCGTTATTTGCGATGGAAGATGAAAAACAGAAGCTTGCGTGTTTGTGTGCGGTTGTGCCTTTTTTAACCCTGATTTGCGTTGGATTTTTTATCGGCTTAATTTATATGCTGCGTCTTTATTTCATAATAAGGAAAGCAGATATTACGCAAGCGGAAGAAATTGAAATTAATTGTAAAAAAGTCAAATTTATCTCATATCCGGTAAGCAGATTTTCCTGGCGGATTACGGGTACGGTTTTGTGCGCCGATTGCGGACGAAAGTATATATGCTTTTTTTCAAATGATTATTATGACTCCGATAAAAAAGAATTAAAGTCAAAGCTTACGCGAAAAATGACTTTGCAAAAATACGGCAATTCTCAAGTCGTGTACGGTGTGGAGAATTATTTATAAATGAAAACAATACAGTGGTTTCCCGGACACATGACCAAGGCGTTGCGGATGATGGAAAAGGAAGTTCCGCTTGCCGACGGCATAATTTACGTATTGGACGCCCGCTGTCCTGCGGCGTCGTTTAATCCTGTGCTTAAAAAACTTGCGGGCAATAAGCCCGTTTTGTATATTCTGAACAAGTGCGACCTTGCGGACGAAAAGGTCGACGCTATGCTGAAAATTATTCCTTCTTCGATTAAGGTAAACGCCGCGAACGCAAATTCGCGCAGGGATATAACGGGGGCAATCAACGCGTTGGTTGCCGAAAAGAGGGAAAAGAACCTTGCAAAGGGTTACAGTAAGATATTTCGTTTTCTTGTAATCGGCGTGCCGAACACGGGCAAGAGCACAATAATTAACCTACTTGCAGGCTCCAGGCGCACCGTAACGGGAAACAAAGCCGGCGTAACGCGCGGTAAGCAGTGGATACGCCTCGACGGGTTTGAACTTTTAGATACGCCCGGCACTATGCCGCCTGCGTGTGAAAATCAGTCGCACGCATTGCATCTTGCATACGTCGGCAGTATCAACGACGATATTCTCGATTTGGACGATATCGCTCTGGAGCTTTTGGGCGAAATCGGCGAAAAGTATCCAAAAAGACTTTTTGAGCGGTACGGCATAGAGGGCGGAAGTAAGTTGGAAATGCTGGATAAAGTCTGCGCTAAGCGTGGCTTTATTTTGAGAGGCGGAGAATACGACTACGAGCGCGGAATACGCGCCGTTATCGACGATTTCAGAAAAGGACGGCTCGGCAGAATTACGCTTGACGGTATCGACGCCGTAAGAGAGGTGTTTTCTTGACGGACAAGCTTAAATACGAAAGAGAGCTTCTTTCAAGGGGTTATAAATATATTTGCGGAGTCGACGAAGTCGGCAGGGGTCCTCTGGCGGGTCCCGTCGTGTGCGCGGCGGTTATTATGCCTTTTGACGATATAATAGAGGGCGTCGACGACAGCAAAAAACTTTCCGCAAAAAAGCGTGAAGAGCTGGCTTCGCTCATAGCAAAAAAAGCTGTTGCCTTGAATATATGCCTTGTCGAACCTGAAAAAATAGATGAAATCAATATTCTGGAAGCTACTAAGCTGTGTATGAAAAACGCAGTCGAGGGGCTGAAAATTAAGCCGGATTTCGTCATTACGGACGGCAATATGAAGCTCGATATCGATATGGAGCAGGCGAGTATTGTAAAGGGCGACGCACTGAGTTACACTATAGGTTCGGCGTCGATAGTCGCGAAAGTTTACAGGGATAAACTTATGGACGGATACGCCGAAATTTATCCGCAGTACGGCTTTGAAAAACATAAGGGCTACGGCACGTCCGCGCATATAGACGCTATTAAGACAAACGGTCTGTGTCCCGTTCACCGCAGGAGCTTTACTAAAAAATGGCAGTGACGGCGGAGGGCGACAGGCTCAACAAAAAGACAGGCAGAAAGGGCGAAAAGCACGCCTGCGCATATCTGAAAAAGCAGGGCTATAAAATTTTGGAAAGAGGGTTCAAAACTCCTTTCGGAGAAGTGGATATAGTTGCAAAGAGGGAAGACGTAATAGTTTTCACGGAAGTAAAGACGCGCCTTTCGGATACTTTCGGCGCACCGTGCGAAGCGGTGGATGAAAGAAAGAAATTCAGATACAGGCAGTCGGCAAAGTATTATTTTGCAGGCAGACAGATAGACGTTACCGTCCGATTCGATGTTATAGAAATTTACCGCGGTGAGATAAATCATATCGAGAACGCGTTTTTTTGAACGACGGTAGTTGCGGAGAGGATAGGCGGATTTTTTCAGCGTAATTAACGGTTTTACCGTAAGGTTTCAGTTTTTCCGATAATTTGTGTGAAAATTGCGACACACCCCTTAAAAAGAGTTGCAAAATTGTTTTGCATTTGATAATATAATAATGTTTTTCGGGCAGTCCTCTGCGCAAGCGCACGAATGCCGGATTTAAATGGAGGTAAAATAATGAAAGGTTTAGTTGAAGCTATTGAAAAAGAAAATATGAAAACGGAAGTTCCTGCGTTCAACGTGGGCGATACCGTAAAAGTAGGTTTCAAAGTCATCGAGGGAACGAAAGAAAGAATTCAGAACTTCGAAGGCGTTGTAATAGCTAAAAAACACGGCGGAATCAGAGAGAGCTTTACTGTAAGGCGTCTTTCGTTCGGAGTAGGCGTGGAGAGAACTTTCCCCGTTCACTCGCCCAAGATTACCGCTATTACCGTTGTAAGAAAGGGCAAGGTAAGAAGAGCAAAACTCTATTACCTCAGAGGTCTTACAGGTAAAGCCGCAAAGATTGCGGAAGCGAAATAAAGATTAAAAAAGCTCTCGTTCCGTCGGGAGCTTTTTTCGTTTACTCTGAGCGCCGCGCTGCGGCGTCGGCTTATTTGAATTAAAAACAAACTAAGGAGAAAATGCGTGTTATCGAAAGTTGCAAGTTTCGCGCTCAACGGGCTGGAAGGCGTTCCAGTCGAAGTCGAAACGGATATAAACAAGGGGATGGTTTCTTACGATCTGGTAGGGCTTCCCGATACGGCGGTAAAGGAAAGCAAGGAACGGGTAACTTCCGCTATTAAGAACAGCCGTTTCCTTTTCCCCGTAAATAAAATCACAATAAATCTTGCTCCTGCCGATATAAAGAAAGAGGGCTCGCAATACGATTTGCCCCTTGCCGTGAGCATTTTAATAGCAAGCGGTCAGCTTGACTGTAAGACGGATTTCGTTTTTCTCGGCGAACTTGCGCTCGACGGTTCGCTCCGTCCCGTTACGGGAATACTTCCCGTGCTCATATCTGCGAGGAACAAGGGCTTCAAAAAATTCGTTATTCCGTATTCAAATGCAAACGAGGCGAGCTATATCGAAGGTACGGAAGTTTACGCTCTTAAAAACCTTGCCGATGCGGTTTCGTTTCTGAAGGGTGAGGGTTGTTTTCAGCCCGTCACCCACCGCAGTTTCGTAGCTAAGCGCGCGGAGACTTCGTATAACTGCGATATGTCGCTGGTGCGCGGTCAGAGGACGGCAAAGAGGGCTTTGGAAATAGCCGTCGCCGGCGGACACAATATTCTGCTTGCAGGGCCTCCCGGTACAGGCAAGACTATGCTTGCAAGGTGCATACCCACTATAATGCCGGATATGACTTTCGACGAAGCGCTCGAAGTCACTAAGATACATTCCGTTGCGGGAGAGCTGAACGACGAGGGGATAGTCACGCTCCGTCCGTTCAGAACGCCCCACCATACGGCTACGGCGGTTTCATTGTGCGGAGGCGGAAGCAGGCGCATATTGCCGGGTGAAATTTCAAAAGCCGACAGGGGCGTGCTGTTTTTAGACGAACTTCCCGAATACACGAGGCACGCGCTCGAAGCGCTCAGACAGCCCCTCGAAGATAAGGTAATTACGGTAACGAGGTCGGGTGCGGCGGTTACTTTCCCTGCTGACTTCATTCTCTGCGCAAGTATGAATCCCTGCCCCTGCGGCAACTACGGTTCGTCGTATTCGGAATGCAGCTGCACCCCTGCGCAGATTCGCAAATACAGAAGTAAGATTTCGGGTCCTTTGCTCGACAGAATAGATCTGCACGTCGAGGTTGACGGCGTCAGGTACGAAGAACTTGCAGGCGAAAGCAACGAGGAGAGCAGTTCGGCTGTCAAAGCGAGAGTTGAAAGGGCGCGCAGTATACAGAGGGAACGTTTCCTCGAAGACAGTATTTCCGTCAATGCGGGTATGGGCGAAAGGCAGATTAAAAAATACTGCCGTCTTTCGGCGGAATGCGAAATGATTCTTAAAAATGCTTTCGAAAATCTTCATCTTTCAGCCAGAGCGCGTTCACGGATAATCAAGGTTGCGCGTACGATTGCCGATCTCGCTTTTTCGGAGAGTATTCAGCCCGAACATATTCTCGAAGCAGTTTCTTACAGAAGTGCGGATCTTAAATAAATGTACACGAAAGACGAAGAAAATTTTATAATTCTGTCCTCTGTCGAAGAGATAAGCGACGCGGTGAAGCGCGCGCTTGTTTTTAAATGCGCCGATACGGAAAGACAGGATATAGAAAAATTTCTGATTAAAACTCTTTCTTACGGCGTATATAATACTGTAAAAGAAAAGTTATCCGACGGCGCGTACAGGTCGCGTATTCTCAGCGGACTTGAAAAGAGGGGAATAACCTGCGTCGCCTGTTTTTCAGAAAGCTATCCCGATATATTGAGGCATATCGACAGACCGCCGCTTCTTCTTTACTGCAAGGGCAACGTTTCGCTTCTCAAAACAAATTGCTTTGCCGTGGTCGGTTCGCGGAAAAGTACGGCTAACGCGCTTGCGCTTTGCAGAAAAATTTCATCGGAGCTGACGGCGGCGTTCACGGTAGTTTCCGGCATTGCAGACGGAGCCGACACGGCGGCGCTTTCGGGCGCGCTTTTATCGGGCAAAGCAATAAGCGTTACGGCAAGCGGTTTCGACAATATTTATCCGTCGGTCAACGTATCCCTTGCAAGAGAAATTTCCGAAAAGGGTTTGCTCGTTTCGGAATATCCGCCGCATATGCGCGCTTCAAAGTATAATTTCCCCGTCAGAAACCGCATAATCGCAGGACTTTCAAAGGGCGTACTCGTTGCTTCGGCAGGTGAAAAAAGCGGTGCGCTCATTACAGCGGAGTGCGCTTCGGAGTACGGCAGGGACGTTTTCGCTTTTCCCTATTCACCGCATATCGCTTCGGGTGCAGGCTGTAATTCGCTTATAAAAAACGGCGCATATCTTACGGAAAATATACTTGACATTTTCTCGGCTTTTGGTTTAGACTTGAAAAGACGCGGAAATTGCACTGAGCTCTCCGCACTCGAAAAAGCGGTGCTCGGCGAAATCAGCAAAACGGACGGGGTGCTTTTGTCCGCCGTCGCAGACAGCCTCGGCAAGCAGACTTACGAAATTATTCCCGTTCTGACCGCGCTTGAAATAAAGGGGCTTGCCGTAAGACTCGGCGGAAACCGTTACGGTGCGGTTTAATCCTTAAATCAGATATAAAAAACAATACGTTAAATGAGGGTTGATATGGATCTCATTATAGTTGAATCGCCGTCAAAGGCAAAGACAATTTCAAAGTATTTAAAGGGCAAGTACAAGGTGGACGCTTCGGGCGGACACGTCAGGGACCTGCCCGAAAAGACGTTGGGCGTAAAAATCACTTCCAACTTCGAGCCGAAGTACGAAATCACGCCGAGCAAGAAGGAAGTCATAAAGAGGCTGACCGCCGAGGCGCAGAAAGCCGATAAAGTTTTTCTTGCGACCGACCCCGACAGAGAGGGCGAGGCGATAAGCTGGCATCTTCAAACGGTTTTGGGACTTGACGGCAACGGTGAGAACAGAATAGAGTTCAACGAAATTTCTCCCTCCGCCGTGGAAAAAGCATTGAAGCATCCGCGCAAAATTAATTATAACTTAGTCGACGCACAGCAGGCAAGGCGCGTTCTGGACAGGCTTGTCGGTTATAAGCTTTCTCCGCTTTTAAATAACCGTATTCAGAACGGACTTTCGGCAGGCAGGGTTCAGTCTGTCGCGCTTCGTCTTATCGTCGACAGGGAGAGGGAAATTCAGGCGTTCGTGCCCGACGAGTACTGGACGTTTTCGGCGCAGTTGCAGGACACCGAGAAAAAATATCAGCAGTTCAAGGCGACTTATCAACTTAAAAAGACGGGCGAAAGCATAGGCAAAGAGCAAGCTGAAAAAGTCGAGGAAGAGGTAAAGAAGGGAACTTTCAAAGTAACCAAAGTCAAGAAGGGTGTAACCAGGCAGCACGCGCCCGCACCTTTTACCACATCGTCGCTTCAACAGGACGCTTCGAATAAATTCTCTATGACCTCGCCGGAAATAATGCTCGTTGCGCAGCATCTTTACGAAGGTATGGACGTGGGCGGAGACCATATTGCGCTTATAACGTATATAAGAACGGACTCCGTGCGCGTTTCGAAAGAGGCGCAGGACAACGCGCTGAAATTTATCGAAAGAGAATACGGCGCGGAATACGTTCCGCAGAAACCTAATTTTTACGCGACGAAAAAGGGCGCGCAGGACGCGCACGAGGCGATAAGACCGATCAATTTAAACGTTACGCCTGCAAGCGTAAAGGGCTCGCTCGATAAAAAGCATTACAACGTATATAAACTTATTTACGACCGTTTCGTCGCTTCGCAGATGGCGGAGGCGCAGTACAATTCGATGCAGATCGAAACCGAGTCGGCAGGCTATACTTTCAAGGCAAGTGGAAAAGCTATGCTGTTTGCAGGATATACCGCGGCTTATCAGGAAGTACAGAAAGATGATGACGAGGACGTTGCGGCGCTCTTTCCGCCGGTGGAAGAGGGGGATATATTAAACCTTAACGCGCTTTTAAAAGAACAGAAGTTCACCCGTCCCCCGTTAAGATATACGGACGCTTCGCTCGTAAAGGTTATGGAAGAAAAGGGTATAGGCAGACCTTCTACTTACGCTTCTATCATTTCGGTTCTCACAAAGCGCCGTTACGTCGAAAAGGAGGGCAAATATATGGTGCCCACCGAAGTCGCGTATAAAATAACCGATATGCTTATAAAATATTTTACGGACATTATGGACGTCGGCTTTACAGCGCATATGGAGGACGACCTCGATAAGATAGAGGACGGCGGCGTCGACTGGCATACTATCATTTCTTCATTTTATCCGTCGTTTGCCGAAAAGCTTAAAACGGCTTCGACCGACGGCGACGAGACGACGGACATCAAATGCGAAAAGTGCGGAAACCCGATGATAAGGCGAATAGGCAAATACGGCAAGTATCTCGCCTGCTCGAATTATCCTGCTTGCTCGAACATAGTCAGCGAAGGCGAAACGGAAATTTCGGAAGTGCGCTGTCCCAAGTGCGGAGCGAATATGATAGTCAAGAGCGGTAAATACGGCAAGTTCCTTGCCTGCCCCAACTATCCCGAATGTTCGTCTATCCTTCCCATAGACGCCAAACTCACCGAGGAAAAATGTCTTGACTGCGGAAGCGCTATGCTTTTGAAAAAGGGCAGGTACGGCGCGTTTTTAGAGTGCCCCAAATGCGGAGCCAAAAGACCGCAGAACGGTACGGACGGCAACGACAAGGTCGAAGGCGTCTGCCCCGACTGCGGAAAGCCTATGCGCCGTATGCGTTCAAAGACGGGCAAAATTTATTACGGCTGTACGGGTTATCCTGCCTGTAAATTTTTAAGCTGGGATGCGCCCACCGGCACAAAGTGTCCCAAGTGCGGAAAATATCTCGTCAAACGCAACGGCAGAATTCACTGCTCGGAAAAGAGTTGCGACTATACCGAAGAGCTTAAAGAAAATGAAAGTTAAAGTAATAGGCGCAGGGCTTGCAGGCTGCGAAGCGGCGTATCTGCTTGCCGAAAGGGGCGTTGAGGTTGAGCTTTACGATATAAAGCCGAAGTCGTTCACGCCTGCGCACAGCGATAAAAATTTCGGTGAACTCGTCTGTTCGAACTCTCTGAAAAGCAACGACGTCTACGGCAACGCCTGCGGACTTTTAAAAGAAGAAATGCGCGTTTTAGGTTCGCTTACTATGCAGGCGGCGGAAGCGGCGCGCGTTCCTGCAGGCGGTGCGCTTGCGGTCGACAGGGCAGAGTTTGCGCGGTTTCTCACCGAAAAAATAAAGGACTGTAAAAATATAGAAATAGTATGCGATGAAGTGAAAACGGTGCCGGAAGGCTGGTGCATAATCGCCACCGGACCGCTGACTACTTCCGCGCTTTCCGAAGATATCCTCCGTATATGCGGAGGTCAATTACATTTTTACGACGCTTCGGCTCCTATCGTTTCAAAGGAAAGCATTGATTTCGGAAAGTGTTTTTTCGGCGACAGATACGGCAAGGGCGGCGACGATTACGTAAACTGTCCTATGACAAAAGATGAGTATGAAAATTTCGTAACCGAGCTTGTCTCGGCGGAGAGGGCCATTTTGCACGACTTCGAAAAGAGTGAAATTTTCGAAGGGTGTATGCCCGTCGAGGTGATGGCGGCAAGGGGGAAGGACAGTTTAAGATTTGCGATGTTGAAGCCCGTCGGGCTTACCGACGGAAACGGCAATAAGTATTACGCCGTACTGCAACTAAGAAAAGAGAATATATCCGGCGAAGCGTACAATTTAGTCGGCTTTCAGACCAACTTGAAATTCGGCGAGCAGAAGCGCGTTTTTTCAATGATACCCGCTTTAAAAAACGCCGAGTTTTTAAGATACGGCGTTATGCACAGAAACACGTTTATTAATTCGCCCGACTGCCTGAACGCAGACTTTTCCTTAAAAGACAACGGACAAATATTTTTTGCCGGTCAGATTACGGGCGTCGAGGGCTACGTCGAGTCCGCGGCAAGCGGTATGCTTTCGGCAATTCACCTCTATGAAAAGCTGAACGGACGACAGCCGAAAATTCCCGACGACACTTGCGTTTTAGGCGCTTTGTCGGCGCATATTGCCGCACCTAATAAAGATTTTCAGCCTATGAACGCGAATTTCGGAATACTCCGTCCGCTTGAAAACCGCATACGCGACAAAAAACAGCGCTACTCCGCGCTTGCCGAAAGAGCCTTGAAAACGGTAAGGGAATACAGGGGAAGCCTATGATAAATCTAAGCAGGAAATATCAGCCGAAATATTTGTTCAGACTGAGCGTTGCGCTCGTTTCGTTTTTTGCTTTTTGGTTTACGGCGGTGGTCGCTGTAATGGTTGCGGTCGGCTGTATTTACGGAGAAAACGTTATAACCTACGCGGTAATGGGCGGCGGTTTCGGATTGTTTGCAATAGGGCTCGTTATCTTTTTCATACTTGACAAAACGTTCTATAATAGAAATATTTTGAAGTTGACGGCGGAACTTGAAAAAGAATTTACGGATATGCCGTTCGAAGAAGCCGAGCGCATTTTAAAGGAAAGGGGAATAATTACCGACACGGGGTTTGTAGTTAGTAACGACGGCGTTTTCAGTGAAAAGCTGGTTTCATTTGAACAGGCATGGCTTAAAGTCAGTTGCAAACTTGTATCAAAGTTAAGTATTGATGTTGTTTTATATGATGATAACGGAGAAAAAGCTTGTAAATATGAATTAGATAGTGCATTGTATAATTTTCTTCAGGGAAAGGAAACAGAGCTTACATGTAATCAATTTTTTAATTTGCTTGTTAACGATAAAAGAGAATTTACAAAACAGGCTCTAAAACGCTTAAGCCTGATTTAACAAGATACAGATTTTAATAAGTTGTTTCAATGTGAGCTAAAAAGTTTAAATTAAAATAAAAGACATTTTTTATAGAGGGTAATAAACATGGTTGAGTTTCACGCAACTACTATATGCGGAGTTAAGAAAAACGGAAAGACTGCAATCGCCGGCGACGGTCAGGTTACTATGGGCGAGTCCGTAATTTTCAAAAACAGCGCGACGAAGGTGAGAAGAATTTACGGCGGAAAAGTCGTTCTGGGCTTTGCAGGCTCTGTTTCGGACGCGTTCTCTTTAAGCGAAAAGTTTGAGGGTATGCTGAATAAGTTTTCGGGCAATCTAATGCGTTCGGCGGTGGAGCTTGCCGAGCTGTGGCGTTCGGATAAGGCGGTCAGAAAGCTCGAAGCTTTAATGATAGTTGCCGACAAGGACACAATGCTTATAGTTTCGGGCACGGGCGAGGTTATAGAGCCCGACGACGGAATTGCGGCGATAGGCAGCGGCGGCAACTACGCTCTGGCGGCGGCGCGCGCGCTTATGCAGAATACCGATTATTCCGCAGACGAAATAGCTCAAAAGTCGCTTAAAATCGCAAGCGAGATTTGCGTATATACGAACGACAATATCAAAGTGGAGGTGGTTTAATGGCTGATTTTACTCCTAAACAAACAGTACACGAGTTAAATAAATACATTATAGGGCAGGCGGAGGCTAAAAAAGCCGTGGCTATCGCCCTTCGCAACCGTTACAGAAGAAGTCAGCTTTCCCCCGAATTGCAGGAGGAGATTACGCCCAAGAACATTATTATGAAAGGACCTACGGGCGTGGGCAAGACGGAAATTGCAAGAAGACTTGCAAAACTTGTCAAAGCTCCTTTTTTAAAGGTAGAAGCGACGAAGTATACCGAGGTTGGCTACGTCGGCAGGGACGTTGAGTCGATGGTCAGGGATCTGGCGGAGTGTGCTATCCGCCTCGTCAAAGAGGAAAAGACCGCAGAGGTCAGATATAAAGCTACTGCCACCGCCGAAAGACGCATTGCGAAAGTACTTGCGGAAATGAAGAAAGAAGAGAGGGGCGAGCTTTCGAAAGAGCTTTTCGAACAGAATCTTGTCGACGATATTCACGCAGGCAAGTACGATAATACTATGATCGAAATCGAAGTCGACGACGTACCTAAACCCTTGGAGCTTTCGCCGGGAAGCGGAGCTGCGATAGATTTAGGCTCTATTTTCAACGGTATGGGTATGCACAAGAAAAAGAAGCGTAAAATTTCCGTATCGGAGGCAAAAAACCTCATAATAGCGGAGGAAGCCGACAAACTCATCGATAACGATGCGGTTACGGCGGAAGCAATCCGCCGTGCGGAAAACGACGGAATTATTTTTATAGACGAAATCGACAAAATCGCAGGCAAGGGAAATCAGGGCGCGGACGTTTCGCGCGAGGGCGTTCAGAGGGACATACTTCCCATCGTAGAGGGCTGTACCGTTATGACAAAATACGGTCCCGTAAAAACCGATTATATTCTTTTCATTGCGGCAGGTGCGTTCCACGTTTCAAAGGTGGAAGATTTGATTCCCGAATTGCAGGGCAGGTTCCCCATTCAGGTTGAACTTAAAAGCCTCACGAAAGAGGACTTTATAAATATCTTAACACAGCCGCAGAACGCAATAACCACACAGTATTCCGCGCTTCTTGCGGTCGATAATATCGATTTGCATTTCACTAAGGACGCAATCGAAAAGATAGCCGAAATTTCGGAAGATATCAACGCCACAAGCGAAGATATAGGCGCGCGCCGTCTGCATACCGTTATGGAAAGACTTTTGGAGGATATTTCCTATAACGCAGGCGGCAACGATTATCCGGTAATTCAGGTTGACGTAAACGCAAAATACGTTGAAGAACATCTTGAAAATATAACCAAAAACCGTGATTTAAAGAAATACGTTCTTTGATAATGAATTACGCTGTAAAATCTTTAAAGATGCGCGCAGACGGCGGCGACGCGGAAGCTATGGTCGAACTCGGCAGAAAATTTGCAGAAGACGCCGCCGACGCACTTGAAAAATATTTTTAAATTAAGCGGTGTATAATGATTAATATAGCAAAGGGAATGAAGGACGTTCTGCCTTCACAGTCTTATAAATGGCAATACGTCGAAGAGACCGCGCGTTCGGTTGCTCACGCATTCGGTTTTAAAGAAATCCGAACGCCCGTTCTTGAACACACCGAACTCTTTTTAAGAGGTGTGGGCGATACGACGGATATAGTCAATAAGGAGATGTATACTTTCATAGATAAGGGAAACCGCTCCGTCACTTTAAAGCCCGAGGGTACGGCAGGCGTCGCGCGTTCGTTCGTTGAAAATTCAATGGCTAACGACGGCTTGCCTGCAAAGATGTATTACTTTTCCCCTGCGTTCAGGTACGAGCGTCCACAGGCAGGAAGACTGAGAGAACACCATCAGTTCGGCATCGAGCTCTACGGTTCGCCTTCGCCCGAAGCCGATGCGGAGGTTATAACTCTCGTGGATACTTTCTATAAGCGGCTGGGCTTAAAGCAGGTCAGACTCCAACTTAATTCGATAGGCTGTCCTGAATGCAGAAGAGCTTACAACAGCGCTCTTAAAGAATACTTCAGACCGCATCTTGCAAATATGTGCGCGGACTGCAATTCGAGATTCGAAAAAAATCCTATGCGAATTTTGGACTGCAAGGAAGAGGGGTGCAAAAAATTCACCTCGGGCGCGCCGAAAATTTTAGACTATCTGTGCGAAGACTGCAAAGCCCATTTTAAAGGCGTCAGAGAACTTCTCGACGAAAGCGGAGTCGAATATGAGATAAATCCTTCTGTCGTGAGGGGGCTTGACTATTACAGCCGTACAGTGTTCGAGTTCGTTTCGTCTTCGGCTGGCGCACAGGGCACCGTTTGCGGAGGAGGCAGGTACGACACGCTTTTGGAACAGATAGGCGGTAAGAGCGTTCCTGCAGTCGGTTTCGGCGGAGGGTTAGAAAGGCTGTTGATGGTTATGGAAGCCGAAGGCGTAAATATCCCCGAACAAGAAAAGATGCGCATATATGTGGCAGGTATGGACGAAAAGACGCGCAAACTCGCGTTCAGAACGGTGAGCGGACTCAGAAAGTGCGGTATTTCTGCGGAATGTGACCTTATGGGCCGTTCGGTAAAGGCGCAATTCAAATATGCCGACAAATCGGGTGCGGAATATGTGGCGGTCATCGGCGAAAACGAACTTATAAGCGGAGAAGTAAACGTCAAAAAAATGTCTGACGGAACTTCGGAGCTTGTTAAAATTAACGATTTAAGCACATACTT
Organism: uncultured Christensenella sp.; assembly: GCA_910583545.1. Classification (GTDB taxonomy): domain Bacteria; phylum Bacillota; class Clostridia; order Christensenellales; family Borkfalkiaceae; genus Coproplasma. The sequence goes on along the minus strand of CAJTXM010000012.1, from coordinate 33,190 downwards.
AAAAAAGGAGAAACAATAATGGAACAAATCAATACAGAAAAATTCGATGAACTTTTAAAGGGCGACAAACCCGTCGTATGCGACTTTTTCGCTACCTGGTGCGGACCTTGCAAAATGCTCGCTCCCGTAATGGAAGAGGTTTCGAACGAATTTTCCGGCAAGGCGGTTTTTGTCAAGGTCGAGGTCGATGAAAATATCGACCTCGCAAAGCGTTACGGAATTATGTCGATACCTGTCGTCTGCGTATTCAAAAACGGCGAGGTTACGGCAAAGTCGGTCGGTTATACGTCCAAAACCGAAACAAAAGATTTTTTGGAAAAGAACTTATAAAAAACAGGCGGAGCACAGTCTCCGCCTGTTTTACGCTCTGAATGTTGCCGGCTTGCGCCCGGCGAAATGTTTAAAATAAACTGCGTGCGCACGACAAGCAGTCGTCCTTATAATATAGCCGGCGATTTTTGGAACGATAATACTCACTGGTCCGAATATCTTAACTTCGGATGGAACGAAGGAACGAGTTATTTTGTAATAGACGGAGATACCCCTTCGGGGACGGAAATGCTTGTCTATAATAGTTTTCCCGATCTTTCGTCTACTGCGAATAACGGAACGTATAACGGCTACCTTAATTTTTTCACGTGGGCAAATGCAACGGCAGGATGGACGTCGCAGAACTCTCTGAGCGGAAAATAATTGTGAACGTTTTAAAATTTTGTCAAACACTTGATTTTTGGATGAAACGGCGATATAATTGTAATAGTTATTTATTACATAAAATCAAGGTAAGCCGAATGGAAGAAAATATAGAGGAAGAATTTTGTCAGGGAACCGCCGACGAAAACGGACAGACCCCGTCTTTCAAAGATAAACTTTTAAAGTTTTTAAACCGCTACGGTCATCTTTTGTGGATAGGCGGACTGGTGTTTGTTTTTCTTACGGTGTGCAGTACCTGTTCTTTTATTTATCCTATGAACGAATGGGTCGACTCTAACGTCTACTTCACTATCGGCAAGGCGATGCTCGGCGGTAAGGTGCTTTATCGGGATATTTTCGATCAGAAAGGTCCTTATCTTTTTATGGCGCACTCGTTCGCCTATCTCATATCGCACCGCTCGTTTATCGGCGTTTATCTTCTGGAGCTTGCGCTTGCTTTCGTCTTTGCTTACGCCGAATACAGAATTCTGCTTTTGTATATCGAGAAGAAATACGCGCTCATATCGATGCCCGTAATTATGTTTGCTTCTTACGCAACATATGCGTTTGTGTACGGCGACAGTGCGGAAGAATTCACGCTTCCGTTTATGGCGCTTTCGCTCTTCTTCCTTCTGGAATTCACCAAGGGCAGAAAGATGAGTCTTTTGAGATACGGAGTTGTCGGAGCGTTCACGTCCTACACGCTGTGGATAAAATTCACACTCTGCGGTTTCTATTTTGCGTGGGCGCTGCTGATGCTTATCTTCGAGCTGAAAGATAAAAATTACAGACACTTGCTTCTCGGTATAGCCGTGTTCTTCGGGGCGTTCTTTGCGGTGTGCGTGCCGGTGTTGATTTACTTCGGCGTCAACAACGCTCTGGGCGATCTGTGGGAGGCATATTTCTACCGCAACATTTTCGTATATACTTCGGGAACGGAGGGCGAAAATACGGGCTTTGCAAGAAAGCTTTTCTGGCCGATATGGATGTATATCCGCTCGATAGGTTACGGCTATACTTTCTATATTCTCATTATCCCCGGCTTTATATTCCTTGCTCTTTCAAAGGAATTCACACGCCGTGAAAAGGCGGCGATATTCACCGCGTACGCAGTAATGAATTTTATTATCTACGTCGGCGGAAGGGGCGGAAAGTATTACGGATTGCCTGTGAATATCTTCTCGTTTATCGGAATTGTCGCTATAAGCAAAGTCAGGTTTACCGCTAAAGCGTGGAACTTCCTTTTTAAGAAATTCTACGTTGTCGCAGGCGTCTGCACCTTCTTGCTTGCAGGACTTTCGATTGCTATAAACCCTCTGAGGTATATGGTTTTTTCAAAGCGGAGTTCGCGGGTGCAGTACCGTTTTGCCGAAATCATAAAGGAATATCCCTCGGCGAATATCATAAATTACGGCGCGCTCGATCTTGGCGTGCATACAGCAACGGACACGTTTCCCGAATGTAAATATTATTTCAAGCCGAATATGGCTTTGCCCGTCGTTATGGAAACGCAGAACGAATGGGTGAGAGAGGGCAAGGCGGACTACGTTGTTGCGACGGCTCCGCTCCCCGAAGAAATAAGCGGTAATTACGAACTTATCGCAACAGGCAGACAGTTTGCCGACAGCATATACGAGGATTACTATCTTTACAGATTGATAACTTTAACACAGGCAGGTAATTGAAATGACGACTTTATACATAGTTTTACCCTGTTATAAAGAGGAGGAGGCTCTGCCTCTCTCCGCGCCGAAACTCAAAGAAAAACTTTTGTCGCTGATAGATAAAAACAAGATCAGCGACGACAGCAGGATACTGTTCGTCAACGACGGTTCAAAAGACGGAACGTGGCGTATAATAAACGAACTGCACGAACAGGACAGGCATTTTACGGGTATCAGTCTTTCGCGCAACCGCGGACATCAGAACGCGCTTTTAGCCGGACTCGAAACTGCGGCAAAGTACGCCGACGCAATAATTTCTATGGACGTCGACTTGCAGGACGACATCGGGGCTGTGGACGAAATGCTTGAAAAGTTCGAGGCAGGGTGCGACGTTGTTTACGGCGTAAGAAAGGCGAGAAAGAAGGACAGCTTTTTCAAACGCTTCACGGCTGAGGGATTTTACAAAATAATCAATAAAATGGGCGGAGACATTGTTTTCAATCACGCCGACTACCGCCTTATGTCAAAGCGCGCCGTGAACGCGCTCGGCGAGTACAAAGAGTGCAACCTCTTTTTGAGGGGGCTTGTGCCGATGATCGGCTTTAAGTCGGACATAGTGCTGTACGAAAGGGACAAAAGGGTTGCGGGCGAAAGCAAATATCCGCTCAAAAAAATGCTCGCGTTTGCGTACGACGGCGTAACTTCGCTGACGCTCACTCCTTTAAAGTTTATAAGAAGGGCGGGAATATTTTTTACGCTTACGGGCGTTTTGGGTCTGGCGGCAACCATAACTCTGTTCTGCCTTTCGATTGCAAGCTCGGTATGGATAGTCATTTCGTCTTTGGTGACTATGGGCGGAATTTTAGAGTTTTCTTTGGGAATAGTCGGCGATTACGTCGGTAAAACTTATTTCGAAGTCAAGCACAGACCGCGCTATTTCATTGCCGAAAATCTTTTAGAGGAATAATTCGGAAAACATACATCGCGGCATACTGCGCCGAACTTGCGTTTTGCCTCGGTTGCGTACTTCTTGTACGCGCCCTTCGTCAAATCCGCGCTCTTCCTGTCTGCCGCGCGTCTGTTCTCCGAGTAAGGAAAAGATATGAACAAAGTAAAAGAATTTTTTAAAAAATTCATAGATAAAAAGACGCTTAAATTTTTAATAGTAGGCGTTGCTAATACCGCCGTCGGTATGGGCTTGATGCTGTTGTTATCTTTTATTTTCAACAAGACCGTCCCCGACTTCGCGCAAAAGAGAGTATTTGTTCTGGGCACTACCGATTACACGGCATCGTATATAATTTCTTCGGTCATCAATTACGTTGCAGGCGGAATACTCAGCTATTTTCTGAATAAATACTGGTCGTTTGAAAATAGAGACAAGGACAAAATGATAGTCCTCAAATTTATAGGAACGGTGGTTGTCTGCTACGCGGTTTCATATCTCGGCGCAAAACCGCTTATGGAACTTGCGCTTAAAAACACGGGTATTGCCGATAAGTGGAAAGAGTTTTTAGCGCTTATCGTCGGCGCGGGACTGTACACGGTTTTAAACTATTTCGGACAAAGATTTTTCGCTTTTGCCGAAAAGAAGAAATCCGCCGTTCAGTCCGAAACCGCCGTGACGGATATAGAAGATACGAACCGGCAAACGGATTTGTCAGGGTCCGAAAATGACGGCGAAGAAAAATAAAAAGCCTGTAAATTTATTTGACATAGATAAACGAACATATTATAATTGAATCATAAAAATTTAAAGCAATTCTTTGGGGCGAGGTGAAATTCCTCACTGGTGGTTACAGTCCACGAAGGCCGCTTTGGCCCCGATCGGGTGAAATTCCCGAACCTACGGTTACAGTCCGGATGTTAAAAGAATTATGCGATTTTCGTCGTGTTTTCGTCCCGAATTTTCGGGACGATTTTTTTCAAGGAACGGCTTTAAAAATAATATTTTAAGGAGTTCTTTTTATGGAAGAAGAAACGAAACAGTCTGCAATAAAAGCAGAACAGCCGTCCGAAGAAATTTCGGAAGAAGCCGCCGTTATGACGGGAACAAACGAAGCGCAGTCTAAGACAAAGAAAGAAAGATTTACCGAACTTTTCAGAAATTACTTTACAGCAACCCGCATTTCCTATCTTGCGGTATTCACTGCGCTTGCGTTTATTCTGCGCCTGCCCTGGTTCGAGTTTTACATTATCCCTGCGGTGTCTTTTTTAAAGGTCGACTTTTCCGGCGTGTTCGTTATGATTGCCGGCTTTGCGTTGGGCCCCGTCGCCGGCGTTGTTGTGAGCGTTTTGAAAGAGCTTATCTACGCCCTGTCGTTCACGCAGACGGTGGGGGTCGGCGAACTTGCAAACATTATAATTATGCTGCCGTATATCCTTATTCCTACGATACTGTACAAAAGGCATAAGGGAATAAAGGCGGTGCTCATTGCGGTTGCAATCGGCTGCGTTGCGCAGGTCATCTGGTCAATTCCCGTAAACTATCTTTTGACTTTCCCGTTCTATATGAACTTGTACGCCCACTATTCGTGGAGTAAGGGAATGGAGTTTTACCTCTCCGTTTGGTATTGGGCGGTGCTTTTCAATTTTGTAAAGACAGTTATGATAACGGCAGCGGTACTGTTAATTTACAAGCCCCTGTCCCGACTTATAAAAATAACCAACGAAAAATTCAACAAACGTAAAATCAGGGAACAACCTCAACAGTAAATTTGAGCCGACGCACTTCATAACGTGCGTCGGCTTTTTCTTGACAAACGGTCGTTAAACGGTTATATTTGAAATATGGAAGAAACGTTTTCACGGACGGAAGCGCTGATTGGAAAAGAGGCGCTGAATAAACTCAAAAACAGCCGTGTCGCCGTGTTCGGCTTGGGCGGTGTAGGCGGTCATACCGTCGAAGCGCTTGCCCGTTCGGGCGTGGGCGCGCTCGATTTGATTGACGGCGACAAAGTTGCGCAAAGTAATATTAACCGCCAGATATTCGCCCTCCAATCGACTTTGGGACAGTATAAATGCGACGTTGCAAAACGTCGTATCGCCGATATTAACCCTGACTGCAAGGTCAATATCCATAAGATTTTTTACTTGCCCGAAGTCGGGTTTGACTTTTCCGTTTACGACTATGTTGTCGACGCAATTGATACGGTTACAGGCAAAATAGCAATTATAGAAAATGCAGTAAAGTGCGGCGTTCCCGTTATAAGCTGTATGGGCGCAGGTAACAAAACCGACCCGACGGCTTTCAGGGTTGCCGACGTTTTTCAGACTTCCGTCTGCCCTCTTGCAAGAGTTATGCGCAGGGAACTTAAAAAGCGCGGTATTGAAAAATGCAAAGCCGTCTATTCGGAAGAGGAACCGAAAAAGTCCGACGGCGCGCCTGCAAGCTGCGCTTTTGTTCCGTCTGTTGCGGGTCTGATCGTTGCCTCGGAAGTAATTAAAGATTTAATAAAATAAATTTCTTGCAATTACCTGCCGTACGGAGTATAATATACCCGTATGGCAGTTTTCATTTCCGACAGCGCGGACAAGACTATGGAGTTTGCAAGGGAATACGCAAAGACTTTAAAGGGCGGAGATACCGTTCTTTTAAACGGAGAAATGGGCGCAGGCAAGACAGTTTTTGCCAAAGGCGTTGCAAGAGGACTTGGGATAGAGGATGAAATTCTGAGCCCCACTTATGCGTATATGAACGATTATTACGGTAAGCTCTATCACTTTGACTGTTACCGTCTTTCGGACGGCGGACAAGCCGAAGCTCTGGGTCTGACCGATTATTTCTACGCAGGCGGAGTCTGCCTTGTGGAGTGGTCGGAAAATATCCTGTCCGTTCTTCCCGAAAAGGTGAGGAAGGTCAATATTACTAAACTCGGCGAGGGGGTGAGAAAAATTGAATACGAATAATTTTCTTGCGGTAGATACCTCGTCGCGCTATCTCACGGTGCTGGCGGTAAAGGGAGAGAAAAAGGTTTTACGCTACCTTCCCGACTGCGCGCTGCAACATTCCGTAATGCTTATGGACGAGATAGACAAAGCTTTTAAAGAGGCGGATCTTACCCCTGCGGAATGCGGCTTTTTTTCGGCGGTGACCGGCCCGGGGTCGTTCACGGGGATAAGAATAGGCATTTCCACGGTAAAGGGCTTTGCCGTCGGCACGGGCAAGCCGACGCTTGCGGTAACAGCTTTCGATCTGCTTGCATATAATGTCAGGGATAATAATTTTTATACGGTTATAGACGCGGCGCACGGACACTTCTACGTCTGCGGTTTCGACGGGAATAAGCGCATCACGCTTCAACCCTGCTACAAGTCGAAAGAAGAGGTGGAAAATTTCAATGCGCCGCTGTACGGTTTCGAGGAGCTGGATCTTGCAAATTACACTAAGCTGAATATGCGCGATCTGCTTCTTCCCGCGGTGCTGGCAAAGTGCGGCAGCTTTTCCGAAAAGATGGAAGCTTTGTATATAAGAAAATCACAGGCGGAGGAAAACCGCAGATGAATATCAGGGCTTGGAAGTACGAGGACATACTCAGAATTTCGGAGCTTGAAAAGGAGTGTTTTGCGGAAGAAGCGTGGAGCTATAAGACGCTTGCTTCGGTATTCGGAACGCCTGCCTTTTTCGGAATACTCGCCGAGGACGGCGGAGAGATTGTCGGCTACGGCGGAGTAACCGTCGCGGCCGAAACCGCAGATATCGGCAATATCGCGGTATCGGAAAATTTCCGCGGAGCCGGTATAGGCACGCGACTTTTGAAAGAACTCTGCGAAACGGCAAAAAACAACGGCGCGGAGAAGGTGTTTTTAGAGGTGCGCGTTTCTAACGCTACGGCTATGTCGCTCTATTTAAAGGGCGGTTTCAAGGGCGTATATGCGCGCACGAGATACTATCCCGACGGCGAGGACTGCCTCGTTATGTCAAAAAAGCTTTAAAGAGGTTTTAATTATTTTATTAAACGGTAAATACGTTTCGGCTGTTACGGAAGGACGCGGAGAAAATCTGCTTTTTCTGCACGGCTATCTTTCGTGCAAGGAAAGTTTTTACTATCAGATAAAATATTTTTCACGGTATTTCAAGGTTACGGCGCCGGACTTTTTGGGCTTCGGCAAAAGTTCGCCGATTGACAGACCTTTTTCTGTGGGCGACTATTCGAAGTGGCTTTCGCTGTTCGTAAAAAAATGCGGACTTGAAAACGCGCATATCGTTGCGCACTCGTTCGGCGCAAGGGTTGCGTTTAAATATCTTTCGGAAAGAGAGACGGATTCCAAGCTTGTGATTACGGGCGGAGCGGGGCTTGTCAAAGAGCGTTCGCAAAGGTATATCCGGCGTGTAAAGGCGTACAGGCGCGTGAAAAAGCTGTTCCCGAAATTTGCCGAACGGCATTTCGGTTCGGAGGAATACCGCAGTTTACCGCCTTTGATGAAAGAGAGCTACAAGCTTATCGTAAACGAAGATCTCAGATCCTGCGTTTCGAAAATAAAAAATAAAACGCTTTTAATTTACGGAAAAGACGACGTCGTTACGCCTGCGGACGAAGAGGGCAGAATTTTTTCTTCGCTTCTTGAAAACGGCAGGCTCGAAGTTATCGACGGCGGACATTTCTGTTTTTCGGAGCACCCCGACGAGTTTAACGGAAAAGTATTTAATTTTTTAACGGAGAAGTAGAATGGGCATTTTTATATCCGTACCGAAAACCATAGAGTGTGTTTTAACGGCGCTTATACTCGCCGCGCTTTCGTGCGGAGTTATTTACAGGCAGGTAGGCGTTTTACAGTCGTCGGGTTACGGCAGCAAAAAATATTTCCGCTGGCTGAAAAAGAAGGGCAATCTTGCCTATTTAAGGCATACGTTTTTATCTGCGCTCTGTCTGCTGTCTTACGCTATGTGCGCGCTTGCGTTTTCGTTTACAGGCGAATGGTCGGCTGTCATTGCGCTGTCGGCTTATCTTCTGTTCTTCGCGCTGTATATCTACGCCGATAAAAAAGTTGCGCTCCGTTCCTCGGTCACGCTTACGCCGAGGTGCAAGCGCCTGTTTGCAGTCACCTTTCTGGTCTACGCGCTGTCGGCGTATATACTCGTCACGGCTTTGAATTTCGTCGATTATTTATGGGGCTATGCGTTCTTTTCCTATCTGAGGTACTGTCCGCTGTGTATTCTGCCCCTGCTTCTTTCACCGCTTTTAATGCTCTCGAACGGCATTGCGAAAATTTACGAAGTACCGCACAACAAAAAGTTTATCCGTCTTGCCAAGGAAAAGCTGGAAAAGTCGGATATAAAGGTAATTGCGATAACGGGAAGCTACGGCAAGACGAGCACGAAAAATATTCTGTATTCGGTACTTTCAAAGAAATACAGGGTTCTTACGACTCCGCGTTCGCATAATACGCCCGTGGGTATCGCGCTTGCGGTAAATAACGCGAATCTGGAAGATTACGATATATTTATCGCGGAAATGGGCGCGCGCCACGTCGGCGACATTGCCGAGCTGTGCGAGATTTGCCCCCCCGATATATCGCTGATAACGGGGATCTGCGGACAGCATCTCGAAACTTTTTTAAGCTTTCAGAATATAGTGAAAGCGAAGGGTGAAATTCTCGACGCGACCGGAGGCGAGGCGATAATTGCGGACGACGCGTACGATCTGTTTGCGGAATATAAATGCGTTAAGTCGAGATGCGACTGTGTAAAGGATATCGTCTGTACGTCTGACGGCACGGAATTTACCCTTACGCTCGGCGGTGACAGCCGTACGGTAAAAACCAGACTTCTCGGCGAACACTCGGCTTACAATATCGCGCTCGCGGCGCAGGCTGCATTTTCGGCGGGGATGACTTTGGACGAAATAGCTTCCGCCGTGCCCGAAATCGAGCAGATAGAACACAGACTTCAACTCATCGAAAACGGCGGAGTCAATATTCTTGACGACGGCTATAATTCAAACGTCAAGGGCGCAAGGGCGGCTTTGAAAGTTTTAAATTATTTCAAGGGAAGGAAGATCGTGGTTACTCCCGGACTTGTCGAACTCGGCGTTCTGGAAGAGGAAGAAAACTGCGAATTCGGCAAAAATTTAGCAGGCTTCGATTTAGTTGTTTTAGTCGGCGACACTTTGGTAAAGTTCGTCGAAAAAGGCTACAAACAGGCAGGAGGCGCCGCCGAAAAAATCAGGACCGTGCCCACGCTTGCTTCCGCGCAGGAAGAGCTGAAAGGCTATCTTAAACAGGGCGACACCGTGCTGTTCCTGAACGATTTACCCGATATATATTGAATTCACAATTTTTTTGACGTTCGATGATGCCAAAAAAATTCGTGACTTTTGGAAACTAAGTTTCCCTTGGCGCAACTTTGAGGGCACACCCATATATAGTTGCGCCAATTCCCTTCCAGTGAGCCGCAGGTATGCGCAAATTGAGTTGCACTGCGGAAAAATGTGATTTTCCTTGTGCCGTTAATTGTTTTAAAAAGTTGCTTTGGCAATTTTTTTATATGTAACAAAAATTTTACATCAAAAATATAATGATTAGGTATAGGATTGTTTTTACCAAAGCTGAAAATCAAAATTTAGCGGAGGTAATTTTTTTATGGGCAAGAATATAGCCGTCGTATTCGGCGGAAGATCTAACGAAAACGAAATTTCCGTTATTACGGGAACTATGGCGTGCAACGTTTTGAAAAGCGGAGGCGATACCGTAATTCCCCTGTACATATCCGACGATAACGAGTTCTACTGCGGTGACAAACTTACCGAGATTTCCGCCTTCAAAAACGACGGATTCAAAAAATTCCCTAAGGCGTTCGTCGTAAAGGGCGGTGTTTACGTCCTCAATAAAAGGGGCAGGGTGAAAAAATTTCTGCGTATAGACGTCGCGCTGAATTGCTGTCACGGCGGAAGCGGAGAGGGCGGGGGAATCTGCGGACTGTTCGCACTCAACTCGATACCGCTTGCAAGCGCAGGTATGTTCGAGTCCGCGGCTTTTTTGGATAAGTACTACACCAAACTCGTTTTGAAACCGCTGGGCGTCAAAACGTGCGAATACGTCTATCTGCGCTCGCCCGACGAATTTTCAAACGCCGAAACTCTGGGCTATCCTCTTATCGTTAAGCCGGCAAGACTGGGTTCGAGCATAGGTATTGAATGCGTCGAAAACAGCGGCGAATTGAAAGACGCAGTCGAAACGGCGTTTCTCTACGACGACGGAGTCATCTGCGAAAAGTACGTCAGCGACAGGCGCGAAATAAACTGTGCCGCGTACTATTCAAAGGGTAAGGTAATTACTTCCGAGTGTGAAGAGGCGGTTTCGGCAGGCGAAATTTTAAGCTTCGACGATAAATATGCAGGCGGAGGAAAATCGGTTTTGCCTGCGGATATCCCCGACCCTGTTTCCAAAAAAATCAAAAAAATTACGTCTGACGTCTATTCGAGGCTGAATATGCGCGGCATCGTGCGCTTCGACTTTCTGCTCGGCGGAACAACGGTTTATTTAAGCGAAATAAACACCGTTCCGGGGTCGCTTTCGTATTATCTTTTGTCGGGCGGTTTTAAAGAGTTTTATCCCGTGTTGCAGGCTGTGATAGTGCAGGCGGAAGAGGACTTCAAAACGGCAGGCAAAAAGACTGTGCTGAAAACGGGCATACTCAACAGTATCCCCGAAAAGGGCTGTAAATTCAATAAATAAAAATTGCATAATCAAACGGGCGCAGATTTCTGCGCCCGTTTGATTATTTTAAAACAAAACGTGTTAATACAGAATTGAACTGTTCGGCGACGTTTGGGTGCTTATGCGGTCGCCATTGTTTTTGTATGTTAATTTTAACGGTCAGTTATTAAGTTTTAAAACGCGTTCGAAGTTTACGCCGTAAAAGTGATCGCTGTCAGTGGTTTTAAGACATTCGGCAACGAATTCTGCGGCGGTTTCGCAGGAATCGTGTGCGCTTTTGCCCTTTAAGTAGTTTGCCGTAAACACCGATGCGAAAATGTCGCCCGTGCCGTGCTTGCTCTGCGGAATGCGTTCGTGAATCAGAATTTCGCCCTTTTTCTTCCCGTAAATATATTCGGCGATATCGTTTCCGCAAATTGCTCCCGTGATTATGATTTTGCCGTCGGTTAATTTCGCAAGTTCCTCTTCAAGCCTGCATATAAAATAACCGTCGTAGTTGGGTTTGTATTCGGTATCCGTCAAAAAGCAGGCTTCCGTAACGTTCGGCAAAATGACGTCGGCGTGTTTTAAAAGCTTTTTCATTTCTTCGACGTAACTTAAATCAAAGCCGGGGTAAAGCTTGCCGTTGTCGCCGAAAACGGGGTCGATAATGACCTTTGCGCCGTCGGCGGAAAACTCTTTAAAGCATTTTTCGGCAATTTTGATAAGTTCCGGTTTTCCGAGATAGCCCAAAAGAAAAGCGTCGAACTTAAAATCATTGTTTTTCCAGTGGCTGAAAATGTTTTCGATTTCGTCCGTCAAATCGAGATAGCTCCAGCTCTTGAACATCGTATGGTTGGAAAGTATTGCGGTGGGCAGTACGCAGGTTTCTATTCCGTTTGCGGAAAGTATGGGCAGGGCGACGGTGAGCGAACACTGTCCCACGCACGATAAGTCCTGCATAGTCAATAATTTTTTATTCTTCATTTTGCACCTCTGTTTCGTTTGTTTTATTATTAAGTATTTCTTTTTTGAAGTCCGGTAAAAGATTGTTTTTTTCAAGCTGTTTTTTAAACGTCGTGCCGTAGCACAGGACGGTTGCAAGCGTTATGCCTACTATTTCCTGAATAACGTTTCTCAGCACTCTGTCTGCGGCATATATAAGCCCGTATTTACTGTTGCCCGCGGTCAGAGGGAATATCAGCCAGTACGTTAAAAAGTATCCGCCTATGACGATTACCGCGCCGACGGTTGCCGATATTATTGCAAACAGCGGTTCCCGTTTAAAGCGTCTGAACGCGCAGTGCAGCAGCGCCGAAGTTACAGCCGCCTGTAAACCGTGAATTAAAAGGGATGCGACCGCCATATGTATGTGACCTATGCCGAAGTCGTACAGAGCCGAGCCTAAACCGCCGATAATGAACGAGGCGACGGGATCCATAAGATACGCGCCTAAAAGTATCATTCCGTCGCACCAGTAAACGTTGTTCGTGCCTATCGGAACAGGCGGAATAACGCTCGTCGCTACGACAAGCGCCGTCAGCATAGCCGTGTAGGCTATCCATTTGGTTGTAAAAACCGCTTTCCTGTTTTTCATAACGTTGACATTATATTCCAAAAGTGGTATTATCAAAATAACCAAATCGATAAAAATTGATAATACCAAAAGGTTCACCAAAAATTAATTCTATTCAGTACGGCGGAGGAACCGCAAGGGTTGCGCCGGCGCAGGGGGAATCCTGCTTACGCCGTAAGTTATTTTAAGTAAAATAGTGGTAAAAAATGCTGACATACGATTTAGACAACAAAAATAAATATTATTCGCTGTATACCCGTATCCGCGACGATATACTTTCGGGCAAGCTCAGAAGCGGAGAACGCCTGCCGTCGAAAAGAGCGATGGCGGAAAATCTTTCTGTAAGCGTAATAACCGTTCAGACGGCGTACGACCAGCTTTACGCCGAGGGATATATCCGTACCGAAGAGCGGAGGGGATACTTTGTCGAAGAAGTAAACGCCGTATTTTACGGTCGGCGCGCCGCAAATGCGGAGAGCGAAGAGGCGGAGGATAAGTTCGAATACGACTTCGTCGGCGGAAGCGTGCCTGTCGGGCTTTTTCCCTTTTCGGTATGGGCGCGCCTTATGCGCGGAGTGCTTTCGGGTTGCGGAAAGCATCTTCTGGAACGCGTTCCCTGCGCAGGGGATTGGGAGTTGAAAAACGCTATTTCGAATTATCTCTACCGCGCGAGAGCGATAGACGCCGATCCGAGACGTATCGTCGTGGGTGCAGGCGCGGAATATCTTTACGGGGTAATAGTTCAGCTTCTCGGCAGGGATAAAATTTTTGCAATCGAAAATCCCGTCTACGGCAAAATTCATTCCACCTATATTTTAAACGGCGCAAAGTGCGAGTGTATAACGGTAAACGCTACGGGCATAAGCGTCGGAGAAGTTGAAAAAAGCAGTGCGGATATTGTTCATTTTTCGCCGTCGCATCAGTTTCCTACGGGTGCGGTAACGCCTGTTTCCGAAAGGCTGAGACTCATAAAATGGGCGGAAAAGCGCGACGGATACATTATCGAGGACGACTACGACAGCGAATTCCGCCTTACGGGCAAACCTTTGCAGTGCGCGTATACTCTGTGTCCCGACAGGGTTATATATATGAATACGTTCACCAAGAGTTTAGCGCCGTCTATGCGTATAGGCTATATGGTTCTTCCGCCGAAGCTTTACCGGAAGTACCGTTCAATTTTTTCAAGCTTTGCCTGCACCGTGCCCCTGTTCGAGCAGAAGACGCTTGCCGCAATGCTTGACGGCGGATTTTTCGAAAGGCACGTTTCAAGGCTGAAAAAACATTTCGCTTCCGTGAGGCAGGCTATCTATAAAAAGGCGGAAACACTTCCGTTCCCCGTCGAAATAACCGATACGGGAAGCGGACCGCATCTTCTTATGCGCTTCCCCGACGCGAAGTCGGACGAAGCTTTAAAAGAATACGCAAAGAAAAGGGGTATAAATCTTAACTGCCTTTCCGACTACCTTTTAAGTCCTGCCCCCGTTCCCGATAAAACGGCGGTAATAAATTATTCGGGCGTCACCGAAGAGATGATTGAAAATCTGAAGTTATAATTTTTACGCTCGGAGGCTTTGATTTTTTATGTATTGACTTTAAGGTCATTAAATGATAAAATAAATTCAAGAAAATACCGTAACGAATTTTAACGCAAAGTTGATTTGCCGATTTTTAACTTCACAGTGAATACAAAAATAGTTTCGGATATTATCGAAAATGAATTCGGAGGACATAAATGAAGAAAAAGTTACTCGTTGCGCTAATTGCAATATCTTCCGCGATCTGCGGTGTGCTCGTCTTCTCCGCCTGCTTTGACAACAATAAAGTTGACAACGGAAACGGCGGAAACACAAATCAGGGCGGAAACACGCAAAATCCCGAGCATACCGCGCACAAGTACGACAAAAAAGTAACGGAAACGCAATTTTTAAAGACGGAAGCAACCTGCACGAATAGAGCCGAATATTATTTTTCCTGCGAGTGCGGAAAAATGGGTACGGAAGTTTTTGAGTACGGCGAGTTTGCAGACCACGTTTTCAATTCTTATTTTTCGGATAACAACGCCACCTGCACGGAAAACGGCACGGAAACGGCACTTTGTGAAATTTGCAAAACAACAACGGATACAAGAGAAATGCCTGACAGCGCAACAGGGGAGCATAGCTTTGTAAATTACGTATCGGACGGCAATGCTACTTGCGTAGACAATGGCACGGAAACAGCTAAGTGCGAACACTGCAACGAAACCGATACGAGAGCGCAAGAAAATAGTGCAACAGGCATACATAGTTTTATAAACTACGTATCGGATAATAATGCTACTTGTATAAATAACGGTACCGAAACGGCTAAATGTGAAAATTGTGAAGCAAAAGATACAAGAGAAATGCCTGACAGCGCAACAGGGGAGCATAACTTTGTTAACTACGTATCGGACGGCAACGCTACTTGCGTAGATAACGGCACCGAAACGGCTATTTGTGAAAACTGCAACGAAACTGATACGAGAGAGCAAGAAAACAGCGCTACGGGTATACATAGCTTTGTAAATTACGTTTCGGATAACAATGCTACTTGTGCAAATAACGGCACGGAGACAGCTACTTGCGAAAACTGTGAAGCAACGCATGCAAGAGAAGAAGCAGGAAGTAAATTGCCTCACGTTTTTGAAAACGGCATTTGTCAAGTGTGTCAAAGAGGTTATACCGAAGGACTTGAATTTGTTTTAAGAGTTGACGGTACGGGCTATATTGTGAAGAAAGGTTCGGCAACGGATAATGATATATGTATACCGAATATTTATAACGGTTTACCCGTAACAAGTATCGGCAGTTTTGGATTCAAAGATTGCAGTTCGCTTGTAAGTGTGACTATCCCCGACAGTGTGACTGATATCGACGGTTATGCGTTCAGCGGTTGCAGTTCGCTTACAAACGTAATCATAGGAAACAACGTAACACGTATCGGCCTCGCAGCATTTTTTAATTGCAGTTCACTTACAAGCGTAACAATCCCCGACAGTGTAACGAGTATTGATGTCGGTGTGTTCAGCAGTTGTAGTAAACTTACAAGCATAACGATTCCAGACAGTGTGACGGAAATCGGCGCGACTGCGTTCAACGGTTGCAGTTCGCTTACAAGTATAACAATTCCCGACAGCGTAAAAAGTATCGGCGAAAGCGCGTTCTATGCTTGTAGTTCGCTTACAAGCATTACAATTCCCGACAGTGTAATAAGCATCGGGGAAAGTGCGTTCAGCGGTTGCAGTTCGCTTTCAATCATAAACGTAAGTGCTAACAATAAAAATTACGCAAGCCAAGGCGGTATACTTTATGATAAAGATAAGACAATAATTATACACGTGCCAAAGGCATTGCGAGGAAGTGTATACATTCCCGACAGTGTAACAAGCATCGGTAACGGTACGTTCAGCGATTGCTATTTAATCACAAACGTAACTATCCCTGACGGAGTAACAAGTATCGGCGATTTTGCGTTCAGCGGTTGCAGTTCGCTTACAAGCATAGCTATTCCCGACGGAGTAACGAGTATCGGGTATGAAGCGTTCCAAAATTGCACTTCACTTACAAGTATAAATATTCCGGACAGTGTAACAAGTATAGGATATAATGCGTTCAAAGGTTGCTATAAAGTAATACAAACAGAAAAAGAAATAAGTTACGTAGGTAAATGGGTAGTAGGTTGCAATATAATTTTAATTAAAGTAACTCCCAGAAGCGATACGAAAGGTATTGCCGACAGAGCTTTCGGGGACTGCTTAAACCTTACAAGCATAACCATTCCCGACGGCGTGACGCATATCAGTCAAGACGTGTTCTATAATTGTAATTCATTGCGAAGTATAGATGTGAGTGCGGATAATAAAAATTACACAAGCCAAGACGGTATACTTTATAATAAAGCTAAGACAACATTTATTCATATTCCAAGTGATTTGCAAGGAAGTGTATCCATCCCTGACTCCATAGAAAGTATAGGCGATTATGCTTTTAGCGGTCGTGGCTTACTTACAAGTGTAACGGTAGGTAGTAGCGTAAAGAGTATAGGCAGTTTTGCGTTTGAAAATTGCAGAAAACTTACAAGTATAACAATTCCCGAAAGTGTAACAAGTATCGGCGATTTTGCGTTCTATTATTGCAATTCACTTACAAGTATAACAATTCCCGACGGAGTGACGAGTATCGGCGATTCTGCGTTCTATTATTGCTTGTCGCTTACAAGTGTAACAATAGGAAATAATGTAACAAGTATCGGCAAAGAAGCGTTCAGAAGATGCAATGCGCTCGCAAGCATAACCGTAAGTGAAAACAATCAAAACTATAAAAGCATAGACGGTAATTTATACAGTAAAGATGGCAAAATGTTAATACAATATACGAAAGGCAAAACAGCAACTTCATTTACAATTCCCGAAGGGGTAACGAGTATTGCTGATTTTGCGTTCGAAAATTGCAATAAACTTATAAGCATAACCATACCAGACAGTATGACGAGTATCGGCAACAATGCGTTCTGGGGTTGCTATTCAATTAAAACTATAACTTTCGAGGGAACGAAAGCGCAGTGGGAAGCGATTGAAAAAGGCGATGAATGGAATTACGGTACAGTCGGTTATACGGTTCATTGCACGGACGGAGATATCGTTAAAAGTTAAACAGATATAAAAAAACAAAGTCGCCGTGACGAAATCCGTCACGGCGACCTTTTGTCATTTTTCTTTAATTGCAGAAGTTAAAGTCTTGTTTTCAAAATTATCTTCCGCAATTCAATACGACGTATTCAATAGGGGATACGGCGAGCTCTTTGTTTTCTTCGGTATCGATTTTGTCAAAATCTTCATAAATAAACATATTCACAAATCCTCCTTTCCTGTTTTTTCTCTTTCATTCCGACGGTAGTATAGCACCGTTAAAAATGTTAGTCAATCACAATTCAAAAATTTTTCAAAATTATATTTTTGTTATTTTCTAACAATATTATATGTTTTAAATTATAATTTACGTTAATTTACATTTTTAAGTTTTTGAATATGTGATATTTTATCAAAAGTAACAAAATTTAACAAAAACTAACAAAATAGCTCTGCAAAGCGGATTTCCGCTTTGCAGAGCTTAGATATTCGGGAAATTTTCTTTATTTTTCTATAATGTCGAGGTAGGTGTCGGGGTCGACGTATTTGCCGTTTAAAGTCATCTCATAGTGAAGGTGAGCGCCCTGACTCAGTTCCATACCGCCTGCAAGCGAGATTGTGCCTATTACGTCGCCTTTCTTGACGGTGTCGCCGACTTTCAGTCCTTCCTTGGCGTCGATATATTTGTAAGTCGAAGTCAGACCGTTTGCGTGCTGAATAGTGACGTAGTTTTCATTGATGACGTGCTTGGTTACAACCGCCTTGACCGTTCCGTCCAGAGTTGCGTAAACGTTGTCGCCCGCCTTGCCCTCGAAGTCCATACCCCTGTGAACGGAGTATCTGTCAAGAGTCTTGTCGTAGGTGAACTCGTATCCGCAGGTCACGTTCGACTGATCGACGGGAAGACGGAATTTGTCGTCGGAAGTCGTGGGCTTGTCGTCGGGCTTGTCGGTATCGTCGGGATTATCGGGCTTGTTGCCGTCGTCAGGCTTGTTGGTATCGTCGGGTTTTTCGGTCTGTGTTCCGTCGGAAAGGGGTGTCTTGTTTCTGCCTACGGTAAGAACTACGGTCACCGTTACAGCCGCAATCACCAGAAGGCACGCCGCCAGAATCAGATAGTAGAGTAGAACTTTCTTTTTGCTTTTTTTGTTTTCTGCCATATTTAAACTCCTTTTTTATTTAAAAATCAATTATGTAATCTGTGTATTGCCGGCAATGAAAATTTTTATACACAGCTCACAAAAAAATTTTTTCAATATAATTTACGGCGCAAGCAAAATCCCGCTTTTGCGCAGCGCAATTCAATATCCGCCGAATATAATGGGAGAAGCAAGCTTTACACTGTCCTTTTTTACGCATATATGCAGATTTATTTCTTCGCCGTAAAGTTTTACGGAATAAGGTAAATCGGCTTTGCAGTAATAGTTGACGCTGTCCGAAAGGGTTTCGGTAAAGATTATTTCGCCGTTGACGCTTTTCAGATATTCGTTAAAATCGAATCCGGAAGAGTATTCGGCACATTCTCCGCATACGGAAGAGAGCGTCAGCATTCTGAGTTCGGGGCTGTTGCTTACCGTAACTTCTTTGCAGTTTTTCGAGGTGTCGCCCACAAAAAAAGTATAGCTCTCACTGCCTTTGAAGCAAACTTTTGCCTGCATTATCGCAAATAAGGCAATCAGTACGCCTGCTGTAACGGTTATTGCAAGTAATTTTAAAAACCGCTTCATACGCCCTCCATAATCGGTTACGAAAATGTTTATTGCCATAAAAAATTTTTTATAAACCGAAAAATATAAAAAAAAGCGGTGCAATTTTGCACCGCTGAAAATATGTCGGAAGAAGTTGTTTTTCGGTTATATTAATTTGATTTTCGGGATTATTACTTACATCCGGAACAGGTCTTGCAGTTTCCGCTGCATTTTCTGGACTGTTTGCCCGTCGAGGAAAACATCTGTCCGCAATAGCTCCGTTCGGCGGTTTTTCCGCAGTCGGGGCATTTTACTTCGTCGTCGAATTTTTTTACGAGTTCTTCAAAACTCTTTTTGCAGTTTTTGCAAACGTACTGTAAAAGGGGCATATCAGTTTTCCTTGTTTCGTTTGTCCTGTTTTTTCTTTCTGCGCACTCGTTTTCTGAAAGGTCTGTTCTTTAACAGCAAAAAGCCGATAAAAAAGGTGAATACCAGCGTCAGAGCTACTACCAGCCAGAACCAGCCCGTCTCTTTAAAGGTCACTCCCGACTGCCACGGCACGGGCATATTCATTCCGAAAAATCCGGCTATCATCGTGGGTATCGCCAGAAGAATTGTGACGATAGTCAGCTTTTTCATAGTGTCGTTGGCGTTGTTTGAAATTACCGAACCGTACGCGTCCATAGTTACGCTCAGAATATTTTTGTAGATATTGCACGTTTCGATAGCCTGACGGCTTTCGATTATTATATCGTCGTACAAATCCCTGTATTCCTCTTTCGTGGCGACGCCCTCGACCTTGAACAGTTTTTCGTGTACCCTCTCGTTCGAGTTCAGAGAAGTAGAAAAATAAACGAGCGAGTTCTGCAAATCGAGAAGCTGAATAATTTCCGAGTTGCGCATAGTGCGCTCCATTTCGCTCTGTATGCGGTGGGTCTTTCTGTCTATCTGTTTGAGATAGTATAAAAACCTTTTTGCATTGCAAAGCATAAACGTCAGAAGAAAATGCACGCGCCTTGCGGTGTCGATGCTCTCTCTGCCCGTAATAAAGTCCTTTAAAACGGTGTTGCCTTTCAGACAAACCGTAACTATGCAGCTGCCGTTGTAGATGACTGCGAGCGGAATAGTGGTGTAGTCGTCACCGCCGCCGCCGTTCTCTTCGATAAGCGGACAGTCGACAATGAACATACTGTTTCCGTCGTCGAATTCGGTACGGGCGCGCTCCTCTTCGTCGAGGGCGGCTTTGAGCATATCTTCGGATATGCTCGAAATTTTTGCGATTTCTTCGCACTCGTCGTCGCTGGGATTGACCATATCGATCCAGCAGTTTTTTTCAAATCCGTCGATTTGAACGGGCGCTTTCGCGTTTTCCGTAAAAAAGAATTTTACCATAATCAACCTGCCTGTAAAATAAAAATGCACGGAAAATTCCGTGCATCATCAGGCTTCTGTACGGAAAATTCTATTGCGTATTGTTTGTAAAAAAATAATTATGACTTGGATCCATAATAAGTTCCCGATAATTAAGTATTTCGTAATTTAATTATATATTATTTTATTTTGTTTGGCAAGTAAATGTTCGGAGTTAAAATGCACAGTACAAAAATAAATAGACGGTTTTAAAATAAAAAAGTTCCGCTCGTGCAGAACTTTTTTATTTCAGATAACTATTATATTACAATTTTTCCTTCGATGAACGAGGCGAAAAATCCTTCCAGGTCGCCGTGCTTTAAAAAGCTTGCGTACAGGTTATCGCAGGAAGCGAGCTTATAGATATTGTCTTTGAAATATTCCTGAAGCGCGGAAATGAACTTGTCGTCGCCTATCGACTGTCTTAGCATATCGAACATTATAAGCCCCTTGTTATATGCAATGTTCGAGTATTCGTATTCGCTTTCATACTTCGAAAGATGGCGGTTCATAGTCGTATCGGCTTCGCCGAAAATCTGGTTGTAAACCGAAAAATACGCCCTGTACGCCTTGGTTGCCGAGCCGACTATTCCCGTGCGCGTAAACGAATAATTAGGGTGATTTTCAAAGAACATAAGCGAGCTGTATTCGGCTAAGCCCTCGTCCTGCCAGGCGCAGTTCAGCTGATCGCTTCCGACCATAGCGTACCACCACTGATGCGCGTTTTCGTGAACTATCGTGTAGACGGTGCCGTCGGCAGGCAGTTTGTCGCTTATCATCGTCAGTGCGGGGAACTCCATTCCGCCGTAGCAAAATCCCGTCTGAACTACCGAGAGGGTGGGATAGCAGTATTCGCCGAAAGTTGAGGAAAAGTATTCCAGACTTTCCGCCGCGGCCGAAAGATTCGTATTAGGGTTTGCGTCGTTATAGTAATAATAATTTAACTGCGTATTCCCGACGGTACGGCTTTCGACCTTGAATTTATCGGATATGACCATTGCGAAATCCCTTGCCTTTTCAAGGGTATAGGTGCATTTCTTTCTGTCGCCGTTTCTGGTCTCTTTACCCGCCTTTCCGCTCGTCGCCGCGGTATATGTCTGGGGTATTTCCAAAGTTACCGAGTAATCGGCACATTCTGATACGTACGGGTCGCCGCAGTAGTAATATGGACATTCGATAAAACCTTCGGACGAATACGCGCACAGCACGGGATAAAAATTGCCTAAATTGACCGTGTTTTCCGTTACGCCCGTGCGGTGGTTTACAAGCGCGAGTTCGAGCGCGTAAGAGACGGTGATTTTCGCGTTCTCCTCGGGATATACGGGGGATAACAGCGTTACGGTAAGAAGATTTTCGTCCTCTCCGCCCACGTTCCAGCCAGAGCAGTTCTCTACGCTTTCGACTTTCATCGAGCCGTAGCTTGCGCCCGAATAATACGCGCTCTGAGTATAGCTCTGCGAGACGGGTTTGTATTTTGCGTCCTCGCGGAAGGCGTTGCCGTAGAGGTTGAATTTAAGATCGCTGATCTCGTTGTCGGTATCGTTGTAATAGGTAAAATTCATAGTGCCGTGAAGCGTTCGGCTTTCGCTGTCGTAAGTTGCAAAAATTTCGTATTCGCTCGACTTTATTTCTTTCTTTTTGCAGGCGGTGAAGGTCAGCGCCGTCACTGCCGTGCAGGCAATCAAAGTAAAGCAGATAATCTTTTTCATTCAGCACCTCGTCGTTTTTATACAGGATATTCTATGCTCGGCGATCGCGCATTAACACATTTTGAAAAAATTAAATAAAATGTATGGTATGGTTTTTTGCGTGATAGCTGACGGAACGCTGAAAAATTTAAAAACTCTGCCCGAGTGCGACGTCGCCGTTTTCGGCTTTAAGGGGCTTGGCGAAGTCGATTACGAGCAGGAGCTGAAAGGCGTTACCGATAAATTCGAGGACGCGGCACGGCTGTCCAAAACGTCGGACTGCGGAGTGCTGTGCGGTTGTTATACGAAGAGCAGGGGTGTTGTAAGAAAGTCGGTTTCCGTTGCCGACAGGGGCAAGCTTTTGGGTATATCCGATATGAACTACGTTCTGGACGGCGAAGAATTTAAAAGCGGCGCGGGTCTGGGCGTGTATTCCGTCGGCGGAGTGAAAATCGGCATATGTATTGAAAATGATTTACTTTTTCCCGACGCGTTCAAGGCGCTTTCGCTCTGCGGCTGCAACGCCGTTGTAGCTTTTATGGAGGAGATAAAAAACACCCTGCCTCCGCTGATAATCAGGACGTATTCCTACCTCTACGGAATTCCCGTAATTCTGTGTGCGGGCAGGACGGCGTTTTTTTCGGAAGTCACGGGCGAGATAGCGACTTCGACTCAGGATATATCTTTTTTCGACGTCAGTATGGACGCGGTTTATCACAAGGTCACTATGCGCACCAAGGGGCTTTATTCGGACTTCAACGAAGATTACTGACGTACTGAAACAGCCTTAGCGGAACGCCACCAGCCGCGGAGGCGCAAATTTAAGGTAAACGGAAAAAAAGCAAAAAGAATTGACCGTTTTTTTCTTGTATTTTTTTTAAAAGACTGATATAATTGAAATAATTACAGAAAACACGGCAGTTTGTCCGTACAGCTTTGCGGATTTTAATTTTGCGGAGGGCGCTATGCTCAGTATGACGGGATACGGTAGAGGCGAATATAAGGACGGGGGCGTCGAACTTTGCGTCGAGGTAAAGACGGTAAACAACCGCTATCTTGACGTGGCGGTGAGAGCTCCGCGGATTTTTATCGCGTTCGAGGACGTAATACGTTCCGCCGTCCGCGAAAAGCTGACGAGGGGTCACGCCGACGTTTTCGTTTCTTTTTCGGACAAGCGCCGGAAAGAGCGCACTATATACCTCGACGAGGGAGCGGCGCAGGCGTATGCGGAAGCGGCGAGAAAAATACATTCTCTGTTCCCCGACGCTGAAAACGATTTCTCCGTGACGAATATTCTCCGCTTTCCCGACGTTATCAGTCAGGACGAAGTATCGTCCGCGGACGAGGAGTGCCTTAACGCCTTGAAGACTGCTCTGTCCTCGGCGCTGGACAACCTCAATGCAATGAGGTCGGCAGAGGGTGAGAAGCTTGAAAAGGATATGCTGTCGCGCGTAGACGTCATCGACGGGGACGTCAAAGAGATTGAAAAGAGGGCGCCTGCCGTAGTCGAAAACTACAAGAGTAAGCTCGACGCCAAAATAAAAAAGATACTCGAAAGCACGGAAATCGACGAAGCGAGGATACTGACCGAAGTCGCCCTGTTCGCCGACAAGAGCAACATAGACGAAGAGATTACGCGTCTTCATTCGCATATATCGCAGTTTAAAGAAATCTGCAAAGAAAAGTTAGTCGGCAGAAAGCTTGATTTTCTCGTACAGGAATTCAACCGCGAGACGAATACCATCTGCTCTAAATCGAACGATACCGCAATCACTAAGATTGCGCTGGCAATGAAAAACGAAATAGAAAAAATTCGCGAACAGGTTCAGAACGTGGAGTGAATATGAACAAACTCATTGTTATATCGGGACCGTCGGGCGTCGGCAAGGGAACAATAGTAAACGAGCTTCTGAAAAAGGGCGACTATGCGCTGAGCATATCCTGCACCACGCGTCCGCCCAGAAGAGGAGAAAAAGAGGGAATATCGTATTTTTTCATCAGCCGTGAGAAATTCGAGGCAATGATAGAGGAAGACGGGTTTTTAGAGTACGACAACCACTTCGACAACTATTACGGTACGCCCAAAGATTTCGTTCAGAAACAGTTGCAGACGAAAAACGTCATTCTTGAAATCGAAGTCAACGGCGCGCTCAACGCGAAAAGGTCATACCCCGAAGCCATACTTATTATGATTCTTCCGCCCAACTTCGAGGAGCTGAAAGCCCGTCTGACGGGCAGGGGTACGGAAAGTCCCGAAAAGATAGAAAAACGGCTCGGCAGAATAAGCTACGAGCTTTCGCTGAAAGATAAATACGACTTCGCGGTCGTCAACGACGACTTACAGCGCGCGGTCGCCGAGATAGAAAATTTAATAAAAAGCAAACAATAAAATTCAGGAGCATATATGATAAACAAACCTTCGGTAGACATACTTATAGATAAATTAGGAAGCGAAGAAGAACCGGCGTCGCGTTACTGCCTCTGCGTAGTCGCGTCCAAACGCGCAAGACAGATACTCGAACACCATATGGCGCAGGGGCCTGCTCCCGACGAGTATTTGAAAGAAATTTCCGTCGCGTGTCAGGAAATAGCCGACGGAAAGATAAAATACACGAAAGATTAATTGCGAATTCACCTCGCTGAGGCGGCGGAGCCGCAAATCGTGTTGCGCCGGCGCAGGGGAACCCTGCTTGCGCGGTTATTCATTTTAAGCATAAGAAAACTGCGTCGCGTGTATGGCGCAGTTTTTCAATAAAGGAGGTTTTGTGTTCGCAGAGGTCATCGTCGACATTGCTCACAGTCAGGTGGACAAGGTATTCGAATATTCCTGTCCCGACTCTCTGCAAGTCGGAAGCAGAGTAAAAGTGCCCTTCGGGGGCAGAAAGATAGACGGCTTCGTCATCGGCGTAAGCCGCGTTTCCTCGTACCCTGCGGACAAGATAAAACCTGTCGCCGAAATCTTCGACGAGCCTCCTGCGCTCATACCCGAATGTTTCGATCTGATGGAGAAGATATCCGCGCGTTACCGCGTACCCAAGGCGGTTGCGCTCCGTCTTTTTCTTCCGTCGGAAATGAGGCTCGGCAAAGTGCACGTCTCTATCAGGCGTTACGCAAAATTTTCAAAGGAAATCGGGCTTAATTCCTCCGCTAAAAAACAGGCGGAAGCGCTTCGGTTCATAATGAAAGAGGGCGAGGCGGACTATGCTCGTTTTGCCGAAGAATTCGGCAGGGGCGCGGTCGACGCACTCTGCAAAAAGGGCGCGATAGAGATAGAGGAGCGCAAGATAGCGAGAAGTCCGTTTTCGGGTCTGCCCGAAAATTACGAAAAAAAGACTCTTACAAAAGCCCAGTCGGACGCGCTTGACAATATCGAAAATTCGGATAAACGCATACATCTTGTTCACGGCGTCACGGGCAGCGGAAAAACCGAAATTTATCTCAACGTTATAGCACGGGAAATCGAGAGGGGCAGAACGGCGATTTTTTTAGTTCCGGAAATTTCCCTGACTCCGCAGATGCTCTCTCAGCTCCGTGCGCGCTTCGGCGGTTCGGCGGCAATACTGCACAGCGGACTGTCCGCAGGCGAGCGGTTCGACGAGTGGTGGAGACTCCGCTCGGGCGAGGCGAAAATTGCGATAGGCGCAAGGAGCGCCGTCTTTGCACCGCTTGAAAATATCGGCGCAATAATCATAGACGAAGAACACGACTCGTCTTATTCGAGCGAATCCGCGCCGAGGTATGAAACCGTGGAAATCGCTTCGTTTCGGGCGGAATATAACGGGGCTAAGCTGATTTTAGGCAGCGCCACGCCGTCGGTAGAAAGCTTTGCCAAGGCGAGGGACGGCGAGTATAATCTCATTACCCTTACGGAAAGAATAAACGGAAAATCTCTGCCCGAGATAATTATTTCGGATATGTGCAAAGAGGTCAGAAGCGGAAACAATACCGCATTTTCGCGCGCCCTCAGACAGGAGCTGGACGAAACGCTCAAATCCGGCAGACAGGCTATTTTGTTTTTAAACAGAAGGGGATATTCGAGGCACGTTGTCTGCCGTGACTGCGGTTACGTCGCAAAGTGCGAAAACTGCGACGTTTCGCTTACCTATCACAGCGAAGAGAACTGCCTCAAATGCCACTACTGCGGAGCCAGATACAGGATGCTCAACGCCTGCCCCGACTGCGGAGGCACGCACGTTCTTTACAGCGGAACGGGTACGCAGAGGGTGGTTTCGGATTTGAAGACGCTTTTCCCCGACGCGCGTATTTTAAGAATGGACAACGACACCGTTTCGGGCAAAGACGGTCACTATAAAATACTCAGACAGTTCGCGGAAAAACAGGCGGATATCCTCGTGGGAACGCAGATGATAGCAAAGGGTCACGATTTCCCTGCGGTAACGCTCGTAGGTATTCTGGACGCGGATATGAGTCTGCATTTTTCCGATTACCGAAGCGGAGAGCGGACGTTTCAGCTAATTACTCAGGTGTCGGGCAGAAGCGGAAGGGCGGACGATAAAGGCAAAGTCGTTTTACAGACCTGCTCGCCCGAAAACCACATTCTGCGGTACGCCGTAAATTACGATTACAAGGGCTTTTTCGATAATGAAATCGCACTCAGAAAGGCGACTTGTTTTCCGCCGTATTCGCTGATTTGCAGAATTATGATAACCTGCGGAGACAACGATAAGGCAATCGCGGTTTTAAAGGAAGTATATTTTGCGTGCGAGGAGCTGAGAAAAAATTTCCCCGACGAATTTATCTTTCTCAATAAGATGCATTCGCCTGTCAAAAAAATACAGGGAAAATTCAGATATCAGGTTTTAATGCGCTTGAAAAGCAAGTCTCTGCTTGAAAAAATTTACGATATCGCGGTAAACAATTCGGCTAACGACAGCCTTGTTTACGTCGAAGAAAATCCTGCGAATCTGAGCTAAACGTTCACAAAAGATTAATTCTATTCTGTTAAGCTGTTCCGCAAACTGCGTAGTGAGCGAAAGTTTTTGCAAATCGAGTCGTGCTAACGGCGGGAAACCCGCCTTGCACCGTTAATAATTTAAAAAAATATAAGGAAATGAGTATGTCAAGAAAATTCGTCGTTCAGACGGGCGAACCCGTTTTAAGACAAAAATGCAGTGAAGTCAAAAATTTCAATTCCGGACTGTGGACGCTTTTGGACGATATGAAAGAAACCGTCCGCGCCGAAAGCGGAGCAGGGCTTGCCGCCCCCCAGATAGGCGTTTCTCTGCGCGCAGTCGTAATCGACGTTGAAGAGGGATATTACGAACTTATCAATCCCGTGATATTATCCAAAAAAGGCGAACAGACGGGAGCCGAGGGCTGTCTTTCGGTCAAGGGCAAACAGGGCACCGTCACGCGCCCCTATAAGGTAAAATGCGAATACCGCGACAGACACGGCAAGAAACATAAACTCACCGCCGAAGGGTTTTTCGCGCGCGCCGTCTGCCACGAAACCGACCACCTCGACGGCGTACTTTACACCGATATTGCCGACGAAATTTACGACATTCCCGCCGACGAAGCTTGACAAGCATACATCACGGCATACGGTGTCAATCTTGCGTTTTGTTTTGGTTGTGTACTTCCTTGTACACGTCCTGCAAAAAATCCGCGTTTTTCTTGTCTGCCGCGCGTCTCTTATCAATCTGATTATCAATGTGAAGTCAACAGGAGTTTAAATTTATGAAAATTGTTTTTGCAGGTTCACCAGAATACGCCGTGCCCTCGCTTGAAGCGCTGCACGCAAAATACGGAGTATGCGCCGTTATAACCCAGCCCGACAAACCCGTCGGCAGAAAAAATATTCTGACTCCAACGCCCGTAAAGCTTGCGGCGCAAAAGCTGAATATACCCGTCTACGATTTCGTCAGAATCAGGAACGAAATTACTGCGCTCAAATCTCTGAATGCAGATATAATGATAACCTGCGCCTACGGACAGCTTTTAACCGAAGAAGTTCTGAACTGCTTTTCATCGGGGGTCTGGAATCTGCACGCTTCGCTCCTGCCCAAATTCAGGGGTGCGGCGCCCATTCAGTCGGCGATACTTGCCGGCGAGACCCACACAGGCGTTACGGTAATGCGCACCGAACTTGCGCTCGATACGGGCGATATCCTGCTCGTTAAAAGATGCGAAACCGGAAATATGAACGCAGGCGAGCTTTCCGCGCGCCTGTCCACTCTTTCGGCTGAAGCGGCTGTCGAAGCAGTGCCGTTGATAGAAGGCGGAAACGCACAGCTTTTGGTTCAGGACGAAGCTAAAGCAACGCTCTGCAAAAAGATAAAAAAAGACGACTGCAAAATCGATTTTTCACATTCGGCGGAGGATATATGCCGTCTTATCAGGGCGATGAACCCCGAACCGCTTGCATACTGTCTGCAAAACGGAAGCGTTTTAAACGTTTTGAAAGCTTCGCCTGCGGACGCGGAAGGGAAGAGGGGCGAGGTGTTGCGCGCAGATAAAAAAGGAATAACCGTCGCCTGCGGACGCGGAGCGGTAAATATCGAACGTCTGCAGCCTTCGGGAGGCAAGGCTATGAACGCAGCCGATTTCGTCAACGGCAGAAAGATAAAGGCAGGGGATTTCCTTGACTAACCCTTTGTGCGACCCTTACCTAATATTGAGTAAGGTCTATTCGGACGGCAAGTATTTAAAACAGGCGATAGCCGAAACGCCGATAGAATTTTTAAACAAGGCGCAGACGGTAAAAATCTGTTACGGCGTACTTGAAAAAGATATTTATCTGAGCTATATTCTGGGGGCAAACGTAAAAAAACAGCCCAAAAGTCAGGTCAGGCTGATTTTGAAAATCGCGCTGTATATGCTTATTTTTATGGACAAGCACGATTATATGGTCGTCGACAGTGCGGTTGAGCTGACGAAAAAACTCGGCAAAGCGGAAGCGTCGGGATTTGTGAACGCCTTTCTGCGTTCGGTGAAAATACCGTCTCTGCCCGAAAATACGGACGAGAGGTTGTCGGTAGAATATTCTTATCCTCTTTGGCTTGTAAAAAAGCTGAGGCGCAGTTACAGGAGCGAAGCCGCCGAGATAATGTCCAAACAGAGCGAAGGCGTCTGTGTGCGGTTTGTAAAAAACGCAGAAAAATATCTTTTGGCAGAGCATGTCAAAACGCCGTTCGACAACCTATATATTTTCAGAAATTTCGTCCGCGACGAGGGCTTCGACAGGGGCGACTATACATTCCAGTCGGTGGGATCGGTTGCAATCTGCTCGGCAATATCCCCCTGCGAACGGCTTTTAGACGCCTGCGCCGCACCGGGCGGGAAATCGGTTCTGCTTGCGGATAAGTGCAAAGAAGTCATAGCAAACGAGCTGCACGCCCACAGGGTAGAACTCATTAATTCCTACGCGAAAAGAATGGACGCGAAAGTGACGGCGGTACAGGCGGATTCTACGGTTTTCAATCCCGATTACGAAAACGCTTTCGACGCGGTACTCTGCGACGCGCCCTGTTCGGGAAGCGGAGTCATAAACGAAAACCCCGATATAAAACTTTTCCGCAAGGAAGCGGATATCGAGAGCCTGAACAAGACCCAGCTTGAAATTCTTCTCAACTGTTCGCGTTACGTTAAAAGCGGAGGCGCACTGTACTATTCGACGTGTTCCGTCCTGCCCGAAGAAAACGACAGTATCGTCTATCGGTTTCTGGAAAAGTCGGATTGTTTCGGACTTGAAATTTCAGACTCGCCCCTTGCGCATAAGGTCACGAAATACGGCTTGCAGTTCCTGCCTCATATCTCTTCGGGCGTCGGGTTTTTTGTGGCGAAGTTAGTAAAAAAATGAAAAAAATTTTACAGGATTTAAGCTTTGAAGAGCTTGAAAATTTAATAGAGAGTTCGGGTGAGAAAAAGTTCCGTGCACGACAGGTATACACTGCGCTGATGCAGGGAAAGAAAATTTCCGGAATGAACGTGCCGTTAGAGCTCAGACAAAAACTTTTACAGGAATACGAGGACGAGCCCGTCAGAATCATAAAGACGCTTACATCGTCGGACGGAACCGAAAAATATCTCTTCGCGCTTGCCGACGGTAATATAATCGAGGGCGTTTTAATGAAGCACGACTACGGTTTTTCGCAGTGCGTTTCTACGCAGGTCGGTTGCCGTATGGGCTGTAAATTCTGCGCAAGCACTTTGGGCGGACTTGTCAGAAATCTCACCTCGGGCGAAATACTTTCGCAGGTGCTCGCTGTCAACGCACTGCACTCTGACAAGAGGGGCAAAGCCGTGACGAAAGTTGTTCTGATGGGAAGCGGAGAACCTCTCGACAACTACGGCAATACGGTAAAATTTCTCAAAAACGTTTCCGCGCCAGACGGGATAAATATTTCGCCGAGAAGCATTTCGCTTTCGACCTGCGGAATAGTTCCTAAGATTTACGAACTTGCGGACGAGGGTTTAGACGTCAATCTGACGGTTTCACTGCATCAGACCACCGACGAGGGCAGGGCGCGGACTATGCCGATAGCAAAAAAATATACGATTTTAGAAATTCTCAAAGCCTGCGACTACTATTTTAAAAAAACGGGCAGAAGATATATTTTCGAATACACGCTTATAGCAGGCGAGAACTGCGGGAGTGAACACGCCGAACAGCTTGTACGCCTTTTAAAAGGACGGTGCTGTCATATCAACCTGATAAGACTCAACGAGGTCGAGGAAAGACGGCTTAAATCCGCAGGCGACAGGCGCGCTTACGAATTCTGCGCCCGTCTTGAAAAGGGCGGACTTTCGGCGACCGTCCGCCGCCGTCTCGGCACGGATATAGGCGGAGCGTGCGGACAGCTCAGAGCAAGCTACATTAAAGGTGAAGAGTAAATATGATTATTGCTGTAATAGGTGAAAGCTGTACGGGCAAATCTACTTTGGCGGAGAAGCTCAAAGCCGATTTTAATGCAACCGTGTACACGGGCAAAGATTATCTTCGGCTTGCGAAAAGTCCTGCCGAGGCGGAGAATGTGTTTAAAAATATGCTTCAGAACTCTGTTAAGGGCGAAAATATTATTTACGTCATTGCGGAAAAGGAACATCTGAAGCTGTTGCCGGAAGGCTGTTACAAAATTCTCGTAACGGCTCCGCTTGATGTAATCAAGGAGAGGTTTGCCGCTCGTATGCACGGAAATCTTCCTGCGCCCGTGGCGGCTATGCTTGAAAAAAATCACGGTATGTTCGATAATACGCTTTGCGACTTTCACTATGAAAACGGCGACGGCTATTTTGAATTATCAGAACAAATAAGGAGCTATATATGAAAATAAGAGTTGCGCCTTCCATACTTTCCGCGGACTTTTCAAATTTGGGTGCTGAGGTTATAAAAGTTGAAAAGAGCGGAGCTGATTTAATCCACTGCGACGTTATGGACGGAAGCTTTGTAGAACCGATTACTTTCGGTGCGCAGATGGTAAAAAGTATCCGTCCGCATACTATGCTTCCTTTGGACGTTCATCTTATGATTGAACACCCCAAAACACAGATAAAATTTTTTGCCGACGCAGGCGCGGATATTATTACCGTTCACTACGGCGCGTGTAAAAAGATATCGGACAGCTATTTAAAAGAAACGCTTGAACTCATCCGCTCATACGGCGTCAGGTGCGGAGCGGCAGTCAATCCCGACGAGGACGTGGAAAACCTTTTCCCGATATTTCCTCTCTGCGATCTTATACTGTTGATGACGGTTTTCCCCGGTTACGGCGGTCAGAAATACATCAAAAGCGTAACGCCAAAAATCGCCAAGGCAAGGAAGTATGCGGACAGTATCGGACTGAAAGAGCTGAATATAGAGGTCGACGGCGGAATAACCGAGAAAAACTTCAAAACCGCAAAATCGGCAGGCGCAAACTATCTGGTTGCCGGTTCGGCGATTTTCAATTCGAAAGATATGATTATGACAATGGAAAACTTCCGCAATAAGTAACCTGTTTTTTACGGCGTGCATATTATGGGTATATGAGAAACTGTATTGTTGTTTGCGTTAAACCGCCAAAACCCGTAAGGTTTGTTTTAAGAAAATTTTACCGCAGAAAATAATTGCCGTTGTCGTCCGAAGCCGCGCTTTCGGGCAGGTGTACCGAATTAAACGGAAAATTCTTTTGTAAATCAATGAAGTATATAGATCTGCACTGCGACAGCGCGACCGTGTGTTTCGACGGGGCATATTCCTTATCCGATGCGCCTTTACAGGTGAATATTCAGAAATTGAACGGTGCGGATTGCGCCGTACAGTGTTTTGCCGTATTCACCGACGGAAAAAATGCGGAAAACGACTTTGCAAAATATGTAAATTTCTTTTTAACAAGCGTCAGAGAACTCAATCTGACGCTTGTTAAGTCGTTTAACGGACTGATATCCTGCGCCCAATCGAAAAAAACGGGTGCAATGCTCACCGTCGAAAATTCAGGTTTCACGGACGGCGACGAGGCAAAAATAAAAGCGTTGAAAGATATAGGCGTATCTATGGCTTCGCTCGTATGGAACAGTGAAAATTCGCTTGCCTATCCGAACGCGGAAATAAAAAATTCGGGAAAACGTTTAAAGGAACGGGGCAGAAGAGCAGTAGAGATTTTCGACGGGCTCAAAATAATAATCGACGTTTCGCACCTGTCCGACGGAGGAGTGGACGAGATTTTAGAGCGGAGAAAAATTCCTTTGGTTGCAAGCCACTCCAACGCGCGGGCGTTGTGCGGTCACCGCCGAAATTTAACCGATAAACAGATAAAAAAAATCGCCGATTGCGGAGGAGTGATAGGCGTAAATTTTTACAAAAAATTTTTGGGCGGCGGCGACGCCTTCGGCTGCGTGCTAAGGCATATTGAGCATATTATAAAAGTCGGGGGAGAGGATGTTATCGCTTTCGGCAGCGACTTTGACGGAATACCGGAAACCGAGGGTTTGGAGGGTTGCGAAAAAATGCCGTCGCTTATAGACTACTTATCCGCGCATATCGGCGCGCGCGCAACTCGGAAAATTTGCTTTGACAATTTTGCCCGTGTCTTTAAAGAAGTATCGGGATAACCTGTGCGCGCCCGGCGAAATGTTTAAAATAACCTGCCAGCGCTGGAATAACAGTTATTGTATATCCGGCAGTCATTATGCAAATAATCCTCACTGGTCCGAATATCTTAATTTCAGTTGGAACCCAGGCACGA
>CAJTXM010000011.1 GCA_910583545.1 uncultured Christensenella sp. | reverse complement strand
TGGCTCGAAGACGAGGACGGCAAAATTTTAAAGCAGGTCGCAGGCAAGCCCGCGTATTGCGCAACGCTTGTCAAGTACGCCGAACTCATCTGCCGTAAACCCTGCGGTCAGGCGATGCTGACAAACTTCGAAACCGCTTCAGGCGACTGAATTTAAAAGGAGAGAGAATATGCTGGTCAGGGAAGTTATTGCCTCTGCGCTCATATTGCTCGGACGGGCGGAGCTTGCCTCCGCCCTTGCTTCGGGCGCAGGAGCGGAGGAGGAAAAGGATTTGACGGATACGCTTTTATACTGTTTCAACGCCGTAGAAAACGAGATTGCAAGGAATTATATTCCGCTCGTTTACCGCGAGGAACTTTTGTCTAAGAACAATAAATTTTTATATACGTCGTTTTCGAAAACGCCTTTAAGGGTCAAGAAAATTTCCGGAAATGGCAGATCGGTGAACTACGAAATTTTTCCCGATTATCTGTACGCGGAGGCGGATAAGATAGATATCGAATACGAGTATGCGCCGAGAAGAAAGAGACTTGACGACGCCACCGATTTTAACGACAGCGTCTGTACGGATATCATACCTGCCGGTATGGCGGAGGAGTATTCTTACATAAACGGCGAAGCGGAAGCGGGCGATATCTGGAAGGCGAAATACAGGGATCTCATCGACGACATACAGCGTACGCTTCCGGAGTGCGCACATATTCCGCCGAGGAGATGGGTATGAGCAGGAAGATAACGGCGGACGCGCTCGGCTTTTTGACCGTCACCGAAAACTGTTTTTACAAGCACGGAAAACTCATCCCTGCATATGCCGTGTCGGATTGCGACGGGCGTTTCCCCGACGGCGCGGAAAAGATACTGTATTCTCCTGCCGTAAAGCGGTATTTCGCCGTATCCGAAGACGCAGTTTCAGTCTCCGGCGACGGGGTGAATTTCGTACGGATTTTCGGCTTCGGTTCAAAGTTTCCTTTCCTTGCCGAAGATTATACGGGCGATATCCCCCGCACATTCGTAGTGTGCGGAAAAAACGCCGCCGTCTACAACGGAGTTACGCACACCTCGGCAGAGCTGGGCGTGAGAGCAGGCTGCGGAGTTATGCACTGCGGAAGGCTGTTCTGCGCGGACGCCGACAACGGGCTCAGACTTTGCTGGTCGGGTACGGGCGGAGTTCCGGACGCGGCGGAAGGGCTTGCCGAAAGCGGATTTTTGCATCTTTGCGCGGAGAGGGGCGAAATACTCTCTCTTCTGCCGTTCGGCGAAAAAATCGTTGCAGTGAGAAAGTACGGAATCACCGTGCTGAATATGCAGTCCGCGCCCGAAAAGTTTTCGGTTGACTTTACCGATACCGCCTGCGCGGAAGTTATAAAGAACACCGCCTGCACCGTTTCGGGCAAGCTGTATTTTTTCAACGGAACGGGCTTCAAGGTTTTCGACGGAAAGAATATTTCGCCGTTTGAATTCAGACTTGCGGACAGAATTTCGGCTCCGCGTTTTGCTGTCGCGTACGATAATAAAATTTTCATATCCTGCGATAGGAGAGAGGGCGGAGCGGACGCGGTCTGTATCGAGCCCGAAAGCGGTGAAAGCTGTTTTCTCGGCGTTCAGGCGGAGAGCGCGCTTTCAGACGGCGGACTGATATTCATAAGAGGCGCGGAGAAGAAAAAACTTGTCAGTGCGGATAGCTTTTCTTTTGAAACTTCTTTCGTAGATTTCGGCACGGGCAGAGATAAGACTCTGACCGAAATTTATTGCGACGGCGCGTGCGTTATGGAAGTGGGCGACGGCAGACGGATGAGAAAGTTCGTCTTATCGGGCGGAACAATCCGTCCGAAAATGCGCGGTAAAAAATTTAAAATAAAGGTTTCGGGCAGGGAAGCAATTTCAAAAATCGTTATGACCGCGGAGGTGGAAAATGCAGTTTGACATAATACCCGTTACGGGTACGGAAGTCGGTAAACTGAGTACGGCGCAGCTTCGGCTTTTAAGGGACGCGCAGAATAAAAAGAACGAGCTTTTAATAAAAGCCGAAAGGGAGCTGAAAGCTTTTTCGCTTTCGGTTATGAGCGCGGGAATGGCTTATTCGTCGCTTATTGAAAGCAAACGCAGAGAGCTTGACGAAGAGGTCGGGCGTAAGTGCGCCGTAATTGCCGACGACCTTCTCTTCGACATCAGCGCGATAGGTCAGTCGTCGGAGGGCGGCGGCGGAAGCGGAGGCGACGCTCCGCAGACTGAGTACAGAGTCGACTATTCGCTTTCGTACAGCGAAAGGTACGTCATCGTCAGGGACTACTATCTCAGAATAAAGGACGTTTCAGAGCGTATGACGAAATACGCCTCCGACGAGGTGGCGAAAAAATATCTCGGCACTTATTACAAAACTTTGTATAACGTGCTTGCGACGTATGAAAAGTAATAAAAGATGCGTCGGGCGCGCGGACGAATTTCGTCCGCGCGCCTTTTTTCACTTTACAAAATTTTACTTTATTGCTATAATTTTTTATATGAAGACGGTTAGCGACTGGCAGGATTATAAAATAATAGCTACCTCCGAGGGAATGAAGCTGGAGAGGTGGAAGGACGTCGTTTTGCTCCGTCCCGATCCGCAGGTAATCTGGAAGGGCGAAGACCTTTCTTCAAGGCGCGGTATTCACGCCGTCTATAACCGAAGCGAAAAGGGCGGAGGGGGCTGGCAGATAAGAAAGGACTTTCCGCCCGAATGGACTGTTTCTTACCGCGACCTGAAATTCAAGGTAAAGCCGATGGGCTTCAAGCATACGGGGCTTTTCCCCGAACAGGCTGTCAACTGGAACGCTATGCGCGAAATGATAGAGGGCGCAAAAAGGGACGTAAAAGTTCTGAATTTATTCGCCTACACGGGCGGAGCGTCCGTCGCCTGCGCAAAGTCCGGCGCTTTTGTCACGCACGTCGACGCCGCGAAAGGAATGGTTGAGAGGGCGGGTGAAAACGCGCGTCTTTCGGGAATTGCAAGCGGTATACGCTATATAGTCGACGACTGCGCCAAATTCGTCGCGCGCGAGATCAGAAGAGGCAGCAAATACGACGCGGTGATTATGGATCCGCCCAGCTACGGCAGGGGGCCGAACGGCGAAACGTGGAAGATAGAGGACAATATTTTTCCGTTCGTGTCCGAGTGCGCA
The DNA here is from genome assembly GCA_910583545.1 of uncultured Christensenella sp. Lineage (GTDB taxonomy): Bacteria > Bacillota > Clostridia > Christensenellales > Borkfalkiaceae > Coproplasma. The sequence continues at coordinate 62,092 of CAJTXM010000011.1, read as the reverse complement.
AAGCTGCTTTCCGATAAACCGCTGTTCTTTCTCATCAACAGCTATACCACGGGATTACAGCCCGAGGTCATAAAAAATATTTTAAAGCTCAATTTAAAGGGTTTCGGCGGCGAAGTCGAAGCTTACGAAGTCGGAATTCCTACCGAAGAGGGAATAAATCTGCCCTGCGGCTGCAGCGGTATGTGGAAAGGAAAAAATTAAGGAATTATATGAATATCGAAGATCTGATAATTTTACACGAGGACAACCATATTTTAGTGGTTTTAAAACCGCAGAACGAGCCGTGCTGTCCCGACGAGAGCGGTGACGACAATCTTTTAGACTGCATAAAAAGATATCTTAAAGTCACCTATAACAAGCAGGGCAACGCGTTTGCAGGGCTTGTGCACAGGCTGGACAGACCCACGGGCGGAGTTATGGTTTACGCCAAGACTTCCAAGGCGGCAAGCCGTCTTTCCGAGCAGATGAAAAACGGCGGATTCGAAAAACGGTATTTCGCCGTACTTTGCGGCGTTCCGTCGAGGAAAAAGGCGATACTTGAAAATTATCTGAGAAAAAATTCGGTGAACAATATAGTCTACGTCTGCACACAGACGGAGGCGGGCGCCAAATACGCCGCGCTCGATTACGAGATAAAAGAGGAAAAAGACGGTCTTGCTTTTGCCGAAGTCAATCTTCACACGGGCAGGACGCATCAGATAAGAGTGCAGTTCGCCTCGATAAATACTCCCGTATACGGCGATATGCGCTACGGCGGCGAAAAGGCGAAAAAGGGCAAACTTGCGCTCTGGGCATACTCTTTGAGGTTCACGCACCCCGTCACGGGCGAAGCAATGCGGTTTATCGCAGAACCTCCCGAGGACGGAATCTGGCAAAACTTTTCGGATATCCGTTCGTCAATAAATTTGTGAACTTTGTTTATTTTGGTTTGACAAGTAAATTATATTATTGTAAAATAAAAAAGATATTTCTTAAATAAGGAAGATAACTGATAACTGTATCGGAGTACGTTATGAAAAATATTAAAATAAAATTTTCAATACTCGCGCTTGCGCTCGTGTTCATTTTCTCGTTCACGGCGTTTTTAGCCGTAAATTTCAAGCCCGCGGGGGCAAAGGGAACGGTTACCGTAGACGGAACCAGCATATTCACCAAATCGGGCGAAGCTTCCATACTTGCGGACAAGCAGACGATTACAAACGCCGACGGCAAGGACGAGGACGTCTATTACACGCTTTTGTCGCACGGCTACGGCGAAGAGGACGGCTTTTCTTTCAGAAAGCACCTCGCTTATCACTGGTTCGAGGGTGAAGAGACCGAACAAGGCGAGGATGAAGACAAGAAGAAAGAGCCCGTCAACGGTGTTGAAAGATTTTTCAATATGGAAATAGGCTTCAAAAACACCTATTTCACGAGATATATCATAGCTTTCGAATCACAGCAGGCTTCCAAGACGGAAGAGGGCAAGACCGTAAACTATTTAATGTTTTTCCCTGCGGCTGAAACGGACGGCGTCTACGCGGTTGTCACCGACGACAAGGACGAGTTCAAGACGGCTGACGACCTTCCGGCTGAAACCAGACAGTACGTTATTGACCACGACCATATTTCCATCAGGTTTACGAGAAAGGTTGCAAACGGCTACGAGGTGAGAATAGGCAACCCCGACCTCTCGGCAACCGACGGAATAACCTATGAAATGAAGAACGTCGGAGGAAATTATGCGAAATATTCTTCATCGTCGACGACTCCCGTATATCCCCTCATTCTGAGCGCGGAATTTACGGAAACCGAGGACAGCACGGAAGAGGCGAAAAAATCGACCGCACAGTTGATTTTGTACTGTCTCAACGATCAGAAATTCAAACTGACCTCCGCAACCGAGCACGATGAGGACGGAGAAGTCTATTATACGGGCGGACAGGTAGTCGACGATACACCCGCAGTTCTCTGCCTCAATAAGGATATATCCTATCTTTCGGTCGGAAGCGAAGTCAAGTTCGACTATCAGGTCATCGACGTTCTGCGTTCGTCGTCGTCGCCTTCGAGCCAGCTCTATTATTATTTACTCGAATACGAAGATTACGACGAGACGAAAGGCGGATCTTTCAACTTCAACAATACCGATTTGTTCGAGGAAGTAGAAACCGACACAGTGCTCGATTCCGACAGGGAATTCTATCTCCCCGTGGATGATGACTATAACAAGTACAACTTCCCCGAAGGTTTCGAAGTCGATATGGCGCTTAAAGTTTACGCAAAGATCGAAGACTATTCGACCAACTCCGAAACGAGCTTCGTATACCTTGACTGGTATATGGACAAGGAACTCAGACTCAATATTAAAAACAACTTCGACAGCGTCGTATACGGCTTCATTCCCGTCGCAAAGGACGGACGCGGAGTGACCTATAATTACGGCGGAAGCGAATCGGAGTGGCAGGCAGTTATCGACAGCTACGCAAAGAAAGTAGAGGAAGCGTCGAAAAATCTTTCCGCAGGTTCGTCGAGTTATTTCTATCTCCCCTCGGCGGAGGAACTGTTCAAAGACGACAGAACTTCGTATAGGGATATGAAGATAAGCATTTACTATTACAGCGACAGCCAGTCGTCGAGCAGTAACCTTGCGACAAACAATCTTTCGCTGAATATTCCCAAACAGGGCAATTACACATTCACTCTCTACGCAACCGACGTTGCAGGCAACGATATGTATTACCTCGATGACGACGGGAAAAAAGTTGATTTCTCTTCGAGCGATATCTGGAAGATGTACGACGACGAGGAGCTGAGCAAAAAACTCCCCTGGTTCTCGTTCAAAGTCGGCTATACGGGCGCAAGCTTTAAAGAAGTTCCCGGCAAGCAGGCTACGGCTTACGTCGGTACGAGTTATAATTCGGCTTCGTTCGATATCAACGGCGTAGACAACACTTACGAAACAAAATACAGACTGTTCCTCTTTGACAGAGCAGGATATTACAACGACAAAGGCGTCACTTTCTCGTACGATCAGTTTATTGAAAAGATGGACGAACTGTTCAACGGCGAAAACAGAACGTACTTCAAGGAAATTCTTCAAGTTGCCGAGGGCGACGAAAGGTACGACGAGTTCAAAGACTACAACTGGAACAGCACGACGACGAGCTTCACTCCGCAGGACGGAAACGCTTTCTATTATATGAGAGCGGAAGTCACAGACAAGCAGTACAACACCGAACCCGTGACCTGTTCGCTTGCAGTGGTCGCTTCGGTAGAGGCAAAGGCGTTGAAGGGCGACAGCGAGTGGCTTCAGAACAATATCGCGTCGATAGTGCTCTTATCGGTAGCCGGCGTTTCGCTCGTGGCGATAGTACTTCTTCTCGTAATCAAGCCCAGGAATAAGGAAGACATCGACGTTCAGTTCGAAAAAGAAAAGAATAAAAAGAAGAATAAGTAATTTTAAACGCCGCGCTTGAAGCGCGGCGTTTTGTTTTTGGCAAAAATCCGACAATTCTCTTGAAAAAGTCGTTTTCGTGTGGTATAATAGACGAAAAGCGGTGAAAGCATATGAAAGTTTACGAAAAGATATCCGAAATTTTTGACTTGCTCGTCCAGTATTTAATTCTGTTAGTTGAACTCGTCGGCATAATCATTCTCATTTACGCAATAGTAATGGCGGTGATAGGTCTTATAAGAAGACAGAGTCACGTCCGTTTAAAACTTGCCGAGGGCATTGCGCTCGCTCTTGAATTCAAGATGGGCGGCGAGCTTTTAAGGACGGTCATCGTAAGGGAGTGGAACGAACTTCTGATTCTGGGCGCGATTATTCTTCTGCGCGCGGCGCTCACTTTTCTTATTCAGTGGGAAATCAAGATCGAACGTAAAAACGGCAAAATGTCGGACAGGGAGTTATTCGACGTGAAAACACCGCTCACAAACGATTTAAAGCCGAAGAATACCGAAAAAGATAAAGAGGACGAAAATTGATTAACGTAGCGTTTGTGTGTCTGGGCAATATCTGCCGTTCGCCTATGGCGGAGCTTGTATTCAAAAATATGGTTAAAGAGCACGGACTTTCCGCATACTTCAACGTAACCTCTTTCGGCACGAGCGACGAGGAGGAGGGCAACCCCATCTATCCGCCTGCAAAAAAAACGCTGATATTGCACGGTATACCCGGCAGTCATACGGCAAAACAGCTCGCCTTTGCTGACGTCAAGAATAACGACTATATCCTTGTTATGGACAGCGGAAATCTCATTGACGTTTTGCGTCTTGCAGGCTGGCAGTATTCTTCGCGCGTATATAAGCTGTGTTCGTTCACCGAAAATCCGCGCGACGTTTCCGACCCGTACTATTCGAGGAACTTCGAAAAAGCATTTTCGGATATCGAGGACGGATGTAAAGGCTTTCTCAACTTTATCGTAAAAGAAAAAAATCTGCCGTATGAATACGGTGATAATTAAAAGGCTTCCCGAAAGGGAAGCCTTTATTCTGTTTCTGAATTAATTCTTTGCAGACTTACGGCGCAGGAACAAAATTCTCTTTTTCTGCGTTGCAACCTGTTCGGGAGTGCGTCTGTCTCCGCCCATAAAGAAGATTGCAAGCGTTCCCGGCCCGACGTGCGAACCGGTGCATAAATCGTAGTACTCGCATACGACGTCCTTTGCGCCCAGCTCCCTGAACTTTTCGGCAAGCGCCTTAGCTTCGTCCTCACAGTCTCCGTGCGTGATGTAAACCGTCTGTTCCTCTGCGTTTTTAACGTGCTTTGTAAACGCCGAAACAAGCGCGCTGACGGATTTAAGCCTTCCGCGTTCCTTTGCGTATACGGCGAGAGTGGCAGGGGAAGCCCCGTCGGCTTTGAGCATAGGTTTTATGTTTAAAAGCGCGCCGGCTACGGCTGCCACGGTCGAAACTCTTCCGCCCTTTCTTAAATACTTCAAATCGTTTACAGTGACGTACGAATTTACAAAATAGGTGTTTTCGTCAAGCCACTTTTCACAGTCCTCGAAGCTTGCTCCGCCGTCTCTGAGTTTTGCGGCGCTGTATGCAAGCAGCCCCTCGCCGAGCGAAGCGTTCGCGCTGTCGAACACGCTTATCTTCCTGTCGGGATATTTCTCTTTGAGAACTGTCGCCGCCTTTACTGCCTGCGCGTAGGTTCCGCTCAGAGATTCGGTGATTGTTACCAGCATTACGTCTTTTCCGCTTTCGAGCGACGGCGTCATTGCCTCTATAAAGTCTGCTTCGCATACGAGCGAAGTTTTGATATCCTTGCCCGAAGCAAGCAGGGTGTAGAACTCTTTTGCCACCTCGTCGAAAGGTCTGCTTTCGTCGTAGCAGGGTTTTTCAACTCCGTCTATTATATAATGAAAAGGTATAACTTTTATACCCGTTTCTCTGACCATATCATCGGTAAGATTTGCCGCCGAATCGACGAATATATCGAACGTAGTCATAAGATTCTCCTTTTGCTGAAAAATGTTATAGATATATTATAACCTTTTAATTGTAATTTACAACGCAAAAATATTCAATTGTTCTCTACTAACTTTATTTTAAAGTAAACTGATTAAAAATTCGACTCTACCGGCGGTAGAGTGAATTCTACTTCACCTAATTTTAACTCTACTGTCAGTAGAGTTACACATAAATGCTTGTTTTTTTGCTCAAAACGTGCTAAAATAGACGGTATGGAAGACTTAAAAGACGTAATAGCAAAAAATCTTGTCGAACTCAGGACAAAGGCGCGGCTTACGCAGTTGGAGCTTGCGGAAAAAATAAACTATACCGATAAAGCCGTTTCCAAGTGGGAGAGGGGCGAAGCCCTGCCCGATTTAAGAGTACTTATCAAGCTTGCGGATATATACAACATCACCATCGACGAAATAGTCAGGGAGCCGTCCGAAGGCAGACACGTTATTCCGAGAATGAACATAAGGACAAAACAGATTCTTATATCCGTGCTTTCGGCAGGACTTGCGTGGTTCGTGGCGACGGTCCTGTTTATGATTTTTTATTTCATTCCCGCAACGGACGCGTACGCGTATCTTTCGTTCGTATGCGCGCCGTTCGCCTGTTCGATACCGCTCGTCGTGTTTTCGGCGAAGTGGGGCAACTGGATAACTCATATATTTGCCTGTTCGCTTCTTGTGTGGTCGCTCGCGATAATATTCCATATTTTCGTTATAACCTTTTCAAGCTTTAACAAAATATTCGTCATATATATCGTTGCAGGCGTTTTTGAACTTTTGGTTATATTCTGGTTTCTACTGCGCAAATTCTACAAGCGCAGAGATCCCGTCAAATAGAGAGGTGTTTTATGGACTTGAAAAAGCTTGCTTCGGCGCTTATTCCCGATAAGGACCTGCTGCCGACAGCCGAATACGAAAAAATTTATCCCGAACGCCGGATGGAAGTTAAAGCCGAGGTAACGCGTCTTGCGCCTTCGCCTACGGGCTTTATACACCTCGGCAATCTCTACTCGGCGCTTGCCGACGAGAGGAGCGCGCACACTACGGGCGGCATATTCTATCTCAGAATAGAGGACACCGACGAAAAGCGCAAAGTCGACGGCGCGGTCGAAAGCGTCATCCGTTCGCTCAGATATTTCGGCATCGGCTTCGACGAGGGTGCGGAAATAGATTCTCCCTTAAACAAATACGGCCCATACTACCAGCGCCAAAGAGAAAAAATTTATAAAAGCTTTGTAAAAGATTTGATAGAAAAGGGACTTGCTTATCCCTGTTTTTGCAGTGAGGAAGAGCTCGGCTCGGTGAGAGAGCGGCAGACGGCAAACAAGGAAACTACGGGCTACTACGGCAAGTACGCAAAGTGCCGTTCGCTTTCAGAAGATGAAATTTACAAAAACCTTAAAGAGGGCAAAAAGTTCGTTATACGCTTAAAATCGCAGGGCAGTATCGAAAACAAGATTGCTTTCAAAGACGCGATAAAGGGTGAAGTCACCGTTACCGAAAACGATCAGGACGTCGTTATTCTGAAGTCGGACGGAATACCCACCTATCACTTTGCGCACGCGATAGACGACCATTTTATGCGCACCACGCTCGTAATAAGGGGCGAAGAGTGGCTGTCAAGCCTGCCCGTGCATCTCGAACTGCATAAAGTTCTGGGTTTCAAACCGCCTAAATACGCGCACACGTCTTCACTTATGAAGATGGACGGCGAAACCAAGCGCAAACTTTCCAAGCGCAAGGACCCCGAACTTTCGCTCGACTATTACAGAAAGGCAGGCTATTTCCCCTTAGCGGTCGTCAAGTATCTGATGACGCTTTTAAACTCCGATTTCGAGGAATGGTGCCTTAAAAATCCCGACGCCGATTACCGCTCGTTCAGATTCAGGATAGAGAAGATGAATAAGAGCGGAGCGCTGTTCGACCTCGATAAACTCAACGACGTTTCCAAAAACGAAATTTCCCGTCTTTCGGCGGAGGAGTGCTTTGAATTTTTAAACGGCTGGGTTACCGAGTTCGGCACAGACAGCGACAGGGAACATTTCAAAGACAGAGATTATATCGTAAAAATACTCAATCTCATTTTAGGCGTCGGCGGTAAAAAACGCAGAAAGGATATCGAGAGGGCGGAGCAGGGCGTAAGACTTATCGACTATTTCTTCGACGACACTTTCGCGCCTGAGTATAATTACCGCTTCGGTAAAGATATCGTAAACGCCGTGCTTGACGGTTTTTCAAAACTTTACAACGAAGCCGACGACAATTCGGTATGGTTCGGTAAAGTCAAGCAAGTCGCCGAAGATGTCGGCTTTGCAAGCGAGATGAGCGTGTATAAGGCAGAGCCCGAAAAGTTCGGCGGAAGCGTTTCCGATATAGCCGAAATTCTGAGAATTGCAGTGACGGGCAAACCCAACTCTCCCGATCTGTGTTCGATAATGAAAATTTTAGGCGGAGCGCGCTCGGTCGGAAGAATGAAAAACGGCAGAATTTAAAATAAAATCCGAGTGAAAAATAATGCCGGAAATACGGCATTATTCGACTTTTACGGATAATAAACATAAAATATTAAGTATTAAAAATTACGAGGAAACAACAATGTTAAGACTTTCCGGAATCAAGAAAGATTATCCCGTGGCAGGCGGTTTCGTCAACGCTTTAAAGGGTATATCTTTAAGCTTCCGCAAGAACGAGTTCGTGTCTATTTTAGGCGCGTCGGGCTGCGGAAAAACTACGCTTCTGAATATAGTCGGAGGACTTGATAAGTACACTTCGGGCGATCTTATTATCAACGGCGTCAGCACAAAACAGTTCGGCGACAAGGACTGGGATACATACAGAAACCATTCGATAGGCTTTATTTTCCAGAGCTATCATTTGATTCCTCATCAGACGGTGCTTCAGAACGTGGAGCTCGCCCTCACCATATCGGGCGTGAGCAAGGAAGAGAGGCGCAGACGCGCCGAAGAAGCGCTTGAAAAAGTCGGACTCAAAGACAGGATACACAATAAGCCGAACCAGCTTTCGGGCGGTCAGGCACAGAGGGTGGCGATAGCCCGCGCGCTTATAAACGACCCCGAAATAGTGCTCGCGGACGAACCGACGGGCGCGCTCGATTCGGTCACGAGCGTTCAGATAATGGAGCTTTTGAAAGAGATTTCCAAAGACAGGCTCGTCATAATGGTCACGCACAATCCCGAACTTGCCGAGCAGTATTCCACGCGCATAATCCGCCTTCTGGACGGCGAAGTCGTCGGCGACACTATGCCTTATTCCGAGGAGGACGAAATCGCCGAGACGGCGAAGACGGCGCAGGAGGATCAGCCTAAGACCAATAAGGGCAGAAAGAAAAAATCTTCTATGTCCGTCGGTATGGCGTTTATGCTCTCGCTTAAAAATCTCCTGTCCAAAGTCAAGCGTACGACTATGGTCGCGTTTGCCGGCAGTATCGGAATTATCGGCGTCTCTATGGTACTTGCCATTTCGGCAGGCGTGCGCGGTTATATCGCGGATATGGAAAACGATATGCTGTCGGGCTATCCTCTGGAAGTTTCGGTGACTTCTATCGATATGGAACTTCTGATGAACGCGTCGGAAAACCAGAAGATAGAAATACCGAGGCTAAAAGACAAAGTTTACGTCGATTCTATGCTCGAAACGCTTATGAGCTACGACAACGCGATAGCAACGAACATTATAACTGAAGATTATAAAAATTATATAGACGATATGCCGTCCTCGTACTACAACGCGCTTGTTTACGATTACGGCTTCGATATGTCGAATTACATATTCACCGACTTCACTCACCCCGTAGCCGAGTTTGTGAACGAGGAAACCAAGGAACATAAGATAGTCACCGACAACCTTTCCGTCACGGCTATCCGCTCTGTCTATACCTCGATTCTCGAAAAACAGGAAAAGTACAAGGACTACGCGAGTATGATAAGCACCATTTCCGCGTTTGCCGAAATTCCTAATAACTATAACTACGTGCTTTCGCAGTACGATATCCTTGCGACCGAAAACGGAAAAGTCAAAGATTTATCGGAAGCGGAGCTGAAAGAAATTTTCGAAAACAAAGACAGCCTTATCATAGTGCTGAACAAGAACGCCTTTTCCGATCTGAACTTCGGACAGTACGGTTATATGACTCAGGATGAATTTTTAAACCTTGCGTATAAGGCGACGGGCGCCGACTACGATCAGGAAATGCTTGACAAATTCAACGGCAAGTGGAATTCCGATAAGGGCGAATACGAGGACGGGAAAGAGGGAACGGATTTCTCTTTCTTCTTCGGCGACGAACATAAATTCACCTGGTACCCCAACGACACCGTTTACACCGACGCAAAAAACGAAGTTTTCAATGTGGTCTATCCCCAGTCGCCTACGCCCGTAGAGCTCAGGGGAATGCCTTTCAAATACAACGGCGACAGCAAAGACTTTAAAAAAGACGGCGCCGTGGATATGAAAGTAAAAGTTATACTTCAAAAGAAGAGCAACATCTCGTACGGCTGTCTGCAATCGGGTATGTACTATACCAACGCTCTGACACAGCACCTTTTGAAATCGAGCGAAAACAGCGCGATAGCAAAGCTTATTAAAACTACGGGAAAAGAGCTTCCCACTGTTCCCTTTACTTACGATTATACATATCCTTCCGAAGAGGACAGGAAAGATTTAACCGACGCATCCATAACTGTCCCCCTTGCAAAGGGCACGGATATGATGAATATGATGATGGGCGGAATGACGGGTTACAACCCCTATTCGGTGTCGCTCAACCGCGTCGGCGGAACGGACGTTCCTATGACGTTTGAAATGTATCCGGTCGACTTCAAAACAAAGGATAAAATCACCGACTGGCTCGATAAATGGAATGACGCCTGCGAGAGCGAAAGCGGAATTCTCAGCTACACCGCGGCTGACGGAACGGAGAAGACTATTACGGGTCTTGACGAGTCTAAAGTAATAAAGTATACGGACACGGTAGGACTTATAATCTTTATGGTCGACACTATGATAGATATGATAACTATCGCGCTGATAGCGTTCACCGCGCTTTCGCTGGTAGTATCTACCGTAATGGTCGGAATTATAACTTACGTTTCGGTTGTGGAGCGTATAAAAGAGATAGGCATACTGCGATCCGTCGGAGCAAGGAAAAAGGACATAAAACGCCTTTTCAACGCCGAAACCTTTATAATAGGACTTGCCGCCGGCGTCGTCGGAATAGTGGTGACGTATCTATTATCGCTTATAGTAAATATAATCGTCGGTTCGATTGCAGGCGTTTATACGATTGCGGCTTTGCCGATATGGCAGGCGTTTGTAATGATAGGCATAAGCGTGGTGCTCACGCTTATATCGGGGCTTATCCCTGCGGCAAGCGCGGCTAAAAAAGACCCCGTCGTCGCACTGCGAACGGAATAGAGGAAGATTGAGAAAATTCCGTCGTTTCCGCCGAGTCTGAAACTAAAATTATAAGTAAAATATTACCGATATTCGTTAAAAACGTTTGACAGTAATTTTTATAAGTGTTAAAATATTATAGTAATAAATATTTAGAGGTATTTTAATGAAAAAAATCTTTAAAGGCATAGCAATTTTAGCGGCAACGGCGGCTGTCGGTACGGGTGTTGCGTTCGCGGCAGGCTGCGGCGGCACAGACGGCGAATATATAGGTCACTACGCTTACGCAAACGAATATAACGCAGCTTACGGTATGATTGTCAAGGTAACCGTTAAAAACAATATTATCGAAAAGGTTGAGGACGTGACCCATACTTACGGCAACGGCGAAGCTTTCTCCGTAACGTATAAAAAGGTCGTAATCGACTGGACGCAGGGCGGTCCCCAGCGCGACGAGCACGGCGGTTGGCTGCGTACCGACGAAGAAGTCACGACTTTTAACAAGGATTGGCATTCGGTCAGTGCTCCCACCGGCAACTGGACGGAGGACGATAAGCTGAATTGGCTCAATAAAGAAAATTGGCTTTTACAGCAGTATGAGGGAATGTCCGTTTCAGATGTAATGGATATAAAGGTTTATTATGACGAAAACGGAGAGCCTTATGGCAAGGACGATAATACGGATTTTGCAGCAAGCGGACTTATAATATCAAACTCCACGCAGGGAAGCGGCAGACTTCTTCTTGCGGTTCAGGACGCACTCAGCAAATAATCGAATTTAAATAATAGTAAAACCGCTTAGTAAACCTGAGCGGTTTTTTGCTTGCCTATTTTTCTTAAATTTTATATAATATGTTTGTGAAAAAATTTACTAAACTGTTATTTCCGTTTGCCTTTGCCGCAGTGGTGTTTTCGGCAGGCTGCGGAGGAAGCGAAAAGCAAAAGAATTATACACTCTTTACGAATATGCCCGACGGGCAGTACAGCGTAATTGCGGAGCAGTACACGCAGGGCGGAAAGATTTCGGGCTATACAGGCGATATTGACAATCAGCCGTTTACTCCGCCCGAAAATTATTCGCATAAAAGGATGTACTATAACTATATGTTTGCCGACGCCGAGCTTATCGTCGCCGACGACTTTACCGCCGAAGGCGCGGAAGCAAAATTCAACGAGTTTTCCGCAAAAGTCAACGACGTTTTGAAAGACGTTCAGTCCGCGCTGTCGTCGGGGTTCAAAAATTCGGATATCTGGAAATTCAACGAATACGTAGCCGGTGCGGAGTATGAAATAAGCGCAATTACTTATGAAGTTCTCAGTCTTGCGCTTTCGGTACACGAGCTGACGGGCGGCTATTACAATCCGGCGCTGTATTACAATATACAGGAGTACGGCTTCAACGGCAGTTACGATTTCCCCGAAAGCGCGGAGCAAATGCCCGACGATGAAACTTTGTCTGTGTATACCGAAATAGCAAGCCATTTCAACGAAATCACGCTCAGAGAGGAGAACGGAAAGTATTTTGTCAAAAAGCCCGATTATTCCGTCGTCGTCGACGATAAAACGCTGACTTTAAAGCTCGATTTGGGCGGAATAGGCAAGGGTTACGCGGTGGACAAGATAGACAGACTTTACGACGAATACGGCTATAATTACGGGTATTTCAATTTCGGCGCAAGCAGTATGCTTTTGAAAAGTCATCCGCAGAGCGGAGACTATACTATTTCGCTCGTAGATCCGCGCTCGTTCAAGCACGAAGGTTACATAAATATCCCTGCCCGCAATGTCACGCTTTCGACCAGCGGCGATAACGAGCAGTACTTTGAAATCAACGGCAAACGCTACTGCCACATAATCGACCCGTTTACGGGCAAACCCGTGCAGAACGGAATAATGTCTGCGACGGTGCTGGGCGGAAACGCAGGCGAAAACGACGCGCTTACTACCGCGATTATGTGTATGAGCAAAGAGACTGCTATTAAGTTCATCGAAGAAAAACTGACCGACAAAAAGGTAGTGTTTACTTACGAAGATTAATCAATACGCAGTAAATACGGCGAGAAAGCAATAATTATTTCAGTCTGATTTGCTATAAAGAAGTATAAAGGCAAGCGTAGTTGATATACGTCGGTTAAGAGTCAGGTTAATATGTCGCTTAAAAAGATTGAACAGACAAAAAAGGACAGATGGTTCCGCATATTCGACCTTATAATTTACGGCGTGATAATAATTTCCGTCGCCGTACTTTTTATAGTTATGTTTACCACGCAGGACAAAAGCAAGCTTACGGGCGTTAAAATACTTTTAAAGTCGGAAACGGTTTTCGAATATGAATTCGGAAAGGAATACCGCAAGCTGTCCGATAAAGTGGAGGTAAAAGAAGAGGGCGTGAGCTTAACGGTAACCGTCCGCGACGGAGATAATTTTAACGAGGTGTATATCGATACCGCAAATAAGACGGTAAGGATGAGTGAAGCGAATTGCAGGGGTAAGCACTGTATGTATTTTGCGCCGATGTCTGATAATTCCGATTTTATTTCGTGCAGTCCGCACGGCGTAAAAATAGAACCGCTGTTCCGCGATTTGGATAATCCCATAATACCGTTCGGTTAATATAAAATTAAAAATCCCAAGGCGTTTACGCCTTGGGATTTTTATATTGACTTTATTCGTTGACTGCTTCCGCAGGTGTTTCTTCCGCAACTATTTTACGGCTGACAATCGTTTTCCTCGGACACTTATTTACGCAGGTAAGACAGCCGGTACATTTCGAATAATCGATTTCGGGCAGGTTGCCTTTCATAGTGATTGCGCCGTGGGGGCAGGACTTAACGCAGATACCGCAGGCGATACAGCCGACGGAGCAGGCGTTCATAACTTCTTTGCCCTTGCACTGCGACGAGCAGGCGATATATACGGGAGCGGATACGGGGATCATGCCTATAATGCCTTTGGGGCAGGCAGTTATGCACGCGCCGCAGGATACGCACCTGTCGGGGTCGATTTTTGCAAGTCTGCCTTCGACGCTGATTGCGTTTTCGGGGCAGACGGCTTTGCAGTCGCCGCAGCCGAGGCAGGCGTAAGAGCAGGCTTTGTTGCCGTTCAGAAGCGCATTGCAGGCCGCGCAGGTTGGATTGCCGACGTATTCGAACTTATCCGCGCAGTGTTCCGCACCGCCGTTGCAGTGCACGATAGCCACGGTAGGTTCTTCGTCTTTGAGTTCTATTCCCAGAAGCTTTGCGATTTCCGCTTTCTTTTCGGGAGAGGTGACGTGACAGTCGGAAAGCACCGCTCCGCCTTCGGCAAGCTTCTGTGCGAATCCGCTGCAACCCGAACAGCCGCAGCCGCCGCAGTTTGCTCCTGCAAGATTGTCTAAAATCCTGGTTATTTTTTCGTCGACGTTGACTTTGAAAACTTTTCCGACAACGAGGATGAGTATTCCGATCAGGAGCGCGGAACCTGCGAATATGCCTGCAACGATTCCAACCGTTATCCAGGTTTCGGAAGTGACAGCAAGTAAATTCATATCTCTTTCCTCCTTATAACGTTATCAGGCTGAACACATAGAACGCCATACATATGAAGCAAGCCGTAACCATTGCGATGGGAAAGCCGGCGATTGCCTTCGGGGTTTTGTAACAGTTGATTCTTTCGCGCAGACCGCTCATTATTATCATAACGAGCGTGAAGCCGAGACCTGCGCCCAGCGCGTACAGAACCGCCCAGCCGATATTCATCGAAGCCGTGCCTAAAACCGCCGACATATCGCCGATAACAAGCTCGGTCACGCCGAGGACGGCGCAGTTCGTAGTAATCAGGGGGAGGTAGATACCCATTGCGCCGTAAAGCGGAGGGGAAAGCTTCTGAATAATTTTTTCAAGCATCTGTACGAGCGAAGCTATAATGAAGATGAAGAAAATTATTTCAAGAAATTCGATTTTCAGCGGTACCATTACATAAGTGTAGATGGGATAGGTCACAAGCGTTGCAAGCACCATTACAAGCGTTACCGCAATGCCCATACCCGTCGCGGAAGACGTCTTTTTCGAAACGCCCAAAAACGGACAGATACCGTAGGTTTTTGCCGTGATAAAGTTGTTTGTGAGTACGGCGGATAAAACTATCGCAATAAAAGTCGACATAATTTACACACCCTCCTTCAACAGATTTTCACGGGCAAGCTTGTTTGCCTTAACTCTTCTTGCTCTCTCGAAGCCGTCCACGATATACACGAACAGCGCAATGCAGATTCCGTATACGAGGAACGCGCCTGCGGGTTTTGCAAGCATACTTATTCTGAATTCCATTATCTGATATCCGAACAGCGAGCCGTTGCCGAGGAATTCGCATATAACGCCCATTACCGTAAGAGCTGCGGTGAAGCCTAAACCGTTTGCAATTCCGTCAACTGCGCTTTCAGCTACGGTGTGCTTGTTTGCAAACGCTTCCGCTCTGCCCAGAATAATGCAGTTTACGACTATCAGCGCAAGGAATCCGCCTAAGCTTTCATACAGATCCGGCACGAATTTTTCCAAAAACATTCTTGCGAACGTTACGAGCGTTGCGATGACCACTATATAGCAGGGTATGCGCACTTCGTTGGGAATAACTTTTCTTAATGCCGAAATAATGATATTGCTGAGCGTCAGCACGACTAAAACCGTAAGTCCCATACCCATCGAAGAGAAAGCCGATGAGATGAGTCCGAGAGTGGGGCAGGTGCCGAGTACCAGCATAAAGGTAGGGTTCTGATAGATAAGTCCGTCTAATGTGATTTTCTTAAACTTATTCATTTTCGCTACCTCCTTCCGTTTCGCCGTCGCCGTCGGGTTCTTCAACGGCAGGGAGCAGAATTTTGTAGTTTTCGGTTGCAAACGCAGCGGCGTATAAGCACTGGTGAACCGACTGCGACGCACCCGATGAAATGGGGGTGTCTTTACCGTCGCCGGGATATTCGAGCTCGATACCGTTGTTAAGGAAGTTGATAACGGCTTCGAGATCCATTCCCACGAAGATATAATTGCCGTCGGGTTTTATAGTGCTTAACATATATCCGGAGTAGGTTGCACTCGTCGAACCGTCGATTAATATTTCATAATCGGTGATAACGCCGGTTAATGCGTCGACTGCTATACGGATAGTGAATGCGCCCGCTTTATTTTCGCCCTTGTATTTGGCGCCTGAGGTGGTAATTTCGAACTTAACCGTAGCCGTCTCTTCGTCGTATTCGCCCTTGGTGTTGGCTGTGTCGATATACTTGGTGTAATTCTTGTCTTTGAATATATCTTCCTTGATGTTGCCGAACTTCGCGTTTACGAAATCGACTGCGCCGTTTACCGAACGGCAGATAGCGTTGCCGGACATCGTTGCGCCCGTTTTCACGAAGCCGACGTTTGCGTTAAAGGGAACGTCGGGAGTGAAGTTGGCTTTGAAGCCGTCCAAAAACGCAGAATTGATTTTGCTTATATAAGACTGATTTTTGTTCGAGTCGATAACTACTTTTTCAATTCCCGAAACTGCTCCGCCCTTGACGACTACCACGACCCAGCAGGTTACCGTTCCGTTGTCGAAACCGCCTTTACCGGTCGATTTAACGAGGTAGTTTCCGTCGTCCTTGACGAGATAAGCTTCGTCGATATGATAGTTATCTTCGTTGATCTGTTCTCCTACGGCAATCGACTCGGTCGTTACGTTTTTGCCGTAAATCTTGTTGATTGCTCTTGCGAATCTCTCTTCGTCGGTGACTTTAAGAAGCGAGTTCATAATCGTTAAGAATACGCCGCTGACTAAAAGCACGCAGAGGAGAGTTATAAGACATTTGAAAGTACTGCTTTTGAAAAATTGTTTTACCGTCATTTATTTGCCCTCCTTTTTAGCTTTCTTATAGCCGAAAGGCTTTCTTATGAAATATTTATCGATGAGGGGAACTACGAGGTTCATTAAAAGTATTACGAACGAGGTAACTTCAAGCTTTGTAAAATATCTCAGAACCGCGACTAATACTGCGCCGATAACGTAGTAGAATATCTGTCCGTAAATTCCCTTAGGCGAAGTAGTGTAGTCGGTGAACATAAATATTGCGCCGAACAGCACGCCGCCCGAAAGAACGTGAGGGAGGAAAAGCTCCATATCGAAGATATATCCGCCGCTCTTAACGTAAGTAAATCCGCTCATAAATACGGCGGTGAAACCGAATACAGCGATAAAGAGAAGGGGCTGCCACCATTTGATTACTCCTCTTACTGCGAGATAAACGTATCCTGCAAGTATTGCCGCTTTGCACGTTTCGCCTATACAGCCTGCAATGCCCGTTCCCAAAAACAGATCGAGCACCGTCGCTTTGGTTTCGGGGTTGCCCGTAGAGTTTAAAAGCCAGGAGAGGTTAGTTGCGTCGGAGAATACTCCGCTCGTGAAGTCGAGTGCGGATATCTTTGCCGCCGTGTACGTCGTTATCGAAAAGCTTATGAACATAAACGCGCGTCCGGCCGCTGCGGGGTTGACTATGTTTTTGCCGGTACCGCCGAAGAACATCTTGACGACGGCTATCGAGAATATTCCGCCGATGAGCACTTCGTAGAAAACTTCGTACCACTTGTCTGTGGTGGGAAGTATCAGCGCGAGCAGAAGTCCCGTGACTACCGAAGTAAAATCAAACTGCTTTACAAATCTCAGACAGACGGCTTTTGCGTCGGCGCATTTCTTTGAAAATCCTTTATTCTGAATAAAGAAGTAAACGAACTCGGTTGCAACGCAGGCGAACACCGACATTAAAATAATCATTAACGCCTGCCAGCCGAAGAACACACAGCCCGCGATAACCGAAGGGAGGAGCGCTATGCAGACATCTATCATAATTCCGCGAGTCGTCCTTCTCGATTTGACGTGGGGAGGGGTGGAAACGACTATCGTATTATCCATTGTTTTCCTCCTTTTCGGGTTTAAGATTTTCGGGCGCCGCTTCTTCAACGGGTTTTCCGTCTATTTCTTCTAAGGTCTTGCCTGCAACGTCGTGAACTTCAACGGGCTTATTATCCTTCTTTTTGAGCTCGGCTTTCGTCTTTCTTATCGCCTGTATCAACGGCCGTTTTGCAGGGCAGACGTATTCGCACGCTCCGCACTCTATGCAGGAAGTCGCGTTTCCGTACTTTTCAGCCGATTCGAAGTCTCCTGCCGCAGAATAGAACGCCGTATTCATAGGCATTAAGTGCATAGGACATACGTCGGCGCACTTTCCGCAGTTGATGCAGGGGGTGGGTTGCTCGGCAGCCGCTTCCTTCTCTGAAAGAAGGAGCACGCCCGAAGTCGTCTTGCGTGTGTATACGTCGTAGCTTGCAACAGCGTTGCCTGTCATAGGACCGCCTGTCACGACCTTTTTCGGGGTAAGGCTCTCGCCTCCGCAGTATTCTACGATATCCCTGACAGGCGTACCGACCTTGACCCATAAGTTTTTAGGCTCTTTCACGGCTTTGCCCGAAACGGTCAGCGCTCTCTCTATGAGCGGTTTGCCGTTTTCTATTGCTTCGTAAACGGCAAAACAGGTGCCTACGTTCTGTACTATAACGCCGACGTCGGCAGGAAGTTTTTTAATTCCCAGCCGTCTGCCCGTGGTAGTGTAGATTATCTGCTTTTCTCCGCCTGCGGGATACTGCTTGCGCAGGATAACGGGCTGAATGTCCTCGAACGCTTCGAACGCGCGTACCGCGTCGGGCTTGTTCGATTCTATGCCGATAATTATCTTCTTTACGCCCAGAGCTTTGGCGATATATCTTGCGCCCTTTGCGATCTCTTCCGTCTTTTCAATCATAAGACGGTAGTCGCACGTCAGATACGGTTCGCACTCGGCTCCGTTTACGATCAGTGTGTCGACCGGTTTGTCGGTGCTCACTTTCACTGCCGTGGGGAAACCTGCTCCGCCCAGACCTACGATTCCGCAGTCCTTAATGCGCTGTCTGATTTCGTCGGCGTCGGGATCGGTAAGAGGGGGAAGAAACTTAGTTGCGTCCGACTTGTCCGAAGTTATGAAAATATGCTCTTCGCCGTCAACGTCTTTAATTTCTTTGACCGTTCCGCTTATGCTTGCGAAAACGTTGGAAGAAATGTCGCCGTCGGCCTGTGCAATAAGTTCGCCGCATTTAACGCTCTGTCCCGCCTTGACGACGGTTATTGCAGGTTTTCCTGCCGACTGATGCGTTGAAATCGCAACTTCGTCAACGGACAATACGTCCAGAGCGGCGTTCGCGGACAATTCTTTCATACCGCGAGGGTGAATTCCGCCGAAGTAGTATTTTCCTTTTACTGCTTTCAACTTGTATTAACTCCTTTAATAAATTTATCAACAAACGACATATAAACTTCACATAACTGCGTTGAGTTTACGTTTTTGCTCAGTCGTTTACATCTTTGTAAACTCCTTCGCAAAATTCGCACTCGCCTTGTTCTGCTCGTTTCTCTGTCGTTTTCAATTAACTGTTTTAAATGCTTTGTTGTTAATTTTCGTTTAAATTTTCCTGTTGTTGTTCGGGCTGTAATTTCTGTAACTTTTTCTGCCCTATGGTTTTTTCAAACACGCTCAGCGGTATCTTTTTGAATATCAGGAGAACCACCGCGCCGACTATCGCCCCCGACAGAATACCCGCTAAAATGAAATAGGGTATAAGAGTCAGCGTGGAAGTGTCGGTAAGAAGCACGAAAACTATGTTCTGCGTCACGTTGTGCGCCACTGCGCCGAGCACGGAAACAGCCATTACCGAAACGCGCGGATATACCGTGTACATTAAGACGGAAGAAATCGCCATAGACACGACTCCGCCCGTAAAGCTGTATAAAAGCGCGGATACGTTGCCTGCGTATATCGCGCCCAGCCCCGTGCGCACCGCAACAACGATGAACGCTTCGACGGGAGAGAACATAATAAGCGCCGTGAACGAAAAAATGTTCGCAAGCCCCATTCTCGCGCCGGGGACGAAGAGAGGGGGGAACTGGTTTTCGATTATAAACGTTATTAAACTGAGCGTTATAAAGATCGCCAGCACGGCAATTTTTTTAGCCGTAAATTTTCCGCTCTTCATACTTTTTTATTATACATTATTATATTAAATAAGTAAAATATTTTAAAGGGTAAAAAAACAAAATGAGTAAAAAAATATTTATTAAATTATTTAATTCGCACTGCGGTATTTGACAAAACGGCGCGGCGCGATTATAATGTATAGAAAAATCAAGGAGCAAAAGAAATGGAACTTAAATATAAGCGTAAAAACGTATATAAAGAAGCCGACGGCAACGAGCTTGAAAAAATTTACGGTTTTGCCGAGGGTTATAAAAAATTTCTGGATAATTCAAAAACCGAGCGCGACGCGGCGGAGGAGGCAAAGCGCGAGGCGATAGCGCACGGCTTCAAGCCGTTTTCGTTTTCCGAAAAACTCAAAGCAGGCGACAAGCGCTATTTCATCAACCGTGAAAAGAACGTGTTTTTAATCAGCGTCGGCACGGAGGACATAGCTAAGGACGGCGTGAGAATTATGGTTGCCCACGTCGACTCTCCCCGTCTTGATCTGAAACCCAATCCTATGTACGAGGAAGAGGGGCTCTGCTATCTCAAAACGCACTACTACGGCGGTATCAAAAAGTATCAGTGGACGGCAATTCCGCTTGCTCTGCACGGCGTGGTTATGCTCCGCGGAGGAGAGAAAAAGTCTATCTGCGTCGGCGAGGACGACAGCGATCCTGTCTTCTACATCACCGATATTCTGCCTCATTTAGGCGCCGAACAGTCGGCGAAACCGCTTTCGAAGGCTATCGACGGCGAAAGTCTCAACGCCGTGATAGGCGGACTTCCCTGCGTTGACGACGAGGAAGAAAAGGAATGCGTCAAGACCGCCGTTTTAAAACTTCTCAATAAAAAATACGGTATTACCGAAATAGATTTTCAGTGCTCGGAGCTTTGCTTCGTGCCTGCCGGAAAGGCGAGGGACGTCGGCTTCGACGGCGCGCTGATTTCCGCGTACGGTCACGACGACAAGGTTTGCGCGTATCCCGAAATGAAGGCTATATTCGATATCGATTCGCCCCATACCGTGCTTTCGGTGTTTGCCGACAAAGAGGAAGTGGGCAGCAACGGAAACACGGGTATGCAGAGTAAAGTCATCTGCGACGTTATAGACACGCTCGCGCACTCGTTCGGAGCTAACCCTATTGAAGTAAGATTTAACTCAAAATGTATTTCCGCGGACGTAACCGCGGCTTACGATCCGGCTTACGGCTCGGTATTCGAAAAGCGCAACACGACAAGAGTTTCCTGCGGCGCGGCTATTTCAAAATATACGGGAGCAAGGGGTAAATCCTCTTCAAACGACGCTTCCGCGGAATATATGGGATTTATCCGCGACATTTTAGAGGACAATAACGTTTTCTGGCAGACGGGCGAACTCGGCGCGGTCGACGCTGGCGGAGGCGGAACCGTTGCTATGTATATTGCGAATTTAGGCATCGAAACGGTGGATGTGGGCGTTCCCGTGCTGTCTATGCACGCGCCTTACGAACTCATTTCCAAGGCGGACGTGTATTCTCTCTACAAAGCCTGCTGTGCCTTTATAAAATAATAAACCGAATTAAAGTAAAAAAGCGGAGCGCTTTCAAGCGCTCCGCTCATATTTTTATTATCTGAAAGTGGGTACGAATCTGAATACGTCTTTAATGCTTTCGCGCGTAAAGAAGTTGTATTTTTTGCTGCCCGATTCAAACAGAACGTAGACGTCCGTTATCGCCGCCGCGTTCGCGCCCGCTCTGGTTGCGGTGCACATTCCCTCGGACATAGAGGGTACGGAATAGTCGTTGACGAACATTTTTTCGTTGTTTTTGTCAAGATAATAGACGTAAACTCCGCTGTCTGTGTACGGCGTTTTATCACCGTTGCTTCTGTTTCTGTAAACGTCTTTATAGGCGAAGCTCTCGCCTGCGATCGAACGGTAAAGCTCTCTGTTTGCGCTTTCCGTCGCTAATTTCCAGTCGAAGCATAAAAGGTGCGAATTTGCAAGTCCGTAGCTCTGCGACAGAACCACCATCGATTCGGGGTCGCTCGAAGTCGTGTTGCTGCCCTTTCTTCCCGAGAACGCAACGCCCTGTATCTTTTCGGGGATAGAGAAAATTTTCTGAATTTTGGGAACGTTGTCCGAAAGCGTCTTGTCCTTTTCGTCCTGATCTATTCTCGTCAGACCGTAAGGGTTTTCCGAGCTTGCTTTCTTATCGACGTTGTATTCGTACATAAAAGCAGTATTTTTGTAGCCGTTGGGCGTTTCGATGCGGTGGCTTTTGTCCGTTTCGTAATTGCCTTTTCTGTAAAACTCTCCGACGTAAAGTCTGTCGTAAGTAATGTCGGTGTATCTTGCGTCGTCAAAGTAGACCATAAACGACGCGTTGCAGTTCGCCTTGAACGAAGAGGTGAACTTCACGGACTGAATTTCTTCTGCTTCACCGCTCAGATTTATCTGTGCTTTCAATATTATTTCGCGTAAGATATTTTCGTAATCTTTCGAAGAGGCTGTGGCGACGAGTACGTTATCATCGTGACCGACCCAAAGGAACGCTCCGTTTGTGGCAATTCCGCCGACGTGCCCCAGGTGAGGCGTGCCGTCCTCGTTTTCCAAAGTCACGAAACCTATGTAACGATAGCCCGTAACCTTATTTTTGTCGTCGGTGAGCTGTACCGTAACGTAGATACGCGAAGCCGAACCGTCGCTCATATACGAGCTTACCAGAAAGTACTGCTGCGGCTTGACTTTCTCCTTGCCCGTCTCGTCTACGTCGTAAACGTAGTTGGAGGGGTATGCGGTCATTCCCTGCGGAACCGCTCCGTCGTCGAGTCCCTCTATGGCAAACTCTTTGCTGAATTTTTTGAAATCTTTGTAACTGTCGCCGACGTACCACATAAGAACGAAAATTCCCAGAAATACGAGTACCGCGCAAACGGCGGTCAGCGATATAAACAACTTCTTACGTTTCATAGCTTTACCTATATTTTTTTTATAAGTTAGTAAAATATATTGTAACAAATCGCAATTCAAAATGCAACTGTTTTTATAAGACTATGCGCAATGCCTAACCGAATAATCCTCTTATGATAAGTCCGAAGAGAAACGTTGCCAGCGCTCCGACGAAGGCGAGCGCTATTCTGAACGCGATATCGCGCTGCCTTTGGCGTATCATACGCTTGTACGACATACCCGACTCTTTCAAATTGATGACGTACATTTTTTCGCCCTTGCGCTCGCTTGTGATAATGTCGAAATATCCGTCGTACGAAAGATCGTGCAGGACGGAATCTATTTTCGGTATATCGTATTTTCTCTTCGGCGGCAGAAGACAGAGTATGTCTACGGGGGATACAAGACAGCCGTCCGTGCCGTCGCACAGATCGTACACGGCGCGCATAATTTCGTTTTCGCTTCTCGACAGCATATCACACGAACGCGAAGATGAGCGTTATAAGCATACTGCCGAGAATACTCCCGAAGAACGACGAAACGAGCACGGCGTCTATCTTGAAGCGTTTCGGCTCTTCCGTTAAAATCGGTTCCGCTTCGACGGATTCGGGCGCAGGCGGCTCCTCGGTATACGTCTTCAAGGGCGCAATGCAGTACAGCTCGCCCCTCGAATATTTAACGTCGATAAATCCGCCCTTGCAAAGGGTAGTCAAAACCCTTTTAAGCTCGTCGAAAGTCTTTTCAGCCTCGTCGGGAAAAGCTTCCAGAAGCTCGTCCTCGTCGATGACGAGATACCTGCCGGCAGGGCTGAGTGAGTGTATTCTGTTTAAAACCGCACCGCATATTCTGTCCATAACTTTTTATATTGACAAAAGCGTTAAGCTTTAAAACTTTTGATTGACTGTTTTTTGAAACCGGATGTAAGCGCGAATTGATATTATATCTTCGGATATTTAAAATTGCGTAAAAATTATTGAAAATCGGCGCATAGCGTGCTATAATATCGAAGTATAAATTATTAAATCCGCACGTTTTTTAAAAAACAATCAGATACGGTAAGGAGAAATTTATGAAAAAATCCATCGACGCGGGCGAAACTTTAAAAAAAGCAACTGCTTTGTATAACGAAAAAAAGTTTCCGGAAGCGGTTGAATTATGGAAGAGTTTAGAGGACGCCGACTGTGCCGAAGCGTTGTATATGCTCGGAATCTGTTATAATTATAACCTCGGCGTAGAAATCGGGGATGAGGAAGAACGCGCCCGTATTGCAAGCGGCTACTTTATCAAATCGGCGGAAAAAGGCCACGCGGAAGCGCAGTGCTTCGCAGGTCTTTGCTTCCGCAGCGGAACGGGTGTTGACAAGGATTTGAAAAAATCAGTCGAATGGTTTGAAAAGTCCGCTGCGCAAAACTGTACGCAGGCTATGAATAATCTCGGTCAGATGTATGAACGGGGAGAAATAGACGTTGAAATTGACGGTTCCGACGATTGCGGCGGTTACGAAGACGGCGAGGACGGCGGTTACGAGGACGGCGAAGACGGCGAGGACAGCGAAACGAAACGTAAAAAATACGCCAAATCGATGAGCCTTTCGTTTGAATGGTATAAAAAATCCGCGCAATTGAAAGACGCGACGGGACAGCTGAGTCTGGGCAGGGCGTATTACGACGGACGCGGCGTTCCCCGCGATTATAAATCGGCTGTAAAATATTATGCGCTTGCGGCGGAACAGGGTTCGGCGGACGCGCTTTTCCGTTTGGGCGAATGTTATGACGACGGCGAAGGCGTCGAACGCAATTCCATTACGGCGTTCAAATATTATAAAGAAGCGGCGAAAAGAAATCACGCCAAAGCGCAGTGTTACGTCGGCTATTGTTACGAGTACGGCGAGGGCGTAAAACGCGACCTTGACGAGGCGTTAAAGTGGTACTGCGTTTCGGCGGAGAACAATTACGGGCAGGCTTACTGCAATCTCGGCTGTATGTACGAGGAAGGCAGGGGCGTAAAGAAAAATATGCCCAAGGCAATAGAGATGTACGAGCGCGGCGCGGCGGCAGGCAATTATATGGCAAGCCACAATCTCGGCAACGTGTATGCGTTCGGTAAGGGCGTCAAAGTGAATATGGCTCTTGCCATAAAATATTACGAACACGCGGCGCGCGGCGGAGTTGCCGAGGCGCAGTACAATCTTGCCCAGCATTTACATAAAGGGCAGTATGTGGAGCGTGACGACAGCGCCGCGGCTTTCTGGTTTATGCAGTCCGCGCAGAACGGCGACGCGGACGCTCAGTACAAAATAGGCAGTTTCTTTATGAACGGCATCGGTGTGGACGAGGATCCCGAAATCGGATTTTATTGGTTTATGCGGTCTGCGTCGCAGGGGGACGCAGACGCTCAATACGCCGTCGGCGTATGTTACGAAGACGGAATCGGCGTGGAAGCCGATTTGGAAGAGGCGCGCGAATGGTATGCGCGTTCTGCAAAACAGGGCAACAAAGAAGCGAAAAAACATTTAAAAAAGTAGTATGTCCGAGTATATAGAGTTTAAGATAAGCGATGATATTTTACGCGCGCTCAGACTCAGAGGCGCGCCGTCTTCGGAGGGCGAACGCCTTTGTTTCGAGGCGGCGGACGAATACGAAAAAGGCAATTATGAAACCGCCGTAAAGCTTTGGCGGACTTCGGCAGAGCTGAACGACGGTTACGCGCAGCTGTGCCTTGCGGCGTGCCTCCGCATGGGACGCGGAATTGAGCGCGACGAGTGCGCGTCGTTCGGGATGCTGAATAAATCGGCGTCGCAGGGCAATCCTGCGGCGCAGTACTTTCTTGCGCAATGTTACGAGTTCGGCGACGGCGCCGATAAAAATATGGCCGAGGCGTTCGGTTGGTATCAGAAATCCGCGGAAAACGATTTTGCGGATGCGCAATACCGCTTAGGCAGGATTTACAGCAGTCACAAATACCTTCCCGTATCGGAAGCAAAGGCCGTTTATTGGTACGCGCAGGCAGCGCGTCAGGGTCTTGTTCAGGCTTTATATCGCTTGGGCGAATATTATTTTTACGGAAAGTCTTCGCAGTGTGACAGAAAAAAAGGGTTTAAGTTAATTGAAGAAGCGGCTGAAAAGCAGCTGCCTGCGGCGATTTTTAAGTTGGGTCAGCTGTATGAAAACGGCGAATACGTAGAAAAGGATACGGACAGGGCGGCGGAATATTATAAACGCGCTTCCGATTGCAGTGAAAAGCAGGACTCCGAGCCGTACGCTCCTGCGCAGTACGCGCTCGGTTCGATGTACGAAAACGGCGTCGGCGCGGCACCTAACCTGACGGAAGCGGTAAATCTTTACAGACAGTCCGCTTCGCTCGGCTATCCGCCTGCGCAGAACTCATACGGCTGGTGTTTTAAAGTCGGGAAAGAAGTAAAAAAAGATTTGTACGAAGCCGCTCGTTGGTTTCGGCGCGCCGCAAAACAGGGCGATAAACGCGCACAGTACAATCTTGCAATGTGTTACGAAACGGGCGAAGGAGTTATCGCGGACGCAAAAAAGGCGTTCTATTGGCATATGCAATCCGCCGAGCAGGGCGATGACAGGGCTCAGCTGCACGTCGGTTGGAGCTATATGCTCGGCAACGGAATCTATAAAGACGGCGGGAAGTGTTTGGATTGGCTCTTAAAATCGGCGGAGCAGGGAAATGCGCAGGCAATGAGCGACGTCGGTTATTGCTACTTTAAAGGCATCGGTACGGCTCCGGACGCCGATACCGCCGTGAGCTGGTATCTTAAATCGGCGCAGAACGGAAACGCAATGGCGGCGTACAATATGGGCTGTTGCTACCGTCACGGCGACGGCGTAAAAAAGAACGGCGCAAAGGCGGTCGAGTGGTACGAAATGGGCGCTGAAATCGGCGACACCGACTGTATGGTCTGCATTGCGTATATGTACGAGAAAGGTAAATGCGGATTAAAAAAAGATTTAAGCAAAGCCGCAGACTGGTATAAAAAAGCTTTAAAAGCCGGAGAAGAGCGCGCGGCTTACTTATTAAATAAGCGCAAATTCAGGAAATTACGGTGACGGCAAACCTCTAATCGTTTGCCGAACGGAAAAACAAATAGCGGTAACAAGTGAAAGAGTCGGGTATTTTACCCGACTCTTTCACTTATTCAGCGTCTTTAAAATTAATTTTCGTGCTATTCGGCAGACCACACCGTTCCTCCGACGAAAATCAGAAGAGCCGCGCCGAAGAGTATATAAGCGGCAATTTTCAGATAGATAAGCCACTTTAAATCTTGCCTGCGCTTTTGCAGGTTGACGAACGTCATCGCCGCTATTTCAGACAGCATAGAAGCTATCAGCGCATACACGCCGAGTACCGTAAACGATACGCCGAGAGCGATTGCGCCTACGATTATCAGCCCTATTGCGATATAGGCGTAAACGTATTGTCCGTTGCCGTTTTTATTTTCGTTTTCCATTGTTTTCCTCCGAAATTTCAGTATGTGCGCACGGGGTTGCCAGCGCGGTTTTATAGTCTGTATATATTACGAAACCCGTATTCGAGGCGGGCGGTTTTTTAACGAATTTTTTAAGCGTGTAGTCCACGGGAACTTTTCCGCCGTTCCTGCCTTCGGAATAGTATGCGCAGATTTCCGAAGCGGTCTTTATAACGCTGTCGGGAACGGCTCTGCCTTCCGTAATGACGGCGACGTGGGAAGAGTGGTATTTCTGTGTGTGAAGCCAGAGATCGTTCGGCGAAAGACTCTTTGTCAGTCTTTCGTTCTGTAAATTGTTTCTGCCTGCAAGAATTTTAAAACCTTCAAATCGGTACTCCCTGTAAGGCGTTAAAACAGGATTCTTTTTTCTGTTGTCGGTCTTTTTTACGAGCCCGTTTTCTGCAAGCTCCCGTTCGGTTTCTTCAAGATCCATAATCTCTTCGGCTGTGCAGACGTGCGTGCGTATGCCGTTAAGGTAATCTTTCTGTTCGATTGCGGCGGCAAGCTGAACGTCAACGTTCTGTTTCGTGCGTTTAAGCTTTGCGTATTTTTTGAAATAGCGCTGTGCGTTCTGCGACGGGGTCAGCGTTTTATCGAGTGCGACGGTGATTTTTTTGCAGTCCTCGTCGTAATAGTTGACCGCTTCGAAGCCCGTCATTCCCTTTGAAAGGGAGTAAATATTCGCGGTAATCAGCTCGCCTTTTAGTCTGATGATTTCCGTATCTTTACACTCTTCCAGCTTGTCGCGCATATTCGCAAGCTTTTTATCTATCTTTTTTATTCCCGAATCGAGCGCGGAGAGAAGTCTGTTTTTCTTTTCGCCGAATTTCTTTTTACGGGTAATATAAGAATAGTAATAGCTCTGCGCGCCGAGCACGCTGTCAAATTCCTTTTTGTCCTTCGAAACGGAAACCACTTTAAAGTCGTTCGGCTCGCCGTTCGCAAAGGTGACGCAGGGCGCGGGCACGGTTCCGAATACGTAATTTTTTATATCCTCCGCCGAAGGATTGCCGTTATGGGAATTTGAAATTTCGTCCGCGGTGGCGTAAGATATTCCTTTGACTTTTCCGCTTATGAATCCGGCTTTGTCCCCTTCGTAACGTTTTAATGCTTCGGCGACAGCCGCCGTATCTTCGGGCGGAAACTTGTCCTGCGGTTCGGGAAGGGTATATTTGACTCCGCCGAAGAGTACGCGCTTGGTGTTTTCGCCGATAGACGTGGTTTTCAGCGCGCCCGTGATGACGCCGTTTTCCGTAAGCACAGCGTTCGAATACTTGCCCATAATTTCAAAATACAGGCGCATAACGCTTTCGGAAAAATCGGATACGCACTTTAAGTCGAAGTAGATTATCCTCTCGAAGTCAGGCTGTTCTATATCGAGTATTTCCGCGTTCTGCAAATGCTTTCTCAAAAGCATACAGAAATTCGGCGCGGTGAGCGGAGCGGTGGTTTCTCCGTCGGTGAGCGACAGTCTCGAAGCCTGAGCCGAAAGGCAGGCTTCGAGTTTAACGTTGCCGTTTGCGGTGTATATAATAAATATCAGGTTATCTCTGTCGGGCTGAACTATTTTCGAAATTTTTCCGCCCGTAAGCCGTTGTTTCAGCTCTTTTGCTATATATCTTAAAGTAAATGCGTCCTGCGGCACAATCCAACCCTCTTTTTATTTTTAAGTTCCGCAGTTTGCGGTTTACCGAATTATATTATAGTTCAAATTTTACAAAAAGTAAATGTAAAACGCTTTGCAATTTTTATTACTTATGTTAAAATATTATCCGTACGAAAATATATAATACATTTTTTAGGAGATCGTTATGAAATACACACAAGCCGTCGGCGAAAAGAGTACAATAAAGCTTTCGATAGCTTTTACCGAACAGGAGTGGCAGGACGCCATCAATGCGTCTTATATAAAGGTAAGGGGCAAATATTCCGTTCCCGGTTTCAGAAAGGGCAAAGTTCCCAAGCCCGTTTTGGAAAACTATTACGGAAAAGGCGTGTTTTTCGAAGAGGCGTTAAATCTTCTTTATAACAACCACTATCCCGAAATTTTAAGAAATGAAAAGGACAATTTCACCGCTGTCGGCGAACCCGAGCTCGACCTCGAAGATATGAAGGCGGGCGAGGGCGTGGTTATCAAAGCCGTCGTTCCCGTAAAACCCGAAGTAACTATCGATGCTTACACAGGTTTAAAAATCAGAAAATATGAATATAATGTTACCGATGCCGACGTCGAAGAAGAATCGAAAAAGATTCTTGCAAGCGAGGCAAAGGATCAGGAAGTCGACAGAGCCTGCACTCTCGGCGATAAGGTCAATCTCGACTTCTCGGGAAGCGTAGACGGAGAAAAATTCCCCGGCGGTACCGCTGAAGAGTATGACCTCGTTTTAGGAAGCGGAGCGTTCATAAAGGGCTTCGAAGAGCAGGTCGTCGGAATGAAAAAGGGCGAAAACAGAGATATAACGGTCCGTTTCCCCGACGATTATCAGGCGGATAATTTAAAGGGCAAGGACGCCGTTTTCGCAATTAAGGTGAACAAGATAACCGAAAAGGTCTACCCCGAACTCACCGACGAATTCGTCAAAGCCCACGCAGGCGCCGAGACGGTCGCGGACTATAAGAAAAAAGTCAGGGAACGCCTTGAAAGGAATATGGCTGACCGCGGCAGGGACGAAACCGAAAACAGCATACTCGAAACTATCGCAAAGGGCGCAAAATGCGTTATTCCCGACGCTATGATAGAGAGCGAAATCGACAAGCTCGTACGCGACTTCGAAATGCGTCTTATGTATCAGGGCTTAAAGCTTGATGACTATCTTTCGTATATGCAGATGACTCTGGACCAGTTCCGTTCGCAGTTTAAATCTCAGGCAGAGCCGAGAGTTTTGAACCAGCTTGTCATCGACAAGATAGTAAGCGAAAAGGGCTTTATCGCGGAAGAGAGCGAAATCGAAGCAAAGATTGCCGAGCAGGCAAAGTCTGTCGATAAGACTGCGGAAGAATACAAAAAGGATATGAAGCCCCGTCAGTTCGAATATATCGCAAGCGACATAGTCATAACCAAAATGTTCGATTTCCTCAAAGCAAACAACGAGCTTTACGCCGAGGGCGCAGAGCCTGCCGTAAAGAAGACGGCTGCAAAGAGCGAAACCGAAAAGAAAACTGCGGCTAAGAAACCCGCCGCGGCGAAAAAAACGGCTGACGCAAAAGACGGAGCCGAAAAGAAAACCACGGCAAAAAAGCCGTCGGCAAAAAAAGAAAATAAGGAGTAATAAATGCGTAAGGAGAGAGGAGCATTAGTCCCCTATATAGTCGAACAGACTTCGAGAGGCGAGCGTTCGTACGATATTTACAGCCGTCTTTTAGAGGACAGAATCATATTTTTAAGCGGAGAGATAGACGACGCGGTTGCAAACACGGTCGTAGCTCAGCTTATATATCTGGAAGCAAAAGATCCGCAGAAAGATATATCGCTGTATATTAACAGCCCCGGCGGATCCGTTTCCGCAGGACTTGCGATTTACGATACGATGAATTACATCAAGTGCGACGTTTCGACGATATGTATAGGTATGGCTGCGTCGATGGGTGCGTTCCTTCTTTCCAGCGGACAGAAGGGCAAACGCTTTGCGCTTGCCAACAGCGAAATTATGATACATCAACCTCTGGGCGGAGCGCAGGGTCAGGCAAGCGATATCAAGATTGCGGCGGAACACATTTTAAAAACCAAACGCAAACTCAACGAAATACTTGCCAAAAATTCGGGCAAACCGCTCGCTCAGATAGAACACGATACCGACAGAGACAATTATCTGTCCGCCGACGAGGCTATGGAATACGGTTTAATCGATAAAGTATTCAGTAAAAGATAGAAGTGAGTAGTTGCAAGCGGCAGGTGTTTTAGAATATATTACGGCGTAAGCAGGGCTTCCCTGCGCCAGCGCACACAATTTGCGCATAACTGCGCCTTTGCGCCTTATAATCTGAAACATTTTACATATAAGGTGCGCAAAGCGTCGCTATTGCTCGTGCAGCATAGCGAATTGCGCAGAATAGCCGAAATTTTTTGTGAGGTTTTCTTGAAAGAAAAAAGATTTTGTTCATTTTGCGGTAAATCGGAAGATAAAGTCGCCCGTCTCATAAACGGACAGGACGGAGCGTGCATATGCGACGAGTGCGTGATTATATGCAACGATATGATAGACGAACTCTGCAATCCCAAGTCGGACGAGGCTGTGCCTTTGAAAAAGCCCGACGAGATAAAGGCGGAACTCGACAGGTATATCGTCGGACAGGACGAGGCGAAGAAAGTTTTATCCGTTGCGGTTTATAACCACTATAAACGTATAAACAATACTCTCGAAACCGCAGAGGACGACGACGTCGAAATAGAGAAGAGCAACATACTTTTATTAGGTCCTACGGGTTGCGGAAAAACTTTGCTTGCGAGAACGCTTGCAAAAATTTTAAACGTGCCGTTCGCGTCTTCCGACGCCACCACTCTGACCGAAGCGGGCTACGTCGGCGAGGACGTGGAGAATATTCTTTTAAAGCTTATACAGAACGCCGACTACGATATAGACAGAGCCGAACACGGCATAATTTATATCGACGAAATCGACAAGATTGCAAGGAAGAGCGAAAACGTGTCGATAACGCGCGACGTTTCGGGCGAGGGCGTTCAGCAGGCGCTTTTGAAAATAATAGAAAGCACCGTTGCCAACGTTCCCCCTCAGGGCGGAAGAAAGCACCCCCAGCAGGAATGTCTGAGAATAGACACGACCAATATTTTATTTATCTGCGGAGGCGCTTTTGTCGGACTTGACAAGATAGTTCAGAAGCGCAAGGACAATACGACTCTCGGCTTCGGCGGTTCGGTCAAAAACGGCGACGGCGATACTTACGATATGCTGTCGGACGTAAAGCCTCAGGATCTGACCTCTTTCGGGCTCATTCCCGAATTCGTCGGACGCGTTCCCATCGTCGTAAGTCTGCACCCTCTGAACGAGGACGCCCTCGTCAATATTCTGACCCAGCCCAAAAACGCTATTATAAAACAGTATCAGAAACTCATTGCGATGGACGGGGTAAAACTCACGGTCGAGGACGGCGCAGTGCGTGAAATTGCGAATACGGCAATCCGATTAAAGACAGGCGCAAGAGGGTTGCGGACGATAATAGAGAGCTTTATGACTTCGGTTATGTATAAGCTCCCTTCCGAAAAAAATATAAAAGAAGTAGTCGTTACCAAAGAATGCGTGACCAGCAATGCGGAGCCAAAGCTGATTTACGAAGAGACGGCATAACCGATACAGAAAGCGCCGATTTATTTACGGCGCTTTATTTTTACGTTGACCAAGGAGTAAATTATGGCGAATTTTCAGGATTATCCCCTTCTTGCATTGAGGGGCAGGGTAGTTTTTCCCGATACGTCGGTAAGTTTCGACGTGGGCAGAATGATTTCGCTTGCCGCGGTAAAGGCGGCGACCGAGGGTGATTCAAAACTCTTCGTCTGCGCTCAGAAAGAATCCGAAAAGGACGAAATCGGCGACGACGACGTTTACACGGTAGGCACCGTTATAAAATTGAAACAGATTGCAAAGCTTCCGGGAAGCAGTCTCCGTCTTACGGCGGAGGGGCTTTTCCGTGCCGTCGCAAGACAGGTGAGGCGCGAGAACGGTACGTTCATTGCAACGGTCGAGGAATTGAAGCCCGTTCACGGCGATCCCGCTCTCGAAGAGGCGTATTTCCGCACTTCGAAAGAGATTGTAAAAGACATAGGTGCGACGGACGGAAGAATTTCCAAAGAGGGCATAACCGCTCTCGAAAAATGCTCTTCGGCAGAAGAATTCGTCAATATGACGGGCCATTATATGCAGCTGCGCACCGAGCAGAAACAGGAGCTTTTAGAGTGCCGTATAACCGTTGAAAGACTCAAAAAGCTCGACAAAATTTTAAACGACGAGCTTGAACTTCTGCGTCTGGAACGCAAGATAAACGCGTCGGTGCGTCAGAGCATTGACAAAAATCAGAAGGAATACTATCTTCGCGAACAGCTCAAAGCCATTCATAAGGAACTCGGCGACGACGCGCAGGAATGCGACGAACTCGAAGAGAAAATAAAAAGCAGGAAAATGAGCGAAGAGGCGGAAAATAAAGCGCTGAAAGAACTTTCGAGAATGAAAGGAATGCAGACTTCGTCGCCCGACTATAACGTTTTGAGAACGTATATCGACTGGATGCTCGATATCCCCTGGACCGAGAGCACGGACGACACCGAAGAACTTTCCGAGGCGGTCAGGGTACTGAACGCAGACCATTACGGACTTGAAAAAATCAAGGAGAGAATAACCGAGTACTTTGCCGTTCTGAAACGCACGGGCGGAATGAACGCGCCTATTCTGTGTTTCGTCGGGCCTCCCGGCGTCGGAAAAACTTCTATCGCAAGCTCGATAGCGGGAAGTCTGAAAAGAAAATTCGTCAGAATGAGCTTCGGCGGAGTTAAGGACGAGGCGGAAGTCAGGGGTCACAGAAAGACTTACGTCGGCGCAATGCCGGGTCGTATTATAAGCGGAATGAAAAAAGCAGGCTCGATAAACCCCGTGTTCCTTCTGGACGAGGTGGATAAAATTTCGTCGGATTTAAGGGGCGATCCCGCGGGCGCGCTTTTAGAGGTTTTAGACCCTGCGCAGAACTCGGCTTTCGTCGACAGATATATCGAAGTTGCGTACGATCTCAGCAAGGTGCTGTTCATAACCACGGCAAACAGTCTTGATACTATCCCTGCTCCGCTCAAAGACAGAATGGAAATAATAGAGCTCACGGGCTACACTCCCGAAGAGAAGAGGGAAATCGCAAAACGCTACCTCGTTCCCAAACGGAGCGAGGCGAACGGACTCAAAGAGGGCGAGTTTACTATAAGCGACAAGGCTGTCGATATGATAATCGACGGATTTACAATGGAAGCAGGCGTAAGGGGGCTTGAACGCCAGATAGACGCCGTTTGCAGAAAAGCAGCCGTAAAGCTTTCCTCGTCAGAACAGAAAAGCGTTGCGGTCGACGAAAATAACCTGTATGAAATTTTAGGCTCGCCCCGTTTCGACAGAGAGGGCGCGGCGCTGAAATGCGACGAGGTCGGCGCGGCGACGGGGCTTGCCTGGACGGCTGTCGGCGGAACGACGCTCACCATCGAAGTTTCGACTATGCACGGCAAGGGCGATATACTCTTAACGGGCAAGCTCGGCGACGTTATGAAAGAGAGCGCAAGGACAGCGATAAGCTATATCCGCTCCAACAGCGAAAGCTACGGCATCGACAGCGCACTGTTCGAAAATACCGATATCCATATCCACGTTCCCGAGGGCGCAACGCCGAAGGACGGACCGAGCGCAGGCATAACTATGGCGACGGCGATACTTTCGGCGTTCACGCAGAAACCCGTTAAAAAAAGCATTGCAATGACGGGCGAAATAACCCTCCGCGGTAAAGTTCTGCCGATAGGCGGATTAAAGGAAAAGGCGCTTGCCGCGTACAGGATAGGTATTCACGACGTGATTATTCCTGCCGAGAACAAAAAGGATCTGGAAGAGATTCCCGAATCGGTCAAGGGCAGTATCAATTTTATCCCCGTAACGGACGTCGCCGCAGTTTTCAAACAGGCAATAATCGGAATATAGTTTCATTATAAATATTTAACGGTGTTTTTCGGGGCATCGAGTACCGAAAAATTTGTGAGAAGGATACTTTATGATAAAAATTACAAATGCGCAGTTTATAATAAGCGCGGCGGATAAAAAGCAGTTCATAAAATCCGAAAAGCCCGTAATCGCCGTCTGCGGTAAGTCCAACGTCGGCAAATCAAGCTTTATAAATATGCTTGCGAACAAGGGCAAACTTGCCAAAGTTTCCAAAGATCCGGGCAGAACAAGGCTTGTAAACTATTTCGACTTCGGCTTGTTTCTGCTTGCCGACCTCCCCGGTTACGGCTTTGCCAAGGTTTCCAAATCCGAAAAAGAGCGCTGGGCGCACCTTCTGGACGATTTTTTCAAAGAAAACTGCGCAAGCCACGTTTTCGCGCTCTGCGATATCCGTCACGAACCTACCGCGGACGATATACAGATGGCTGAATATCTCTATTACAATACTATCCCGTTCTCGATTATCGCAACCAAGGCGGACAAGCTTTCAAAGGCACAGACGGGCAGGTGCGTACAGAAAATCGCAACTTCGTACAAATGCGGAATAAGCGATATATTAGTCACGTCGTCGCAGACCCGTCAGGGGCTTGACGGCGTACTTGAAAAAATCGAACGTATACTTGACAATATCTGATTAAATTCCGGCACGGCTGAGTTTTAAAACTCAGCCGTGCCATTTTTCTGCGCTTTTTCATAATATGGTATGTGCAAAATATTTTTATCAGCGACCTTTTCGATTTAACTCATTCCCTTTCAAAGCCGTATCTTGAAAAATACTCTTACGGCTGGCAGGCAGTGCCGAAACTTAAAACTATCATAGAGGAGCTGATTCAGACCCTCGACAGGGACGAATACGTCGAATTGAGCGCGTCCGTCTGGGCGCATAAAAGCGCTGAAATCGCGCCGAGCGCTTCGATAACCGCGCCGTGCATAATCGGCGCGTACAGCAGTATAAGGCATTGCGCCTTTATACGGGGCAGTGCGCTCATAGGCGAAAACTGCGTCGTCGGCAATTCTACCGAGATCAAAAACTCCGTTCTCTTCGATAACGTTCAGGTTCCGCATTTTAACTACGTCGGCGACAGTATTCTGGGCTATAAAGCCCATTTGGGCGCAGGCGCGATAATTTCAAACGTCCGCTGCGATAAGGCGAAAATACTTATCAAGGGCGAAAAAATCTATCAGACAGGTTTGAAAAAGTTCGGCGCGCTTTTGGGCGACGGTGCGGAAGTCGGCTGTAACTGCGTGATAAATCCGGGAAGTATAATAAAAAAAGGCGCAACGGTCTATCCGCTTTCATCGGTTTGCGGAATTATAGGCAGGGAGGTGGAAAATGGGTAAATATTTCGGAACAGACGGTTTCAGGGGCGAGGCAAACGTTCAGCTCACCGCCGACCACGCATACAGGACAGGCAGGTTTTTGGGCTGGTATTTTTCGGAAATCAAACGCCGTTCGGGTGATAAAGAAAGGGCAAAAATCGTCATAGGCAAGGACACGAGGCGTTCGGGGTATACTCTCGAATACGGTCTTGTCGCGGGACTGACGGCTTCGGGTGCGGACGCGTATATCCTGCACGTCACCACAACCCCGTCCGTCGCGTACATCGCAAGGGTAGACAAATTCGACTGCGGAATTATGATTTCCGCAAGTCACAATCCGTACTTCGACAACGGTATA
Source organism: uncultured Christensenella sp. (assembly GCA_910583545.1). Taxonomy (GTDB): domain Bacteria; phylum Bacillota; class Clostridia; order Christensenellales; family Borkfalkiaceae; genus Coproplasma. Next base: position 25,388 of record CAJTXM010000011.1, on the reverse strand, counting down.
AAACTAATAAATTCTCAGGGCGAGAAGATGGAGGACAGCGTACTTGAAAAAATTGAAGAATTTCTCGACGGTAACGAAACTCTGCCTTTCGCCACGCGTGAAAATATCGGCAGGTCGGTCGACTACGTTTCGGGCAGAAACCGTTATATAGGTCATCTTATATCGCTTGGAATTTTTTCGTTCAGGGGATTTAAAATCGGACTTGACTGCGCTAACGGAAGCAGCTGGTATATCGCAAAATGCGTTTTCGAAGCTTTGGGCGCGGAAACTTATCTTATAAATACCGAACCGGACGGACTGAATATTAACAGGAACGCGGGCTCTACGCATATAGAGGGGCTGCAAAAATCAGTAAAGGAAAAACACCTCGATATCGGCTTTGCGTATGACGGCGACGCGGACAGGTGTCTTTGCGTAGACGAAAACGGAGATACCGTCACGGGTGATCAGATACTTTATATTATGGCAAAGTATATGAAGGAGACGGGCGAACTTTCAAACGACACAGTGGCAACTACCGTAATGTCAAACTTCGGGCTTTATAAGGCGTTTGATAAAGAGGGAATCAAATACGTCAAAACTCCGGTCGGCGACAAATACGTTCACGAATATATGGTAAAGCATAATTGCAGACTGGGCGGAGAACAGTCGGGGCATATCATTTTTTCTAAATATTCCACCACGGGCGACGGAATACTCACAAGCCTGAAAGTTATGGAAGCGGTCATCGCAAAAAAAAGCGCCCTTTCAAAGCTTTGCAAACCGCTTAAACTTTACCCTCAGTTGCTTGTAAATCTTAGCGTTTCGGATAAGGAAAAACCTCTTGCCGATAAAGACGTGAAAACCGCCGTAAAGGAAGTTGAAGAAAAGTTGGGTGCAGGCGGAAGGGTACTTTTGAGAGCTTCGGGAACAGAACGGCTTATCCGCCTTATGATAGAGAGCGCAGACGGGCAGCTTAACAGCTCCTGCGCCGAACATATTATTTCCGTTATGGAAAATAAGGGCTATATGATTAGATAGCTTCTTTTGACTTGCCGCACGGCTTTCTGACGAAGCCGAACAAAATCTGAATTTTATTTCGGCATACTCAAAATCACTTAATAAAGACTTACCGTTTATAATAATGTAAAAGCAGGGATCAATCCCTGCTTTTTTGTTAATTTGAAAATTTATAACAAAAAATAAAAATTTCGCACACAATGTTGACTTTACACAAGTTTTGTACTATAATTGCATTTGGAAACGTTTCCAACTATTAGATTTACGAGGAAAATATGGCAAATTTATCGTTAAGACATATCTGCAAAATTTACCCTGCAAGGGGCGGTGCAAAAAAGTCGCTGTTCAACTTTAAGAAGAAAAAAGCTCAGACCGAGGTCCGCGTCGGAGATTTTACGGCTGTCAAGGATTTCAATATGGAGATAGAGGACGGCGAATTTATAGTTTTCGTAGGCCCCTCCGGTTGCGGAAAGTCGACAACGCTCAGAATGATAGCGGGACTCGAGGACATTTCCGCAGGGGAAATGTACATAGACGGAAAGCTTGTGAACAACGTCGATGCAAAGGACAGGGATATAGCAATGGTGTTTCAGAGCTATGCCTTATATCCTCATATGACCTCGTACGAAAATATTTCGTTCGGCTTGAAAATGAGGAAGATTCCCGACGTCAGGAGAGACAAAGAGGGCAATCCCGTACTCGACAAGGACGGCAATGAAATAAAAATTATGCGCCACTACACCAAAGCCGAAATCGACGAAAAGGTGCAGTGGGCGGCAGGCATACTCGGCATAAAAGAACTTTTGCATAGCAAGCCTTCGGATATGTCGGGCGGACAGCGCCAGCGTATCGCGCTCGGCAGGGCAATGGTCAGAGGACCCAAGGTTTTCCTTTTGGACGAACCGCTTTCCAACCTCGACGCAAAGCTGAGAACACAGATGCGTTCGGAAATAGTAAAACTTCACAAGGCGCTTAAAACGACTTTTATCTACGTCACTCACGATCAGGTAGAGGCGATGACGATGGGGTCGCGCATAGTAGTAATGAAGGACGGCTTCATAAAGCAGATAGACACGCCGACAAACCTTTTCGACTATCCCGAAAACAAGTTTGTCGCAGGATTTATAGGCACTCCGCAGATGAACTTTTTCCGCGTTGAAATAACAAAAAAGGCAAAGACGCTTTACGCAAAATTTACAAACGGCGAAACTTTGAAACTCAGCCTCGATAAAATGCGCCCCGTGCTCGGCGAGTACCTCGACGGCAACCCTCACGAAGTATATCTGGGCGTCAGGGGAGAACACGTCTGCGTGGGTGAAAGCGGTGTTTCGGCGAGCGTAAACGTTACGGAAATTCTCGGAAGCGATATGCACGTTTTCTTTGAAATAGAGGGTCAGGAGGGCGACTTTATCGCCTGCCTCAACTGCAGACTTCCGCTTGCTACGGGCGACAGACTGCACATATCGTTCTCGGAAGAAAACGTCCATTTGTTCGACGCCGAAAGCGAAAAATCGATTTTGGGCAGAAAGGAGTAAATTATGATTTTATGCGTCGGTGAAATTCTTGCCGATATGATAGGCAGTCAAAGCGGCGGAACTTTTTTTTACGAAAGAAAAGCCGGCGGAGCGCCCTTCAACGTCGCTTGCGCAATTAAAAAATTCGGCGGAAGCTCGGCGTTTGCAGGCAGTGTCGGCGACGATCTGATAGGCGATTTTCTTGTCGGATTTGCAAAGAGCAGGGAGCTTGATTTCTTAAAGATAGATAAACTCAAAGACAGGAACACTACGCTTGCTTTCGTTCAGATAGACGAGGGTGGAGAGCGTTCGTTCTGCTTTTACCGCAGGAATACGGCGGACTATTTTCTTCCCGAACTCGATAACAGCGCGCTTGAAAAGACGGATATCGTAAATATCGGCTCGCTTATGCTTTCGGAGGACTGCGGTTTTGACTACGCGGTAAATCTTGCAAAGCGCGTGCGTTCGCTCGGTAAAAAAGTAGCTTTCGACGTTAATTTCCGCACGGACATTTTCAAAAACAGGGACGAAGCAAAAAAAAGATACGAAGCGATGCTCGGTTTAGCCGATATAGTCAAATTTTCCGAAGAGGAAATCGGAATCTTCGGCGAAAGTTATTTAAAAGAAAATCTCAGCGGCAAGCTTCTGTGCATAAGCCTCGGCGAAAATGGCAGCGAATGGCGGTTTGACGGAAATGGTGGAAGGGTTTCAACCGTAAAAGTCAGGCCTGTCGATACCACGGGCGCAGGCGACGCGTTTTTCGCAGGCGTATTGAAAGGGCTTGACGGAACCGACAGGAATGAATGGACGGCGGAATTTTTAAACCGCGTATTCAAAGAGGCGAACGTCTGCGGAGCATTGAACACGCTCGGCAGGGGCGCGATAGACTTCTTGCCCGACAGGGAAAAAATCGAAAAAACTTTAAAAAATATACCGCTGTAATGCGGAGGGGAAAATATGAAAACAGCGAGAAAAATTACTCTCTTTATTGCGCTTGCGTTATGTACCGTGTGTCTTATAGCAGGGCTTTTCGCTTTAAAGCCCGTTTTTGCCTATACCGACGGAACGGAGATAACCTCCAACGCAGGCGACGCGTTCAGAACGGAAGAAAAATCCTTCGATAAGGAAGCTTCTTTCGTCTTTTCCGCAACGGTGAATTTCAACAGCGGGGAATGTGCAGGGCTGACATTCGGCGAAACCGGACACGGCAGATTCGCGTTCACGGCAGACAGGGCTTCCAACAGAGTAAAGCTGAGCTATTTTACGGCCGAGGAAGACGGTTTTTCGGAGACGACGCTAAGAGAGGAGCATTTTATCGGCAACGGAAAAATGACGGAAGCGGAGCGCGATATCGTAGAACCGAAAGTCAGAACGGTTTCGAAAATTTATCTTAAAGCAGTAGTTATTATAGAGGACGGAAATACTTATTTAGAGTGCTATGCGGACGGAATACAGCGTTTTGCGTTCGTGGACGGAAGTGAAGAGGCGCAAAGGACGGATATAAACGCGCTCGAAGACGGACTATTCTACGAGGGCGGAAATATCGGTTACTTCGCGCGCAGGGCGGACGTCAGATTTACCGAAGCCGAGTACGGCGCAAGCGAAAGCACTTACTACAACGAATTATACCGCAATCAGTTTCATTTCAGTCCGTTTGCGCACTGGAACAACGACCCGAACGGACTTGTATATTATAACGGTTATTATCACCTCTTTTATCAGCACTATCCCTTCGATAAAGTCTGGGGCGATATGTACTGGGGACACGCGCGCAGTACCGATCTGATGCACTGGGAAAATCTTCCAATCTGCCTCTTTCCCGAACGCGGAGGAAAAGCAGGCAGCTTCGGCAACGGCGACGGCTTTATGTGGTCGGGCTCGGCGCGTATCTATCATAAGGGCGAAAGCGCGGTGATAGACGGCGAGAAATGGTTCGGCGAAGCTCCGTCTTTCAAGGACGGCGACGGCGTAGGTCTTATCGCATTCTATACGCGCGACGGCGCACAGCAGGATCAGATGATAATGTCAAGCGACGACGGCGGTCTTAGCTGGACTAAGCGCAGATATATCCCCTCACAGCAAATTTTAAATCTTGGAACCGAAAAGAAAGACTGCCGCGACCCGAAAGTTTTCGAATTCGACGATAACGGCAGGACAGTTTACGGAATGATGCTGACGGGTATGCAGGAGCCGTACAACGTCTGGTTTTTGAAATCTTACAATCTCGTCGACTGGTCGGAAGCAGGCGGTTTCAAAGCCAAAGTTCCCCTCGTCAACACAGACAGAACAAACGGTCCCGAATGTCCCGACATTGCGTTTTTCGAAGTCAGCGGTAAAGAAATAGCAGTGATAACGCTTGCAGGCAGGGGCTATATAACGGGTGAACTTTCGTTCAGCGGCGGAAAGTTTATTCTCCGCGCGGACGGCGTTGATATTTCTACTCTCGATTATACAAAAGTACCCGTAAAGCAGATGGACTTCGGACCCGACTCCTACGCGACGCAAACCTTCTATATCGAGGACGGCGAATATAAAGACAAGACGGTTTCCGTCAGTTGGTTTTCGGGCGTCCCCGGCGCCGAAGCTTCTGTCGACAGCGGACTTCTGACCGATCTCAGAAACCGCTGGAATTGCGGAATGACTGTGCCCGTCGTGTGGAATTTAATAGAAAAGGACGGCGATTACGTCCTCACTCAGACTCCGATAACAAAGGATAACAATATAAACAAAACCGTCCTCGCTTCCGTAACGGCATACGAGGCGGAGGCAGGCGCAGACGTACTTAAAAATTTGAATTCTTCCGCCTTTGAAATAGATGCGGAGATAGACAATCCCGAAGGCGGTGCCGTAGCGTTCCGTGTGCGCGTCGGTGAAAACGAATACACCGAAATCGGCTGGAACGAAACGGACGGATACTACCTCGACCGTACCCATACTGCTTGCGGAAACCTTCTTCTTCCCCGTTATAAGGGAAAATTCACCGCCGCAACCGACGACAGAGAAAAACTTTCGTTCTGCATTTTAGTAGATAACGGCGGTGTGGAAGTTTTCTGCGGAAACGGCGCGTATGCGTTCTATGCGGTGACTTTCGCTTCGCCCTCCTCGGACGGTATGTCGTTCGTTTCAGAAAAGGACGTAACTTTCGGTAAACTTAAAATCAGTTCCATATCGTCCGTTTACCGCAAAAACGAAACGTCGTATCTCCGTCTGGGTTGCGATAACGTCGAACTCGATCTGACTCTGAGCAAGCAAAAGGATATTGTAGTAGACGGCTCGCAGAATGTGGAATACGAAATCACAGAAGGCGCAGACGTTGTAAGCTATCGTAAAACCGACGGCGGAATAAGACTGCTTGCGGCAAGCGCAGGCGAGGCCAGGATAAAGGCAACCTGCGGCGACAGAGTTGAATATATTTCGGTTTCCGTATGCGGAGGAAGCGCTGACAGCGACGTTGAATACAATGACGTTCTGGCAGGCGGATGGTATCTTTCAGACGAAGGTTACAGAGGCGTCATAAAGTCTGGCGACGCGTTTATACTCTCCGAACGGGAGGGAAGCGACTTTCTGTATTCGGCAAGGTTTGATCTGAACGGCGGAGTTGCCGCGGCGCTCGTTTTCCGCTCAAACGCCGACAAGTCGGAGTACATTATGGCAAACTACGACCACGGCGCGGGACTCGTCAAATTGTGGTCGTCGGCCGATCCCGTTTTTGAAACCAAAGAAGAAAACGAAGCGGAATACAAAAGACGCAATATCCCCGTAAGACTTAACGACTTAACCAACGTAACGCTCACGGTAAGGGCGGAAGGCAGTAATATCAGGGTATATCTCAATCAACAGCTTTTAATAGATTATACATATAACGATAACGCGCCCGTAAGCGGAAAATTCGGGCTGAACGTCTGCTCGGCGGACGTGCAGTTCAAGACGGTCGCAGTCACCGATATTACTCACGAAAAATATACGGAGGGCGACGTAAGCTGGAATCACACGGACGAATCCGTCTTTACTGTGACAAATCTCGGCTTGAACAACAAACTTGTTGACAGCGGTTTTTACAAGGTAGAGGGAAGAAAAGTCACTCTTTCGCAGAACTATCTTTCTTCTCTCCCCCGTACGGGTCAGTACACTCTCGAAGTCAGGGGAAACAAATGTCTTTACCATATTGTAATCGACGTCGGGAGTATTCCCTCGCCGGTGTGGCAGGATATTAAATTGCAGGAAAAATCAAACGCGGTTTTCTATATCGGCGGAACGGTTTCCGATAAAGTCGTTGTAAACGGCAAGGCGCTCGGTAAATCGCAGTACAAAATAGACGGAACCCAGCTGATAATTTATTATTCCTCATTCAGACTTGCCGAAAACGAAGTCTCTTACGGCGATAACCTTAAAGCAAAAGTCACCGTAGAAGAACTTGCCAAAATCGAGGCAGGCTTCAACGAAAGCGACACGGGCGCAATCTACACCGCGCTGTTTGTAATAATCGGAGTAGTGCTCGTCGCGGAAGCCGCGCTGATAGCGTTCATTATACTTAAAAAAGACAAAAAGGGAGAAACCGAAGATGTCGGTAACGATCAAGGACGTAGCTAAATACGCCAACGTAGGCGTAGGCACCGTTTCGAGGGTGCTCAACGGCGGCAGCGTAAATATCGATACGAAAAACACCGTAATGCAGGCGATAAGCGATTTGCAGTTCACGCCCAATGTCACGGCGCACAGACTTCGCAAAAGGCGTACGGGCGTAATTGCCGTCCTTGTCCCGATTATAAACCACCCGTTTTTTTCCGAATTTCTGGAGGTCGTGGAAGACGAGGCGGAAAAATACGGCTGGTCTGTGATAGTGGTATCGAGCCAGCAGAAGATTGACAAGGAAAAGAGCATAGTAGACAGGATAAAGAGAAAGGAGATAGACGGCGCGATATTCGTCACGCATTACAAACACGACGAAGCCGAGCTTGCAGGCTGTCCGCTCGTTTCCATCGACCGTCCTCTGACAAGCGATATACCGTACGTTACGAGCGACAATTACGAAGCTACGGTGAACGCACTCGAATATCTGTATTCCAGGGGCTGTAAAAAAATAGGCTACGTCGGCTCGAAGCCCATCGTAAAAAGCGAGGTCACGGAGAGGGAGAGAGCGTATCTCGACACGGTAAAAAAACACGGCTGCGAACCGCGGATTGTCAACGAGGTTATAATTCACGGCGATGAGCGGAAAGTCGTGGACGAGTTTTTTACGGATTATCCCGACGTCGACGCAATATTTGCCGCAGGCTATACTATGGCGCAGACTACCCTGACCGCCGCAGGCGAAAAGGGATATAAAGTCCCCGAAGATTTGCAGATTATAGCTTACGACGGCTCGTTTTCGAAATGGAGTCTCAATTCGCTGACGGCGGTAGAACAGCCGATTTCGGATATGGCAAAGACGATAGTCAAACTTCTTTCCGACGTTATAGAAGGAAAGCCGTCGCAAATCAGAACCGTGTTAAGCTCCAGACTTGTTATCGGCGGTACAACCAAGTAAAAAAAATCAGGGATTTTTCGAAGTCCGTATACGGACTTCTTGCTGTAAACAGCAAGAAAAAACGTTTAATAAGGAAATAAAAAAATGAACAAAATCTTGAAAATTATAGGCGCCGTCGCCTGTGTCGCCGTAGTCGCTTCGGGCATTCCGGCGTGGGTGAGCGGAGCGGAAGACGGCGAAAGCTCTGGCGGAAATACCGTTGTATCGGTTATGTTCCACGTTTCCACCTCGTCGAAAGAGGGTCAGGCTTACAAAAAACGCATAGACGCCTTTAACGAGCACTACAAGGAGCAGAAGATAAAAGCGCAGGCGACTTACATACCCCGTACGTCGGGTTCGAGCGCAAACGAAACTGCGCTTACCGCAATGAAGTCGGAGGGCACTCTTCCCGATATCATAACTTTCGACTCGCCCAAATGCTCTTATTACGCTTCGAAAGATATCCTTTACAATATCACGAATATGGTTTCGGACGTCAAGGACGAGTTTATCGCAAGCAGTATCAACTACTACGAAGATAAAATTTACGGTCTGCCCGTGCAGGAGTCGAGCGCAGGTTTTTACTATAACAAAAACCTTTTCAGACAGGCGGGAATTTCAGACAAAGAAATTTCGGAATACGGCGACGAAACGCCGTGGACGTATACCGAATTTTTATCGGTCTGCGAACGTCTCTCGTCCGTGTGCTCGACTTCGGCGGTGGATATGCGCTTCAAGGCTACTACCGACGAAACCGCGCCCTATCTTCTGTATCCGTTCGTTTACGCGTCGGGCGGAGAATTCTGTTCGAAAGACGGAAATACGGTGACGGGATTTTTCGATTCGGACGAAACCGCGTCCGCGTTCGGATTTTTTAAAACTCTTTTAGATAAAAAATATTCGTCCTACACAGTCGACGCCAACGACTTTTATAACGGCAAGGTCGGAATGTTTTTATCCTCGGGCTGGACTATTCCCGATTTAAGGAACAAAAACTATACCGCTTTTCCCGGCGGAGAGGGCTGGGGACTTCTGCCCTATCCCTACGAAGCGGAGGGCAAAGCCGCAAGCGCTACGGGCAGTTGGTCGTTCGGAATAACCGACAACCATCATAAGGATAAAACGGCGGCAAGAATGCTGCTCCGCTGGCTCGTCACCGACGAAAGTTCGCAGGTCATTACCGAACATACGGGTATGATTTCGGCAAAAAAAGCCGTCAACGAAGGCAGGTATGCCGACGGCTCGCCGGAGGCAATGCTTTTAAAACAGCTTGCAACCACGGGCAAATCGCGCCCTGCAATGGTGGGATACGCAGTGCTGTCCACAACTTTCAATCAGGTAATCAACGACCTTGAAAAGAGCAGTGATATAAAGAGCTTTTTAACTGAAAAAGCCAGAACTATGCAGGCGACTATCAAGGACTATTGAGGTAAGGGAGAGAAAATATGACAAAACTTACGGTACTGATTTTCGCGGTTATGGCCGCCGTCTTTCTCGGCGTGGTCGCGTATGACCTTGCAAGGGCGAAAAAAACGCATACGCAATTTCATATAAAACACTGCGCGGTCGGTTTTCTTATGATAGGTCCGGCGGTAGTTTTAAGCTTCGTTTTTATAATGCTTCCGATTCTGTTTTCGCTCGGCTACGCGTTTACCGACTATCAGCTTCTTACGCCCGATAAGGTAAAATTCATCGGGTTCGACAATATAGCGGATATCTTCAAGGAAATCTTTTCGGGCGGCGAACTTTTGACCGCTATAAAGAATACGGCGATTTTCGTCGTCTGCGTCGTTCCCCTGCAAATCATTATGGCTCTGGGACTTGCGCTGTTTTGCAGCAGAAAGGTGCGCGGTGCGGCGATTTTCAAAGTATGTTTTTTCGCTCCCGTGGTAATTTCGCTCACGGTAACGTCGTATCTGTGGCTGACTATTTTAGATCCTGCCGAAACGGGTCTTTTCAACTCGCTGTTAGGCGCGTTCGGCATACCTCCGCAGGACTTTCTCCGCGACCCCGACACGGCTATGCTGTGGATAGTGCTTTTAAGCGCGTGGCAGGGGTGCGGATATCAGATGCTCATTTTCCTGTCGGGACTTACAAATATCAGAAGCGATTTGTACGAGGCGGCCCGCCTCGACGGCGCAAACGCTTGGAAACGCTTTGTCAACATCACCGTGCCCGGGCTCAAATCTTCGGTGCTGTACATAACCATCACGGTGTTTATCGGCGCGTGCAGGATAATGGTTCAGCCTATGCTTATGACGGGCTATCAGGAGCACACCGTAACGCTGAGCTATTTTATGTACAAACAGGGCTACGATTTCGGCTTCGTCGGCAAGTCCTCGGCAGTCGCGCTCCTGATGACGATATTTATCGGTTTGATTACTTTTATCCAGAAAAAAGTTTTATCGGAGAAGTGATATGAAAAAGAAAAAAGTTTTGCTTGACGGAAGCGGAAATGAAATAACCGTTGTTAAAAAGAGTTCTAAAAGAGTGGTTGTAAACGTCATTTACTACACCTGCGGAGCGGTTCTTTCGCTGTTTTTTCTGTTTCCGCTGATATATATGCTTGCCGTCTCCACAAAGAGCGATGCGTCGATAGCGGCGAGCGCGGGTACGCTGGAAATGTTTCTGCCCGACTTCAAAAATATCGGCTCTATGTTTTCCAACTACAAAAAACTGTTCGTCGAATACGAAATCGGCAAATATGCCCTGAACAGTATCCGCTATGCGATAATTGTTATCGTATTAAACGTAATAATTAACGGACTTGCCGGCTACGTGCTTGCAAAGTTCCGTATCCCCGGTAAAAAATTCTTTACGTTCATTATTCTGTTTTTAATAGTAGTACCCGTCGAAACTTCGATAGTGCCTCTGTATATGATAGTAAAACAGCTTCTCAACATTAAGGGTACGGCTTCCATTCTGGGCATCATACTGCCTGCGACGATAAGCGTATTCAATATGTTTTTGTTTATGCAGTTTTTTCAGGGTATTCCAAAGGACTACGAAGAGGCGGCGCGTATGGACGGAGCCGGAAATCTTGCAATCTTCTTCAAAATTATTCTGCCCCTTTCAAAACCCATCGTCGCCACCGTTGCGGTATTCTGTTTCATCGGCGTATGGAACGACTATCTCTGGCCGACTATGATACTCGTCAACTATCCCGACCTGATGCCTATACAGTCCGCGCTCACTACAATTCAGAGCATAGAGGGCATCACCACGGGCGAAGTTATGGCGTCGCTCGTCATCACGAGTATTCCCATATTTATCGTCTACGTCGCCGCTCAGAAATATATCGTTCAGGGCTTCGGTACGGCAGGACTTAAAGTTTAATAAATATTCATTGCGAAATACTTTCCGTATTTCCCGTAGCTGTTTATTAAGATGGAGATTAATTTATGAAAATTCTGAAAAAAGCAATCGCAATATTTTCTGCGGCTGTTCTCTGTGCGGGAGCGTGCGCGTTCGCCCTTTCCGGCTGCGAAAAGGGCGATAAGGACCTGATTGTTTCCTATTCTTTCGAGGACACGCAGGGCAACCGCACTTTAAACGGAGCAAACGGCAGAAAATACAAGATAGACTATGTTTTCAACGAAGAAAATCAGGCGAATTTATATAAACAGGCGAGCGACCCGCTTTTAAAACAGGGTGTAAAGGGCAAGTCGCTTTATATGGACGGCTTTTCCGTGCGCGTTGTCAATAACGATTTCACTATGCCTAAAAAGGAAGCCACTATGTCAGCTTGGGTGGCGCCGAGGGTATTCGAAGATCTGGGTGCTTACACCGAGGAGGCGGAGGGGTATAAAAGACTTACCACCGTTTTGGGTCAGAGCTCCGTGGATATAGGCGAAGGCTTTTCTTTCGGTTACGGCACGCAGGGACTTTGGGGCGTAGAATTTGCAATCACCAACGAAGCCGGCAACGACGTCGTTTACGGTTTTTACGACCCGATAAATACTCTGCCGTTATACGAATGGACGCATATCGCCGTCAGCATAAATTTGAACGACGGCTATCTCGCGCTCTCGTACAACGGTAAAATTTCCTATGAAACGGTTCTTGGCGAAATGGCGTTTTCGACTTTCGTAGGGAGCAGGGAAGAACCGCTGTATCTCGGCTATACGGTCGCACAGCAGGACGAGTACGGCATCAACACCCAGATGCCTGCCGGACTTGTCGACGAGGTGAAAATTTATTCCCGTTCGTTCAATCCCGACGAGTTGAATTCTCTCTATAAGGAATGTGCCGACGGCGCCCACCCTTCGCTCGAATGGAAGGAAGTTGCGATAGACTCTTCGCAGTACGAAGGCGACAGATACCGCGCACAGTTCCACGCTCTGCCTCCCGGAGTATGGATGAACGAACCGCACGCACCGTTCTACTTCAACGGCAAATATCACGTATTCTATCAGCACAACCCTGCCGGCCCCCGTTTTACGGGCTCTATGATGCGCTGGGGACATCTCGTCAGCGACGATATGGTTCACTGGGAATACGTCAAGGACGCCGTAGTTCCTTCGGGAATATGCGATAAGGGCGTCTGGACGGGAGGGGCGGTAAAGGGCCCCGACGGCGCGCCGTGGCTTCTTATCACCGCAGGCTCGGTTGCAGGAAACAGCGGAAGCGGACAGAACGTCGCGTTCGCGCACCCTGCGGACGTAAACGATCCGTACCTCATCGATTGGGTTGTCGAGGACAAAGTGGCAATTCCGCAGGCGCCCGACGGAACTCAGGGCGAAGTAAATCAGTTCCGCGACAGCACCTGCTTCAAGGACGAAGATACGGGCACGTATTATCTGATGGTTTCATCGTCAAACCCCAATGCAGGCGGAGCGATACCTGTATACACTTCGACGGATATGCGCAAGTGGCAGTACAGAGGATATCTCTATGAAAACGGCGAAGTGGAACAGCTCGGTATTCACTGGGAGTGCACGCTTATGCTTCCCGTATCCAACGCTAACGAAACCAAGTACGTGCTTATGACTATACCTCAGTTTTCGGATAATTCTTCCACGTCGATAGACACTTTTTACTGGATAGGAACGTTCGATAAACTCACCTGCCGTTTTATTCCCGATAAAGAATATGCGGACGTACTGCATAAGTTCGATTTCGGCGACGGACATTTCAACGGTCAGGCAGGCTTCGTCGACGAAAAGACGGGCAGAACCGTTCTCTATGGCATAGTTCAGGGCACGGACGCGGAAAGCACTTACTATTCGGGCTGGGCGCACAATTTCGCGTTTCCTGTGGAGCTTTCCCTTTCCGCCGACGGCAGACAGCTCTTACGCAAACCTGTTTCCGAAATAGAAACGCTGTACGGCGAAACGCTTTACGAAATGCAGTCGGCTTCTATGAATTCAAACAGCCTCAACGAGGCGATAAAAAACGTAAGGGGCGATCTTCTGCGCATAGACGCGTCGTTTACGGTCAATAGCGGAGGGGCGGAGTATAACGGCGGAATCGCAGTACGCTACAATCCCTATTCGACGGCGGAAATAACAGAACAGACCAAAATCGTATTTTCAAACGAGGGCGTGTTTATCGACCGCACGCTTGCTTCGGCAAAGCCCAACGGCAATATAAAGGGTTTCAAAACCCTGACCTGGGAAACGGTGAAAGACAGTTACGGGCTGACTATACTTATGGACAGGTCGACGCTGGAAGTTTACGTTGACGGAGTAATGAGCTTTACAACCCGAATTTACCCTCACTACGGCGACTCGGACTACATTAAAATTTTCGAAGAAAATTCGTCGCTGAATTTTACAAAGTTCACCGTCCGCGCTATGAAAGGCGCGTATAAAGACGAAGTTACACCGCCCTATTACAGCGAATTTTTACAGGAGGCTGTTCAATGAAAAAGAAGATTATAATAGGCTTACTTTCATTGATTGCGGTATGCTGTGCAGGCACGGCGATCGGCTGTTCGGGCGGTGATGAAGAAAAGCTTCCCGTCGAAGTCGTAAACGGCGGTTTCGAAACGGGCGATCTCAGCGGCTGGACCGTTGAATACGGCGACGCTTACGACGACGACAGCGTATCCTCGCGCAGAACGTTTTCCTATTCCGCCGACGTCGATCCCCACGGCTACGTCATTCCCGTCAATCAGACGGGCAACTGGTATCTCAGCGGAAAGGGCTTTGACAACGCTCGTCCTTCGACTCGTACGGGCGCAATCCGCTCGGACAATTTCGTGCTCACGGGCGACGGGACTGTTTCAATGAAGCTCGCGGGCGGAGCGCAGGCAACTTCGCGCTCGGACACGGCGGAACAGAAACCTCTCTCGCAGGTGTGCTACGTCGGCATTTACCGCGCTTCGGACAACAAGATGATAGCAAGTCAGACCAACCGCTATTTTGCCGAGGACGCTTCGAATATAGAACTCGAAGACTATCAGAACGGAACCTGTTATACCGACAACTTCTGTCAGTACAAGATAGAACTTGCCGACTATATCGGCGAAGAACTGTATATAAGAATAGTCGACAACGACACCAGCTACTATTACGGCTATCTCAGCGTCGACGACATAAGGATAGGCAAATCCGCCGAACCTCAGAGCGAGGGCGCGTATTTTACCAAATCCGCAAACAGAAGCGAGGCGGATCAGAGCAGTATTTACGAGATTGCAAACGGCGGATTCGAAACGGGCAGTCTTGCCGGCTGGGAAATCAGAGAGGGACTCGCCTTTTCCGACGACGGCGTCAACTGCGATCCCTATTGGTGGGCCGAACAGATTCCGTACGAAAGGGACGGCAACTACCATTACGGCTACTATAACCCGACGGCTGTCGGCGTTATGCGCTCTTCCGTATTCACTGTCGGCGGAAGCGGATTCGTCACTTACAAGTTGGGCGGATGCAGGGACAATAACAGCGCATATTTGAGATTTATCGAAATCAAGGACGGCGGAGAGGAAGAGGAAATATTCACTGTCTCGAATTTTGCGTTTAAAGATATGCAGTTTCCCAACGTCGAAAACGGACTCAGGGTAATCAACTTAAATCAGTACCGCGTAGATCTTTCCGCATACGCCGGCAGGCAGTTCGTCATCGAAGCCGTCGATAACAATTCATCTTCCGATATGGCAGGCTGTATTGTTTTAGACAGCGTAATTACTTATCACCAAACAAAACCTCAGTTCACCGACTGGTTCGACGTGGTAACGGAAGTCAGGGAAGAAATTCCCGAAAACGAGTTTCAGGTCAGAAACGGCGGTTTTGAAACGGGCGATTTTACCGGCTGGACGATGACGGGCGAAATCGGCGTTATCACGGACGACTGTACCTGGTGGGTTGAAAAACTTCCCTATAACAAGAGCGGAAAATTTCATTTTTCGGGAATGTGCTACGAAAAGAACGGCAAGGGCGAACCCGTCTACGATAAAGTAATAAATTACGAAAAAAATCAGGGTACGCTCACAAGCGAATATTTCACCGTCGGCGGAAGGGGGATTATGACCTTCAAACTCGGCGGAGCTTACGATCCGCGGTACAGCTATATATCGCTTATCAACGAAAGGGACGAAGAAGTCGCGCGCTATTCAAACTATATGTTCGCAGACAGAGGACTCGGAAACATCAACAGGAATTCGAATATCGCAAATATGGTCGATTACCGCGCCGATCTTACAAGGTGGTACGGTCAGAGACTTAAAATACGGCTCTGCGATTTCGGAACAAGTAACTGGGGACTTCTGATTGCAGACAGCTTTATCACCTACTACACCGACAACGATATCAACCGCTTCCCCGAAAAGACGTTCGAGGCTGTCAACCTTCTCGGCTTCGAGGAGCGCGCAAGCTCGCCCTATCAGATTGAAAACGGCAACTTCGAAAGAGGAAACCTCGACGGCTGGGAAATGAACGGAAATATCGGCAACGTTTCATACGAGTATTTATGGTGGGATCAGTGGTACACCTTCAATAAAGAGGGGCTGTATCTTTTCAGCGGCTTCTCGGGCAACGAGGGAGACAGGGGCACGCTTACAAGCTCACCCTTCACCGTCGCAGGCTCCGGCTATATTACCTACCTTTTAGGCGGCGGTAAGAACCCCGATTTGTGCTATCTCGAAGTCGTTGACGCGGAAAATCCCCAAAAAGTATATTGCCGCTTTGCAAACGACAGATATTCAAAGGTAGAGGGCAGCTTTACGGGCGTCCCCGTAACCGTCGGTTGCGAGGGCTTCGGCGCGAATATGAATTTATACAAGGCGGATATCTCCAAGCTTATGGGGCTAAAAGTCAGGCTCCGCCTCGTGGATAACGCCACGGGCGACTGGGGACTTCTGTTTGCCGACGACTTTATAACCTATTACGCCGATAAAAACGATTTGCCTTCGAACGCTTATTCGGCAGTCGATATCCTCGGCGCACCCGATATCGAGAGCGCGGAATACGACCTGAACCTTGCCTATAAAGACGAGGTTGCGCTGAAGCTTTTAAACAGCGAAAACGGCTGTTACAGCTGTCTTTTAACGCTTGCGGAGGAGCAGAGCGAAGTCAAATTTGACGGTTTGACGCTTTACTTTACGCCAGACGCCGATATGGAACTGAGCTTTAAAAAGACTTACACGGTCAGAATAAACGTAAGAACGGTCGACCTTTTCCACGATAATAAGGTAGAGATGCATACGGTCGAGATTACCGTCAACACTTTCTTCGACGACAGGCAGATAAACAACGGCGACTTCGAAACGGGTGATTTAACCGGCTGGACGGTGGTTGAGGGCAACGTACACTACGACAATGCGGTAAGCGGAATGTCAACCTTCTGGGGCGAGGATATTTCCTACAATCAGGGCGGAAACTACCACTTCGACGGCTGGAACGCGCAGTATGAAGAGAGTGAAACTTACGCTTTGAAGTCAGACGTATTCACCCTTTCCGGCAGCGGTTATATCTCGTTCAAGATGGGCGGAAGGTCGGCGGTTTTCGAAGTGTACAAAAAGGACGGAACCAGAATCGCCGTCTATGAGAACACGGCGTTCAGCGATGAACATTTCCCTCATATAGACGAGGGTTGTATGCTTGCCACTATGCAGACTTACGTTGCGGATCTCAGCGATTATATCGGCGAAGAGCTGTATATCCGTATCCTCGACGGCAAGGAGGGCGGCGACTTCGGCATAGCAATGTTCGACGATATCGTAACATATTACGAAACCGCGCCCGACGTTGAAAACGGCAAGGATATTATAAGGCTCAACTCTGCGACCTCGTCCACGGGCGAAGCGTACGATTACGAACTCAAATGGCAGACAGCCGTAAATATTTTAAAAAATAATTAAAGGGGAATTTTATGAAAAAGTCAAAAAAACTGCTTGCGTTTTTACTGTCTACGTTTATGGTCTGTGCGGTTCCTGCCGTCATTTCAGGCTGTGACGGAGGAGACAACGGCGGTCAGAACACGGTAGAACAGCAAAAAGACGCGGTTAAGGTCAAAGACGGAGAAAATATTTCAGTTGAAAAGGGCAAGAGTACGACCATAACGGTCAGCGAGTACATAACGGCAAACGGCAACAAAATCGAAGTTAAATCATCCGATACCGCCGTCGCCGAAGCGGTCGAAAGCGGAGGCACCGTTACGGTAACGGGCAAAGCCGAGGGCGGAACAAGCGTAATAATCAAATGCGGTAAAGTCAGCATAACTTTCCCTGTAACAGTTACGGCGGAAAAGACGGAAACCGACGCACCCGTGTTCAGGGATGTTTCGGTGAATCTTGATTTGAAAGACAAAGATTTTGCAGAAGTCACGCTCGCTCCCGTATCGGGCGGAGATGAGTTCGATATCGTATACTCCGCCACTCTCAGCGATGAAGTTTCGATAAACGGAAACGTCCTCAAATTCACTCCCGCAGAAAAGGGCGAGTATTCTGTAACAGTCACCGCAAAATGCACGGAAAAAGCCGACCCCGAAAAAGTTTACGAAGATATAACTTTCAGGGTAAATATTTCGGTTATCGACAGCGATGAAAAAGTTTACTTCACAGTCACTGTCGACGGGGTTGAAACTTCTGTCGCGGACGGAGAAAAGTTCATTCTTCCCGAATACACGGGCGCTTCTGCCGAGGGCAAAGAATTCGACGGCTGGATGGTCGGAGGCGAAAAGAGACAGGCAGGATACGAAATAACGGTAACCGCAGATATTACGGTTACGGCAGTATTTAAAGCTAAAACTTATACTGTAACCGTCGACGGAGTCGAACAGATTATAGAGCACGGCGGAAAAGTGACGCTTCCCGAATATGAAAAGGAACTCGAAGAGGGCAAGCAGTTTAACGGTTGGTCGGACGGAACGGATACGTATCCGGCAGGCGCACAGGTTACAGTAACGGACAATCTTAACTTTACTGCGGTTATAGGCGATATCCCCCAGACCCCTCCGGAGGCGGTCAAACTCACCGATACAATCAATCTTACCGTTGAAACGGATGCGACCGTAACGCTTGAAATCTCCGACTATATAATAACCAACGGACACACGGTCACGGTTGCTTGCGGGCAGACGGACACGGTGGAGGTCAGCTCGACTCTCACCTCCGTTACGGTAACGGCAAAGGATAAGGGCACGGCGGAGGTTACTGTAACCTGCGGGGAAATAACCGCGGTCATAACCGTAAACGTTTCTTACCCTCCCGCAAGCGTGAAGCAGGAGGAAGTCTCCGACAGCGAAGTTCACGATCTGTATTCCGGCGCGCTCACGCTTGACCTTTCGGCAAATATCAATTACAGTTCGCAGATAGAAAGCTACAAGGTCAACGGCGTTGCCGTCGAAGGCAGTTCGTATACGGTGAGCGGTAACTTTACCGACACCGCGTCGGAAGTCGTTTTGACCGTAACCGCAGTATCCGAGAACGGCGTCGAGATAGAATATATCTATAAAGTAAAGGTAAAGGATACGTCTTCATACCGCGTCACAAACGGCGGATTCGACGACGGGCTCGACGGCTGGACTATGGAGGGCGAAATCGGCGAGATTTCCGCGTCGGAAACCTTCTGGGAAAATCTTCCTATGTTCAACGACGGAAATTATTTCCGCGGTGAAAGCAAGGAAGGAAATGTGGGAACTTTGACAAGTCCCGAATTCAAAATCGGCGGAACAGGCAAAATTTCGTTCGCCCTCGGCGCAGGCAACGGGTGTTTCGTAACGCTTGAAAGCAGTGCGGGCGAGGTGCTTGCGGTTTGGCGCAATTATAAGTTCGAAGACGTGGGCGGATGGGATGCCGACAAAATCGGCACAGAACAGTTCGCGCTTAACCTCGTAACTTACATCGCGGATCTGACGCAGTGGCAGGGCGAAACGGTACGCATCGTCATTAACGATTGCGCAACGGAAAAAATAGGCTTCGTCACATTCGACAGCCTTGTCACCTATTACGCAGCCGAGGAAGAATTACCTAAAGGCTACACGGCTTTGAACGAGCTTGCAGACGTCACCGCTCTCACGGAAAAAATCGCAGAAGCCGAGGCGATCGAACAGGGCGATTATACCGACGAAAGCTATGCGCACCTCGGTGAAAAGATAGCGGAAGCAAAGGAGCTTGCAGGCAAAAAGGGCGTAACTCAGAGCGAGATAGACGGCGCTCTCAATGCGATTACGGTTGCCGTAAACAGCCTCGCTTTAAGAGTTCCGTCGGAAATGGACGCGGAAAAGGTGATAGTGCTGAAATCCGGTGCGGAAGCTACGGTAGACGTTTTGAAATATGTCGACGAAAACGGACTGTCTTTGACTTACGAGCTTTCGACCGAAAGCGGAAAACTTTCAGTCGACGGCTTGAAGATTACGGCTTCCGACGTCGAAGAAGACAGCGACGAAACCGTGACGCTCACGGTAAAATATAAGGGTGAACCCAAACTTACCATAGTACTTACCGTCAAACTCACAAGCGGCGACAAACCCGTCGTAAACAAGCCGGAAGTTGTGCGGGATATAGATATTTTCACTCTTACCGACAAAAACAAGATAAAAATCGACTTCGCTCAGAACGTCAGCAATCCGGCAAACCTCACTTTGAAATTCACTGTAAACGCGGACGGAAATTCAGAGGAATTAACGCTTGACGCGGATAACTGCTACGAGTATAATTTTGACGGTAATTACAGCGATGAAGCGGTAGAAGTCATCTTCAACGTAACCGTCGGAAGCGTGGAAAACGCGCTTACGGTAATTTATACCTATAAACTCGTTATCAAAGATACTACGGCATACCGCGTTGTAAACGGCGGATTCGAAACGGGCGATTTAACGGGCTGGACCTATACGGTTGCGGACGACGGTGCCGATTTCGGTAAAGTCATAAACGCCGACAATGACTTCAACGGAAACCCGTTCAACAAAGACGGCGATTATCTGTTCAGCGGTGTCGAATCAAATCCGAGCTTCGGCTTTTTCGAAACAGGCAGAGGCACGCTTAAAAGCAGTAACTTTATTTTGAAACAAAACGGATGGATATCTTTCCTTATGGGCGGTGCGCACAATATTGATGTCGGAGTTCGGGTAAGAACGGCTACCGATAACACTATTCTTGCCGAGTTCAACAACAGAGGCAAGGGCTTTGAAGGCGCGATGGACAGATATATCTATAAGTTTACGGGTATGCAGAGCGATTCCGAGTGCTATATAGAGGTGTTTGACGATGCTTCCGGCGACTGGGGCTGTATTGCCGTCGACGATTTTCAGACATATTTCGGCGGTGAAAAACCCGAAGGTAAAGAAATAATTCCCTATTTTGTTCAGGGTCAGATAGTAAACGGCGATTTCGGAACGGGCGATTTCAGCGGTTGGACTATTCAAACGGAAGGAATGACGGGCGGCATAATCAACGCCGATACCTACTGGGGCGAAAAGCTTCCGTTCAACAATAACGGCTACTTTTTAAGCGGATTCGATACGGGCATAGCAGAAGCCGACAGCTGGTCGGTCAGATCGTCTGCGTTTACCTTATCGGGTTCGGGATACATTTCCGTCAGAATGGGAGGTAACGCCGCGGCGTTGAAAATCTTTAAAGCCGACGGAACGCTCATAGGAACTTACAAACCGAACCACTTCTCGGACGCGAACTTCCCGTTCGAAGGCGACGGCGAGGGTAAAGGCTCCTGGGCCTGTATGAGAACTTATTTTATCGATTTGAGCGGACATATCGGCGAAGAACTTTATCTGGAACTTCACGATACGGGTAGCGGTGCTTGGTCGCACGCATTCTTTGACGACGTCGTAACATATTATGAAAACGTACCCGATATTGAAAACGGTTTCGATACCGTAACCGCTCCCGTCGGCAGGGAAGAGGAAGAAATTATTTACGGCGAAGTACAGCTTAAATGGCGTATAGCCGTAAAAGCAGAATAAACACATATACTGCGGTGCGCGTTACCGCACCGCAGTAACTTTTTAGAGGCGATATATGGCAGAACATACGGACACAATCAGACCTGAGTTTCATATTACAGGTAAACGCGGTTGGATAAACGACCCTAACGGGCTCATAAAATTCAAAGGTGAATACCATGTATTTTTTCAGTATTATTCAAGTAGCGTTAACTGGGGACCTATGCACTGGGGACACGTCAAAAGTAAAGATCTTTTAAGCTGGCAACGGCTTCCCGTGGCGCTGTCTCCCGACAGTCAGGACGACGGCTGTTTTTCCGGTACGGCAATCGTATGGAAAGGCAGACTCTGGCTTATGTACACAAGCTTTAAAGAAAACGGCGGAGGGGAGAACATCAGACAGTTGCAGGCGGTTGCATCGTCTTTTGACGGCGTGCATTTTGAAAAGCACGGCATAGTCATAGGCGAAAAAGATTTGCCTGATGAGTATTCCCCCTGCGATTTCCGCGACCCTAAAATCTTTGCACACGGTAAAGAACTTTACTGCCTCGTCGCGGCGCGCCGAAAGGACGGCAGAGGCAGAATCTTGCTGTTTTCATCGGACGATATGTTCAGGTGGAAATTCGTTCGCGACGTTCTGAAAGAAGACAGCGATGGCATTATGATAGAGTGTCCCGACTACAGTAAAAAACTCGGTCTGCTCACTTACTGCGAACAGTTTCAGCCTCCGCAGGGTGAAAAACATCTCAACATCCACAGCACGTTTTACCGTGCTGGCAATCTGAATAAGGGTTTCGGTGAAAGCGAAATCATCGATTACGGTTTCGATTTTTATGCGGCGCAGATATTTAAGGAAACGCCCGTTATGATAGGCTGGCTGAATATGTGGGACAGAAATATTCCCTACGGCAAATACGGCTTTGCAGGTATGCTCACGCTTCCGCGGAAAATCTGCGTGAAAAAGGGCAGACTCTTTCAGAAGCCTTTATTCAAGGGCCGCAGAGTCAAAGATTTACGCGCGCGGGAAGTTTACGACAATGCAAGCACGGGCGTTATAGAAATTTCGGTCAGAAATCTGAAAAGCCTGCGCCTCGAACTTCGGAAAAAAGACGGTATGCAAACTGTTATTACCGCGGATAAAGCGCAGTTGACTTTCGACCGTTCACTGTCAGGTGAGCCTATCGTAGGCAAAGAAACGGACGCTTTATCGCTTGCGGGCTTGCGTAAACTGCCTCTTGACAGTCGGCAGAAACATACTGTCACCGTTGTAACGGACTTGTTTTCCGTTGAAATCTTCGTTGACGGAAAAGCGCTGTCATCGGCGGTCTGTCCCGATCCGGACGCCGACGGAATCGTTCTGCGCTGCAACGCGGACAGCTGCCGCTATGTGCGCTACGACCTGTCGGACTATATGAAAATCACTGATTAATCAAACTATAAAGAGTTCGGAATTTCAGCCCGAACTCTTTAATTTTTCCGTCTTAAATTTTACTTGAAAAAGAAAGCTGTTTATGTTAAAATAATTTCATCGGCAGTATTAAAAATCCGGCTGCCGAATCTGTTGTTTCAGGGGTAAAAAATATGGGCAAAGAATTCAAAGGTTTCGTCACGGGAGATACTCTCAACTCGTACAAGTTCGACAGGGAAGAGATTGTGGAGATACCAAACTTCGTAAAATATATCGACGCTTACGCCTTTCAGGATCAGAGGTGCCGTAACGTGGTAATTCCTGCAAGCGTTGTTAAAATAGGCGACTATGCGTTTAACGGCTGTAAAAGGCTGAAAAGCGTCAGTTTTTCGGAGGGGCTTGAAGAAATCGGAGGCTGGGCTTTTAACTTTTGCGAAAGTCTAAGTTCGGTAACTCTGCCGTCTACGCTCAAAAAAGTCAGCCGTAAAGAACAGCCGTTCAACAACTGTTCGGGTTTGAAAAGTATAGAGGTTGCGTCCGGTAATTCTGTTTTTCGTTCGGCAGGGAACTGCCTTATAGACGTGAATGCAAAACTTCTTTTGAGCGGTTGCAAAAACAGCGTCATTCCCTCCGACGGCAGTGTGACGAAAATCGGAACAGGGGCTTTTTGCCGTATGTACGGTTTGAATTATATCACAATTCCGTCCTCGGTTGAAACGATAGGCGAATTTGCGTTTTTTAATTGCAGCGGGCTAAAAAAATTTGTTTTCCCAAACGGATTGAAGAGCATCGCAAAAAGTGCTTTCGAGGCGTGTCACTCTCTTGAAGAGGTTCAGTTCGGAAGCGGAGTCGAAAAACTTGGTGCGAACGCGTTTCATTCCTGCGATATAAAATCAGTAGATATTCCGGACAATGTAACTTTGATAGGAAACCTCGCGTTTGCATACGGAGGTATCCGAAGTTTGAAAATCGGAAAAGGCTTGAAGAATATTGCGTCGGGTGCGTTCAAGCATAATTATCAGCTTTCGTCCGTAACACTTTCCGAGGGAACAGAAACTATTGAAAAGGACGCGTTTTTGTGCTGTGAAAATTTAGAGAGTATAGTTATACCAAAAAGCGTAAAGTATATAGGTTCACGCGCATTCAGGCACTGTATAAAATTAAGCGAAGTAACTTTTCTCAATACCGATACGGTAATTGCCGACGACGCTTTTCAGTTTTGCCCGTTCCAGCCGCAAAGTCGGGGTGCGGCATCGGAAACGGATTTCGAGCTGGACGGAGAAACTCTTATGAAGTATAAGGGCAGTGCAAATAAGGTCGTAATTCCGCAGTCGATAACAAAAATTTCGGGCAAAGCTTTCGTAAAAAACGAGAGTATAGAAGAAGTAGTAATCGGCTCCGCCGTAACTGCGGTAGGCATTCACGCGTTCGACGGCTGTGTTAATCTTCGCAAAATTTCGGTGGAGAGCGGTAACAAAAAATTCCGTTCGGAAGGCGAATGTTTAATTGATATAAAAAAGGGCGTGCTTTTAATCGGCTGTAACGCAAGCGCAATTCCGCAGGGAATTAAGGAGATAGGCTCAAACGCTTTTTCGGGGCGTAAACTGCTGAAAAACGCAGTTATTCCCGAAGGGGTAAAGACTATCGGAACAGGCGCCTTTTCAGGCTGTTCGGAACTTGAAAACGCGGTTTTTCCTCAAAGCCTTGAAGAAATCTGCGATAACGCCTTTTTCAACTGTAAAAAGCTTTCGGGCGCTTCGCTCAAAAGCGGACTTAAAAAAATAGGCAGTGAGGCGTTTAAAAAATGTTCGGGTATGAAAACCTTGGATATGTCAGAAGGTCTTGAAACAATCGGTTACGAAGCTTTTTCGGATTGCGCGTCAATAGAATATCTGCATTTTCCCGAAGGAATTAAAAGCGTAGGCGTGCGCTGTTTTCAACGCTGTCACGCAATAAAAAGCATATATATTCCCGCAAGTCTGGAAGATATCGGTTACGACGCTATTGTAAGCGGACCTTATCTCGAAAGCATAAAAGTCGGTGAAGGTAATTCGAAGTATGCCGATTGGGGGAACTGCCTTGTCTGGCTTAAAATGAGATACGGAAAACCCGAATACATCGTGATATGCGGATGCAAAAACAGCGTTATTCCGTCAGGGAAAAACATAATAGAAGTAAAAAACGCTTTCAACGGCTGTTCGTCGCTCGAACGGCTTGTAATTCCCGAAGGTGTTGAAGCCGTTTACGGGGAAACTTTTTCAGGTTGTACGTCGCTTAAAGCCATCGTTATTCCGAAATCAATGCGCTTCGGAATCGACCTTGACGACTGCGTGAATCTTGAAAGCATCACTCTCCCGAAAGACAAGCGTGAACTTTTCAAAGATTTGGAAGGCAAAGTCAATTTTATAGAAACCGTGGAGTAAAGAAAAATCTTATTATTTACAATAAACCGCATAATTCGACACACATAGGAATAAATTTATAATACAAAAATCAGCGGAGAGAAGTATGTTTGATTACATTTCCGAACGAGTGAGGAAAGAAGCGGAGTACATAATAGAGACAAATACGACGGTGCGGGCCTGCGCCTCTCATTTCGACATTTCCAAGTCTACCGTACATA